>CAQGLR010000003.1 GCA_948794795.1 uncultured Lachnospiraceae bacterium | reverse complement strand
AAACTTATTAACAAGTACTCTTGATTGAGTACACCATTATTATACTAGGAGGTGCATTAATGGATTTTGGATATATAGAGAAGGTCTGGCCTCTGTACCAGAAAGCGGCACTATTAACAGTAAAGATTGGCTTAGAAGGAGTCTTTTTAGCAATTTTAACAGGGCTGTTTTGTGCAGTAGTTTTATATGAAAAGGTTCCTGTAATACGCCATATAGTTACGGTGTATATAGAAAC
This sequence comes from uncultured Lachnospiraceae bacterium, assembly GCA_948794795.1. GTDB lineage: Bacteria > Bacillota > Clostridia > Lachnospirales > Lachnospiraceae > Butyribacter. Next base: position 218,911 of record CAQGLR010000003.1, on the reverse strand, counting down.
CAGCCGTAACACACCTCTTCTGGTACAGTTGTTTTTTATATATTATGGGCTGCCCAAAGCTGGAATAATGTTATCTCCAGAAACCTGTGGGGCAGCAGGGCTTGCTTTTTTAGGCGGGAGCTATATGGCAGAAGCTTTCCGCAGCGGGCTTATAGGTGTAGATAATATACAAAAAGAAAGTGCATACAGCCTTGGGCTTAGCAAGGCACAGATAATGTGTTATGTGGTACTGCCGCAGGCTGTATCTACAAGCATTCCAGCATTTCTTGCCAATATAATATTCCTGTTAAAAGAAACAAGTGTATTTTCAGCAGTAAGCCTTATGGACTTAATGTTTACAGCCAAAGATTTAATAGGATTATATTATAAAACAACAGAAAGCCTTGTACTTCTTGTAGTATTTTATCTGGTAATCCTGCTGCCAGTATTAGCAGCAGGGACACTTGCTGAGAGGAGGCTTAGGTATGCCGGATTTGGGACTTGAAGTATTACTTAAAGGAAACAATATGCTGCGTTTGTTACAAGGGCTTTGGGCAGCAGTAGAAATAAGCCTGGTTTCAATAGTAACCAGCTTTCCTTTAGGAATAATTTTAGGGATTATTATGACAAAAGAAAATATATTAATAAAGTTTTTAACAAAAATATATCTTGAATTTATCCGTATTATGCCACAGCTTGTCCTGTTGTTTATTGTATTTTTTGGAAGTACAAAAATCCTTGGAATAAACCTGCCAGGAGAAACATCTGCCATTATTGTATTTGTTTTGTGGGGTGCTGCTGAAATGGGGGATTTAACGAGAAGTGCAATATTAAGTGTACCAGTACACCAGTATGAAAGCAGTAAAGCGCTTGGATTAAGCAAAACACAAAGTTATTTTTATGTTATTCTGCCACAGACATTGCGCAGGCTTGTACCACTGTCAATTAACCTTGTTACACGTATGGTTAAGACTACAAGTCTTGTGCTTATGATAGGTGTAGTTGAAGTATTAAAGACTGGACAGCAGATAATTGAAGCAAACCGTATGACAAGTCCCAATGCAGCATTTGGTGTTTTCCTGGTTATATTTATTCTTTATTTCCTGGTCTGCTGGCCTGCCAGCATTGCAGCACGGCAATTAGAAAAGAAATGGAGTTAGTATATGGCAGATTATATATTAAATATCAGGCATATTGTGAAAAAATATAAAGAACATATAGTTCTGGATGATTTAAGTTTAGAGGTAGAAGAAGGAGAAGTTATAGTAATTATTGGACCAAGCGGGTGTGGTAAAAGTACACTTTTACGCTGTATTAACGGGCTTGAAAAGATACAGTCTGGAAGTATTAGCACCAATATACAAGGCTATACAGGGAATATAATGGATATGGGAGTATCCAGGCAGAAAATTGGAATGGTATTCCAGAGTTATGATTTATTTCCACACATGGATGTACTTGGAAATATTATGTTAGCACCTGTAAAAGTCCAGAAAAGAGAAAAAAATGAGGTAAAAAGGGAAGCACTTGGGCTTTTGAAAAGGGTAGGGCTTGAAAATAAAGCAAAAAGTTATCCAAGGCAGCTGTCAGGGGGACAGAAACAGAGAGTGGCAGTTGTCAGGGCACTTATTATGCATCCAGAGATTATGCTTTTTGATGAGGTGACTGCTGCACTTGACCCAGAGATGACAAGGGAAGTTTTAGATGTGATACTTGCCCTTGCAAACCAGGGCAAAACTATGCTTATTGTTACACATGAAATGAAATTTGCAAGGGCAGTGGCAGACAGGATTGTATTTATGGATGAAGGTAAAATTATAGAAAGCAATACACCAGAAAAGTTTTTTGAAAACCCAGAAACAGACAGGGCAAAGAAATTTTTAAATGTGTTTTCATTTGATAATAAGATATCATAATATTTTATTTGAGTTTCCTTATTTTTTTAATACACAGGTATTTTGCCTCTGGCAATTCCAAAGTTTTACCACCGGCAGCCGCTTTCGCTTGGATGGGATGCGCAGTGGTGCATAAAGCCCCAATGTTTCTACGAAACATTTAATACGGGGCTTAAACACCAGCGCCCCCATAACAGCTGCCTTTTGGTAAAGCATTTGGAATTTGCCAGAGTAATATAATCTTTGTTTAATTAAAAAATGGGGAAACTCAAAAATCACGTCCGTTTCATAAATTTTATTCCAATAGTTTCTATTTACCTTTTGAGAGTGCCATTACACAGGGTTTCCGATGCCAGAGCCAGCAATAATTCCACAAAAGGGGTACTTTAACCCCGCCAGTGCTTGTATCCTGTCTTAGGTTTTATAAAAGAAATGCCAATTTCTTTTATAAAACAAGGATACTATGCACTGTTGCGTGGGTTATCGTAGCGGAAGCGTACCCCTGTGTGGAATATTCTGGCTCTGGCATGGAAACCGTCCGTCCCCCTAAAAATAAATAGAAATTATTGAAATTTATGAAACGGACGTGATATCATAATATTTTATACTGGTTTTTAAAAGGGTTGTATGTTATAATAGAATTTGTGGGAAAAATATGGTAATTACCAGCAGTATCCTGCTTTAATATGAAATGGAGGTAGTGGTTAATTATGAAGAATATAATAAGTACAGATAAGGCACCAGCAGCAATCGGACCATATTCACAGGCTGTTGAAGTAAATGGGATAATATATACATCAGGAGTGATACCAGTTAATCCTGCTACAGGCGGGATTACTGGAAGTACAGCAGCAGAACAGGCAGAACAGGTGTTTACAAATATTAGGAACCTGTTGGAGGCATCTGGGACATCAATGGAAAATGTAATAAAGACAGTAGTATTTATAAAAAATATGGATGATTTTGCATCTATTAATGAAGTTTATTCAAAATATTTTCCTGAACCATATCCTGCAAGGTCATGTGTTGAAGTAGCAAGGCTTCCTAAAGATGTTTTAATTGAAACAGAAGCAGTGGCAGTAAAATAGTGCGGTTTATGTAGTAAATACGCGGTTTATGTAGAATAAAAGACATTTTATTCTATGAAAGTAGAAAAATTCTAACTGTGTAGAAGGATGTGTAATAATTTAAAGCTATTTAACAGAGTTGGTCATAATTCCGGTAAAAACCTGCCAAAATAGGTTGTTTTTTGTTAAATTTATGTTAAAAAGAGGTGTTGACAAATAAAAGCTACGTTGTTATAATTGATTTTGCAATGTAATAGATGTAATATATTTGTAATAATTGTTATATGATTTATAATAGTTATGCCTTAGTACAGTAAATTATTTATAAAGAAGAACTAATTGGAGGTAATTATGGTTAAGACACATTGGGTTAAGCGTGCTGCTGTATTTGGAACAGCACTTACATTATCGCTTGCTTGTTGTAATGTTTCTGGCGGGGCTGCTGCTTCATCAATAGTTTGCCAGGAAACAGAGATGGCAGGTCTTTCCCTATCTTTAGATAAGTATTATGCAACTAATTTTGTTGAGAGAGAAGCTGAAGAGGAAACAGCAGAAATTACAACAGCACCTGAAACAGTAGTGCCAGAAAATACAGCTGAAAAGACAAAGACAGCATCAAAAGCTGCTGAATCAACAGTTTCAGAACGCTGGCAGACGACAGGTATTTCAATAGCCAGTGATTATGTTAATATCCGCAGGCATCCTTCTACAAAGGATTCTAAGGTTCTTGGTAAATTATACAGAGGTTCGGCTGCTAAAATATTACGTAATGTAAAAGGTGGCTGGGTACAGATACAGTCTGGTTCTGTTAAAGGATATATTAAGAAAGAGTATCTTGCAATCGGTGCAGAAGCACAGGAACTTGCTGAAAAATATGGAACTAAATACATAACAGTTAAGGAAGGTACAGTTACACTTAATGTAAGGTCAAGAACAAGCACAAAGTCAACAATAGTTACACAGATACCAGAAGAAGAGAGATATTATGTAGAGAAGTTATGTGGTGATAACTGGGTAAGGATTTCTATTGATGATGGAAGAGGCTATGTTGCCAAAGAATTTGTAAATGTAAGAGTAAGGTTTAAAAAGGCCATTTCTATAAAAGAAGAGCGTGCAAGGGCACGTGCAAGGGCAGCAGCAAGAAGGGCAGAGCAGGAGAGGCTCAGGGCACTTGCAGCACAGAATGAAGAAAGTAGTCCAGAAAGTTCTTCATCAAGTAGTTCAAGCAGCTCAAGCTCATCAAGCAGCAGCTCATCATCAGGAAGTTCTTCATCAAGCAGTTCAGGCTCATCAAGCAGCCATAGTTCAAGCTCAGGAAGTTCTTCAAGCAGCTCAGGCAGCCATAGTTCAAGTTCAGGAAGTTCAAGCTCAACTACAAATTATGGAAGCGGTACAGGTGCACAGATAGCAGCATATGCACAGAAGTTTGTTGGTAATCCATATGTATATGGTGGTACAAGCCTTACAAATGGTACAGACTGTTCAGGATTTACAATGAGTGTATATGCACAGTTTGGTTATAGTATTCCAAGAACTTCAAGTGCACAGTCAACATATGGTACAAGTGTAAGTCTGTCAGATGTAGAGCCAGGTGATTTGGTTTTCTATAAGAATGGTGGTTCTGTAGGCCATGTTGCTATGTATATTGGCGGAGGTTCTGTTGTACATGCAAGTAACCCTTCAGATGGTATTAAGATTTCAAGTATGTATTACAGACAGCCATGTAATGCAAGGAGAATTGTAGGTTAATAATATATAAAATAAATTTATACCGGGAGAGGTTTTCTCCCGGTTTTTTTGCGTAATTAAATCTAGTAATATGTTTTGGTCTTATTTATATTTAAAATATACGTAAATTATTTGAAAAAATCCCCTAAATTTGGTAGTATATATTATAATTATTATTTTTAAATCCAGGAAAGGAGTTATATTAATGAAAAATTTAAGAAGAACGCTAAGAAAGGTATTGTCATTAGTATTGTCAGCTGCAATGCTTATTGTAGTGGCAGATATACCAGGCATACCAGCTAATGCAGAAGAAAAAGTTAGTTATGCTGGCAACATTAATGATGGTTTTAAAGAAGAGGTAAATAATACAAATGATTCTGTAAAAACAAATGTGTATATTAATACATATACAATAGTACATGAAAATCTTGGTGATTTATCAGATATAGGTTTGCCTGTATCAATCTTTGGAATAACTGATGAAAGTTTTACAGATAGATATTATAACCAGCTGGAACCAGATTCTAAGCTGGTGTATGATACTATTATGAATAGCAGCCTTGGTACAACAGGTGCATCATTAGATGAGATTTCTATTCCTTATGAAAAAATATGGGAGAAGCAGACAGTGGCTATACAGAATAACAATCCTATATTACAGGATACAACAAAAGCAGAGATAAAAGAGTGGATTGATGATATAGTACTGCCAGCCTGGCTTGCAGTAATTTATGAACATCCAGAATTGTCATGGTTTGCAGGTTCTGGTATAGCATATTCATACAGTTATTCAGCAAAAATGCAGGAAAATAGTAGTTCATGTGCTGATATAACAGTGAAAGATATTGTGCTTTATATGACAGAGAGCTCTTATAATGCAGCAACAACAGGTGTTAATGCTACTGGAAATATGGAAGACATTAAGGGAGCAGTTGCAGCAGCTAAAAGTGCTTTGGAAGCAGCACCTTATAATTTAAAGGATAATAGTACTGTTTATGACAAAGTAAAGGCTATACATGATTATTTGTGCAATACAGTACAATATGCAAATGGTGATTTAGGACCAAGACGTTACCAGACTGCATATAGTGCACTGGTATCACCATATATAACAGTATGTGCAGGATATTCAAAGGCATTTAAGCTGCTTTGTAATGAATTTAGTGTAGATTGTGTATTGGTAAGCGGGCAAGGGGGTTCACCAGGTTCTATGCAAGCGCATATGTGGAATTATGTACATATGGATAATGGAAAATGGTATGCAGTAGATTGTACATGGGATGACCAGATAGAAAAGAGTACAGGACAGATATTTTATGATTTCTTTCTTTCAGGAGCTGATACAGTACCAGAGAATTTTACAAAGATTAAATTTAATGAAAGCCATATATCAAGTGGTGTATGGGCAAGTGATAGTCCATATGTGTTTAATTATCCTTCCCTGAGCCAGAATAATTATGATACAAATTATAGCAGTATTAAAAATGATTCTTATGGAATTAATTATATATATAGTGGCAAGGCAATTCCTGCGCCTAAAGATAAGGATTTTTCTGTAAATGGTTCTAAGGCAAGGAAATATACATTTAGCTGGTATAAGGGGGATTATACTGATGGACAGGATTTAAGTTCTGTACAAGAACTTGGTTCAGAGCCTGTAAATGCAGGTATGTATACTCTTAAAGTGGATGCTGCTGCAGAAGAACATCTGCCTGCTGATACTTTAAGAATACTGGTAAATGTTGGAAAAGCAGAATTAACAGAAGACTGTATAGGATATAAGGGAAATATAAGTGAATCAGTTTATACTGGCAAACCAGTTATACCAGAAATTGAGAAAAAAGAGGGAATAGGTGAAGTTAAATTAAAGTATAAACATATTACTTCAAAAGATTTTATTGATAGTATTATTGATGCAGGTTATTATGATGTGTATGCGGAAGTTGGAGAGGGAGAGAATTATAAAGCTTCTGACGGATTGATACAATTATATGGATTTACAATTACCCCGGCTTCTTTGCAGGACAATATGTTTGAACCTCTTGATGGGGATTATTATGTTATGTTAAAACCAGTAGAGCCAGAAGTAAAGGCAGCAGATGGTTTTGATATTAAAAAAGGCAGGGACTATGAGGTAAATTACCATCAAAATACATATTCAGGAACAGCCAGGGCTACTGTTACTGGAAAAGGAAATTATAAGGGAAGTGTAGATATACCATTTACTATATCACGTAAATATATTGATGGTTCTATGTATACAATTACAGGAACAGAAGGTAAAAATGGGTGGTATATAAGTAATGTACAGGTTTCAGCTGCTAAAGGTTATTCATTTCTTCATACAATAGCAACACCAGAAAATGTTACAGATAAGTTTAGTTATGATACAGATGGTAAAAATACTTGTAGTTTTTTTATGACAGATAAAGAAGGATATCTTTACCATGCAGACCCTGTTAAATATCCAGGTATGCCTGATGTATTTTCTATTCCTGTAAATATTGATACTAAGGCTCCACATGGGGAGATAAGTATTTTAAATACTGGAAAACTGTGGCAGAGTTTCCTTGAAGTTATTTCTCTTGGATATTATACTAATGAAGAACAGAAAATCAGGATATTTGCAACAGATGAAAATACAAGTTTAACAAAAGAAAATGTCTCTGGCGTTGATACTATTGAATATTATATAACAACAGAAAAATATACAACAGAGGAACAGCTTGAAAGTGCTGTTTCTGGAAAATGGAATACATATGATGATAATGATATGCCAGTACTTAAAGCAGACAGCAGTAATATTGTTTATGCAAAGATTACAGATGTGGCAGGCAATGTTTCTTATGTATCAACAGACGAAATTATACAAGATTCAACAGCTCCTGTAATTAATAATGTAGAAGCAAGTACAGGCAATATGATGGCATTTTTAAAGTTAAATATAACAGAAACGGGAAGTGGTATTGTTGATTATTATGTTGGATATGAGCCTGCTGCTGGAGAGCCATCAGAGAATATAATTAAGGGCAATAAGAAGAATTTAAATGAAGATGGTGATATAGAGTTAATAAATCTTTCACCAGATACAGAATATAATTATGGAATTATAGTTACAGATAAAGCAGGTAATGACAGTGATGTATACAGGGGAAGCTTCAGGACTGGTAAAAATAGCATTTATGGAACAGCTAATATCAAAGGTGTAGCAGAGTTTGGAAATAAACTTTCTGTAGATTTCCAAAGTACTGGTCTTAGTGGTACATATTTATATACATGGTACCGTGATGATGAAATTGTAAGTGGGCCATCTGCTTCAAATGAATATCTGATAACAGAAGATGATATAGGACATTCAATAAAAGCAGAAGTTTCATCAGAGGAATTTGAAGGAAGCATTACAGATATTATAGATGAAAAAAATAATGGTTCAGATGTTGTCCTTAAAATGGGGAATATACCTGCTCCAGAAGAAGTTTCTATAAATGATTCCATTGGAATTGATACATATATATTTAAAGGATATACAGATTTTAAATATGAATACAGTATTGACGGAGGCAAGTCATGGAATAATGTAGAAATTATAGAGGAGACAGAGGATAATAGAATTAATGGTTCTATAAGCATAGGTAATTTTGCATATGGCAAAGGCCAGATATATGTAAGGGCTAAAGAGACTAACTTTTCAATGCCAGGGGATATATTAAAAAATAGTAAAGAATTTACAGCAGAACTTGAAGGTACAGTATCTATAACAGGTAAAACATGTTATAACGGAATTATTACAGCTGAAGTTAAAGGTGTACAAAATAATGCAGAACTTATTTATACTTTCCTTTATGATGGTACTAATGATGTTGTACAGGAAGGAACTGGCAATAGCTATTTAATAAAAGGGGAAGACATAGGAAAAAGCCTTATTGTGCATGTATCTGCAACTAATTATAATGGTATTTTAAAACTTGCAGATGCTGTTGTAATTGAGAAAGCAGATTTTCCGCCAAATATGCCATCAGAAGAATTAAGTGCATCAAACAGTTGTGAAAAGGTTTCAGATATTATGTTAGAAACAGGATGGGAATGGGATAGTAATTCAGGGGGATTAAAGCTTGAAACAGGCAAAGCTGTAAGTGCTAAAGCTGTTTATACAGCAGCAGATAAAGAATTTTATAAGAATTTAACAGTTACAGTGCTTATTACACGTTCATCGTGTGAACATATTGAGAGTGAAGTATTATATGATGAAGCATCAGGTGAAAAGGCACCAACATGTACAGATAAAGGTAATGGGCATAAGGAATGCACTATATGTAATGAAATTCTTGTAAGAAACATTATTACAGATGAACTTGGGCATACAGGCGGAAGTGCGTCATGTGTCAAAAAAGCAGTTTGTGTACGTTGTGGTGCTGCATATGGAGAACTAGACAGTAGTAAACATAGTAATCTTGTAATAAAAAATATAAAAGAGGCAACAGATACAGAGGATGGTTATACAGGAGATACATATTGTGATGACTGTGGTGTAAAGGTTTCAGAAGGAGAGGTAATTAAAGCAACTGGAACAGCTACCAATCCGCCATCTTTGGAAACGCAAGTACCAGGAACTCCAATTCCAGGAACTTCTGCACCAGCAACTCCAACACCAGTACCGCCAGAAACACCTTCTGGTACAAAGACACCAGTACCAGGATTTTCAGGAGGTTATTATCCAGTGTATATACCTTCTGGTGTAAAAACACCAGTACCAGCTGCCACGCCAACAGTTAAGCCAGCTGCCACAAAAACACCAGCACCAGCTCCTTCTGCAGTAAAAACACCAGCACCATCTCCTTCTGGTGTAAAAACACCAGTACCAGCTGCCAATGCATCTGCAACACCAATACCAATACCACAGGTGCATAATACTCCTGTACCTGGGAATTTACCATCTGCAACACCAGCAGTAAAAGGAATAAAAGTCAGGGATGATTCTGCAAAAGCAGTATGTACTATTACAAAACAAGGTAAAAATCCAGAAGTAGCTTATGAAAGACCAATAGGTGATTCATCAAAAGTAGTTATACCAGATGTTATTACTGTAAAGGGAACTGTATATAAAGTAACTTCAATAAAGAGTAATGCATTTGCATATGCTGGCAATGTGCAGAAGATAGTTATTGGTAAAAATATAAATTATATTAGTAATAATGCATTTAAGAATTGTAAAAATATTACTACTATAATTATAGATACATCAAAATTAAAGGCGTCTAACGTTGGCAAAAAGGCATTTAAGGGGTTAGGTGTAAATAGAAAAGTGGTTATTAAAGTTCCTGGCAATAAGTATAAAAAGTATAAAAAAATAATAAAAATGTCAGGAATTGGTAAAAAATCTTCTATAAAGAAAAGGTGAAATTGTCAGACAATTCCTATTTTCCAAATGTAGAAATCTGATATGTTTTGCTGGAAAATGTCGTATAAAAGAGAAAAATAACAAAATTACTAAGAAAAATGTTGATAAATTTATATTTATCAACATTTGATTAGTGTTAGAAACCTTAAAATATAAGTTATCCACAGAGTTATCAACATTATCCACAATTTTTAATAAACATTATTCAACAAGAAAAATGTAAAAATATTGTGTGTCAATTTGGATTAATTTTCAGATAAAAGGTAATAATTTACTGTATATTATAAAATATATCTAAATATAACATGGAAATAAAAATGAAATTGTGCATTTTTACTTGAATTTGTTTTACAGGTACGATATAATGAATACAACAAACAGCAAAGGAGTGGTATTCATGCAGTATATTATTAGTGGTAAAAATATTGATGTAACAGAAGGGCTTAGGTCTGCGGTAAGTGATAAGATAGGGAAGCTTGAGAGGTATTTCACTCCAGAGACAGAAGTACATGTTACCCTTAGTGTGGAGAAAGAGAGGCAGAAGATAGAGGTTACTATACCTATGAAGGGGAACATAATAAGGGCAGAGCAGGTTAGTGATGATATGTATGTTTCTATAGATTTGGTTGAAGAAATTATTGAACGCCAGCTACGTAAATATAAGAATAAAATTATTGACCAGCAGCAGTCAGCGATAGGTCTTAGTAAAGCTTTTGTAGAAGAAGAAATTGAAGATGATGATGAGATTAAGATTATACGTTCTAAGAGGTTTGCAATGAAACCTATGGACCCAGAAGAAGCTTGTATCCAGATGGAACTGCTTGGACATAGTTTCTATGTTTTCCGTAATTCTACAACAGATGAGGTCAATGTTGTATATAAAAGGAAAGGAAATACATTTGGGCTTATAGAACCAGAGTTTTGATTATACAGGGATAATATAAAAGGCCATGGAGGATTTTTATTAAATCCTCTATGGCTTTACTTAATGAGAGTAAATATAAGACAGCCAGATAGTAAAATTAACTACAAAAATAATGGTGCTGTTTGCTGCAAAGCTGGTTTTTTAGGTACTGTTTTTTTCTTGACAAATAACGTGAATACTTTTTATATCTGTAAAATTAATAAACTGTCCCATTTTCCAGCAAGGAAACATTCTGCCAGAAACAGCTGGCGTTCTGATATTGCCCATATTATAAGCCACAGAAGGACTTCTGTTTCTGTATAGTTTTTATTTCCTGCTTTTAAAGAAGTAACAGAAAAATTCTGTTTAAAACGTTTAAACAAAAGTCCCACCTGCCAGCGGCTTCTGTACAGATGTAAAATTTCTTCACCGCAGTATCCTGCCCCTAAAGATGTAATGACAACCATCCACCCTGCACAAAACAATGTATCATCTGTTATCTGTTTTTGTTTTCTTACTGCTGTTCTTTTTTTGCGCTTTCTTGCTTTTTCTGCCTGTCCCTCTGGCAGTTTTCCAGCAATGATGCGTCCAAAGGCAGTCTTTGTACTGTATTTACAAAACCCAAAGATATCTACCATTTTTTCCTGCCTTTTCTCTGCTTCTTTTAATAATTATGCAGTAACGCATCATGCCTTGCTGCTGGTCAGGAACATACTGCTAAGCATGGACATGACTTTTTCCATGCCGCCCTCTTTAGAGCCTGATACCCGGTAAGCATCTCTCCATTCCTGTGCCAGCCTTTTCATTTTCTCCCCAGCTGTTTCCAAAACGTCTCCGTCTGTTCCCTGCGGCTTTTTATTGTTTTTTGAGGAAAGCCCCTTCCCTCCTTCAGTTCTGAGTCTCTGAAACCCGCCCTCTATCATTTCCCTGGCATCCGCTCTGTCCGCTATCTTCTGGAAAGCCACGTCAAGCCCGCTTAATTCTTCTTCCATTGTCATTTTACGGAAACCCGTCTCTGAATTTTCATCCTCCACATAACGTTCCCTTGTGCCGTTCTGGTAGCCCTGCACGATTTCATCATAAAGATTGCCATAAGCCCTGACGGAATCCTCCATCTGGTCTGCAATGCCGTATGCGCTGCCTGCCCTTTGCCCTTTCAGCTTTTCCAATTCCCCGGCCAGTTCACCGCCATAGGCATTTGCAGTTAGTGCGCTTGCTGCCTGTTTTGCCTGCCTTATAATATTCTCCTTATTTCCTTTTGCAATAACTCTGCCCGGCATCCCTTTTTCACGGGTCTGATTCCGATAGCTTTCAATGCCCTCCTGTGAAATGGAAACTTTCACCACATTGTACGCTTTCTGCTGCGGCGCATCTTTTTCCTTTTCCTGTGGGCTTGCAATCTTGCCATTCTGATAATAACCGTTCACCACCCCGGCCTGGTTTGCATATCCCTCTATGTTTACTGACATACCAAATCCTCCATTTCTAATTTTACAACATAAAATTTTTACGCCTTGAAATCCACCCCGCCGGGCGTCCCATCAAGCTGGCCTAAAATGCCCGTGTCAAAAGCTTCTCCCGGTTTCCAGCCCGGATTATTCTCCCGCACTAATTTCTCCATCCTTGTAGCATAATCCCCTGCCATACGCTGTAACGTCCACGCAACAGAATTACGCTGTTCGGAAGGGATTGTATTCAGATACTTATTGATTACACCGGGCTTTTTGCTTCCGTCCGGCTTGCCCCATCCATTAGTGGCAATAAAATCCTGTTTCACTGCTTCCGCCAGTTCTGCTTTTACTTCATCTGACACAGATACAATCTTTTTCCAATTGCCGTTTGTTCCTTTGATGCACCTTCCGGCTTCTTCCTTTGAATGGAATGGCACACCATCTTCGTTATAATATTGATTGCTGTGCCTATACTTCACCTTGCCGCTGATATTTGCCCCTGCCTGGTTGGAAACGCCTGTGTTACTTCCATTCTTCTGCGAAAACAGCCTGTTCATCAGGGAATACCCTGAAAACCATTTCATATTGTTACTACTGATATTCATATCCCCGCCCCCTTATATCTTCAAATCCAAATTTGCGCCAACAGCATCCGCATGATTGCCCTGCTTTTTACTTGCCTGTTCTTCTTCCTGTTCCCTCGCCGCTTCAATGACCTTCTGCATATCGTCATTATCAAGCAAAATTCTTCCGTCCTTTGCCTTTTCCAGTTTCTCTGACAGCAACTGTTCCGCTTTATCCTGATTGGTATCTGTACTGGCAACAATGATGCCTGTCTTGTCCTGTTCTCTTTCTGCCTTTTTTGCTTCCTCTGCTTTTTCCGCCATTTCCTCCGAAAGCTGCCCTGCTTTTTTACGGGCATTTTCACGAGTCTTCTCAATCTGCTTTTCAACATTCTCCTGTGCTTCTTTACGGAGTTTTTCGTTTAATTCATCTTTTCTTACTACAACGGCAAAATTAGAAAAATTTCCGTTCTCATCAACATAACCATGCCTGACAACCGCAGTATATCCCATCAGCTTTTCAAAACCATCAACCCATTTCGTAGCCGCTTCAATATCTTTTAGCCGCTGTGTATATTCCTTTGCTGCTTCCGGATCGCTCTGCATCTTCTCTAAGAGCTTAGGATTGACATCCAAAACATTCACCTTGCCGTCATTATTTGTGTTAAGCCCATATCCAGCTTGCAGTTTCATGTACGGCACCTGCTTCTGCAAACTATTAAGATATTCCTCATTGCTGCTTTTCTTTGCCGTTCCGGTGCTTCTCTGCATAACCGCTGTTTCTTTTGTTTCCTCTTTCTTTGCCGTTTCCTTTCTTGATGCAGCATATGTGTTTTCATAAACACTGTTGTAACTGACCACTCCTGTAACCGCCATAAGTATGTCCTCCTTGATATTATTTTTTGAAATTTTTCCTCACAAAATTTTAAGCAACGCCGCCATCCAGTCATTCATCTGCTTTTCATAAGGAATCCTGACTACTTCAGCTTCTGAATTTTTTTCAAATAAGCAGGATTCTCCCCCGCTTGAAAAACCGGGCAGTTTATTAAAACCGCCAAAAACGATAAATACATCTCCAGTTATATCTCTTGCCGCACAAAAATCCTCAAATGCCTCTCTGTCCACATAAACATAGCTGTCATCATACGAAATCATTTGACGGATGTTACTGTCACAGTTTGAAATGACAGTGCCCTCTCCACCAGCGTATTCATATATCAATATATTTTCATCATCACTATATCGGGTATAAGAACGGGTATGTACCGCCAGAAACAGTACTGCCATCACCAGAACGGCTGCGGCTGCCATGCATATGCACATCCTTTTCCGATACGGGCGGAAACCGGCAATCTCACCCATCCGCCTTTTTATGTCTGCAAATTCCCTTTCCCCGGCATAGGTAACGGCGGGCGGCGTACCCGATCTTCCTGAACGCAGCAGTTTCAGGGTTTTCAGCAGTACCATGCCATATTCATGTGCCATCCTCCCGCTGTTCTGTATGCACACCCTGTCGCAGATATCCTCCATATCCGCCCGGAACTGTTTCTGGCAGACTGTCAGGAACGGGTTCACCCATAAGAGGCACCGCAGGACGTCCCATACAAGCCCGGACCACAAATGCCCTAACCGGATATGCGTCCGCTCATGCCGTACAACAGATTGTAATTCATCCTGACTGTAGCTCTCCCATACCGCTTTGGGAATGACAATCTTTGGTTTCAGCAGCCCAACTGTAAATGGCGTCACATTCATGTCTGTAATTCTGACCTGCATATTATCCAGGGAAACCTTTTCCATTCCGGCAACCAACTTCCGGAGGCGCAGCCGCTTTCTAAATATGCAGACAGCGGCTATAAGGATGCCCGCCATATAAATGCGGTCTGCCCACAGGCAGGTCATGGTTCCATGCGTTATCCGTCCTGTCATTCCCACCACTGCCTTATTCTCATAAAACAGCTTCAGCTTTCCAAGAAACGGGATGAGCAGGAAAGATGACCACAACAGCCCCCTTATGAATGTCCGCCTTGAAAAAAACATCTTCCGAAGCAGCATCACCAGTCCAAGCAGCAAAAAGGAAAAAGCCGCACACCGCACAAGCTGGGTAGTGTAATATGCCGCACAGAAATCCAGGAGTCTGCCAATCCGTGACCAGTCAGGCATGAGTTCCGCCCTCTTTATCTTTGGATTCCGTTCCCCGTTCCCTGCTTTTCTCCAGAATTTCCTCCAGTTCCCTAATCTGTTCATCCGTCAGGTCAAAACTCTGCAAAAGTGCCGTCATCGCATTTGTCCCATTGCCGGAAAAATAGCTGTCCACGAACTTCCTGCTTTTCTCCTTCACACATTCCTCCCTTGACCTCTGCACATAATAATGGTAAACCCTTGAATCATGCTTATCTACTGTATAGCCGAGGATATCCTTCTGGTTCAGGCGGTTCATCAGCACCCGCACCATCCTCATTGACATATCCACACTGCCCTGCATCCTCTTGTAGACCTCGGAGGAGGTTAAAGGCTTTCCACACGCCCACAGGATTTCCATGATCTGCCATTCGCTCGGTGTAATCTCTTCCTTTGCCATGCTGTTTTCTTCCTTTCGTCTTATTCCATCACTTTATATATCGGTCAATTATCGTTAATTATTAAGCATTGTTGACGCTTTCATGCAGAAAATGCCTACGCTGCTACTTGAATATGCCATATTCACACTGCTCCCAAATCAGATTAAGTAGAAATACCCTCCCGCAAGACTTGCTTTTGTGTTGGTTTTACTGTATTCCGAAAACCGGAACTCTTATAGATATAGAAAAGACAGGAACTCTGGAATGAGATTATCCTGTCTTTTTTGTGGGAATACTGTCACTATGCAGTTAGAAATCAAGGTTATGGGATGGTTTTAATGTTATTTATAATGGCAAAAAACAATAAACGTGTCTTGGCAGGGATATTTCTGCCATAGAATGTTTCTTTGTAAATAGCAGCCAAAGCAGTCCATATTGTTTTAATGCTTTGGAACAGAGGCTTTGGGATTACTTATTCCTAAAAAATGGGGAAAGTCAAAAAAATATAAGTTGATTACCAAATGATTTAATGATATACTTTAGAATAGTTTGTTTTATTATTACATTTAATTAAGATTATATAGGAGTGAAATTCATGAGTTTAATTAGTAAGATATTCGGAACACATAGCCAGCATGAAGTTAAACGTATAATACCAATAGTTGACAAGATAGAGGCTCTTGCTCCAGAGTATGAGAAGCTGAGTGATGAAGAACTTAAGGCAAAGACGCCAGAATTTAAGGAAAGGCTTGCTAATGGTGAGACACTTGATGATTTACTGCCTGAAGCATATGCAACAGTCAGGGAGGCGGCTACACGTGTACTTGGCATGCGTCATTACCGTGTGCAGCTTATTGGTGGTGTAATATTACACCAGGGACGTATTACAGAGATGCGTACTGGTGAAGGAAAGACTCTTGTATCTACACTTCCTGCATATCTTAATGCTCTTGAAGGCAAAGGCGTACACATTGTAACTGTCAATGACTATCTTGCGAAACGTGATGCAGAGTGGATGGGACAAGTGCATGAGTTCCTTGGGCTTAAAGTTGGCGTAATCCTTAATAGTTTAAATAGTGATGACAGAAGGGAAGCATATAATTGTGATATAACATATGCTACTAATAATGAGCTGGGTTTTGATTACCTGCGTGATAACATGGTGGTATACAAGGAAGAACTGGTACAGCGTTCCCTCCACTATGCAATTATAGATGAGGTTGACTCAGTGCTTATAGATGAGGCACGTACTCCTCTTATTATTTCAGGACAGAGTGGTAAATCAACGAAGCTGTATGAGGCTTGTGATATATTTGTAAAACAGCTTGAAAAGGGTACTGCTAAGGAGTTATCTAAAATAGATATTCTTATGAACGAAGCAGAAGAAGAAACTGGTGATTATGTTGTTGATGAAAAGGACAAGAATGTAAACCTTACTGCAGAAGGTGTCAGGAAAGCAGAGAGGTTTTTCCAGGTTAAGAACCTTGCAGACCCTGACAACCTTGAACTGCAGCACAACATTAACCTTGCACTCAGGGCACATTCACTTATGTTCAGGGATAAAGATTATGTTGTAAATAATGATGAAGTCCTTATTGTAGATGAATTTACTGGACGTATAATGCCAGGAAGAAGGTTCTCAGATGGCTTGCACCAGGCCATTGAAGCAAAGGAACATGTAAAAGTCAAGAGGGAGAGCAAGACTCTGGCAACTATTACATTCCAGAACTTCTTTAATAAGTATGATAAAAAATCAGGCATGACAGGTACAGCTATAACAGAAGAAAAAGAGTTCCGTGATATCTATGGAATGGATGTTGTGGAAGTACCTACCAACCTTCCAGTAATACGTATTGATTATGAAGATGCAGTGTACAAGACACAGGAAGAGAAATTTAATGCTGTTGTGTCAGATATTGAAGAAGCGCATAAAAAAGGACAGCCTGTACTTGTTGGTACTATTAATATTGATACATCAGAGTACCTTAGTGACAAGTTAAAGAAGAAAGGTATAAAACATAAAGTCCTTAATGCAAAGTTCCATGAACTTGAAGCTGAGATAATAGCTGATGCCGGACAGAAGGGAGCAGTTACTATTGCTACTAATATGGCAGGCCGTGGTACTGATATTAAACTCGGTGAAGGTGTAAAAGAACTTGGAGGGTTAAAGATTATAGGTACAGAACGCCATGAGTCAAGGCGTATAGATAACCAGCTGCGTGGCCGTGCAGGCCGCCAGGGTGATCCAGGTGAATCAAGGTTTTATATTTCACTTGAAGATAACCTGATGCGTCTGTTTGGTTCAGAAAAGCTTATGGGTCTTTTCTCTGCGATGCCTGATGGAGAGCAGGTAGAGCATAAGATGCTTTCTAATGCTATTGAAAGTGCGCAGAAGAAGATTGAAGGCAATAACTTTGGAATAAGGAAAAACCTGCTCGAATTTGACCGTATAAACAATGAACAGAGAGAAGTAATATATAAAGAGCGCCGCCAGGTCCTTGATGGCGATAATATGCGTGATACCATATATAAAATGATTACTGATGTTGTTGAGAAATGTGTTAATTCAGTAATAAGTGATGATACCGCTGCAGAAGAATGGGATATACATGAATTAAATAATATATTAAGGCCTATTATACCAGTAAAGAAGATAAAGCTTTCAGAAGAACAGGTTAAGCATATTACCAAGGCAGAACTTATCCAGCAGCTTAAAGAGGAAGCTGTAAAGGTATATGAAGCAAAAGAAGCAGAATTTCCTGACCAGGATAATATACGTGAAGTTGAGAGGGTTATACTTCTTAAAGTTATTGACAGGAAGTGGATGGACCATATAGATGATATGGACCAGTTACGCCAGGGTATAGGACTCCAGGCATATGGACAGAGGGACCCGGTTGTGGAATATAAATTTGCTGGATTTGATATGTTTGATGCAATGATTGATGCAATTACAGAAGAGACTGTAAAGGCACTTACACATATCCAGATAGAACAGAAAGTTGAACGTGAACAGGTAGCAAAAGTTACAGGTACGAATAAGGATGAAACTGTACAGTCTGCACCAAAGAAAAGGACAGGCAAGAAGATACAGCCAAATGACCCATGTCCATGTGGAAGCGGCAAAAAGTACAAGATGTGCTGTGGCAGGAAGATATAAGTTCCTGCTTCCAGATATGATATGCAGCAGTTTATAAATAGCCATGGCATAGAAATTGAGGTGAGTGGATGATAGAGTTTGATAATATAAAAGCGGTACTGGCAAAATATGAAGAACCTCTTAAAAATATGGCTGGTTCACTCGGTTTAGACAATAAAAAAGACAGGGCAGAAGAACTTGATAAGACCATGGAAGAACCGGGTTTCTGGGATGACCCGGCTTCTTCTGCGTTGATAGTACAGGAAAGCAGGAAAATAAAATCTGTTATTGAGAGGTATGAAAAACTTTGCAGTGACAGGGATGATATACTTGTACTTATAGAAATATCAGAAGAAGAGGGGGATGCAGGAACTCTTCCTGATATTGAGGATTCATTAAAAGAGTTTGAAGAAGAATTTGAAACATTAAGGATAGAAACACTGCTTAGCGGGGAATATGACAAATATAATGCCATACTTACACTACATGCAGGTGCAGGCGGCACAGAAAGCTGTGACTGGGCAAGCATGCTGTGCAGGATGTACCAGAGATGGGCTGAGAAAAAGGGCTTTTCAGTTGAGATGCTTGATTTCCTTGATGGTGAAGAAGCAGGTTATAAATCAGTTACATTACAGATTAATGGTATTAATGCATATGGATACCTTAAAGCAGAACATGGTGTGCACAGGCTTGTAAGGATTTCACCATTTAATGCAGCAGGGAAAAGGCAGACTTCATTTGTTTCGTGTGATGTTATGCCAGATATAGAAGAAGACCTGGATGTTGAGATATCTGATGATGATATCCGTATTGATACTTACAGGTCAAGTGGTGCAGGCGGGCAGCATATTAATAAGACATCTTCTGCAATACGTATTACTCATTTTCCAACAGGGATAGTAGTACAGTGTCAAAATGAACGTTCACAGCATATGAATAAAGATAAAGCGATGCAGATGTTAAAAGCAAAGCTGTATATGCTGAAGCAAAAAGAACAGCTTGAAAAAGCAAGCGGCATAAGAGGGGAAGTAGTGGATAACGGATGGGGAAGCCAGATAAGGTCATATGTCATGCAGCCATATACTATGGTTAAAGACCACCGTACAAGCCATGAGGTTAGTAATGTTTCGGGAGTTTTAGATGGTGATATAGATTCATTTATAAATGCCTATCTGGCATGGATTACACAGACTGCGTAAGCAGGGAATGGAGGAAAAATGATTAATGTAAGTATATTAGGATATGGCACTATAGGCTCCGGTGTTTTCCAGATAATAAGGGAAAACGGCCAGATTATAGCAGAAAGAACTGGTGAGGAAATAACAGTAAAATCTATACTGGATTTAAGGGATTTCCCAGGAGATATTGCAGAAGACATAATAGTACATGATTTTGCAGAAATAGACAGTGATGACAGTGTACAGATAGTAGTTGAAACTATGGGAGGCCTGCATCCTGCTTATGAATTTGTAAAATCAAGCCTTGAGAAAGGAAGAAGTGTATGTACATCAAATAAAGCGCTTGTTGCTGCATTTGGACCAGAACTTCTTAAAATAGCAGAAGACAAGAAATGTAATTTCCTGTTTGAGGCAAGCGTTGGCGGTGGTATACCAGTTATACGCCCTCTCCGTTCTTCACTTGCACCAGATGTAATTGAACAGATTTCGGGTATTTTAAATGGTACTACAAACTATATACTTACTGAAATGACAGAAAAGGGTGCAGATTTTGATACAGTGCTTAAAGATGCGCAGGCAAAGGGATATGCTGAAAAAGACCCTACAGCGGATATAGAAGGGCATGATGCATGCAGGAAGATTGCAATACTTACATCACTTGCATATGGCCACCAGCTGGATTTTGAGGATATATATACAGAAGGGATTACCAATATTACAGACAGGGATATAAATTATGCCAAAAAGCTTGGAGCTAAGATAAAAATATTTGGTTCAAGCAAAAAAGAAGGTGAAAAGGTCAGTGCTATGGTTGCACCAAAGCTTATTACAGTTTCACATCCGCTTTACAGTGTAGATGGTGTATTTAATGCAATACTTATAAAAGGAAATATGGCAGGTGATGTTATGTTCTATGGACAGGGCGCAGGAAAGCTTGCTACAGCAAGTGCTGTGGTTTCTGATATTATGGAAGCATCAAAACATCAGGGCATAAATATAAAGACAATATGGGATAACCAGAAACTTGGGCTTGTGCCATTTGAAGAAAGTGTTTCAAAGTTCTTTGTAAGGCTTAAAGGTACAAAGGCAGACAATGAAACAAAAGTATCAGAAGTATTTGGCAATGTCACACCTGTCGATGCAGGATATAGCGATGAATATGCGTTTACTACAGAAGCCATTACAGAAGCAAAGTATGCAGGCGCATCAGAAAAGCTTGGCAATGTTATAAATAAAATCCGTATTGATGCGTAATTAACTTGCAAAAGCCGGCACTATATTTTTTCAGTGCAGGCAAAGGCAAGCCGGTTTATAGATTGGAGGAAGACAATGAAGTACATTGTAGTTCTAGGAGATGGAATGGCAGATGAGCCTGTATTGGAAATAGGCGGGATGACACCTCTTGAATATGCAAAGACACCTGCTATGGACAGCATAGCACCAAAATCAGAAATAGGGCTTGTGCATACTATCCCTGAGGGAATGAAACCAGGAAGTGATACAGCAAACCTTGCAGTGCTTGGTTATAACCCAGAGAAATATTATACAGGGCGTTCCCCGCTTGAAGCACTTAGCATAGGGGTACCTATGAAAGATACAGATATTGCAATACGCTGCAATATAGTTACATTATCTGATGATAATCTTCCATATAGTGAGAAGACAATAACAGACCACAGTTCAAGCGAGATTTCAACAGAGGATGCAGCAATCCTTATGGAGGCAGTACAAAAAGAATTAAACAGTGATATATACCAGTTTTATGTAGGAACAAGTTACCGCCACCTTACTATCTGGGATAAAGGGGAAGTAACAGAACTTACCCCTCCACATGATATACTTGGACGTGTAATTGGGGAGTACCTTCCAAAGGACGCTAAACTGCGTGAAATGATGGAGAAGAGCTATGATATCTTAAATAACCATCCATTAAATATAGAGCGTGCAAAAAAGGGGCTTAATAAGGCAAATTCAATATGGTTCTGGGGAGCAGGCACACGTCCTGCACTTGATTCATTTGAAGGCAGGTTTGGCAAAAAAGGTGCAATGATATCAGCAGTTGATTTATTAAAGGGCATAGCAGAAGGCACACAGATGCTTAATATAGATGTACCTGGTGCCAATGGTACACTTGAAACAAACTGGGAAGGTAAAGCAGAGGCAGCAGTAAAGGTACTTCTTGAAGATAATTATGATTTTGTATACATCCATATGGAAGCACCAGACGAAATGGGACACCAGGGCAGCCTTGAGAGAAAGATAAAAGCTATTGAATATCTTGACAGCCGTGTACTGGCACCACTTGTTAAGAAAATGGATGAATCAGGTGAAGATTACAGGATGTTAATTATGCCTGACCATCCAACGCCAATATCATGCCGTACACATACATCAGACCCTGTACCATATATGCTTTATGACAGCAGGGTTAATAAGAATACTGCATGGCTGTATAATGAAAAGGATGCAAAAGCAAGCGGCAATGTGGAGAAAAAAGGGTATACACTTATGGGCAGGCTGCTTGAAAGTTAAATATTTCACAAGCTGTGTAGCATAGAAATAATTGTTTCTATATAAAAATAAAACCGTAATTACTGTCTTTGCATTATGTGCACAGGGCAGCGCAGAAATGAGGAAGATTATGTTAATAGTTAAGAAATTTGGTGGTACATCAGTTGCTAATAAAGAGAGAATTTTTAATGTAGCAAAACGTTGTATTGAAGACTATAAGAATGGCAATAAAGTAGTAGTAGTTTTATCTGCTATGGGAAAGCAGACAGATGTCCTGCTTGATATGGCAAAGGATATTAACCCAAAAGCATCAAGACGTGAACTTGATATGCTTCTTACAACAGGTGAGCAGACATCAGTTGCACTTATGGCAATGGCAATGGATTCACTTGGGGTTCCAGCAGTTTCAATGAATGCGTTCCAGGTAGCTATGCATACAACGGCAGACTATGGAAGCGCAAGGATTAAAAGGATAGACACAGAAAGAATTAAAAATGAACTTGATAACCGCCGCATAGTTGTTATTACAGGTTTCCAAGGTATTAATAAGTATGATGACTATACAACACTTGGAAGGGGTGGTTCTGATACTACAGCAGTAGCACTTGCAGCGGCACTTCATGCAGATGCATGTGAAATATATACAGATGTAGATGGTGTATTTACAGCAGACCCAAGAATAGTTCCAAAAGCACGCAAGCTTGGTGAAATAACATATGATGAAATGCTTGAACTTGCAAGCCTTGGTGCAGGGGTTCTTCATAACCGTTCAGTTGAGATGGCAAAGAAATATGGTGTGCAGCTTGTTGTGCGTTCAAGTTTAAATACAAGTGAAGGAACAGTAGTTAAGGAGGAAAGTAATATGGAGAAGATGTTAGTCAGTGGAGTTGCTGCAGATAAAAATGTAGTGCAGATAGCAGTTGAAGGTCTTGAAAATAAACCAGGAGTTGCATTTAAGTTATTCCAGCATCTTGCTAACCATAATGTAAATGTAGATATGATACTCCAGTCAGTAGAACATGATGGTACACAGGATATCAGTTTTACAGTAACAGAAGATATGGCTGATACAGCAATTGAAACAATAGAACGCCATGCACATACCAGCCTTAAGTGTTCAAATACAGAAGTTGTAAAAGATGTTTCCAAGGTTTCTATTGTAGGTGCAGGTATGATGACAAATGCAGGTGTTGCAGCAAAAATGTTTGAAGCCCTGTATGATGCAGGTGTAAATATATTACAGATTTCTACATCAGAGATACGTGTAACAGTACTTATTGAAGAGAAGTATACAGATATTGCGGCACAGGCTATACATGATGCATTTTCACTTGAAAGCTGATTAACCAGGGCGTGTTTGAAAATTAAAAAGTGCACAAATTATGTGGCTCTGGAAATTCCAAAATTTTACCAACCAAAAGCCATGTGCAACATGGCTTTGCACGCCTCCCGCTTGGATGGGATACGCAGTGGTGCATAAAGCCCCAATGTTTCTGCGAAACATTTAAGACGTGGCTTAAGCACCAGCGCCCCCAAACAGCTGCCTTTTGGTAAAACATTTGGAATTTGCCAGAGTAATATAATCTTTGTGCAGTTTGATGGTTTAAAAGCAATTTTCAAACACGCCCTAGTATTCCATCCAGATAGAAATTAAAGTATCATTTTTCTTATTCTTTAATTGAAAATAATAGTCAAATACCCCGCAGCAAGCTGACGGGGCATCAAGTTTGTCTTTCGCAGCAGAGCTGCGGGGTATTTGACCCTCGCGGGCGCGCTCGGATGATGTAAGCAAGCTTACACATCCTCACTTTGCCTTCGCGGGAATAAACAGACTTTACAAAAACTTTAAAAACTGTCCGGATAAAGTACTAGTTATTTTCATTATTATATTTGTATTTTGCAAATATGTTGTATACAGCGTGTTCCAAGTGTCACAGTTAAACATTTTCTGTGACAGGGGTGCTTTGGAAACGCCAGTGCTTAACCCTTGTATTTTAAGGGTTTATGCACTGTTGCGTTTCCATCGCAGCGGGAGCGTGCCCCTGGATAGAAAATGTTTAACTGTGACATTGGAACTGCGTTATATTACCACTGTAAAGTTCAAAGATAACTGGAAATTATACTTATTGGTGAATAGTAACCTGGAATGGCGGCTGTATAGCCGCCTGTGTTGTATGGAGGATTGATATGGATATTGCAGAAAAAATTGCACAGGAACTGTCCATTGCCAGATGGCAGGCTGAAGCTGTAATAAAGCTTATAGATGAGGGGAATACTATTCCTTTTATAGCAAGGTATAGAAAAGAAGCACATGGTTCACTTAATGATGAACAGATACGTAACTTGAATGAAAGGCTTTTATACCTTAGAAACCTTGAAGAGAAAAAAGAGCAAGTGCTTGCCAGTATAGAGGAGCAGGGAAAACTTACAGAAGAGCTTAGGAAACAGATTACTGAGGCACAGACACAGGTGGTTGTAGATGACCTTTACCGTCCATACAGGCCAAAAAGAAGGACAAGGGCAACTATTGCCAAAGAAAAGGGGCTTGACGGGCTTGCAGATATAATTATGGCACAAGAAACCAGTGAAAGCATAGAAGAAATTGCAGCATCTTATATTTCAGAAGAGAAAGAAGTCAACAGTGCAGAAGAAGCAATAGAGGGTGCCAAAGATATAATAGCAGAAATAATTTCTGATAATGCAGAATATAGGATGTATATAAGAAATATAACTTTAGAAGAAGGAAAGATAGTTTCATCTGCCAAAGACAACAGTGTCCAGTCTGTATATGAGATGTACTATGACTTTTCTGAACAGGCTGGAAAGATTGCAGGCCACAGGGTTCTTGCATTAAACCGTGGTGAGAAAGAAAAAGTCCTTATAGTAAAACTTGAAGCTCCAGAAGAGAGGATACTCAGGTATCTTGAGAAAAAAATAATTACAACTGCCGCAGGCAGAATAAAAGAGATTTTAAAGGAAACCATAGAAGACAGTTATAAAAGGCTGGTTGCACCTGCAGTTGAACGGGAAATACGGAATGAATTAACTGAAAAGGCTGAGGATGGCGCAATAAAAGTATTTGGAAGAAACCTTGAACAGCTTCTTATGCAGCCCCCTGTTGCTGGCAGGAATGTACTTGGGTGGGACCCGGCATTCCGGACAGGCTGTAAGCTTGCAGTAGTTGACAGTACAGGAAAAGTGCTTGATACTACCGTGGTGTATCCTACAGCCCCACAAAATAAAGTAGAAGAGACCAAGAAAACAGTAAAAGCACTGGTTGACAAATATAATATATCTCTTATATCTGTCGGCAATGGCACGGCATCACGTGAATCTGAACAGATAATAGCAGATATGATTAAAGAGATACAAAAACCTGTACAATATATAATAGTTAATGAAGCAGGTGCGTCTGTATATTCTGCAAGTAAACTTGCAACAGAAGAATTTCCAGAATTTGATGTAGGGCAGAGAAGTGCAGCATCTATTGCAAGAAGGCTGCAGGACCCTCTTGCAGAGCTTGTAAAGATAGACCCTAAATCAATCGGGGTAGGGCAGTACCAGCATGATATGAACCAGAAGAAGCTTACAGAGGCATTGGCAGGAGTAGTGGAGGACTGTGTAAACAGGGTAGGCGTAGACTTAAATACTGCATCTGCACCGCTTCTTGAATATATATCAGGTATCTCAAAGACTGTTGCTAAAAATATAGTTTTATACAGGGAAGAAAATGGAAGGTTTACTGACAGGAAACAGCTGCTTAAAGTTGCAAAGCTTGGACCTAAAGCATATGAGCAGTGTGCAGGTTTTATGCGTATACAGGATGGTGATAACCCGCTTGATGCAACAAGCGTGCATCCTGAGTCATATAAAGCGGCACAGATGCTTCTTGAAAAGCTTGGAATAACATCAGAAGACTTAAAGAAAATACAGGCGGAGGCTGCAAAGAATAAAAAACGGCCAGAAGAAACAAAGAATAAGAGAAAAGATAATACAAAGAAAAAAGAATTTGTAGTAAAAAATACAAATACTGCATTTGGTGCAGCATTTGCCAAGGCGTTTGGAAGCAGTGCAGTGCCAGCAGATAACACAGAAGATAAAGACAATAAGAATACAAATAATACAGGAAGCCTTGCTGGAAAGATTAAGGATAAGAAAGCAGTAGCAGCAGAACTTGGAATAGGTGAGATAACACTTGAAGATATACTAAAAGAACTTGAGAAACCTGCAAGGGACCCACGTGATGAAATGCCACTTCCAGTCCTTAGGACAGATGTACTTGAAATGAAAGATTTAAAAGAGGGAATGATATTAAAAGGCACAGTGCGCAATGTAATTGATTTTGGTGCATTTGTAGATATAGGTGTGCACCAGGACGGGCTTGTACATATATCACAGCTTTCTGGCAGCAGGTTTGTAAAACACCCCCTTGATGTAGTAAGTGTTGGTGATATTGTAGATGTAAAGGTACTGGGTGTAGATTTGAAGAAACAGAGAATACAGCTTACAATGAAGCTATAAGGAGTAATTAATGGGATTTCTGGATAAATATTTTATTGAAGTTAAAAATGGCTCTAAAGTTACTTATAGTGAAAGTGATTTAAATAAGCTTGACAGGATGTATGAAAGTGAAGTCCTTGCAGGAACTAAGAAAAATATTAAATCCCCAATGCGTAAGGAGATGCAGAAAAGTTTCCATTCACAAGTCAGGGATTATGCATTTGAACGTATATTAGACAGGCATCTGTATACATTCCAGTATCTTCTGGTAATCCCTGACCCATATGGTGTTGCAAAGCAGACAGCACTTGTTTTATTTAATTCTTCAAAAAAGTGCAGGGTACATTATTGTGTAATTGGTGATAAGCCTGAGTATAACTTTGAGGGTATCTCAGCGCTTGGGGTGAGGCACAGGGTAGCTATAATGGGGCTTTACCAGGGCAGGAACAACAAAGTTGACCTGGAACTTATAGATGAAGAGGGAAACCTGTTAAAACACCAGATAATAAATATATATGTTTCTGCAGTACATGAAAAAACAAAAAATATAGTATACCAGACAGACAAACAAATGTCACATTTTCCATTTATTCTTTTAAATGGAATATTTTTCAATCCTGTTGTTATAGATGGTGACGGGCAGCTGCGTTATTCACTACAGTGCAAGACAGGCAAACTTGGCATGGTGCCTTTACAGAACGGAAGGTTTCTTCTTGCAGATAAAACTGCAAGCCGTATGGATGAGTATGGCAATATACAGGTATGCAGGTACCATGAGATGGATTATATGGGCAGGGTTTACAGGACATTCCTGCTTGAGAACAGTATCGGGCGTGCGATGGCGCAAGATGGCAGTTCACTTTTTCTTGTTACCTCATCAGACGGGAAACATATTTCCGATTGTATAACAGAGTTTGACCTGGACAGCGGTGAGATAGTACAAAAATGTGATATGGCAGCAGTTTTAAGTGACAAGTACCGCACAGTAAGAAACTGGGCTGATATAACAAGGCTGGAATACCATGAAGGAATGTTATATGTTACAGTTAAAAAGCTGCACTGTATATTGAAACTTGACTGGAAGAAAAGAAAACTTAAGTGGGTTTTGTCACCTTCACTGGTATGGAAAGGCACATTTGTAGAAAAATACCTTCTTTCAGGTGATGAAACAAAAGAAGCAATATGCTCCCACCCTGAATATATAACTGTGCCAGGCAGTTTTACAGGTGAATATGATATTATAATGTTTGATACATGCATGAAAGGCAGGGTGGACAATGGATATAAACCGCACAGTGTTTCAAGTGTAAAGGTAGTCCATATAGACGAAGATAAAAGAACTTATAATGTTATAGAAAAAACAGATGTTGTGAAATCGCCAAGATATGGGAGTGCACTTTATTCTAAGGACAGGAAATTCCTGCTTGCTATGGAAGGGATTTTAAAAAAACAGAAAGGCAGGCGCAAATCATGTATTTTAGAAATTGATGCACAAGATGGAAAAACTGTTAAAACAACAAACTTATCTAAAGCGTTTATAAGTGCATGGGAATTTACACCTGATATAAAAGACTATTGTGCACCATTGGAAAGGAATGAAAATGTTGTTTTTGGCAGTTTAACACCACCAGAGGAATTTGAGGGGCAGATACCACCTCTGGCTGATGAGAAAATTGACAAGGATTATTTTGGCAGGATAAGGTTGTGTGGAGGACTGTTCCTTTTTGCAATGGTTCCAGGAATGATAGACAGAATATATTTTATTGGAGAAAAGAATAAGTATGTACAAGATTATTCAAATATAAAACCTTTAGATAACAAAAGGTTTTTTGCAATTATGCTTGAAGGTTTTAAGGAAGATGAATATTTTGTATATGTGGAAAGTGAAGGTGTATCATATAAATTAAGGAATGAAATCAGGGTTGTAAAGAAAGAATAATATAATTACCAGTACAACTGTTACCATCCAGGCATTATGTTGCCTGGCAGTAATATTAAATATAAAGAAATATGGAAGATAATGTGGAAAGCCAGAGATTTTTCACATGGCAAATTTGTGCTTGTGCCCGGATTTGCGTATTTTGACAAAGATGGAGGTTTATTATGAGTCAGTTATCACATTTAGATGAACTTGAAGCAGAAGCAATTTACATTATGCGTGAGGTTGCGGCAGAATGTGAAAAGCCTGTTATGTTGTATTCTATTGGAAAAGACAGTTCAGTTATGCTTCATATTGCTTTAAAGGCATTTTACCCAGAGAAGCCGCCTTTTCCATTCCTTCATGTAGATACTACATGGAAGTTTAAGGAAATGATAGAGTTCAGGAACCAGACAGCAGAGAAATATGGACTTGACATGCTTGTGTATACCAATGAAGAAGGCAGAAACCAGGGTATAAACCCATTTGACCATGGTTCTGCATATACAGATATTATGAAGACACAAGCTCTTAAACAAGCACTTGACAAGTACCAGTTCACAGCTGCATTTGGCGGCGGAAGGCGTGATGAAGAGAAATCAAGGGCAAAAGAAAGGATTTTCTCATTCAGGAATTCTGCACATGCGTGGGACCCTAAGAACCAGAGGCCTGAGATGTGGAAGCTCTTTAATACAAAGATATTTAAAGGTGAAGAAGTAAGGGTATTCCCTCTTTCTAACTGGACAGAAAAGGATATCTGGCAGTATATAAGAAGAGAAAATATTGAGATACCATCCCTTTATTTTGCAAAGGAACGCCCAGTTGTATACCGTGATGGCAATATAATTATGGTTGATGATGACCGTATGAGGTTAGAGCCTGGTGAAGAACCTGTAATGAGAAAGGTACGTTTCCGTACACTGGGATGTTATCCGCTTACAGGTGGTATTGAATCAGATGCAGATACACTTGATGCTATTATAGAAGAAACATTAAGCGCAGTGTCTTCCGAGAGGACAAGCAGGGTAATAGACAATGAAGCAGCAGGAAGCATGGAGAGAAGAAAGAGAGAGGGGTATTTCTAATATGCAGGGTTTACTTAAATTTATTACATGTGGCAGCGTAGATGATGGAAAATCAACCTTGATAGGCCATATGCTTTATGATGCAAAGCTGCTTTTTGCAGACCAGGAAAGGGCACTTGAACTTGACAGCAAAGTTGGAAGCACAGGCGGGGCAGTTGATTATTCACTCCTTCTTGACGGGCTTATGGCTGAAAGGGAGCAGGGAATTACTATTGATGTGGCATACCGTTATTTTACAACAGATAATAGAAGCTTTATAGTTGCTGATACACCAGGCCATGAAGAATATACAAGGAATATGGCAGTAGGTGCTTCGTTTGCTGACCTTGCAGTTATACTTGTAGATGCATCCAAGGGTGTGCTGGTACAGACAAAGCGCCATACACGTATATGTTCCCTTATGGGGATTAAGCATATTGTATATGCTATTAACAAAATGGACCTGATAGATTATGACCAGAATACATTTAAAGATATTTTAAGAAATATTAAAAAGATGACTGCTGAATATGAGTTCAGTTCAATGTTTATAATTCCTGTATCTGCTACAGTAGGTGATAATATTACTAATGTATCATCAAAGATGCCATGGTTTAAAGAAGGGACTCTTCTTAATTATCTTGAAAATGTAGATATAACTTATGAATCTGGTGAGGAAGGATTTGTAATGCCTGTACAGAGGGTATGCCGTCCAGACCATACATTCCGTGGTTTCCAGGGCCAGATTGAAGCAGGAAGCATATCAGAAGGTGATGAGGTAGTGTCACTTCCAAGTGGTGAATCTGCTAAAGTCAAGGCTATATTTTCACAAGATGCATTTGTTACTAAACAGAAATCTGGCAAGGCGTTTAAGGGACAGGCAGTTACAATACAGCTTGACAAAGAAGTGGATGTGTCACGTGGCTGCATGCTTTGTAAGGACACAGGGCTTAATGTAGGCAAAATGTTTACTGCAAAGCTTTTATGGATGGATGATAACAAGCTTGTAGCAGGTAAAAACTATTTTCTGAAAATAGGCACAAAGATGGTTCCAGCAGTTGTTATGAACATTAAGTATAAAATTGATGTTAATGAAGGAAACCATGTACAGACAGACAAGCTATATAAGAATGAAATAGCAGTGTGTGATATTTCATGTTCAGATAAAATTGTATTTGATGAATTTAAGAACCATAAGGAACTTGGCGGTTTTATACTTATTGACCGTATAAATAATATGACTGCTGCCTGTGGTGTAGTGGAACATGCACTGCGCCGTGATGATAACCTTACATGGCACAATATGGATATTACACGTAAGCTCAGGGCAGAGCAGAAAGCACAGAAACCTGTAACAATATGGCTTACTGGTCTTTCAGGTGCTGGCAAGTCTACACTTGTCAATGAACTGGAGAAGAAGCTTTTTGCAGCAGGTAAGCATACAATGGTACTTGATGGTGATAATATAAGGATGGGCCTGAATAAGAACTTAGGCTTTAAAGAACAGGACCGTATAGAAAATATAAGGCGTATTGCAGAAGTTTCAAAGCTTATGAATGATGCAGGCATAATTGTACTTACATCATTTATATCACCATTCCGTCTTGACAGGCGCAATGCAAAAGATATTATTGGAAGTGACAGCTTTATTGAGGTATATGTAAGTACACCACTTGAAGAATGTGAGAAACGTGACGTAAAAGGTCTTTACAAAAAGGCACGCAGTGGTGATATACCTAACTTTTCAGGTATTTCAAGCCCATATGAAGCTCCTGAAAACCCACAGATAGAGATTGATACAACAGGAAAGAGCCTGGAAGATTCAGTTAGTTATATAATGGAACAGTTAGAGAAATATATGTAGTTACCATAGCAGAAGATGGGGTTTGCGCAAATGGCAGGCTCCATTTGGGTATATAAAAGTGTATATGCAAAAATGGAGGTTAGTGTGAAAAATATATATAAGGCAGCAAAAAACGCTACCTAAGATATATTAAATTTCACACAGGAAAATGCAAAACCAGCATTTTTCATTATTTTGTGCCGCCCAAAGGCGGTAAGGGGGATTATTATGGATTTGCAAAGGGAACTGGAAATATCTAAGAAAGCTGCAATAGAAGCAGGGTTTGCAATTATGGATATTTATAATAATGCAGAAGATATGCAGATAACATATAAAGATGGTGATATGCCGCTTACAGCTGCTGACAAAGCATCTAATAAAATAATTGTTGGAATGCTTAAAAAAGAATTTCCAGGATACAGTATTTTATCTGAGGAAGAAAAGGATGACAAAAGCCGTCTTGATAATGACTATTGTTTTGTTGTTGACCCACTTGATGGTACTAAGGAATTTATAAAAAGGAATGGCCAGTTTACTGTAAATATTGCTTTGTCTTATAAACATAAGTCTGTAATGGGTGTTATATATGTGCCTGTAACAGGTGAATTGTATTATGCATCTGAGGGGAATGGGGCATTTCTTGAAGATGGCAGCAGTACACGCCAGATTAAAGTATCAGGATGTACAGATATAAAAAGCCTGCGTCTTGTAATGAGCAGTTCACATGGATGTGAACAGATGGATAAACTTATAGAGAAATATAATTTCACTAATTTTGTGAAAATGGGAAGTTCACTTAAGGGATGTGTTGTTGCAAAGGGTGATGCGGAAGTTTATTACAGGTTTAACCCTACAATGGAATGGGATACTGCAGCAATGCAATGTATAGTGGAAGAGGCAGGCGCAGTATTTATGCAGATGGATGATACACCTATGGTTTATAACCGTGAAGATAACAGAAACTCAAAAGGCTTTTATATTATAAATAATATAGCTAATAAACTGGAACTTTAGAGAATAGAAGTTTAAGCGTATACAGAATACTAAGAGGGGCTTGTAATGGATTCTTTAAATAAAATTAACAGGCAGTTATCTACGACACAAGTTATTGCATTAGGATTTATAAGTGCAATATTAATTGGTGCAGTTGTTCTTTCATTGCCTGTATCGTCTGCTGACGGGAGTTTTACACCATTTATTGACAGTCTTTTTACATCAACAACTTCTGTGTGTGTAACAGGGCTCGTTGTTGTTACAACAGCAACACACTGGAGTTTATTTGGAAAAGTGGTAATACTTATACTTATACAGCTTGGCGGGCTTGGTATTATTTCATTTACAACAGGTATTATGATGGTTATAGGCAGAAGGATAACATTAAGGGACCGCATGATTCTTGAAGATGCGTTAAACCTTGATACACTTAAAGGGCTTGTTAAATTTCTCCAGAGGATATTTAAGGGTACATTTATAGTTGAAAGCATTGGTGCTGTCTGCTATTCACTGGTATTTATACCACAGTATGGAATTATAAAAGGGATATGGTTTTCTATATTCCATTCAATATCTGCATTCTGCAATGCAGGTATTGATATACTTGGTGAAAACAGCCTTGTGCCATATGTATCCAATCCATGGATAAATATTGTGACAATGGGTCTTATAATAACAGGCGGCATAGGTTTTCTGGTGTGGTGGGATATTACAAATAATATAAAGAAAATGGCACAACATGAATATACAGCTAAAATGGCTGTTAAAAAGCTGCATATACATTCTAAGATAGTAATAATAACTACATTGTGCCTTATATTTGGCGGGGCATTGCTTATTTTTGCACTTGAGTTTAACAATCCTTTGACTATAGGAAATCTCAGTTTTTTTGAAAAAATACAAGCAAGCATGTTCCAGTCGGTTGTACTTAGGACAGCAGGTTTTATGACATTTTCACAGGCAGGTATGCATGGTACATCTATTATTGTATGTCTTTTCCTTATGTTTATAGGAGGTTCTTCAATAAGTACTTCAGGAGGGATTAAGACAACAACATTTTCTGTATTATTTTTAAGTACACGTGCGACAATAAAAGGAAGCACACATCTTGTTGTATTTAACAAAACTATCCCGCATAAAACTGTACAGAAAGCACTTGCTGTTACAGTAGTAAGCTTTACAGCCCTTATAATAGCTACATTTATGCTTCATCTTT
Organism: uncultured Lachnospiraceae bacterium; assembly: GCA_948794795.1. Taxonomy (GTDB): domain Bacteria; phylum Bacillota; class Clostridia; order Lachnospirales; family Lachnospiraceae; genus Butyribacter. The sequence goes on along the minus strand of CAQGLR010000003.1, from coordinate 185,003 downwards.
TTGAAGGGGGTTCATTGCTTGATGCTACATTTGAAACGACAAGCGCAGTTGCAACAGTGGGGCTTTCAAGGGATTTTACAGCATCAATGGGGATTGCTGGCAAGATAATAATTACTTTCTGTATGTACCTTGGAAGGATAGGACCTATATCTATGGTAATATTCTTTAACAGGCAGCAGCAGGGAAGCAGGTATTTTTCATATCCACATGAGGATATTACAGTAGGATAAAGATTTGCGTTTATAAAATGGTTATTTTACTAATTAGATTTAAAAGTGTATAATAACCATTTTTTTTAAGCGGTACTTTGTTTTGGCTTATATTTAGAAGTCCGGGCTTGTGTCAGTATGCCATGCATGAGAGGTATTTATCGTTCCAGTTTTTTGTGTAAAACAGCATATCACCAGACAGACCCGCAATGGAATAGAAGTCTGGTATATTTTCTATTTTAGTGATGGTGGATGTCTTTATATCATATATAAGTATATTATTATCATGCAAATCATACTTTTGGTTGATGCAATAACGCATGGCAATTTTACCTGGGGTACAGTATGCTTCTGTAACTGCAATGCTAGACTCCCATATTTTTTTATCCTTTTTTCCTTTGCGGTACATATATATGGTGGCTTTTTCCCATGATCCATGCTCCAGGTAGTAAAGTTTTCCGTCTGATTCTGTAACTGCATAATCGCCTTTATCTGAAATAAGGGTATGCCTGCCTGTATGTATATCTATCATATGGAGGGACTCGTACATATATTGTGTATAATACAGCATATTATCACATAAACATCCGGCAATTGGGTTATTATTATCGCCTGATATTTTTGTGCCTTTTTTTGTTTCCAAATCCAGCCTGTATATACAGTGATAAGACGACAGGTACAGGCTGCCCTGGTGGAACTTTAATGAGTCAGCATTGCCATAGTACCATGCATCAGGCTTTATGGCAGTAACCTGTTTTTTAAGTTTTTTACGTGATATTATTTTATACAGGTTTTTGCCATCAAAACCGCAGGAATAAACATCGCCGTTGTATTCAATAAACAGCCCGTCATCTGAAAGGCAGTAATGTATATACATATGTTCAAGGTCTTCTATTTTTTTTGCAGGGTTGAAGCTGCATATAATCTTTTTAGACCCGTCTGTCTTGCTTATACGGGCAATTTTACATCCATCTTCAGGGTAGAAGACATAATCCTGGTTTTGTAAGACTTGGCCTTCCTCAAAAGTTTGGTCACGTGGATCCTCTATAATCCTTGCATTTTCCCAGTCATATATCTCTGACAGTTTTTTTTCTTTTGCCTGTACAGGCTCTTGTTTTTCCGGTACTGTTATGGCAGTCTGTGCTGGTTCTTCTTTAACAGCAACGCTTTCCGTTTCTTTTGTGGCAGGTTTCTGGCATCCTGTAAGCAGAAGGATAAGCAGGCAGAAAGCAGTAATTTTTTTAAGTGCTTTTTTGACAGTTGTTTTTTTCCCAGTTTTTTTTCTTTCTTCTGGGTTTAAACAGTTTCCTTCGATTTTAGTGTTTTCAGTGTCTTTATTGTAAATTTTTAGTATATATTTTCCCCGGTCTACAATTTTTTGCCTGGATTTTTTTGCATTTTTATCCTTATTATCATTATACCAGCCGCTTCTATGTCCACCAGAAACAGGGGCTGGCTTTTCTAAATTGCCATATGCAGGGACTGCTGCCTGTAAAGCAGCAGCCAATTTTAACTTATCTTCTGTATCTGTTATTTTGCCAATAACTGGTATAGCCCCATTTACAACAGATACTAAATGTAAGGGGTCTTTATGTTTTCTGCTAATCATTTTATACACCTCCCTGGTATTTAGTGTGCTCCCGGAAACTTGAACCCTTTATTTTATAATGCCTCAGAAATTTCCGAAATCACGTTTTTCCTTTTGTTTTTTTCTTTCATTTTGTAACAATTTCCCTATTCCCAAGTTTTTGTCCTGTAAAAAATTTCTTGATTTTTTAAATTATATTCTCCTTAATAAGCTTTGCTTTCATATCAATATTCCCATTAAGCTTAATGGAACTTCCTTTAACCTCCTCTGCAAGTTCATCAGATGCTGGAAGTGACAGGTTTTGTCCTGCAGACATATCTATATTTTGAGATGAAGATACATTCATTTTAATTATATCAGTATTTTATAAAATTAACAGTTTTTGTAAATAATTTATTCTTTATATGGAATAATAATGTATCCGGGATGGTGACAATTACATATCTATGGAACTTCCAAGCCGTCTTGCTTCAAGTGAGGTAATGGCTATATGTGCTGTATTCTACTTATCTGGTTACAGGATATTTAAGTGGTTTTACCAGAAACTGGTTTTAAAAAATTACCATAAATTTTTCCAAACCTTGTAAGTTATAACCGTTTTGTGGAACTTATGCCATATACTGCACTCCCAATGGTGTTTTTTGCACATCCACGCTGTGGGGAATGTACTTGTATAAGTTTTACAGGTGCCACAACTATTGATGTATGTGACATCCACAGGATAAGGCAGCACAGGGACTTGGTTTTATTTCGGACTGACGTTAAATTTAAAAATGTATTCCATATTTATTACTGGAAGAAATATTATTTTAAAATATAAAAACAAATTGACTATATACAGCAATATGTAATAATATTATATAAAAGGCAGGTGTATATAAATGGAAACATGTTTACAACCATTATGGGATGTACTGCGCAATGAAAATATATTGGATTTAGATTGGAATACAGATGAGATAAAAAGATATATAAATAAAATAGAGTTATTTTTTAAGATATTGCAAAATAACTTAGACCAGAAACATAAAAGTATAGAGAAACCACTACATATAGAAGAGTATATTAAATTATTAGAAAGCGGAAACCAACAGGAATTTAAACAGAATATCGAAGATGTTGAAAGCCAGGCAGATAAATGTAATCTATGTGCTGTATGCCGTGGCTGTTCAAAAAAGTTTTATAATGATGTACAGAAAGGCAAGATAACAGAAAAAAGTCTTCCATATGAATTAGAAAACTATTTTCTGAAAAAACCACAAATGTATTATTATAGGGAAAGTATGGGAGAGAAAAAGGAACGTACATATTTAAGAAACAGGTTTATATTATTAAAAGGGTTTTCTTCATCAACTCCTGTTATATACTCAGCATCATTTAATATAGAATGTAATGGAGGGGGTTTTTATTTTAATTATAAAGGTACTGGAATTGTAGTAGACCCAGGAATTGGTTTCGTTAAATCAATGCATAAACATGGAATTTTTATTAATGATATAGATATTGTGGTTATTACACATGACCATCTTGACCATAATGCAGATGCAGAAACACTATCTTCATTATTGCATGATTTTAATAGTTTTAACCAGAGAACCCCTCATATTATGTATGATGTTTTTGGAACTATATGCCCCTTAGAACACGAAATAGTATGGATTACAGATGAAAATACAAAAAGAAAGTTAAAAGGCAAAGTTAAAAAACTTAAGAGTCTTGGTGATTATACAGGATATGACAGAAAAGAAATAATTCCAAAAGAAAGGGGGCTTTTTTTGTCTGCTATAAAAACAAAACATATTAAAGACAGTGAAGAATCTTATGGAATAAAATTTTTTGCACAATATGAAAAAGATTGTATAATTAGTTATACTTCTGATACAGCGTATTTTGAAGAATTATCCAATTTTTTTGCAAAACAGGATATTTTAGTTTTTAATGTAAGTGATATATATATAAAAGATGTAAAAGGAATTAAAAGCAAGAATTCACATCTGGGCTATAATGGTAGTATAGAGTTATTGAAAAATACAAATTATAAAATTGGCATTGCATCAGAATTTTGTTGTACAAATGGAGATTTTAGAATAAATTTTATTAAAACAGTAAAAAGGGAACTAGAAAAGGAAAAACATAGTTGTATTTTGCCAGGTGAAATGGGTTTTAACATTTCTTTGCCAGCATTACAGTCTGAGTGCGCCATTTGCAAAAAAATGTCAGATACAGTAATGTTATATATTATTTCACCTTCTAAGGAGTATGGCAGAATCCAATATATCTGTAGACATTGTGCTTTGGGGGTGATATAATATTTAGGATATAATTTTATTATTGCATAAGGCAGGACAGTAACAGTATGAAAGAGTATGAATATATTGTATTAGCAACAGATGAAATTTTTAGCCATATGATTACAAGTGTTATATGTCTGGAGAATTACCACAGAGATAACCTGAATGGTGTTTTTAGAAATATTTTTGCAATGTTTAACGAATTAAGGGAAGATTATAAAAATACTATATTATTAATGGGAAATGAAGAAGAGGAATTACAAAGAGCTTGCATGAAAACGAAATGCAGATTTAAAAGAGAGAAAATACTTGATGGATTTATTAAAGAGATGGAAAATATTGATGATACAATTGATTACAGGCAGGAGGCTGGGAATTTTTATAATAACCTTGAAAAGGAAGATGTTGAAACATTAGAAATGCAACTTATGGTTTATCCATATTTGTTGTCGGTTTTGCGGAAGAAAGAAGAGGGGAATAAGGATGGAAAGAAGGATAATTGATAAGTATGCAGAACTAAATAAGGCATGCAGGCAATATCCAGCAATAGAGCTGTCTAGCATAGAAGACAGAGGCGGGTATGTGCAACGGGACAGACAGCCTGAAAAATTTCATAAGCCTGAAGGATATGCCAAAGATGGTTTTGTTGAAAATTTCTGTCTTTAATTAAGGGTATATGATATGACTTTAGAAAGGATACATCCAGTCGAAAAAACTCATATTTGTGAAGGGATTTATGAAAATTATATAGTGAAATCATCAGAAATCCTGCTACAGTATGAACTTTATGCCAATACAGCAAATATCTATTTACCTTGTGGGTGTTATACTAATTTCAGGGATGCTTTGTTTCACTTTAGAAAACTTGCATCTTCTTATGAAGAGAAAGAAATTGAATGCCAGGCATTCGCAATTAAAGAACATTTATCAAGAGCTTTAACTGATGCTGCTAGTTCTGTAATGGATAACATATCTTTTATAGCAGAGAGATTACTAAAAGATGAAAATATTAATGATATCCAGAAACAGAAAACAAGAGAGATGTTACATAAGATGAAACAGGCTAATCTGAGAAAAAGGTTTTCTGGAATGATGTTATCTAATGATGGTATTAAAATTGAACATGAAGACATGTTAGGGCTTATTGATAGTTTTTTTGATTTTGCTAATAATAATTGTAAAGAGGAGTTTGCAAAATATTCCCATAAATATAAGCAGGTTTGATTGTGCAATGTAAATTTTTATAAAATTATTTTAGATAATAATTATTAATTAAAGTACATAGAGTAAGGTTAATAATAAACTCTATTTGTTATATTAAATGGGTTAATGTGGAAGAGAGGAAAATATGGATAAATCATTTGCAGTTTTTGGGCTTGGCAAGTTTGGGCGCAGTGTTGCAACAGAACTTGCTAATGCAGGTGCTGATGTACTGGCAGTTGATATTAATAAAGAAAGGGTACATGCCCTGGCAGATATAGCAACATGTGCAGTGGCAGCTGATATACGTGATACAGAGGCTATGGAATCACTTGGCATATCTAATATGGATGCAGTTGTTGTTGCAATTACAAGAAGCCTTGATGCAAGCATACTGGCAACAATATTTGCTAAAGAATCAGGTGTTCCATATGTAATTGCAAAATCACAGGATGAAACACATTCAAAAATACTTAAAAAAGTTGGTGCAGATAAAGTAGTCCGTCCAGAACTTGAAACTGGCATAAGGACTGCAAGGCATCTTGTAACAGGAAATATACTTGATTTTGTTGAACTTTCTGAAACAATAAAAATGTTAGAGATAAATATAAAGCCAGAATGGGCAGGATATACTTTAAGAGGGCTTGACCTACGCAGCAAAGAGCATATTAATGTTATTGCATTGCGCAAGGATGGTGAACTTGTGGTTAATCCAGACCCTGACAGTATATTGTCACCAGATTTGTCAATGCTTGTGACAGTTGAGAAAAAGTATATCCACAAGCTTATGAAATAACTGGTTTAACCAGACCAGGGTGTGTTTGGAAATTAGATATTTCATAAGTTATGTGGCTTTGGTAGTTCCCAGGTATTCCATCCAAGCTCCTTATGTGCAAGGTAATACTGTACTGCATTTTCCTTAAACTTTTTATCAAACTGTTTACTTATAGGAAATTTATTCCTCGTTCCGTTTGTATTATACGGTTATTTCTGAAACTTGCCATGTTTAATTTGTACTATACTTGCCCTCTCTCCTGGAAGAAGTGCCCGCAGCAGGTTCCATCACAGCTCCAGCAATATGCGTATACTGTTTTTTATTCAGAAACAGCGTGCCTTTTTCGCTGTGGTATATACAGATTTTTTCTAATGGTGCTTTTTATTTTATTTGAGAAACAGATGGATGGACAGTTCCTGGCCCTGTAACGATGCACCAGCCTCGCCCCCGTGGAGTTCCACGATGCGTTTTACAATGGCAAGCCCCAGCCCGGAGCTTTGGGGAGTGCTTCTGGCCCGGTCTCCACAGTAGAAGCGCTCAAAGATCCGGTCAGGTTCAATGCCATGGGCATCTGTCAGCCGGTTCGTGATACAGATATGAAGCCGGTCCGCGTCCTGTGCCGTCACGGTTACCGGAGCAGAACGGTCGGCATATCTGCGGGCGTTGTCCAGCAGATTCTGGAACACCCGTACCATCTGCTGCGTATTAATATAGGTGGCATGGCTTTCCGCCTCCAGCTGCCATGAAAGCGTCAAGCCATCTGCTTCCATAAGAATTTTATATTCATAAAGGATATGCCGCAGCAGTTCCAGCACATCCCTTTTCTCCATATCAGTAAACTGGCCGGCGGAGTTCAGCTTTGTATATTCAAATAGTTCGTTAATAAGCCCGTTAAGCCCCGTCAGACGCCGCTCTACCACTTCAATGTATTCATCAAAGTGCTGTCTGTCTTCAGGTCCCGTTTCCTTCAGCAGTTCCACATAGCCAATGATTGAGGTAAGAGGACTGCGCAGATCATGGGAGACATTGGTAATTAGCTCATTCTTACTCTGTTGCTGTCTTTTTTCCCTTTCCTCCTTTTCCCTGAGATGGACAGACATCTCGTTGATGACGGCGCACAGCTGGGTGATTTCATCATCACCCTGAAGTTCCATGCTCCTTCCAAAGCCCTCATCCCGGATCTTCTGGATTTCCTGGGACAGATACTCCACATACCTGACCTTGCGGCTGACCCTGACGGAAAAGGAAACAACAAAGCATATTATGGGAAACGCCACTGCCAGCACCGACGGAAGATATTCGGCAGCAATGAGGTATCCATAGCCCAGCTTATAAAAAAAATCCCACATCCCGGAATGGAGCAGAAGCTGCATCATGGCAAGTACCACTGCCAGTACCACTAAGCTGATAATAAGGGAAACGCAGGCCGCTTTCAGGAAATATGCTGTGAGGCGTTTTTGGAATGAGGAGGAGAGTTTTCTGTAAACCAGAAAAATCACGAAAACCGTTCCTCCGATGACAATGCCGTTGATTAAAATATAGTTTGGAATTATCTTTGATAGCATTATATCTGATACCCTCTTCCCCAACAGGTTTTGATAAAATCCGGATGTACATTATCCCAGTTCAGTTTATTGCGGAGGTTGGCAATATGCATCATCACCGCATTTTCCAAACAGAAAAATTCTTCATGCCATACCGCTTCATAAATCTGCGCCATGGCCAGCACCTGTCCCTTGTTTCGCAGCATATATTCCAGAATGTCATACTCCTTGCGCGTCAGCTTCACTTCACGTCCGCTTACCCATACCTGACGGCTTTCTATATCCAACGTCAGATCTTCCGTCTGGAGCGTGTGCGCTGGCTTTTCCGTCTCATTATACTGTTTATAGCGGCGGAGCTGGGCTCTGACGCGGGCAAGAAGTTCAATGGGCTTAAAAGGCTTCGTCACATAATCGTCTCCTCCCACCGTGAGACCTTGTATTATGTCTATATCTTCTGTTTTCGCCGACATAAATATAACCGGCATTTTGCTTCTTTCCCTTATTCGCAGGCAGGCACTGATACCATCAATTTCTGGCATCATTACATCCATCAGGATCAGATCAACCTGATAGTGTTCCAGGATATCCAGCGCCTGCGCTGCATTTTCACAAGTGAGGTAACGGTAGCCCTCATTGCCCAGATAGATGCCTAGAAGCCTGCGGATATCTTTATCATCGTTAACAACCAATATGAATTCTTTCATGATAGCTTTGCTTCTCCCTTTTTGTAGAAATGCTGCAGAACCACTGAGGCAAGGAACATTAACAGAAGCTCCACAGCGATTATCTGCCATCGCCTCAGACCGCACAAGTTGCCAAGAAAACCCGGAAAGGCAATCATACCGATGGATATGCTTTTAGCAATTATACCAATTTTCAGAAACTGAGGCAATGGTATTTTCAAAAAAGCAGAACCTGCACAGAGCACTTCATCAGACACAAGCGGAATGATCAGCAGTATGCCAAGAATCCAAACGCGGTACCGCCCTGTCATCTGCTTTAACCATGCAAGCTGCCTTTTCTCTTTTCTCCCTTTTGAAATACGGTGTACAACCAGTGAAGATAAGGAATACATAATTACCAATCCCAGCACGGAGCCTATGACTCCAAGAAAAAAGGCACCCAGGCTGCCGCACTGTCTGGTTCCCCACAGTATCACTGCAGTTTCTGGCACCGGATTACATATAGGGAGCAACACACAAACAAGAAAATAGACGCACCACATAACGACATCTCCTAATATCTGGTTCATACTGCACCTTTAGCAGAAGTCTGCTTCCCATGGCAACATTTTAATTTCATATCCAGCACATATGCCGGAGGCAGATTCCGCCAGACCCTTACAATCTTCTGGATATTGAAATAATTTTCAAGAAAGGTTTTCCGCAACAGCGTATACTGGAATGTGGTAAATACACCTTCGGTTCCGATAGCCTTTTGGGTCTGTGACAGTATTCTGTGGGACACCTGCCGTGGAAGAGATGTAAATGGCAGACCAGAAATGATATAATCTGCATGTTGGAATCCCTGTTCTCTTAAGAAGCCGCATACATTTCCAGCATCTCCATGGACCAGTACCAGCCCCGGCATTCCATGGAACTGTTTCCGCAATATTTCGTAAAAACGGTCATTCTGTTCAATCACGATATAAGCCGTGTCCTGCTTTTTTCTTGCTGCCACATCTTGGGTAAATACGCCCGTCCCCGCCCCATATTCTACAATGCAGTGTGCTTTACCAAAATCAATAGAAGCCGTCATGGACGCTGCCAGATGCCTGCTGCTGGGAGCAATAGCTCCGATAGTGTCTGGAGCACTGAGGTATTCTCTTAAAAACTGCCACATAGGATATCCCTCCTCATATAATGAATTCAGTGTGCTATATTGTTATTTGATGATTTCAGTATAAAGAGGAAGTATAAAGAGAAAACCGTAAGAATTATAAAGATTTCTTTAGATATGGCAAGCTGGTGCTCTTGCCTGCCATAAGATTTGGATGTCAGGCATTTGCAGTTTCCGGGCTTGATTTGTCAATGCTTGTGACAGTTGAGAAAAAGTACATCCACAAGCTTATGAAATAACCAGTTTAGCCAGACAAGAGGTTTTTAAAATTAAAGATTACACAAAGCTGCCAGTTCTGGCAACTTTGTGTAATCTGTCTGGTTATTATTTAAGTAAAGCAGCAATATCCAGCTATAATGCCAGGCTGGCATTATCTGTTTTTAAATAAGAGATTCATAAAGTCTGGTAATATCTTCTACACTTGTTTCTTTTGGATTGCCTGGCCTGCATGCGTCATCATAAGCAGACTGTGCAAGGAATGGTATATCTTCTTTCTTTACAATATCCTTTAAATCTGCTGGTATCCCTACATCAGATGAAAGCTGTCTTACAGCATCTACAGCAGCTTTGCGGTATTCATCCTGTGACATGTTTTCTGTGCCGTGAATACCCATTGCCTTTGCTATGTCACGGTATTTTTCACCTGTTGCTTCTGCATTGTACTCCATAACTGTAGGAAGGATAATAGCATTGGCAATTCCGTGAGGTGTATCATATAAAGCTCCAAGAGGGTGTGCCATAGAGTGTACAATTCCAAGACCTACATTAGAAAACCCCATACCTGCTATATACTGTCCAAGAGCCATGCCTTCACGTCCTTCTGGTGTATTATCTACAGCACCCCTTAATGAACGTGATATAATTTCTATAGCCTTAAGATGGAACATATCTGAAAGTTCCCATGCACCTGCTGTTATATAACCTTCGATAGCATGTGTAAGTGCATCCATGCCAGTAGCTGCTGTAAGCCCTTTTGGCATAGAAGACATCATTTCAGGGTCAATAAATGCAACAACAGGAATGTCATGTGGGTCAACACATACCATTTTACGGTTCTTTTCTGCATCTGTGATAACGTAGTTAATAGTAACTTCTGCTGCTGTTCCTGCTGTTGTTGGTACAGCAAGTACAGGTACAGACTTATTCTTTGTAGCAGCTGTGCCTTCAAGGCTTCTGATATCTGCGAATTCTGGGTTATTTATAACTATACCTATTGCCTTTGCAGTATCCATTGAAGAACCACCGCCTATTGCAATAAGATAATCTGTTCCAGCTGCTTTAAATGTTTCCATACCTGTTTGTACATTTTCAATAGTTGGGTTTGGCTTAATATTGGAATAAAGTTCATAATCCATGTTATTTTCTGCCAGTACATCAATAACTTTCTGTGTAACCCCAAATTTTACAAGGTCAGGGTCAGAACATATAAAAGCTTTCTTAAGACCCCTTGCTTTAACTTCTGTAGCAATTTCTTTAATTGCACCAGCACCATGGTAAGATGTTTCATTTAGTATAAATCTGTTTGACATTTTAACAAAAACCTCCTCAAAATTTATTGCTGCACATTTATTAAAATATTTATAACTATCTCTGTGCGCATAAAAATATTATACAAAACAGAGTTATAAAAAGCAATATTTAATAGACTTGAATGTTTGCTTATGATAAAATAAAACAACAAAAATCTGTAAGACTGCAGATTGGGAGACAGTACAGCAGTACCTGGTATCTTATCCAGGCGCAATGAGGGCAAAGCTATGTTGTATATGGTTTTTTGTTGGTAAAATTTTGGAATTGCCAGATATACATAATTTATAAAGTATTTTATTGTTGCAAGTAAATTGTTATATTGTTACACTGATTTATAAAAGTAGTTTATAATGAATAGATAGAGGGTGCAAAATGTTAAGAATAGCTGTATGTGATGATGAGATTACATTTTTAGATATATTATATAATATTATAGAAAATTACCTGGAAAATAAAAAATTAGAGTATACCATTGATATTTTTCTATCTGGTAAAGAGTTTATTTCTGGAAAGAACGATATTACAAAATATGATATTGTATTTCTGGATGTTAATATGGATGAGATGGATGGAATACAGACAGCAGAAATATTCCGTATATCATGTCCTAATACTTTTCTTGTTTTTGTAACAGCATTTATTAATTATACTTTGGAAGGATATAAAGTAGAGGCAACCAGATATATCCTTAAAGATAGTTGCAATCTTGCAGATAATGTATATGAAGCCCTGGATGTAATATTATCAAAAATGCAGCAGTTATCTAAATATATAGAATATGAATTTAATATTGGCAGACGTAAACTTTATCCAGAAGATATAATATACATAGAAAGCAGTTTACATAAGCTTGCTTTCCATGTAAATAAAGATTGTGAATCCATATATAATATTTATATGAAATTAGATGATGTTGAAAAAGATTTGTCAGATAGATGTATGTGCAGGATACATAAAAGTTTTCTGGTTAATATGAGATATGCTATACATATCGAACGGTATAGCCTTAGATTGTATGAAGGAATACAGCTGCCAGTTGCACAAAAAAGATTTACAGAAGCAAAAATTTGTTTTTCACAAGTTAAAGGAGTAATATAATGGAATATTTGGAAACTTTTTTGGTTATTTGGGTAGAAATATCTTGTTACCGTTTTTTTGGAGATGCTTTTTTAGAAAAACAAAGTAATAAGTTAAAAAAAATTTTTTTTTGGATTATTATAGTATTTTTGCTAGGTGTAATTAATAATCTGCCTGTTAATTTTATTATAAAGGAATGCGGAAGTATTTTAATTATGGTATTTAATATATGCATCTTTTATAGAATATCATTAAGAAAATCCTTTGTATTCTCTTTTTCATTTATTGCAATTCTTTTAGTTTCTGATTTAATTACTTATATAGTATATAATAAGATTTATTATATTCAAGACAATTCAGAGAGATTTATTGGAACCTTTGTAACACTTTTGAATAAATGTGTCCTGCTTTTGATTATAATATTGGTAAAACATTTTATAAGCAAAAAATATAAAAATTCATTTAATAATACCAGCTGGGTAAAACTTGCTGTATTTCCATTGCTTTCTATAGGTTTGACAGGGGTTTTGTTGAAAAACAGATTTACAATATTATTTCCAGACCAAAAAAATATTCTGTGGATAATTATATGTTTACTTATAGCTATGAATATTTATATGTTTTTATTTATACAAGATATTGGCCAGAAAAATATTCTTGAACAAGAAAAATATATTTTGGAAATGGATAAAAAGACACAAAAGGCACTATATGAATCAATAGAAAACGGACTTGAAAAACAGAGAGAACTTTCACATGAATATAAAAACCATATTGTATGCATATATACTATGCTTGAGCAGAAAAATTATGACGGGGCAAAGGAATACCTGAAAAGAATAAGCGGAATTATGTCACATGGTATGGATAAGATTAACACAAACCATCCTGTAGCAAATGCAATTATCAATGCTAAATACCAGGAAGCTGTAGAAAAAGGTATTGTGGTAGTTTGTAAAATAAATGATTTATCTGGAATTACAATGGAAGATTCTGATATTGTATTAATACTTTCAAATATTTTAAATAATGCAATTGAAGCATGTGAAAAATGTGCTGGTAAAAAATTTCTTAAATTTAAATTTGTCATGGAAAAAGGAAATTTAATTATATCAATTAAAAATTCATATAATGGTATAATTATAAAAAAAGGTGGATATTTCCAGACAACAAAGAATAATAAAAACAGGGCTCATGGTATAGGATTAAGTAATACTATTAAAACGATAGAAAAGTATAAAGGTTTTTACAATATTTCTTATGATGACAATGAATTTCATGTATTTATTGATATACCTCAAATTAATCCATAATTTTATTTTTAATTCTGCCGGAAATTATTCAATTATGTAATATGTATTGCTTTTTGTCCTACATACAGGTAAATTAGGGCAGAAGGGAGATTTACAATGCAAGAAATATTGATAGTAGAAAAACTTAAAAAAATATATGGCAAAAATATAGTTTTAGATGGGTTTGATATGAATTTATATGCAGGAAATATTTATGGTTTAGTGGGTAATAATGGTGCAGGAAAGACTACATTTATGAGGATTATAATGGGGTTGGCAAAGGAAAATTCTGGAAGTTATAGGTTATTTGGAAAAAATAAAGAAGAATTATTGTTAACAGATAAGAGAAAGGTAAGTGCTATTATTGAAACACCAACATTTTATCCACATTTGACAGGTTACCAGAATTTAAGAATACATCAGATGGAGATAGGGGATAAAACAGATAAGCAAAGAATATTGGAAATTTTAAAAAAAGTTGGTATGTCAGAAAGTGCAAACAAAAAAACCAGGACATATTCTTTGGGAATGAAACAGAGATTAGGAATTGCAAGAGCTTTAATTCCGGATTCAGAATTTATAATATTAGATGAGCCTACAAATGGATTGGACCCAGCAGGAATAGCCCAGTTAAGTAATTTAATCTTGGATTTGAACAAGAATTATGGAAAAACTTTTTTAATAACAAGCCATCATATTGCGGAATTAGTTAATATAGTTGATAAGATAGGTATTATAAAAGATGGCAAAATGAACCAGGAAGTTATTTGTAGTGAATTAAATGAAAAAGGTATAGATATTGAAGAATATATTATGAGTCATATTTTATGAGGTGTACATGATGGGATTGTTAAAGGCGGAAATGTCTAAATTATTTTGTGATAAAAAAATAAAAATTATATTTTTTTTAATTACTCTATATTTATTCTATTCTTTTTTTATTGTAGAACCTTTATTAGACAGGACGTTTGAAGAATGGGTGGTTAGTGGGACAACAGACAGTATAATTATGAATTTTTTGTTTGGTATTGTTGCTGCAACTATATTTACAATAGATTATGCAAATTGTACATATAAAAATTTTTTGCCATATTCCAAAAAAATTAATGTTTTTATTGCTAAAGTTATAGTGAATGTTATTGGAGTTTTATTATTTTTATTATTTTGGTATATAGTAGTATTAATATTTTCTGTTATTTTATCGGAACAAATTAATTTAGATATTATTTCTCCATTTATATGCAGGTTTTTTATCCAATACTTGATGGTTTTATTCCATTCAGGTTTAATTATTATTGTAGGGACATTTACAAAAAATAGTGCCATAGCGGATGGATTTACTATTGTTTCATGGCTCTTATATTCATTTATACCAGTTAATGGTAAGCTTTTTTATGATTTTATTGTAGCAGGATATAAATGGAAAAGTCCATTTAATATAGTTCTGGTACTTATATTTGTATCTTGGTATGTAATATCTTGTTTAATTGGATTTATAGTATTTTTCAGGCAAGAGGAGTAGATAAAATGAGATGTTTTAAAGCAGAAATATATAAAATATTTTTTAATCTTTCTTTTTATTTTTGTTATTTTTGTGTATTTATAACAAGTATAATTGGTGTAATTGCAATAGAACCCCAAAATAGGATTACAAGGGAAAGCGGATTATTTTCATATATTTTTCTCTTTATTTGTAATCTTATAATAGGAAGTATTATTTCTAATGAATATTCAGGTACATTGAAAGACAGGATTATTGCCGTAGGAAATAGAAAGCAGATTTTTGTGTCAAAGGTTATTTTGTGTTTATTAAGTATAACCTGCATTTATATGTTTCATGTTTTTTTATTTGTAATTACAAATAAAGGAGTACAAATTAACATTTTTATTAACCAATATAAGGCTGTTATGCAACATACTTTTTTATTAATAGGAATTGCTGTTGTGCTTAAATCTTTTTCTTCTCTTTCGATGGCTACCGTTATTATGCTATGTATATATAAAGAATTATCTAATTTAATAATGCCAGTTTCTGTTAATATAATATTTAATAATTCTTATTTTGTCCAGTTTATGAGTACGGATAAACTAGTTTTTACAGACTGCCTGTTTTGTTTTGGTGCTATGCTAAGTGTTATTATTGGATATTTTATATTTTGTTATCAGGATATTAAATAAAATTTTAAAATACATCTGTTCTAAAACACATCCTGGAAATTTTATTTACAAAAATTTTAAAAACCTCTTGCATTTTTTTACATTATATAGTATACTCTTATTCGTTCGGTGCTGTTAGTATTATAAAATAATATGTGCGCGTAGCTCAGCTGGATAGAGCGTCTGACTACGGATCAGAAGGCCGGGAGTTCGAATCTTCTCGCGCACGTTTCCAAAACCTTTTCGTATTGTCGTATAAGATGCGGAGAGGTTTTTGTTTAGTAGAGAAATGTTAATGCCTTGTATATAAAAGTATCAGGAATGGAGGGGCTTATGTTCCAGGCAGATGTATTAAAAGAAATAGCAAAAGATTCTGATATAAAAAAGGATGAACCAATGTCGCTTCATACCACATTCCGTATTGGCGGCAAGGCAGATTTATATATTGAAACAGGCAGTACCATGGATTTTATAAATATTATAAGATACCTGCAGAAAGAGAAATGTAACTATTTTGTAATGGGTAATGGCAGTAATCTTCTTGTTAATGATGAAGGTTACAGGGGAGTTATTGTTTCTACAAGAAGAAAAAAGAATTTAAATGCTAATTCTTCATTAATGGACAATGTCCATATTGTACAAGAAACAGATAATTTAAGCCAGGTTAAAAGCCTTGATGATGTATATATATACTATAAAGATAACCATAATGCAGCAGCTTTTTTTACAGAAAATGGTTATGCTGCCAGTGCAGAATCTTTAGAAAATAAAAATCTTGTTAATGCAGGAAGCGGGATACTGCTTTCAAACCTTGCAGCTGTTGTTGCAGAAGCAGGGCTTGCAGGATTTGGATTTGCAAGTGGCATACCAGGTACTCTTGGTGGTGCTGCTGCCATGAATGCAGGTGCATATGGCGGGGAGATGAAAGACATAATTGAAGGTGCCAGGGTACTGGCAGAAGATGGCAGTATTAAAGTATTAAAGCAAGAAGAACTTGGGCTGTCATATAGAAGCAGCATTATACAAAAAGAGAAGATGATAGTCCTGGATGTTTTATTTGCGTTTGAAAAAGGGGATAAAGAACAGATACTTGCACAGATGAAAGAACTTAACCAGAGACGGCGGGAGAAACAGCCATTGGAATATGGAAGTGCAGGAAGTACATTTAAACGGCCTGAAGGGTATTTTGCAGGAAAGCTTATACAAGATTCAGGGCTTAGAGGGTACCGTTGCGGGGATGTCATGGTATCTGAGAAACACAGTGGTTTTGTTGTAAATGTAGGGAATGGGACATTTGAACAGGCTATGGATGTTATTAACCATGTAAAAGAAGAAGTTAAAAAACATTTTGGAGTAAGCCTGGAATTAGAGGTTAAAATATTGTAATAAAAGAAAGGCACAGGTTAATATGAGGTTTGTTATAGTTACAGGTATGTCAGGTGCAGGCAGGAGTTCTGTTATGAACATACTTGAAGACATAGGGTACTTTTGTGTTGACAACCTGCCAGTACGCCTTATACCTAAACTTACAAAGATTGCTATAGAAGAGGGCAGCACAATTGACAGGGCTGCCCTTGGAATTGATATAAGGAACCTTAAGGGCTTGTCAGAGTTTGATGGGATATTAGATGAAATGAAAGCCAATGGCTACAGATATGAAATAATATTCCTTGAGGCAGAGGACAGCGTGCTTGTAAAAAGGTATAAAGAAACACGCAGAAACCATCCACTGGCACTCCAGGGGCGTGTTGACAAGGCGATAGAAGCTGAAAGGCAGGAACTTGCATTTATTAAAAAACGGGCGGACTATATTCTGGATACAAGTCATATGCTTATAAGGGATTTAAAAAAAGAAGTTGACAAAATATTCCTTGATAATGAAGAATATGAAAACTTTTTTGTGACCATACTATCATTTGGGTTCAAGTATGGAATCCCAGCAGATTCTGACCTTGTGTTTGATGTGCGTTTTCTGCCTAATCCATTTTATATACCTGAGTTAAAAAGCCTTACAGGAAATGACAGGGAAGTTTATGATTATGTAATGGATTCAGAAAATGCAAGAATTTTCAAATCAAAACTTTATGAAATGATAAGGTTTCTTATACCCAATTATATTACAGAAGGCAAGAACCAGCTTGTAATAAGCATTGGCTGCACAGGAGGAAAACACAGGTCGGTAACTATTGCCAATGCCCTTGCAAAGGAAATGAAAAACCTGCCATATGGTATTAATATAGAGCACCGTGATATTAAAAGGTAACATGGCATATAAAAAGGAGATAAGGCAGGATGTCATTTTCAAGTGATGTAAAAGAGGAATTAAAAACACAGGTAAGTCCAGCAAGACATTGTTGTATTGCTGAATTTGCTGCTTTATTTGCTTTAGCAGGACAAGTGAAAAGATTTCAAAATGGTAATGTTTATATGAAAATACATACCGAAAACTTGACAGTGGCTCAAAAATCCTATATCTTATTAAGGAAAACATTTCATGCTAAGATAGAAACCACAGTGCGCAGCCATAATCCTCAGGCTGGTACAGGGAGTTTTTCGGTTTTTGTATTCAGGAAAAATGATGTAATAAATATATTAAAAGCTGTCAAAATAATAGATGAACAGAAAAAACAGTGGGGTAATTTTTCGTGCGTCCATCATATGGTAGTACAAAACACCTGTTGTAAAAGAGCTTTTTTAAGAGGTGTATTTATGGCAGCTGGTTCTGTTACAAATCCTGAGAAAGCATATCATTTAGAATTGGCAGTTCTTTCAGAAGAACTTGCAGTACAGATACGTGAAATTATTTCTTCTTTTATGATTGATGCTAAGATAGCCAGAAGGAAAAAATATTATGTTGTATATATAAAAGAAAGTTCACAGATAGTGGATTTTCTTAATGTAACCGGGGCACATATTGCATTAATGAATTTTGAAAATGTAAGGATAGTTAAGGAAGTACGTAATTCTGTAAACCGCCAGGTGAACTGTGAAACCGCCAATATAAGTAAAACTGTCAATGCAGCGGCAAGGCAGATAGAGGATATTAAATATATTCAATGTAATATGGGGTTTGGTAAGTTAACGGACGGTCTTAGGGAAATGGCGGAGCTGCGCCTTGATTATCCTGAGAGCCCGCTGCAGGAGCTGGGCAGCATGTTAAGTAAGCCTATTGGCAAATCAGGAGTGAACCACCGTCTTCGCAAATTAAGTGATATTGCAAAGCAAATGAGGGAAGATGCCGGTATATATTGATACGGTGCCCTGCGGATTTAAGGAGGAAATCGCAATGATTACAAAGAAAATAAAAATTCAGATTCAGAATGGTCTTGAAGCCAGGCCTGTAGCTGTGCTTGTGCAGGTGGCGAGCCAGTATAACAGCAGTATTTATGTTGAATGTGAAGATAAAAAAGTAAATGCCAAGAGCATAATGGGTATGATGACATTAGGACTTGCAGCAGGTGAAGAAGTAGTAGTGTCTGCAAATGGTGATGATGAAGAAAATGCAATGACAGATATTGTTAAATACCTCAGTGCGGCAAATGCCTGAATGTTTAAAAGGGTATTTTGCAGTTTCTGTCTGGTAATATCTGTTACATAAAGATATATTTGGGTTATAGGGCTGGAAGTAGTTAATACAATTCCAGCCCTTTTTGCCTGGATGATATCTGGAATGTAAAAGGGAGGAGGGCTTTTATGGGTTTTGTACATTTGCATGTGCATACAGAGTACTCACTGCTTGATGGTTCATGCAAAATTAAAGAAATTGCCTTGCGTGCAAAAGAGCTGGGCATGGAGCACTTAGCAATTACAGACCATGGAAATATGTATGGTGTAATTGATTTTTATAAAGCTGCAAAAGCTGCCGGGATAAACCCTGTAATAGGGTGTGAAGTCTATGTTGCGCCAGGTTCCAGGTTTGACAGGGAAATGTCCAGGGGTGACGGGCGTTATAACCACCTTGTGCTGCTTGCAGAAAATAATACAGGTTATGCCAACCTTATGAAAATAGTGTCAAGAGGATTTACGGAAGGTTTCTATTACAGGCCAAGGGTTGATTATGAAGTCCTTGAAAAGTACCATGAGGGTATTATAGCACTTAGTGCATGCCTTGCAGGTGCAGTGCCTTCTGCAATACTGAGGCGTTCTTATGAAAGTGCTAAGGAGGAAGCATTAAAACTTTCTGGAATATTTGGAAGGGACAACTTTTTCCTTGAGCTGCAGGACCATGGAATACCACAACAGAAAGAAGTGAACCAGGCACTTTTAAGACTAAGTAAAGAAACTGGAATTAAACTTGTTGCCACCAATGACGTACATTATATTATGGCAGAAGATGCAGAGGCGCATGATATACTGCTTTGTATACAGACACAGAAAAAGGTACAGGATGAAGACCGCATGCGTTATGAAGGCGGCCAGTATTACCTTAAATCAGAAGAACAGATGCTTGAGCTGTTTCCTTATGCTACAGAGGCAGTAGAAAATACAGAAGAAATAGCAAAAAGGTGTAGTGTAGAAATTGAATTTGGAAATTATAAACTGCCCAGATATAATGTGCCAGATGGGTTTACAGCACAAGGATATTTAGAAAAACTTTGTACAGACGGTTTGTATGAAAGGTATGGAAGCCCTTCACAGGAGCTGGAAGAAAGGCTCCACTATGAGCTTGATACAATTAATACAATGGGGTTTACAGATTATTTCCTTATAGTATGGGATTTTATAAAATATGCAAAAGACAATGGGATAAGCGTAGGCCCTGGAAGAGGCTCAGCAGCAGGAAGTGTTGTTTCATATGCATTAGGAATAACAAGCATAGACCCAGTTAAATATGACTTGCTTTTTGAACGTTTTTTAAATCCAGAACGTGTCACTATGCCTGATATTGATATAGATTTCTGTTATGAACGCAGGCCAGAAGTAATAGAATATGTAATGGACAAATATGGCAGGGACAGGGTTGTCCAGATAGTGACATTTGGTACACTTGCGGCAAGAAATGTTATACGTGATGTAGGAAGGGTGCTTGACCTTCCATATAATTATGTGGATGTTATAGCCAAAGCAATTCCTATGGAACTAGGTATTACAATAGATAAAGCATTACAATCAAATCCAGAGTTTAAGCAGGTTTATAATGAGGATGAACAGGCAAAGAAGCTTATAGATATGGCAAGAAGGCTTGAAGGCCTGCCACGCCATACTTCAATGCATGCAGCAGGTGTACTTATAGCCCCGGAATCAGTAGATGAATATGTGCCGCTTTCAAAGGCTTCTGATGGTACTATAACAACACAGTATACAATGGTTACACTTGAGGAGCTAGGGCTTCTTAAAATGGATTTCCTTGGCTTGCGTACACTTACGGTTATACAGGATGCGGCAAAAATGTCTGGCATGGGTGATGTATACAGCATGGATATAGATTATGAAGACCAGAATGTATTTGAAATGTTAAGCGCAGGCAGGACAGAAGGCGTATTCCAGCTTGAGAGTGCAGGTATGAAGCAGTTTATAAAAGAACTTAAGCCGCGTAATATGGAAGATATTATAGCAGGTATATCACTTTACAGGCCAGGGCCAATGGATTTTATACCAAAGTATATTGAAGGCAAAGAGAAAAGCGGAAGCATAACATATGACTGCCCGCAGCTTGAACCTATATTGTCACCTACATATGGATGTATAGTGTACCAGGAACAGGTTATGCAGATAGTGCGTAACCTTGCAGGCTATAGTTTTGGGCGCAGTGACCTTGTGCGCAGGGCGATGTCTAAGAAGAAGACAAAAGTTATGGAAGCTGAACGCAGGAACTTTGTGTATGGCAATGAGGAAGAGGGTGTTAAAGGCTGTATAGCTAATGGTATACCTGAAAATATAGCTAATAAAATATATGATGAAATGATTGACTTTGCAAAATATGCATTTAATAAATCACATGCGGCAGCTTATGCAGTAGTAGCATACCAGACAGCATACCTGAAATATTACCATCCTGTAGAATTTATGGCAGCGCTGCTTACATCTGTAAGGGCTAACCCGCATAAAGTGTTATCATACATTATGAGCTGCCGCCAGATGGGTATAGAGATACTGCCGCCAGATATTAATACAGGATATGGCGGGTTTAATGTGTCTAGTGGCAAGATAATGTATGGTATGTCAGCAATAAAAGGAATTGGCACGCCTGTAATTGATGAAGTGACTGCAGAGAGGGAGAGAGGCGGCAAGTTTGTTTCAATGCAGGATTTTATTACAAGGATGACTTCCAAGGAAGCTAACCGCCATACTATAGAAAACTTTATAAAATCTGGTGCATTTGACTCGCTTCCAGGTAACAGGCAGCAGAAAATGCTTGTATATGGTGCAATGATTGACAGTGTAAACCGTGACAGGAGGGATTCTGTTGCAGGGCAGCTTTCACTTTTTGACCTTGAAGACACAGGTTTTGAACATGCCAATGAAATACAGTATCCAGATGTGCCAGAATATGACAAAGAAGAATTGCTGGCATTTGAAAAAGAAACATTAAGCATATATATAAGCGGCCATCCGCTTGAAGATTACCTTGAACTGGTTAATAAGAACTGTACAAAAAACTCACTTGATTTTATTCCAGAAGAAGAAGGTGAAAATGCAGGTATGCCAAAGGTACATGATGGGGAAAATGTAATAATAGGAGGCATGATTACTGGTAAGAGTGTAAAGATAACCAGGAAAAATACTACTATGGCATTTATTACAGTTGAAGATTTATATGGGACAGTTGAAGTTGTAGTATTTTCAAATGTTTACGAAAAGAAAAAGGAACTGCTTGAAATTGATTCAAAAGTATTTGTAAAGGGAAGGGCAAATGTAGAGGAAGACAGGGCAGGAAAGGTTATATGCCAGGATATAATACCATTTGATAAAGTACCATGTGAACTTTGGATAAGATTTGCAGACAAGGCAGAATTTGAGGAAAAAGAGAAACTGCTTTATGAGAAAATCATGCCTTATGATGGCAATGATATAGTATGTATATACCTTGCAGAAGAAAAACTTGTAAAGAGGCTTCCAAAAAGCAGGAGTATTAGTGCAAGAAGGATAGTAAAAGAAAGAATTCTGGAGGAATTTGGAGAAAACGCAGTGGCAATAAAGGAAAAGAGTATTGAAAAATAATCCATTTTAGCGTACAATTTCAATAGAGAAATATTTACATTTGTATGATAAGGAGGATTTTATGAGTAATGCTGTTAAAACTATTGGTGTATTAACAAGTGGAGGAGATGCTCCTGGGATGAATGCTGCAATACGTGCAGTTGTCCGTACAGGTATTTCATGCGGGCTCAAGATAAAAGGGATACGTCATGGGTTCGCAGGGCTGTTAGAAGAAGATATAATTGATATGAATAACCTTTCGGTTTCGGATATAATCCAGACTGGCGGGACAATTCTTTATACAGCGAGGTGCCTTGAATTTAAGAAGAAAGAATACCAGGAAAAAGGTGCAGAAATATGCCGTAAACATGGTATTGACGGAGTAGTTGTAATTGGTGGTGATGGTTCATTTAATGGTGCAAGCAGGCTTGCAGAGAATGGCATTAATACAGTAGGTGTACCAGGGACTATTGACCTTGATATAGCATGTACAGAGTATACAATCGGATTTGATACAGCTATAAATACAGCTATGGAAGCTATTGACAAACTCAGGGATACATCAGAATCGCATGAACGTTGTACTATTGTTGAGGTAATGGGACGTACTGCAGGCCATATAGCGTTGTGGACTGGTATAGCAAGCGGTGCAGAATATATTCTTACAACAGAGAAGTACCATGGTGATATCCAGAGGATAATTGCAAAAATTTTAGACAGGCGTAAGCTTGGCAAGAAGAACCATATTATTGTAAATGCTGAAGGTATTGGCAGCTCAACAGAGATGGCAAAGCTTATAGAACTTGCTACAGGAATTGAAACAAGGGCTACAATACTTGGACATATACAGCGTGGAGGAAACCCTACATGTAAGGACAGGGTTTATGCTTCAGCATTGGGCACAAAGGCTGTTGAGCTTCTTTGTGAGGGTAAGACAAACCGTGTTGTAGGATATAAGAGCGGGGAATTTGTTGACTTTGACATACAGGAGGCACTGGCTATGACAAAGGACCTTGACCCATATTTATTCCATATTACACACAGGCTTACTACAAAGTAAATTAATGAAAGGAGTAATAGTAACATGAAGAAATTTATCAAATTTGCAGCTGGCGCAGCAGCACTGGCAGGAGCTGTTTGTGGTGTATTGTATTTCCTGCAGAAGGTTTTAGGGGTAGACATATTTAAGAAGGATACTGATGATATCGACGATTTTGATGATGATTTTGACGATATTGATGGCTTTGATGATGATTCAGATGATGATTCAGAAGAGAGAGAATATGTTACACTTGACCTTGAAAAGGAAAGTGACAATGGAGAAGAGCCAGCACAGGCTGAGGAAGAGACCACAGGGGCTGCAGAAGCTTAATTTTAAGAGGTGCATATCCACTATAATATGGGTATGCATCTTTTTTGCTATATTGCCAGTTATCAAAAGTCTTATAATTATATTTTTGACAATTTGCACGGAATTTTTCTGGGGTGCAGCAGTTAATTATTTTGCACCCGGCGGCACGCTCCCGCTTAATGGAAAACGCAGCAGTGCATAAAGCCCTTAAAATACAAGGGCTAAGCACTGGCGTTTTCCAATAGCCGCTTAGTGCAAAATAATTAACTTGCTGCAAAAGATATATTCTTTGTGCAAATTGATATAAGTAATTTATAAGACTTTTGATACCTTGGTTTTAGCAATTTAACCCAAATTATATTTTATACAGGGGAATTTTTAGTACCACAGGTGCTTAAAGCCTTTAGATTATTATTCACTATTGTGTGTTCTTCAAGTGCAATATCATTTAGTCTGTCATTCCCTAATAAACAAAGGACTTATGGATGTTTGAAAATTAAAATTGCACAAAGACTATATTACTCTGGCAAGTTCCAAATGTTTTACCATAAGGCAGCTGTTATGGGGGCGCTGGTGCTTAAGCCACGTAAATGTTTCGCAGAAACATTGGGGCTTTATGCACCATTGCGTATCCCATCCAAGCGGAAGCGGGCTGCTGGTGGTAAAATTTTGGAATTGCCAGAGTCCATAGTTTGTAAAATTTTTATTTAATTTTGTATGGTTTGTCATTTCGGTTTTTTAGTTTTATTTTCTGTGGGTTATAATGTTTGTTATTAAATTCTATATCGGTTTCATCAGGTGCTACAATAGCAGCATATGCCAGTGAATCACCTTTTGGAAGTGATATGCCCTTAAGCCCTTTGCTTGTCTTTTTAAATTCCCCTGTCTGGTTTAATGGAAATAAAAGCACAGAGCCTTTTTCCGTTATCATTAATATATTGCGGTTATTTTCTATAGATTCATCTACAGTAACAGGGCTGGCACATATAAGTGAATCTTCTTTGTCAAGTTTTGTAGAAGCTATTACAGAACGGTTTGTTTCAAATTCTATTCCAGATACAAGCTTTATATATCCTGATTTTGACACAAATAAAAGCTGTGATTCAAATAAATCTTCAAATGCTATATAAGTTATTATATCATCCTTGCCTATTTTGCAGAGGTTTTGTATAAGGACACCTTTATCACGGCTTTTAACTTTTGGTATGGACAGTGCTTTTATCTGGTACATTGAGCCTGATGCTGAGAACACACAAAGCCTGCCAGTATTTTTCATTGGAATAATATGTGTATATTCTTCAAGAGTTTCAGGTGCAAGACGTGAATAGCTTGTTTCATCAAGTGATTTGCAATAACCAAACTTGTCTATCATTATATAAACTGTTTCTTCCTTGATTTCTTCAATATATTTTGCATTGCCAAGGTTGTCAAGGACTGTGCGTCTTTCCCTGCCAAATTGTTTCTTATATGCTTTAAGCCTTTTTTTAATAACCTTGTGAAGTTCGTTAATATCACTTAGTATTTTTTTGTAATTAGTAATATTTGTTATAAGGGTATTGCTTTCCTGGTGCAGCTTAAGCAGTTCAAGCCCGATAAGTTTGCTTAACTGCATTGAAAGTATTGCTTCTGCCTGGTTTTCGGAAAAGTCAAGGCGTGATGCTTCTTTTTCTGATTTCTTCGTCCTGAAACTGATACCTGATGTATTGCCAGTTGTAAGGCAGGTTTTAGCTTGTTTTACAGAGTTGCTTCCACGTAATATTTCTATAATAAGGTCTATTACATCTGTTGCTTTTATAAGCCCTTCAACTATCTCAAGCCTGTCATTTGCTTTAGAAAGCAGATGTTTATATTCTTTTGTATAAAGCTCTTCCTGGAATGTGACAAATTCGCTTATAAGCCCTTTTAACGTAAATGTAACTGGCTGTTTGTTTTTTACTGCAAGCATATTTACACCATAAGTATCTTCCATAGAAGTTTTCTGGTATAAACCATTAAGCAGGTTTTCAATATTCCGGTCTTTCTTTACTTCAATAACAATACGTATCCCTTCTTTAGAAGACTCATCCCTTACATCATATATTTCATCAAATACTTTGTCCTTGGATAATGCAGCAAGGTTTTCTAAAAGCTTTGTCTTATTGCCTGCTACTGTATAAGGTATCTCTGTTATTACAAGGTTTTTGCGTCCACAGCTGCTGTCTTCAATTTCAATTTTGGAACGTATCTTGATTTTGCCTTCACCTGTATCATAAATATTAAAAATATCATCAGAGTTTGTTATTGTTGCCCCTGTTGGGAAATCAGGGCCTTTTATATACTTCATAAGCCCCTTGGTAGATATTTCTGGATTATCCATAAATGCAATAATCCCGTCTATTACTTCTGAAGGGTTATGTGGAGGCATGTTAGTTGCCATACCTACTGCTATTCCTGTAGTGCCATTTATAAGCAGGTTAGGGAGTGTTGCAGGAAGTACATGTGGTTCCTGCTCACTTTCGTCAAAGTTTGGGACAAATTGTACAAGCCCTTTATCCAGGTTTTCAAGAAGTGCCATTGCGCCATCAGACAGCCTTGCTTCAGTATAACGCATTGCGGCAGCACCATCCCCGTCGATAGAACCAAAGTTGCCATGTCCGTCTACAAGCGGGATAGAAAGTGAATAATCTTCTGTCATATGCACAAGTGCATCATATATTGAGCTGTCTCCATGTGGATGGTATTTACCCATTGTATCACCAACAATACGGGCACTTTTCCTGTGTGGCCTGCCAGGATATAATGAAAGCTCATTCATTGCATAAAGTATACGCCTTTGTACAGGTTTAAGCCCGTCCCTTACGTCAGGGAGGGCTCTTGCAATTATTACACTTACTGCATAATCGCGGTAAGAATTGCGCATTTCCTCAGAAAAATCCAGCTGTATTACAGGCTGTTCATTATATTTCATATTTAAAACCATACCTTTCTGTGTTTATATATGTGTGAAGAAGTTTCTTTTACAGGCAGCAGACAGGTTTTATACATCAAGGTTTGCATATCTGGCTTCTTCCATAATAAACTGCCTGCGTGGTGGTACATTGCTGCTCATAAGTGTTGTTGTAACTTCGTCTGCGTCTACACTGTCACTTATGGAAATCTGTGCAAGTACCCTGCTTCCAGGGTCAAGTGTTGTTTCCCAGAGCTGTTCTGCATCCATTTCACCAAGACCTTTGTAACGCTGTATACCTGTAATTTTATTATTTTTGTTCTTTTTGAACTTTTCTAGTTCAAAGTCATTAAATATATACTCAGAGTTTTTTTTCTTGCCATTGGTGTAGTCTACTTTATAAAGTGGCGGCAGTCCCCTGTATATTTTGCCAGAGTAGATTAATTCAGGCATAAACCTGTAGAAAAATGTAAGCAGCAATGTACTTATATGGGCGCCGTCAACATCTGCATCTGTAAGTATTATAATTTTGTCATAGCGCAGTTTAGTTATGTCAAATTCATCACCTATGCCACAGCCAAATGCAGCTATCATTGATTTTATTTCATTGTTAAGCAGTATTTTTTCAAGGGTTGCTTTTTCTACATTAAGGATTTTGCCCCTTAGTGGAAGTACAGCTTGTGTATGCCTGTTTCTCGCTGTTTTAACAGTGCCGCCGGCAGAGTCACCTTCGACAATATAAACTTCACATTCTTCTGGTTTCCTTGAAGTACATGCAGCAAGCTTGCTTTTGGTATCAACATCATTTAACTGTTTTAGTACAGCATTGCGTGCTTTGTCACTTGCTTTGCGTGCATTATAAGATTTAAGGGAGTTGTCAAGGATTGTACGCAGTATATCAACATTTTTATCAAAGTACCGCTGTACTTCTGTACCAAATACATCTTCTACAGCAGTTTTTGCATCAGTATTGCCAAGCTTAGTTTTAGTCTGGCCCTCAAACTGTGGGTCAGGGTGTTTTATGGAAATAATTGCAACAAGCCCGTTCCTTATATCTTTACCATCAAAGTTTTCATCTTTATCTTTTAATACACCAAGTTCCCTGGCATACTGGTTCATAACACGTGTAAGTGCTGTTTTAAAACCAGTTACAAGTGTACCGCCGTCAACAACATTTATCCTGTTACAGTAGGGGTTAATCTGTTCTGAAAAGTTAGAAGTATACTGGAAAGCAACTTCAACCTCAATATCCCCGCTGGAACCTTCTATATAGACTGGCTCAGCGTGTAATACCTGCGTATCACGGTTAATATATTTTACAAAACTTTTAATACCATCTTCTTCAATATAAACTTTCTCTTCACCTGTATTTTCATCTATAAATATAAGTTTTAAATTTTTATTAAGATATGCAATTTCTTTAAGTTTCTTTTTAATAACATCTGCCTTAAATTCTATAGTTTCAAAGATTTCAGGGTCAGGGTAGAATGTAACAGTAGTACCTGTGTCTGTTTTGGCACATTTGCCAGAAGGCTCAAGAGAGCCATCTTTATTAAGTATAGTTACTGGGTGTCCGCCATTTTTGTATTCGTCACGGTATATAAGCCCGTTTCTGCGTACTTCTACAACCATATGTGTAGACAGTGCATTTACAACAGAAGAACCCACACCATGCAGGCCGCCTGAAACTTTATATGCAGAATTGCCAAACTTTCCGCCAGCATGGAGTATTGTATATACAACACGTATTGTAGCAACTTTTTTTGCAGGGTGTATATCTACAGGGACACCACGCCCGTTATCTTTAATACATATACCACCATCTTTCTGCATTGTTATATGTATCTCATTGCAGAAACCAGCAAGCTGTTCATCTATGCTGTTGTCAAGGATTTCCCAGACAAGGTGGTGCAGTCCACGTGGCCCTGTAGAGCCTATATACATGCCAGGACGCTTACGTACAGCTTCAAGGCCTTCTAATATTACAATTTCTTTTCCAGTATATTCACTCATAAAAATCTCCATTCTAAAATTAATATTGCGAACAAACATTTGTATTATATACTTATTTGTATGTGAAAGTAAAGTAGAAAATTATTAAAATAGGGGAATATATAGATATAAAGTGAAAAATAATGTTTTGTCCCTGCACTTTTTAACATATGAAATATTATATTGAAACCAGGAAAAATATGTGATAAAATCAGACATGGAAAGCACCACGGCAGGGTGGCATCCTCCCAGGCATATGGTATTAATAAAATAATACAAGGTAAAAAGAGAAAAAAATAATGCCTCTCCTGTCTAGCCACGGGAGAGGCGGCTCTCACTGAGAGCTTAAATTGCCTGGCCTGGGAAGCATCCACCTATGGATGTGGGTGCTTTCTGTATAAATAATAGCATAATTTTTTTATGTTTTCAAGATAGATTTTCTATTTGATTTTCTCATTTTTTAAATTATGCAAAGAGTATATTACTCTGGCAAGTTCCAAATGTTTTACCAAAAAGCAGCTGTTATGGGGGACGCTGGTGCTTGAATCTGGTCTTTTCAGATTTTATGCACCACTGCGCATCCCATCCAAGCGCAAGCGTGCTGCTGGTGGTAAAATTTTGGAATTGCCAGAGCCAGAATACTTGCGTATTAAAAAATGGGGAAACTTAATATAGATTTTCTTTAATTATACACATAGGAGGGATACAGACAATGAAGAAAATACCATTTGTAACCAAAGAACAAGTAGAAGAGATTGTTAAAACATATCCTACGCCTTTCCATATATATGATGAAAAGGCTATACGTGAAAATGCACGCAGTTTGAAAGCAGCATTTTCATGGAATAAAGGGTTCCGTGAATATTTTGCAGTAAAAGCAACACCTAACCCGTTTATATTGCAAATCCTTAAAGAGGAAGGATGTGGCACAGACTGTTCATCACTTACAGAGCTTATGATGTCAGAAGCATGTGGGTTTAAAGGCTCTGATATTATGTTTTCATCAAATGTTACACCTGCCTGTGAGTATAAGAAAGCTAAAGAACTTGGTGCATATATTAACCTTGATGACATTACGCATATCAGTTTCCTTGAAGAGGCAGCAGGAATACCAGATACAATTTTCTGCCGTTATAATCCAGGTGGGAAGTTTACACTGGGTACAGATATAATGGACAACCCTGGTGATGCCAAATATGGCATGACAAAGGAACAGATTATAGAAGCTTTTAAAAGGCTTAAAGCAATGGGAGTAAAGAAATTTGGAATACATTCATTCATTGCGAGCAATACTGTAACTAATGAATATTATCCAGAACTTGCAGGCATACTATTCAGGCTTGCTGTAGAAATAAAAGAAAAAACTGGTACAGAAATAGCATTTATCAATCTTTCAGGAGGTATCGGGATACCATATACACCTGATAAAGAGCCAAATAATATTGCAGTTATTGGTGAGGGTGTAAGGAAGAAGTTTGAGGAAATCCTTGTGCCAGCAGGACTTGGGGAAGTAGCTATATTTACAGAGCTTGGACGTTTTATAACAGGTCCTTATGGCGGGCTTGTAACCCAGGCAGTACATGAGAAACACATATATAAGGAATATATTGGTGTAGATGCATGTGCTGTAAACCTTATGCGGCCTGCAATGTATGGCGCATACCACCATATAACAGTGCTTGGCAAAGAAGATGCCCCATGTAACCATAAATATGATATAACAGGTTCCCTTTGTGAAAATAATGATAAATTTGCAATAGACAGGATGCTTCCAGAGATAAATATTGGTGATTATTTATTTATACATGATACAGGTGCACATGGTTTTGCAATGGGATATAACTATAATGGCAAGCTTAAATCAGCAGAACTTATACTGAAAGAAGATGGAAGCGTGCAGCTGGCAAGAAGGGCGGAAACACCACAGGATTACTTTGCTACATTTGATTTTTGCGAAATTTTTAAAAAAAACTAAAGTAAAGCAAAATACTACCGATAAATATTATGAAACATAAAAGCTGGACTGTATATTTTGGTTTAGCGTAATGAACATGCAGGAATTAGGTGGTGGTTAATATGAGAATAGACGCTATTAACAAAGTGAGCCAGTTATACCAGGTAGCAAAGCCAAAGAAAGCCACTGGGACAGGTAGTACAGACACTAAGGAGAAGTACGAAGTTTCAAGGTTTGGGCAGGATTACCAGACAGCCAAAGCAGCAGTGAAAGCTTCGGATGATATCAGGGAAGATAAAGTGTCTGGTATAAAAAAGGCACTTGCTACTGGCACGTATAACGTATCTGCACAGGAGATAGCAGATAAGATGGTTAGTAAATACTTTGATTCCATTTTATAAGTGAGGGCTAAACATTGGCTAGTTTAATTGAAGAGCTTATCAGCACACTTGATGCTGAGAAAGCAGTCTATGAAGAACTTGTGCCAGTATCAGAGCAGAAGACGAAAGTACTGGTAAAGGAAGACCTCCAGGGTCTTAAAGATGTTACCGCACAGGAACAGCTTCTGATTGACAGGGCAGGTGTTATAGGCCACAAAAGGGAAGAGGTCATTAAGAATATAGGACTGGTTCTTAATATGAAGCCAGAAGAACTTGACATTACAACACTGGCAAGGATTTTGGCAAAGCAGCCAGAGGAAAAGCAACGGCTGGCAGCTCTCCATGATTCGTTACGTGTTATTATGAAGCGTCTTGTGGATGTTAATGAAAGGAATAAAGAATTAATTGAGAATTCCCTTGAAATGGTAGAGTTTAATTTGAACTTTATCCAGAGTACACGGATGTCACCAGGGAACAATAATTATAACCGCAATGCAACAAACAGTTATACCACAGATTATGGTACACATGGTTTTGATGCAAAGCAGTAGTAGTTATTTCCAGGCTGGTATATGCTGGCCTGGACCAGTACAAACTGGTTTCCTGAAGATATCCGTGTCTTTTGTTTTAATAAATTACTATGGAGGATTCAGATATGGGAAGTTTATTTACAAGCTTTAATGTAGGTGTGTCTGGTTTACATGCCGCACAGTCAGGGCTTCATACAACATCGCATAACCTTGCGAATGTAAAGACACCTGGTTACACAAGACAGCAGAATATGCAGGCTGATAAGATGTACCAGGTGCACAAATCTACAGATAAAGGCCTGATGCAGATTGGTCTTGGAACAAAAGTTGATGCCATACGCCAGATACGTGACCATTTCCTTGACAAAGAATACAGGCTTGAAGTTAGCAGGCTGACTTTTTATGATAAGCAATATGAAACAGTGACAGAGATAGAAGATGTATTAGGAGAGATGGAAGGCGTTGAGTTTAATAATGCACTTACTGATATGTGGGCACATATACAGTCATTGTCTACAGACCCAAGTAATGTAACAGAACGCCAGCTTTTCATATCAGGGGCAGAATCCTTTATAAATAAGGCATATGATGTATATACAGCGCTTTCTAATTACCAGACAGGATTAAACCTTGAGATATCAAAACAGGTTGATAAAATTAACGAAATTGGTGAGAAAATTGCAAAATATAATCTTATGATTTCACAAGCAGAGGCTTCTGGATTAGAGAATGCTAACGATTACAGGGATGACAGGAACCTTCTTCTTGATGAACTTGCAGAATATACATATTATGTGTACGAAGAAGATATAGATGGGAAAATACAAGTATACATAAATAATGCACCACTTGTTATAGAGGGCAACAGTTACCATATGAAATGTGAACAGATAGACGAAGATACACCGATGTATAAGCCTGTATGGGCAGACAATGGATATGGTGATGTATACAGGCTGGATGAAGCATATTCACATGAAAAAAAGACAGATACAGGTTCACTTCTTGGACTGCTTACAGCACGTGGCAATAAGTTTGCTAATTACCTGGATATGCCAGTAAAGCCAGACCAGGCAGACCCTAAATATAATCCTGGCGGTGTATTTAACCAGAATGCGTATGAACTTGATTATAAGAAATTTAGTGATGAATTAAAAGTATTTAATAATACAACAGGCAATTCCATATTAACCAAAATAGAAACACAGTTTGATGTGCTTATACATAATATAACAACAATGATAAATGATATATTATGTCCAAACAGTGCAGTGACAGCAGCAGGAACAGGTACAGATGCCAATGGTAATACAGTTAATTTTGGCGCTGGTGATAAGGTGCTTGATGTAACAAACTGTCTTGTAGGAACAGATGACGAAGGGACTATTGGAGAAGAACTTTTTGCCAGGAAAGGCATAAGCCGTTACAATGTCCTTACAGTTGCAGGACCAATGACAGATGCCAATGGCAATACAATTACACAGGAAACAACGGATGCTAATGGTAAGAAAGTATATAAACTTTATGTATATAATGAAGAAGACCCAGATGAGCTCTGGACACAGTATAGTATCAGGGATCTTGAGATAAATGATAAAATACTTGCCAACTATTCAATACTTCCTGTTAAAGAAAACCCGCTTGCTGGGCATACAGATGTTTATTCACAGCAGATGTATACAGATATGCTTTCTTTCTGGAATGATAAGACTGCTTCACTTGACCCTAATATACTTACTGTATATAAATATGATGATTATTATGACCAGATGGTAGGGGCACTTGGTACACAAGGCAGTGTGTGGTACAGCATACTTGAGGACCAGATAGTACAGACAGAAGGGTTTGAAGATAAGAGACAGCAGATAGCAGGTGTTTCAACAGATGAAGAACTTGTAAGCCTTCTCCAGTACCAGCATGCATTTAATGCGGCATCAAGATATATAAATACCATTGACGAAATGCTGCAGCATATTATAGAAAGACTGGCTTAATAAAGATAAATAACAGATAAGCCTGTGTATGCGCTGGCACCGCAGGCTTATTACATAGAAAAAGCAGCGCAGAAAAGAGGTTAGAACATGCCATCAACATTTTTTGGATTAAGTATAGCAACATCAGGAATGCTTTCATACCGTGCACATTTAAATGTTACTGCTCATAATATAGCCAATACCAAGACAACAGGGTATACAAGACAGTATGCAGAGCAGTCAGCAAAATACCCTATTTCACTTAAGACTTCTTATGGTATGGTAGGTGCCGGTTCAGAAGTCACAGCTATTGTTAGTAAGCGTGATGAGTATTATGATTATAAATTCCGTAAGAGCAATGCAACATTCGGTTATTATGATACAGCACAGTATTATATGAAGAGCCTTGAAGACCATATGTATTCAAATGATAGTGAAAGTGCGGGTCTTTCAAATTCTTTAACTAACTTTTTTAACAGGCTTACAAGCCTTACAACTACTGTTTCAGATATTACAAAGCGTACTGAAATTACAGGATATGCAGATACATTTGCTAAATATGCCAATGAAATGGTAAAGAACTTCCAGCAGATGCAGGATGAACTTAATATGCATATATCTACAACTGTAGACCAGGTAAATGCATATGCTGAACAGATAGCATCACTTACAAAGCAGATTAATACCCTTGAAGTATATGGCGGCAGGGCTAATGATTTAAGGGACCAGAGGGAAAGGATTATAGATGACCTTTCACTTCTTGTAAATGTAGATGTTGAAGAAATCCCAGCAGCTGGCAATAACGGGCATACACAGTATATAGTAAATGTTGCAGGTGGTGTGCTCGTAGACACTAATTCATATAATAAGTTGTCAGTAGTCCCATCTGATTCATATAATAATCTTGGTGATGTAGATGGGTTATATACAATACAGTGGAGCAATGGGCAGAAATTCCCTATAAGAAATACAAATCTCGGCGGACAGCTCCAGGCATTGTTTGAAATAAGGGATGGCAATAATGGTGAGAATTTTAAGGCAACATATGAGAGCTGTAATCTGAAAGATAAGACGATTACAATGTCAGCAGAGTCTTCAAGCAGCAGTACAGCATCAAGCCTTGCAAAACTTAGCATACCAGCTTCAGATGGTGTAATAAAGATTGGCAACAATGAATACCAGTATGATTCATTTGAAGTTAATGTAGATTCCACTGGCAAATATACATATACATTTAAACTTAAAGAGTTTAGCCAGTTTGATGTAGACAATATAACAAATATGAATACATCTGCTGCTGCTGTCGGCAAAACTTTAACAACAAGCATTGGTGATGATGTAGAGTACCGTGGTATACCTTATTATATTTCACAGCTTAATGAATTTGTAAGGACATTTTCAGCAACATTTAACCAGCAGCATAATAAGGGTTATGACATGGATGGAAACCTTGGCCAGGATTTGTTTATGGCTAAGGATACAACAACAGGTACACAGCTTGATATGACAGAATTCCTTAAGAATACCAAGGATGGTTATTATTATCTTAATGGAAATAAGGTATTTGATGCTGCTGGCTGGACAGATTACCAGAAGGGGCCTATGGTGGCAAATGGTTATGTTCCTTATCCTGATCCTAACAACACATCTGATCCTCTTCCTGGAACAGTAACAATAGGAGGTATAACTTATGACTGTTATGATATAAATGATAAAGATGGCAAGCTTGTAGAAAAAGTATATGTAAGCCAGGGTAATTCTATATTTTCATTTAAATCATCAGTATCAGCAACGGAGAAAGCCTCTTACTATAACCTTACAGCGTCTAATTATTCAGCAAATAAGGAAATGGTAAAGAATGGAAGAATGATTGCTGCTGCATCAAAGGACCCAAAGGGTCTTGTTACAGGTACGGTAGAAAACAGCGGTATAGAGCAGTCTGCAAACCTTGAACTGCTTGCTGCACTTAGCGAAGACAAAACCATGTTTAAACAAGGTGAACCATTAGGATTTTTACAGGTTATGACAGCTACAATAGGTGTTGATTCAGATAAAATGATTGACTGTGCAGATAATGCTAATGCTATTACAGAAGCAGTTGATATCAGAAGGCTTGCAACATCAGGCGTAGATGAAGATGAAGAGGGCCAGGCATTTATAGAACTGCAGAATCTTTTAAATATACAATACAGGGTAGTATCAATAATGAACCAGGTACTTAGTAAACTTATAAATGAAATGGGATTATAATATCCATATTTATAAGTTATAAATTGTACAAATATAGAACGGAGGTTGGCATGAGAGTAACTAATACAATGATTTCAAACAGTGCCCAGTCCCATATAGGCAAAGCAAAGAATAAACTTTATAAATACCAGGAGCAGTACACTTCACAGCAGAAGATACAGAGACCTTCCGATGACCCAGTAGTTGCAGTGCGTGCACTTAAGTTAAGGACAACATACTCACAGCTTACACAGTATGCGGATAAAAATGTTAAAGATGCACTTAACTGGATGGATACAACAGAATCTGCACTGTCTAATGTAGGAGATATACTTACTACAATGAAAGGCTATCTTGTCCAGGGTAACTGTGATGACCTTGAAACAGATAACAGGACAGCAATAATAGAAGCACTCAGGAAAAATGTAGAGGCTATATTCCAGGGAGAAGCCAATTCAGATTATTCAGGACGTTATCTGTTTACAGGATACCGTACTGATACATCTCTTTTGTTCCCAGAGGAAACAAGGAACTTTGAATATAAGATAACTGAGAATTTTGCATATGATTCATTCAGGAATGTTACATCAGTTATACTTGGTGCAAATTATGACCCTAATGCTACAAGCGGCCAGGATTATGTTGATGATGCTGCTAAAACTACTACTGCATACCGTTTACAGCTTGCATATGATAATTGTGCTGACAAGGTAAGCTTCCAGGAAGGAAATCCACCAGCAGCAATTCCTTCAATTAAACTTACTTTTACAGACAAAAGTGGTGCCCCTGTAACTTTAGCCGGAGTAAATGCTCCTAAACCAGCACTTTCTACAGATAGTAATACAATACGCCAGGTAGGTGACAATGATATACTTTATCTCCGTGATACAGGAGAAATAATTATAGGTAAAAATGTATATTCAGAAATACAGTCAAAGCAGGCTAATATAAGTATAGATTATTTAAAAACATATTTTGACAAATCTGATATACGTCCAGAGATGTATTTTGAAGCTACACGTTATGATACAGTAGAAGAAGTAAAAATAAAGTACGATGAACCTGATAAACAGGAGATAAGCTATGAGATAAATTACAGCCAGACAATGGCTGTCAATGTACAGGCAAGGGATGCAATAAGTACAGATATATACCGTAGTGTTGATTATATACAGCAGACAATACAGTATGTTGAAGAGGTTGAAACAAAGATTAAAGAGTGCCAGAAACTTATTAATAATACTAAAGATAAAACAGAAGTTGCAAAGCTTGAATCATTAAAGAGAACCCTTGAAGATGAACGCAAACTACGTGTAAGTGTTATGGCAGAAGCGTTTGGCATGGGGCTTACAATTGTAAATGAAGTAGAAGATAAACTTAATGTTGCTTTGGCAGATATTGGTGCAAGATATAAGAGGACAGAACTTACATCAGATAAGCTTTTGGATACAAGGCTTGATACAGAAGAGAAACTTTCCAATAATGAGGGTGTAGACCTGCCAGATGTATTTATTGGCCTTACACAGGCAGATAACCTTTACCAGGCGTCACTTTCAGCAACTTCAAAGATACTTGGCAATTCATTGTTAAATTATATTTAAGCCATGATGTCCCGCATGTAAAGCGGGACATTGTAGTTTTGGAATGGAGGAGTAGATGAAGATTGATACAAAATATTTTGGCAATATTGAAATAGGAGAAGAGAAAATAATACATTTTGAGAATGGTGTATTAGGTTTTGAAGATTATAAAGATTATACAATACTTTATGATAATGAAAAGGAAAAATCATTTTTTTCATGGCTCCAGAGTACAGAAGAAAGTTCCCTGGCATTTCCTATAGTTAATCCGTTTAATGTGGTGGAAAATTATAACCCGCAGATAAATGATGATATGCTGGAATCAATCGGTGGGATTTCAGATGAAGACATAGTAGTTTTTCTTATGGCTACAATACCTGAGGATGTAAAACAGGCATCGGTAAATATGAAAGCACCATTAATTATAAATGCATCTTCCAGAAAAGGGGTGCAGGTTATAGCTGAAGGCCAGGAATATGAGATAAAACATAAGCTGCTTAAATAAAAGAGGGGGTGTGCATATTAAATCTAGTATAGAATGGAGGTAAATAATGTTAGCACTTGCACGTAAAGTAAACCAGTCAATAATTATAGGTAATGATATTGAAATAACACTTCTGGAAATAAAAGGGGACCAGGTGAAGATAGGTATTAATGCACCAAAGTCTGTACCTATATACCGGAAAGAAATTTATGAACAAATACAAGAAGAAAATAAAAAGGCAGCACAGACTGAAATAGATGTTGAAACTCTTAAAAATCTATTTAAAGGTAATATTAAGTAATTCCATGATTATGCCGATATAAGTTAAAGATAAACTAGTGTAATTATTTATGATAAAGGACTGTCATAGATTTTACAGAAAGTTTTTATAAAGGAGTATTTGTAACACACGGAGGTGGTAAGATGGCAATGAGTATGGAGCAGTTAGATATGCCGGTTAAAAGTGTACCAGAATATGAAAAGGCTGCAAAGCCTAAGAAGGAAACACCTAAAGCTGTAAAACTGGACACCGGTAATGGTAATAGTGTTAGTAAAGGCAAAGACACTGGTGCTGGTGATGAAGATGACAAGAAGATAGCAGCTAAAGGCGGACCATCAAAGGGGACACTTGAATCTGCATTTTCCGGCATGAATAAGAAACTGAAAATGCAGCGGACACGATGTGAATACAATTATGATGAAGAAACAAAGCGTGTATCTATAAAGGTATATGATAAAGATACAGATGAGCTTGTTCTTGAAGCCCCTCCGGAGGAAACATTAGAGGCAATTAAAAAGGCATGGGAGCTTGCAGGCATCATAGTTGATGAAAAATTTTAAAAGATAGGAGTGGTCATAATGCCAATTAGAATGACGGGCCTTAATTCAGGGCTGAATACCGAATCTATTGTAGCAGCGCTTATGTCTGCACAGCGTACAAAACAGACAAAAGTAGAAAATAAGAAGACAAAGCTTGAGTGGAAGAAAGATTTATGGTCTTCATTAAATACTAAAATTTATGATTTTTACACAAAGTCACTTTCAAAGATGAGGCTGAAATCAAATTATATGACAAAGGCAGCATCCTCATCTAATACAACAAAAGTAGTTGCCAAGGCTTCAACAAAAGCTGCAACAGGTACTTATACTGTAAAAGTAAATAAACTTGCATCTACACAGTATGTTTCAAGTGGAAAGCTAAATAAAGTAAAGGTTGATGATGGTAATGGAAACCTGGTGGATGCAGATGCAACTTCAAAAACAAAGCTTACAGATTTAAAAGATAAAAATGGGAATCCAACATTTACAAATGGTACACAGATAAAGATAGAAAATGGTGCCAATGGAAAAGAAGTTTATCTTGATGTAAATGGTGATACTACTATCCAGGACTTTTTGGATAAATGTACTTCTGCAGGGATTAGTGCTACATTTGATGAGAAGCAGCAGAGACTTTTCATTAGTTCAGAAAAGAGTGGTGAAGGAAATGCATTTAAAATTACAGCTAGTGAATTAGATAGTACACAGCAGACAGTAACAAATGCATTAAAAGATAACATAGGATATAATAATCTTTCATCATCAGATAAGGCTGCGGTTGATACTATACTTGCCAGCATAAGAGAGGGAAATACAATATCTTCTGATGACCAGACAAAACTTGAAGAGTTAGCAGCTGCTAATGCAGAGAATGAAGCATCACGGAAAGCAAGTGCTTTTGTTTATAAAGATGCAGAACAAAAAGCAACAACCCAATACACTAATGACTTAACAGGTTGGACACAAATTGATACTACTTTGACGGATAAAGAAGTAGATTTCCTTAACCATAGAGGATATAACCTTTCAAATGCATCAACTACTGCTGAGATTGAAGCGGCAAAAAAAGAATATATTGCAAACCAGGCAAAAGCAGATTTTGCAGAAGATCCTGGTTCTGTTTACAAGAATAAAATTGACTCATTAATACAAAGTGGTATTACAGGACAAGGGACTGATTATGATTTTAGTTCTGCTGCTAACAGGCCTAATGAATCCAAGACTGCAGTTGGCAATGCTATAACTAATTATGCAAATGCTTTTAGTTCTGGGGCACCTGCTGCAAATGGTTCTTCACTTGCCGCACTTGGTCTTACCAATTTTGATGGGACTACAGAGATAAAAGAAAATGATGCAGCAAATAATGGTACAGGAATGGTAGTAATTGCTGCCAAGGATACAGAAGTTGAATATAACGGAGCAACTCTTACAAGCAATACTACTAATATTTCAGTATCAGGTCTTGAGCTTGAAATCCTGGGTACAACAGAAGGCGAAACAGTTAATATTACAGTAACCAATGATGTGTCAGGAATATATGATACAATTAAAGACTTCCTTTCAGAGTACAATGCTTTGCTTAAAGAGATGAATTCATATTATAACGCTGATTCTGCAAAGGGTTATGATGTGCTTTCAGATGATGAAAAGGAAGCAATGAAGGACTCAGAAGTTGAGAAGTGGGAGGATAAAATTAAAGATTCCCTGCTTAGGCGTGATTCAACTTTGAATTCAATTATTTCATCATTCAGGAATAAAATGATGGGAACATTTACTGCATCAAATGGCAGGACATATTCATTAAGCTCAATAGGTATTTCAACATCAGGTGACTATGCAGAAGGCGGTCTTCTTCATATCAGAGGTGATGAAGATGATGCAGAGTATGCAGATGAAAAGAATGTTCTTAAGCAGTTACTGGAAGAAGATCCTGATGCAGTAACAGATGTATTTACACATCTTACAGAAAACTTATATACAGACCTGCAGAAGAAGATGTCACGTACTCCTTTAAGCAGTGCATTAACATTCTACAATGATAAAGAGATGAATTCACAGCTTTCTGATTATAAAACAAGGATAGCTAAACTTGAATCTAAGTTTAATGATATGGAAGACAGATATTATAAACAGTTCACTGCCATGGAGAAAGCTATGGCGAATATGCAGTCACAGCAGAATTCCCTGGCAAGTTATTTAGGTGGCTGATGAGTATTATTTATTTATATAGGCGCAGGGATATTGTTATACAGTATCCCTGCGCTGTAATTCTACAAAGCATAACAAATACATGGAGGTAGTTATGGCAAACTATAGCAATACAAATGCAATAAACCATTATAAAAACAGTTCTGTAAAAACAGCATCACCTGCAAGGCTTACACTTATGCTTTACGATGGCGCTGTAAAGTTTTGTAATATAGCACTTGAATCTATTAATAACGGGGATGTATCAACTGCAAATACCAATATTATAAAAGCAGAGAAAATTATAGTAGAGCTGCGTGCAACACTTGATATGAAGTATCCCGTAGCAAAAGAGTTTGACAGGGTGTATGATTATATATACAGAAGGCTTGTAGAAGCTAATTTAAGAAAAGAAAAAGATGTATTAGAAGATGCCCTTAAACAGATTAAAACTATGCGTGATACATGGAAAGAAGTAATGAAAGCTAATAATGTAAGTTAGATATATATATCTGGCATGACAACAGACTGAAGGGCATAATGTGGAGGGTAGTTATGGATAGTGTAAATACATATATATCAGTATTACATGGTTCTCTCCGTAAAAAGCTTGAATTAGTAAAGGAGCTTTTGGAGTTTACAAAAGAACAGAATATAATATTAAATGAAGATGATGTTGATATTGACAGTTTTGACAAGATAGTAAGGGAAAAAGACATAAGAATAAATGAGGTGCTTGAGATAGACAAGGGTTTTGACTCTGTATTTAATAAGATAGGCAGTACTATAAAGGCAAACCCACAGGAATACAGGCAGCAGATACTTGAGATGCAGAACCTTATAAGGACAATTACGGATATAGGTGTTGAGATTGAAGGTCTTGAGAATAAAAATAAAGAGAAATTTAGTAAGTTTATTCTGGCAAAGAGAGAGGAAATAAAAGACTTTAAGAAAAGCAACAATACTGCAGCTTCTTATTATAAAAATATGTCTAACCAGCACCAGGAATGGAAGTCATATTTTGTAGATAGAAAAAATTAGATAAAAAATAAAAAAAATTATAAAAAAGTGCTAAAGTAAATCAAATCATATCCGATATATATAACAGGTAAAGTAATACATACCAAATATTCAAAAGACATTTGCTTCGGAATTGATGTGTACGGACTGACAGGATGAAGTGAAGTAATAATTTATCACTAATCTCATGGATGAGATTATAATTTCAAGGAGGAATTAATTATGATAGTACAGCATAATATGACAGCGTTAAACGCTAACAGACAGTTGAACATCACAAACGGCAGCATTGCTAAGAAAACAGAAAAGTTATCTTCAGGTTACAGAGTAAACCGTGCAGCTGATGATGCAGCTGGTCTTTCAATCAGTGAGAAGATGAGGGCTCAGATCAGAGGTCTTGACCAGGCTTCAAGCAATGCCCAGGATGGTATCTCACTTATCCAGACAGCTGAAGGTGCTTTAAATGAAATTCATTCAGTACTTCAGAGGATGAGAGAACTTACAGTCCAGGCAGCTAACGATACAAACGTTACAGCTGACCGTCGTGCTATTGCAAAAGAAATCAGGGCTCTTACATCTGAAATTGACCGTATTGCAACACAGACAGAGTTCAACACAATGAAACTTCTTTCTGGTAGCTTCAGCGGTAAAGTACTCCAGGTTGGTGCTAATGGTTCACAGACAAT
Source organism: uncultured Lachnospiraceae bacterium (assembly GCA_948794795.1). Lineage (GTDB taxonomy): Bacteria > Bacillota > Clostridia > Lachnospirales > Lachnospiraceae > Butyribacter. The sequence goes on along the minus strand of CAQGLR010000003.1, from coordinate 142,250 downwards.
TTCACTTAAGATTAGTGCTATGACAGCTAGCAAGCTGGGTGTATCAGCTAGCAAGATTGCTGGTGCAATTTCAAAATCTGGTGCTACAGGTAAAGATATTACAAAGCTTATCTCAGTTGTAAACAAGGCTATTTCAAAAGTTTCATTACAGAGATCTGCACTTGGTGCTTTACAGAACAGGTTAGAGCATACAATAGCTAACGCTGATAACATGGCTGAGAACTTACAGTCAGCAGAGAGCAAGATCCGTGATGCTAACATGGCTGATGAAATGGTGGCATATTCATCATTCTCAATCTTACAGCAGGCAGGTCAGTCTATGCTCGCTCAGGCAAATCAGTCTACACAGGGTGTACTTTCATTACTTGGTTAATTATAAGTTTGTTAGTATCTTTGATGGGGTTGACCATAAGGTCAGCCTCATTTTTTTCTTAATTGGAAAATATTATAATAAATGGAGGTAGAATATGAGCGTACAAAAGGAATTAGTTAGTAAATCGGTTAAAGAAGTAGAGGAAGTGGTAGAACTTTTTTACCAGCAGAAATTACAGGAGGCTCTTGCTAAATTTGAACCTGTACTTGGTGAAATGATGACTGCGATAGATACAATTTTTACATACAGGGCAGAGCATGAAGGATTTGAACTTGATGATGCTAAGCTTACCAATACATTAAAAGAGGCAATGGCAGCACTCCAGGATGGTGATATGGTACTTCTTGCAGATATTTTACAATATGATTATATTGAATATATGCAGGAAATTTTGGATAACATGGAGTAAGTAAGATATTGTGGAGGAAGGAGTTTAGGGATAATGGGCTGTTTAGAAGAAAATTTATATGTTATAAAAAGTACCAGACCTAATTTGTATGATAAACTTGAAGAAATACTTGATGCTGGTGAATATTCATATAGTAATATAGAAGAAACTGATGCAAGAGATGGCAATAAGGCACTTATAATAGAAAATGATAATAATAAATACAGGCTGAACAGTATTTATAAGCCTTTAGTTGAAGCAAAAAAATGGACAGAACAATATGAATTTCATAATCTTTGTACTTCAGTTATAATGTTTGGAATGGGAAATTGTATTTTTGTAAAAGAGATGTTGAAGAAACTTCAGCAGGATGCAGTAGTATACCTTTATGAGCCTGATATCTCTATTTTTTTGTATGATTTAGATAATGTGGATATAACAGATGTTCTTAAAGATGAACGTGTTAATTTATTTGTTGATGAAATAAATAATAAAGAATTTAAGGAACTATTACAAGAAAATATAGACTGGAGCCTGCTTCCTACACAGATAATATGTAACCATCCTGTATATGATAAATTGTATGATGAAGAATATTTAGAGTTTATTAAGGCTGTATATGCTGCTAATAATCTTGCCAAGGTTAACAGGGATACTGAAAAATATATGGCTGTTACTCTTGCAGATAATGCTATAAGGAACCTGGCATATATAAAAAAAAGCAACTATGTTACGGAATTTATAGGAAAGATACCTAAGGAAACACCCGTTATAATTGTAGCAGCAGGTCCATCTCTTGATAAAAATATAGATGAATTAAAAAGAGCCGAAGGTAAGTCATTTATAATGGCAACTGATACAGCAGTTAAATATCTGCTGGCACATGATATTAATTTTGATGCAATTATTACACTTGATGCTTTGAAATCAATAACACACCTTCAAGATGAAAGATGCCATAATGTACCATTGTTCTGTGTACTTGAGGCAAGAAACAGTCTTATGGCTGTACACACTGGACGTAAAATATGGTTCAGGGGTTCAGTTTATATGTATGATTTATATAGTAAATTTAAGCGTGTATTCCCACCATATAACAGTGGAGGTTCCGTTGCAACAGCGGCATTTTCAGTATGTGCTTCTTTAGGTCTTAAAAATATAGTATTTATAGGACAAGACCTTGCATATAGCGGAGGTGTGACACATGCAGGTGGTGTTGTAAGGAATATAGTTGGTGAGGAAAGTGGCAAACAGTATGTAGATGGTGTAGATGGGGAGAAAGTACTTACACGTTATGACTGGCTTATATATCTTGAGTGGTTTGAAAATTCTGTAAGGGATTTAAAGGGATTAAATGTAATAGATGCTACAGAAGGAGGAGCTCTTATACATGGTACTAAAGTAATGAAACTTTCTGAAGTAATAGATGAATACTGTAAAGAAGATTTTTCATTTAAAGCTTTGCTGGAAGAAACACCATATACATTTACAGGAGAAGAATATGAACAGGTAAAACAAAAAATATTCCATCTGCGTAAAGAATTTACTAATATCAGGAAAAAAGCTGCCGAAGGTATAAAATCAGCAGAAGAAGTTATTAAGATTGTAAAAGCTGGAAAATATAATACTAAGAGTGAAGCAAAGAATTTAAAAAATATAAATAAAATTAATAACTTTCTGGCTAAACAGGATGCTTATAATATTTTAGATGTATATATAACAAATATGGTTGCAGATGATGTAACTACAATTAACACTCTTACTGATGATGAAGATGAGAATATGAAGAAAACTATAGAAATTTCGGTTACTATATATAAAGCATTAATCCAGGCGGCAGATGCACTGGAACCTGTGCTTGAGGATACACTCGCCAAATTATGACAGATGGAGATGCTATGAAAAAATTATTAGAAGAGATAAGGGAAATAATACATTTTGTAACACAAGCAGTATATTATTATAGAAAACAGAATTATGCTAAAGCCCATATGGCAGCAATGGCAGTTATTAATATTGGGGAGCAGTATTTTAATGATGCGGGGAATATTGGTTTTGATGAAAGCGCAAACCTGCTGCTTCCAATATGGAAAGAATTGCTTGAGGCTACAGAAAATGGTGATGAGATACAGCTTGCAGATATATACGAAAATCAGCTTATGCCAGCGCTTTTTGAAATACAGTCATGTTTTATTGATGCACTGGATGATGTGCCAGTAAATTACTGGGATGAAAATTTAAAACTTCTAAAAGAAAAAGATACTGTACTTTATGAAAAACTTAATATAGCAGAGGAAAGCAAGAAAAGGGAATATTTCTTAAATATAGCATGTACAGGGGATGCAGTCCTGTCTGTAAATACAAGCCAGTATGGAAATGTAATGCTTTCTTCTGTTATTAATCCATGGCAGGAAGCATTGATATATGCTGATGGCATGGCAGAAAAAACAGGAAACAGATGTATAATATTAGGTCTTGGAATGGGATATCATGCAAAATATATAGCATTATCATCATATTTTAAAGAAATAGTTATTCTTGAAAGTGACCTGGAACAGCTTAGGATATGTATGATGTATACAGATATGAGAAGCCTGCTTTCAGACCAGCATATAAAAATAGTATTTTGTGATAAAGTTAGTGATTATACTAGCTGGCTTAAAGATGGCAGTGGAAATTTTATCAGTGTATGGTATCCTTCGGTTAAGACTATTGAAAATGATGCACTCCGTGAGCTTCTTGAAAATTATTGTGTAAATATAAGTTCTGCGGACAACCTGGAAAATATCTTATTATATAATTTTGAAAGAAACCAGGAACTTGGTGATGAGCCTGTAGAAAATATAAAAGATAGGTTTAAAGGTAAAGATATAGTAATTGCAGGTGCTGGACCTTCGCTTGATGAAAATTTTGATTACTTGCGTAAAATTTCATCTAAAAGTGATGTAAATGTTGTATGTGTAGGAAAGGCAGCAAGAAGGCTTATATCACAAAATATAAATCCTGGTTATATAGTAATGATTGATGGCAAAGAAGGGACTAGATGGCAGACAAGTGGTATAGAAGATTGTGGAGTTCCATTAATTTATCTCTCTACAGTAGCATATAATGTGGCATCAGAATATAATGGCAAAAGATATATAGCATACCAGGAGGGAATAGAACCTTCAAAAGAATATGCAGAAAAGAATAATCTTACAATTTACCAGAGTGGAGGTTCTGTTGCCACTTTTGCAATAGACCTGGCAGTACGTATGGAGTGTTCACGTGTAATATGTGTTGGGCTTGATATGGGATATATTGGCGATAATACACATGCAGAGGGAATAGGCAGGAAAATATCAGGTAAAAAGAGCCTGCGTAAAGTAGAATCATCAAGTGGCGGTGAAATTTATACAAGCAAAACGCTTGATATATACAGAAGATGGATTGAAAGAAGAATTGAAAATGTAGAAAATATAGAGTTTATAAATGCATCTGGCGGGGCGAAAATACATGGTATGCAGGAAAAAAGCCTGAAAGAAATTAATTCAGATTATTGCCACCAGAAAATATATTGTTATGTTGAAGATGTGAAAGATGATATGGATAAGTTTATATCAGAACATAATGATGACAGCCTTGTAGAAATATTTTTATCTATTATAGACAGCTGTGAAGGACAACTTATATACTGTCTTTGTGATATAGCAAATAATTATATAAAATCAGATAAAAAACTTTGGTTTGTAACAGATGTAAAAGGACTTTATGACGTTGTAGAAAAGTTTTATTCTTTTCTGTTTGAAAAGATTATATATATAGAACAAGGTAATAAAAAAGAATTTAAAGGCGGGATAAAAACTGCCAGCCTTATAAACTATTTTATAAGCATACAAAAAGATGAACAACAGGCTTCCCTTATGAAGAAACTATGGGAATTAAGAAATAGCGGAACACTTGAAGAGATTATCAGGGAGCTGGCTGTAATAGGTGATAACAGGATTGCAAATATAGAGAAAGAAGATAAATTCTGGTGCTGCTTTTGCCAGCTTATATTGTATGTACTTGAAGAAGAAGGCTCTGGCAAAGATTATTTTTATTATAAACTGGCATTATATTCAATTATTATTATGATTAGTAATAGTTCCAGGTTTACTAAATTGTATTTAAAAGAAGTTTTATCAAATGACAAAACCAGTTTGGAAAATTTATATTTTGTATATCATCAGTTTAAACGTTTTTTCTTTACAGGACAAGCAATACACGACAACGAGAGCGGGAATATGCTGGATGAGTTATATAATAGATGTTATAATGGATTTTTGGAAAATGCTGGAACAGAACTGGTAAAAATACCATTAGAAGAAAGGAACCATAATCTGGTAATAATAATGACAGTACAGTTCCTTAATGATATACATGCACCAACCAAATCAGTTATTGAAAGAATAAAAGCACTAAGAGCACTTGGCAAAAATGTTGTCCTAGTAAATACAGCTGAGTTTGGCCTGATGAATGGATATCTTCCAATATATAAGATGGATGTGGCGAATTTTTATAAAGAATATAATGAAATTAGTGAATTTAAAATAGGAAATGAAAATATACCATTCCTGCAGCTGCCAGATGATTTGCCAATACCATACAGGCTGCAGGCACTTACACAAATTATTAATAAATTAAAACCTTATTATATAATTTCTGTAGGTACAGGAAGTATACTTGCAGATTTATGTGGGAATATGGTGCCTTGTGCATCTATGTCAGTTGTATTTTCATCTCTTCCACATACCAAAAATAAAATGAAAATACTTGGCAGGAAGCTTAGTACAGAAGAGAAAGAAATTTATAAAGAAGAAGATATAATAGAAAGCAGGTTTACATTTGAATTAAAACCACAGACCAGGAAATTTTCACGTAAGGAACCAGGTATACCAGAAGATAAATTTGTACTTGTAGTAGTTGGGACAAGGCTTGATTATGATATTACAGATGAATTTATGGAGATGCTTAAGCAAGTTTGTGAAAATGGATGTTATGTTATATTTTCTGGTATTATGAATAATTATAATATGTTAATGGAAAGGTATCCTGTAGTTGCAGATAATTCATTATTTGCAGGTTATTGTGAAGATATTCTGGCACTTATGGAGATATGTGATTTATATGTTAATCCTGACAGGTCTGGTGGCGGATTTTCAGTTATAGAAGCATTTTCTAAAGGAAAACCAGGAGTATATTTAAAGAAGGGTGATGTATATACTGCTGGCGGGGAAGATTTTGCTGTTGGTACTTTTGATGATATGGCAGAACAAATTATAAAATATAAAGAAGACCATGAATATTATAATAGTATGTCTGCCATTGCAAAAGACAGGGCAAGGCTTATGACATCTTCAAAAGAGGCAATGGCAGATTTAGACAGGCAGATTTGCCAGAGGATAGAAGAAAAATACTGGTAAAGCATATGTATAGTATGGGTGGGAATTTCCAAAATGGAGGTAAATATTTTGAGTGAGGTAAGCGGGTTATCTTATAACCAGGTTATATATTGTTATGTTGAAGAACAAAATGCTTCGTTAGATGAATTTATATCTAAATATGATGAAAGCAGTATTATACATATTGTCACATCTGTTGTTGAAAGCTGTGAAGGCAAGCTTTTATATTGTCTTTGTGATATATTAACTAATTATATAGAAGCAAGTAAAGAACAGGATAGTGGTTTCTGGTTTGTAACAGATGTAAAAGGATTGTATAATATTGTAGAAAAGTTGTTTTCTAGTTTATTTGAAGAGATTATATATGTTGGCAAGGGTGATAATGCAAAATTTGACAGTGGACTGGAAACAGGCCAGTTAGCCAGCTATTTTATAAATATACAGAGAAGTAAACTTAATGCTTCTTTTATGAGGAAATTATGGAATTTAAAAAGTAATGGAAGTATAGAGAATTTTATGGAATTCTTATATGAGCTAGGTGATTTTGGAATAGAGAAAGAACAAATTTTAACAAAGTTATGGTGTTGTTTCTGTGAAATTCTAGTATATGAAACTGAATATAATAATTCTGCAGATGCAGATTTTAATTATAAACTTGCTGTGTATTCAATACTTATGGTACTTGGCAAGAAAGCAGATTATACAAATGCATATTTGAATGAGATGTTAGAGAATAGCATGACTAAAGCTGGAAGCATGTATTTTGTATGGAACCAGTTTAAGCGTATGTCACTTAAAAAACTTGCTGTATTTGATAATAAATCAAGCCAGTTATGTGATGAATTATATAACAGGTCTTATAATGGTTTTGAAAGTGAGTTAAAAGAGTATTTTGTAAAAATACCTTTAGAAGAAAGGGATAAAAACCTGGTGCTAATATCAACAATACAGTTTTTAGATGAAACACATGCTCCGACGAGAACTGTTATAGAAAGAGCAAAAGCATTAAAACATCTAGGTAAAACAGTTGTTATAATAAATACAGCTGAACAGTATACTATGAAAGACTATTTACCAATGTATAGCGCAGGTTTTGGCAGGGTACTTGAAAAGTATAACAATGTAAACGAACTGAAAATTGGAAATGACAGGTTTCCATTTATACAAATGCCAGAACATTCTACTATACAATACAGGATGGGGATTATGGCTAAACTTTTGAAAAGATATAAGCCTTATTATATATTATCAATTGGCACAGGAAGCATGTTAGCAGATTTGTGTGGGAATATAGTCCCATGTGCCTCAATGGCGCTTGCATTTTCAACCTTTCCTAAAACTATGAACAAAATGAAGATATTGGGAAGGAATTTATATAAGGAAGAGAAAAGCCTTTATACAGAGGATGATATAATAGAAAGCAGGTTTACATTTGAATTAAAACCACAGAAAGGGATTTTTTCACGTGAATCTAAAGGGCTTCCAGAGGACAGGTTTATACTTGTGGTGGTTGGTATCCGTCTTGAATTTGAAGTTACAGATGCTTTTATGGAGATGCTTGAAGAAGTATGTGGCAAAGGTTGTTATGTAGTATTTGCAGGAATAATGGATAATTACAACAAATTGATGGAGAGTTATCCATTGGTATCTGCCAATTCATTATTTATAGGATATTGTGATGATATGCTTGCATTAATGGATATTTGTGATTTATACATAAACCCTGAAAGGCTTGGAGGCGGCTTTTCTATTATAGAAGCGTTTGAAAAAGGAAAGCCAGGTGTATATTTAAAATCAGGGGATGTTTATACTGCAGGAGGGGAAAGTTTTGCAGTGGACAGTTTTAAGGAAATGGCAGAACAAATTTTGAAATATAAAGAAGATAAAGATTATTATAATAATATGTCAGGACTTGCCAGGGAGAGGGCAAAGCTTATGACATCATCAGAAGAAGCCATAGCAGATATAGACAGGCAGATTTGTGAGAGGGTCGGAAGTAAATACTGGTAAGTCAGGCAAAGGTTTCTGGTTGTATTGTACATGGTTTTTAAAAAGTCTGGAAATAAAGCAAGAAAATATTTCTGGAGGCTGCCAGTATGTGTTATAGTAATTGTAACAAGAAAAAGGACAATATATGGAAGATACAAAAATACAATGGCATCCAGGTTTTGTTGCTGCAATGGATATTGAATTTAAAGAAGACAGGGAAAAGCTGGAACTTGAGAGTGAACATAACCTGAACAGGAAACCATTGGAAATAGACCTGCTTGTAATTAAAAAAGAAAAGGATGCAGAAATACATAATGAAATAGGAAAAATATTCAGAGGGCATAATATAATGGAGTATAAATCCCCAGGAGACCAGCTGGATATTGATACATTTTATAAAGTTTCAGGATATGCAAGCTTGTATAAATCATATGGGAAAACTGTTGACGGGATAAAAGCAGAAGATATTACAATATCATTGTTAAGGGAATCAAAGCCAAGGGAGCTTTTTAATTATTTTAAGAAACATAATGCTGAAGTGGGAATGCCATATAATGGGATATACTATATACAAGGTTTATCTCCTTTCCCAGCCCAGGTAGTTGTCATAAAGGAACTTGGGCAGGAAGGGCATATGTGGATTAAAGCATTGACAGAGAAGATGAAAAAGGAAGAACTTGAAAAACTTATCAGGAAATCTGGGGAATTTAGTAACGAATATGACAGGAGGCTTGCGGAGTCAGTACTTGAAGTAACTTTAAATGCTAATATTAGCTTAATTGAAGAGTTAAGGGGTGATACTGAAATGGGCGAGATGATGTTGAAAATAATGCAGCCAGTAATACTTGAAATAGAAAAAAAGGCAGAAATAAGAGGCAAAAAAGCCGGTATGGAAGAAGGAAAAATTCTTGGCGCAATAGAAGTTCTGCGTAATTTTAAAAGTAATGATGATGTAAAGAAAATAATAATGGAAAAATACAATATTACAGAGGATGATTTGGAAAAGTATTTATGATTATAAATACTGCTGGGCAATATCTTATAGAAAGATATTTACTTTTTTATATTGTTGGTAAAAAATATAAATAAAGGTAATAGTAACTATTAAATAGCAAGAATATATAAGATACACCAATTCCAAAAAACAAAAGCAGGAAACTATATTAAATAGTTTCCTGCTTTGTTGTATATAAATAACTGCCCTATTCAATTAATAGGTAAATTGGTGTAATCCTAAAAATAATCCTGGTAAAATTTATTATTTAAAACTATTGCCAGAAATAAACATATTAACTTTAATTTTTTACCACTTATATACTTTGGTTTTTCTTTCAATAGGGTCAAGTTTAGCAATCTGTGGGTCATCATAATATGAATCATTCATTACATGTGTTGTAGAAATTTCCTCAAATACTGCTCCTGTCCTTGATGTAAATGCATGTTTGGTACCACGCAGTACTGTCTGGATATCTCCAGGTTTTAATTCTACAATTGTCCCATCTATTTCTACCTGGAGGTCACCATATAGAAGCTGGAATGTTTCTTCTTTGATTTCATGCATATGTACAGGGTGTTTCTGGCCTGGAAGTACAGCTATAAGTTTTTTACAGTATTCACGGTTTACAATGCTTATTATAATAGCACCAAACTGCCTGAAGTGTTTCATTCCATAATGGTGTGACAATTCTGCTTCAAAGTTATCTCCGAGATAAATTTTTGCTTCATATAACATACCTTTTACATCATGTATTACACTTCTTGCAAGATTAGCATTAGTAATAGGTCTTTTTTCATGCAGCTCTTCTTTGGCCTTGTACGCTTTGCTAGTTACTACACCTTCATAGAACTCACCACTTGTCATCTGGCGGTCATGGTTTGGCATTGCAAAGAATACATCTTCCCTTGTAAGTTCTTGTCCTTCTTCTACATCATGTTTAAGGTATACACCTCTCATAAGAGAATTTAATGAATCTATTTCTTCCTGGCTTATGTAACGTTCAGTTTCTTTTTTCATTTTGCACATTTCTTTTGCCTGCAGGACAGAACTAACCCATCTGTCTGCCTGTTCAGGATTCATTGAATATGTATTTAATTTAATTGTTTCTGTAGGAAGCCCTACATGGCGTTCTAATATTTTAGCGCCTTTAGCAACTGCCATCATAGGAATAATATTATCATCTGGGTCTTCATGTCCTGAATATCCTATTACATTGTCTGGATAACGGCGTTTTAATTTATCTATAAAATCAAGCTGTAATCTTTCGATTGGTGCTGGGTATTCTGCTATACAGTGCATAAATGCGAATTCACATTTCTTATGTGTAAAATAGTTATACAGCTTATCTATATCAGATATAGTTCTTCCTCCGACCGATATAATTATTGGTTTATGTGTATATGCAACTTTCTCAAGAAGTGGCCAGTCAAGTGAGCTGCAGCTGGCAACCTTAATTATGCTAAGTCCCTGGTCCATGCACCAGTCTACACCATCTTCATCAAAAGGTGTACTTATAGGAATCATGCCTTCATTACGTATTTCTGCTACAAGTTCGCTGAACTGGTCATATGTAAGCCTTGTACTTTCAAATCTTGGGATATGGTTTACATCTTTACGTCCCCTATAATCTGGGTGGATAAAATTGTCAAGATTACGGTACTGTAATTTTACTGCCGCTTTTATATTGTATTTTCTTGCAATCTTACTCATTTCATGGATTATATCCTTACCATGTTCAACATCTCCCTGATGGCTGTTTGCCATTTCAAATATAAATAAATCATCAAATATCCTGCTCATTACAAATCCTCCGTAATATCTTTTAAATGCCCCTGTATTAAATATTATATAGGGGACTTTTTTACTAATATAAAATTATTATAATCCGGAAAAGGATATAAAAGGCTTAAAGTCTTTTTATCTCCTAATAGTAATTATTGTGCCTTTTAATATTTTAACATATTTAATATAATTCTGCGATATATAAGTTATAGTTTGCCAGAAAGTACCTGGAAGAATAAATTAAAGCTGGCTGTTATTTTCTTTTTCAATAAGGTATTGTTCAGCCGCCCTGAATTCTTCTTCGGTATCAATATCAAAGTTCTCGTCCATATCGTAGCCAGCAATTTTTTTACCAGACATAGAGTGTTCTTTTAAGATAATATCTGCCCTTACAACATCAATACATGCATTCTGGTAATAAATCTTTGGAAGCTGCTGGCGTGGCATATTATAACATTCTGGAATATCAGTCATAACAGGATGTAACATATTTGCTTCATCTTTAAACCACATTTTATACGCCACTTCTTTTGCTGGTGCTATACACCGCATAGAATCAACATCAGGGTGGTCTTTCATATACTGGACCATATTTTCAATATCGCTTATCCTGCGTATAGGATAAGTAGGACGGAGCTGTACTACAAGTTCTGGAGAGTATCCTTCAGACTGTTTTAAGAATTCAAGCGCATGGACAAATACATCTATATCAAGGGCTGTGTCAGTTGCATATTGTGCTGGTCTTATAAATGGGGTTTCTGCGCCATATTTTCTTGCTATCTCTGCATATTCTTCACTGTCTGTACTTACAATTACTCTGTCTATACAAGCTGCCTGCTTTGCATGTCCAATAGAATATGCAATCATAGGTTTTCCATTTATTAATCTTATATTTTTGTTTTTTACACTCTTTGAACCGCTCCGTGCAGGTATAACTGCGAGTACTTCACCCATATAATGCCCCTTTTCTTATAGAATTAATATAATGATATAACCTCTAAAGGATATCACAAAATCTGTTAAATATCAACAATTTTTAAATATCAAATAGTTTATAAATATCAGGAAAGTTAATATATAAAGTATTATAAATAGTAACTTTATTTGTAAAATTAAAAGAAGTACCACAAATGAACAAGATGGATAGCTGCATTTGCTTATACATAGCATGGATAAGTAAAGCAGATTATCAATATAGTCTTAAAAGCAGTTTTCAAACATTCCTTTGATGTAATAAAAATATATAATTTTATATTTTGTCTTGTGTTAAATAGAATAATGCTTTATAATAATTATGGCAGATATGTGAAAAATATAGAAATATACGATAAATAGGGTATTGGCAGTTTTTGGTTAAAAAAAATTTAATATATTACTTAAGGATAAAGGAAAAGTTGCCGATATATTTTTTAGTTTTCACAACAGTACCTCATAATTATATATTATATGGTGTTTAGAGATATTAATTTATTGATGAAAATATAAGATACATAGAGCCAGGTTAGTAAGGAACATATTTTATAAAAGCATTAGTATAATTTTTTACATTATAATACCTCATAATACAAAATATGAGTATACAATTAGAGTTATCTATAGTATTGCATTTTCGCATATGGGTTTATATTATTATATGCTAGTTCCAGTATACCAGCTTTTTTATAAGTAAGCTATTATAATATACTTATGTTATTATTACCCCATAATATAAATTATAAGGTAATAATATTTAGAATAATTTATCCATATGAAAGTAAAAAAGGGATTGTGTAAATAAATTTGTACATCTGGTGCACATCTGAGGCCTGATACTTTGCTGTTTAGGACTTGCCAATAAAGAAACTAAGACATTCCATGTTATTTGCAGTGAGATATTGGGTTTAGTGGTTAATTATACAGGATATGTTTTGATACAGATAATATTTATAAAGAGCTTATGGAGGAGAGGGCAATGAAGAATGAAGATAGCAGACTGGCTTAAATACTGGGGGCAGCTGTTCCTTCTGCCTGTTTACTGGATGTCATTCCTTGTGCCAAGGGACAGGAAGCTTTGGCTTTTTGGAAGTACATTCGGCAGGCGTTTTGCGGATAACCCGAAGTACCTGTACCTCTATGTTTCACAGCATAAAAAGGAGTTTGGGGTGCGCCCTGTCTGGATAAGCCATGACAAAAGTATTGTTTCAATGCTTTCTGAAAAAGGGTATGAAGCATATTATTACCATTCGGTTAAAGGTATCTGGCTGGCACTACGTGGGAAAGTGTATATTTTTGACAATTATTCAAAGGATATAAACTTCTGGCAGAGCGGGGGTGCAGTTAAAGTAAACCTCTGGCACGGGATACCATTAAAGAAGATACAGGCGGACAACCTTTTTGATAGCTTCCGCCATCCACGTAACCTGTGGGAGAAGTGGAAAAACTTCCCAAGGAACCTTTCAGATGAGAAGCCGCACCACTATGTGCTTGCGACATCAGGGTTTATAAAGCCTGTGTTTGCATCTGCATTCAGGACAAGGAATGTAATTGTCTGTGGCTACCCAAGAATAGATTATCTGGTTTCAGATAAGTTTGGAAATGTTATGGCTGAAAGTGAAAAAAGGGAACTGGATATAATAAGGGAATTCAAAGAAAACAGTGACATAGTAAAAGGTGAAAAAGCACATATAGTATGTTATATGCCAACATTCCGTGACAGTGAGATAAAATTTTTTGATGTTATAGATAATATAGATAAATTCCAGGAATACTTAAAAAAGGAAAATATTTTATTTTGTGTTAAACTGCATCCAAAATCAAAGTTACAAAAAGAATTTATGGATTTTACAGAAAAAGGATGTGGAAATATTTTACTTGTAGATGCCAGCTTTGATCCATATACCCTGCTTAAAATATCAGATGTACTGGTTACAGATTATTCTTCGGTATATTTTGATTTTATGTGTCTGGACAGGCCTGTTATATTTTTTTGTTATGACAAGTATGAGTATATGTCAAAGTCAAGGGAATTGTATTTTGATTACTTGGAAATGACACCAGGTGAAAAAGCAGAAACAATGGGGGAATTATTAAGGGCACTTGGCAACGCCTGCAATATGCCAGACAGATACAAGAATAAGTACATAGAACAGAATAAAATTGTTATGAGAAAAATATTTGATATACAATATGGTTTTTCTTCTGGAAGACTGGTAAAAAAAATAAAGAAAATTACAAGCATATAAGATAACTGGTTCTTAAACAGATAATTTAATTGCCAGTATTAAATATATAAGGATAGCAGAATGGAGAAATATTATGGGCATATATGATGAAAAAATGGATGCCATTATAGAAAAGTATGGTTTTAAGTATGAAGGGCAGCCTGATAGTACAGCGGTACATAATATTGTTATGAGGCTTTTCCAGGACAGATGCCTTGGCAGGCGGGTAGCTTTGTGGGGAGCAGGACGCAGTAATTCCCTGACCAGCCATGCTTCAGTTATTATAGGCAAGTATGCATCATGTATGCGTGGGCTGGTATGTCTGGTTGATTCAGCAAAGGAGCTTCAAGGGACAGAATTTATGCATTATCCAGTAATCGCTCCACAAGAAATAAAAAATAAAGATATAGAGCTTATTATTGTTGCGTCACGTTCCAGTGCAGGTTCAATACGTGAAAGTATACAAAAATATGCACCATGGTGTGAAGTCCTTGATATATACCAGGAACTTAAGGAACGTGGGATTGTGGTTCCATATAATTTTTATGAGGGGCATAGTTTATATGTGGAACTTTATGATATACGTAAAGAATATGAAAAAGAAAATAATTCCATGGCAAAAGCAGAAGCCTTACATAAACTTATTTCTGCATATTTAAGCATAAGAGATATTCCATATGCATTGGATTTCTGTGATGAATATATTAACAGGCAGTATAAAGGTTTCCAGATAGTAAAAGATATGGAAAATGAAATACAGTGCCTTGTACAAGAAATCAGGGAGCAGAACATAATACGGAAAAGGGATATAATAATCCATTTTATTGATGCATTGCGTGCAATGGATATAACAGGAAAAAGGGATGGGGAACTGGAATTTTACCATTTAAAGGAATATTTCCAAGATATGCTATATTTTGAAAATGCATATTCTACTGCGCCAGTTACATATGAAAGTGTGCGTTCTATTATATGTGGGCAGTATCCATATGATGTAAATGTATACAATAATAATTTTATATATAAGTTTGAGGAGTTCCCGTTGCTGCAGGATGTTAAAGATATGGGATATGGGATTAATTTTTATACATCAGATGAATGGCGGGTTATGCATGAGGATAGCAGGATAAATTATACAGACCAGATACATATGCCACAGAAACTTTGGAAGATGATATGTGACAGGGCAGAAAACAGCAGACCGTTCTTTGCATTTCTTTATTATCCATGGGAACTACATTTCCCTCTGGTATGTGGTTTCCATAAGGACAAGCCGCATCTTCCAGGGTTTGTGGATGTTGGCATTGTGGATATGTCAGGCTATATAGTACAACAGTTCAATGACTGTCTTGCTTACATGGATAAAGAATTTGGTTTTTACCGCCAGTTTTATAATGAAGAAACATATTTAAATATATTTAGTGACCATTCACAGATAGTATATGATGAAAATAATTTTATGCCATATTACATGTATTATAACAATAAAGAACGTGCAACCCATTGCATAATGGCAGCAGGAGGTCCAGGTATTGAAAAAGGTGTGTTTAGAAATAATTTCAGTATGATTGATTATAACAAAGTTATGAGGCAGTTTATTTCTGGAAATGGTATAGATATAGCTTCAAGGGATGTAATCCGCTGGCAGTATTATAGTATCCATAATAAGCGGTTCAGGGATGTGGCAGAAGAGAGGGGATACACAGATTATATTGATGGTATTGACTGTTATATGGCAGACGGGCTTATTTATTCAAAGACAGCTAATGGGAAAGAGGAAGTATACCAGGATGGTGATACGATGGATAACATAGCTAGTACCACAAAAGGGAAGCAGTTTATAGCATATATAAAAGAAAAATTTGGAGAACCTGTATTTCCAGAATTCCTTGATATACATTTTGTTAGTTAATAATGTATGTATATTTAAAAACAGAAAACCTAGAAAGGAAGTGCAGGAAATGGAAAGGTATTATGTTGACCCATATATAAAAAAGTGTAAAAGGATTTTTCCAGAACAGGGACGTTATGGGTATTACAGGTATGATATGAATGAAAACCCAGAAGGGCTTCCAGAAGATTTTGTTAAAAGTGTTTTAAAAGAAATCACGCCAGAATTTTTGGCAACTTATCCTGAACCAGACATTTTTCTGAATAAGTATGCAGCATTTATTGGTGCAGGGTATGAAAATGTACTTGCAACAAATGGTTCTGATATGGCAATCAGGTATATGCTTGAGATATTCTGCAGAAAAGGGAAAAAGGTGGTGACAGCCAGCCCTTCATTTGAAATGTATAAAGTAAACTGCAGCATACTTGGTCTGGAACATGTGCCTGTCAGTTATGAACTAGATTTATCATTTGATGTTGGAAAGCTTGTTAATGCAATAGACCATGATACAGATATTGTTGTGCTGCTTAACCCTAATAATCCAGTTGGGACAGCTTATACAGAAGAGGAAGCAGATATAGTAATAAAAAAAGCAGAGGACAATGGTGCAGTTGTAATAATTGATGAAGCATACCACTATTTTTATGAAAGGACATTTATAAGAAAAGCCTTGGAATATGATAATGTGGCTGTTCTTAGGACATTTTCAAAGCTTTTTTCACTTGCAGCATGCCGGCTTGGTGTTGTTATAAGCAGCAAAAATATTATTAATAGTATAAAAAATTCAAAACTGACATTTGATGCTAATGCAATTGCACTGAAATTTGCAGAACGCATCATAGAAGAACCAGGGCTTGTAGAAAGACTTATTGAAGTTGAAAAACAAGGCAAGGAATATATAATGGATTTTCTTTTAGAAAAAGGATATGAAGTAATGGACTGCCTTGGAAATTATATCCTTATAAAAACACATGGCAGTCCGCAGGAAGTCGCAGACAGGCTTAAGGAAAAAGAAAAGATACTGGTAAAGACGTTTGGAAACCCGCTGCTTTCAGGTTACATAAGGGTATCTGTTGGTTCAGAAAAAGCAATGGAGTTTTTTGCAGGTAAATTTTTAGAAGCGGATTATTAAATTGTGCAGGGAGGAGGGGCAAATGAAAAAGGTTATAACATATGGCACTTTTGATTTGTTCCACCATGGACATCTAAACCTTTTAAAACGTGCAAAGGCACTGGGGGATTACCTGGTAGTTGGTGTAACAACAGAAGATTTTGATATTAACAGGGGCAAGCTTAATGTACAGCAGCCTCTTATGGAAAGGGTACGCCAGGTAAAAGAAACAGGTCTTGCAGATGAAATAATACTTGAAGAGTATGAAGGACAGAAGATAGATGACATACAGAAATATGGGATTAGTATTTTTGCTATAGGTTCAGACTGGAGAGGGGCATTTGATTATTTAAAAGATTACTGTGAGGTAGTTTATATTGACAGGACAGAAGGGATTTCAAGCACATTTATAAGAGAACAGACCCAGATGGTTACGCTTGGGATAATAGGCAGAGGGACAATGGCAGACAGGCTTGTAAGTGAATGTGGGCATGTATGTGGGATGCAAGCTGGTGCTGTATGCAATGACCCGGGTGACAGCCAGGCGGCATTAAATGTAATGGAAATGTCAGATGCCGTCTATATACTGGCAGAACCTGCCAGGAGAGGACGTCTTGTAAGAAATGCATTGGAGAAAAACTGTCATGTAATCTGTGAATCACCAGTTTCTTTATATGGGGATGAAACAAAAGATTTATATGAATATGCACAAAACAGGGGGCTGGTATTGTTTGATGCAATAAAAACTGCATATTTCAGGGCATTTTCACGTCTGGTGCTGCTTGTAAAAGGGGGTGCTATAGGAAGAGTGAAATCAATAGATGCCGCCTGTACATCAATGCAGCCGTCAAACAGCTGGTTCTATAATAGTGAAAGCAAGGGAGGCAGCCTGGCAGACTGGGGACCGTTTGTGCTTCTTCCAGTATTTAAAATATTTGGCCTGGATTATAAGGAATGTAGTTTTATATGCAGTATGGATAATGACAGGGATTCAGATATGTTTACACAGATAAACCTGCTGTATCCATGTGGTGTTGCAAACCTGAAGACAGGATATGGGGTGAAATCAGAAGGAAGCCTTGTAGTTTCAGGTACAAAGGCATATATATATGTCCCTTCGCCGTGGTGGAAAACGGAATACTTTGAAATAAGGTATGAGAATTTTAATAATAACAGAAGGTATTTTTATAAGATTGATGGTGAAGGCATAAGATATGAACTGGCTGAGTTTTTAAGGCTTGTACGTACAGGGGAAAGAAATTTTACAATAAGCAGTGATATGTCACAGAAGATAAGCGGGGTAATGGAAAAGTTCCTTAGTAATAAAAATAAGTATTTTATATAGCTTTGTATTAAATATTCTTGGAAAGAGGATTAGTAATATATGAACCAGGTTTTGATATTTGGGACAGGAAGTAGTGCAGAAAAGGTATTAAATAATATTTGTACAGGGAATGTTGATATTATTGGGTATCTGGATAATAGTGTTAAAAAACAGGGAATATTATTCCATGGTGTAAACGTATTTCCTCCAGAAAAATGTATAGAAATGGAATTTGATTATATTTTGATTGCTTCTGTAAAATATGAGCCTATTACAGAAGAACTTTCAGGATTTGGTGTTCCAAAAGAAAAAATTCTGCCTTATTTTTCATTTAGGCACAATGATTATGAAAGATACCGTGGCATTATACATATTGAAGGTATGGTTTATGACGAACTCCAGATGGAATTTGAAGATATAGAAAAATATATCCATAATATAGATTATGAAATTGCATCTAAGTTAGAAAAAGACAAAATACAACTTCCTGTTATAAAAAGTATTGATGAAACTATTGATGAAATAATAGAAAAAAAGCTGTCTATAAGCAGGTATGGAGATGGGGAGTTTGACCAGATAGATGGACGCAGGGAAGGATACCAGGAACCAGATTTCCTGCTTTCGGAAAGGCTTAAAGAGGTTCTTATAAAACCAGTCCCGGGACACATTGTAGGATTGGCTGATATATATGGTGATTTGTCGCACCTGGATAAGAAATATGCAGATTATTTTCGTAATGTAATGCTTAAGTACAGGCAGAACCATTATAGGTACATAGATATGGACAGGGTTTACTACAATGCGTTTATAAGCAGGATATACAGTGAAATGAAAGATAAGTCAAAATCAAAAGGCTGGTTTGAAAAAACAAGAAAGATATGGGACGGGCGTGATGTTGTTATAGTAGAAGGTGCCTTTACACGTTTTGGTGCAGGGAACACCCTGTTGGATAATGCAGGCTCTGTAAAAAGGATATTATGTCCAAGTGAGGGTGCGTTTGAAAAATACCAGCAGATACTGGATACATGCTGCCAGTTTAAAAAGAATGTAAACTTGTTATTTATACTGGCATTAGGACCAACAGCTACAGTGCTCGCATATGACCTGGCAAAAAAAGGATACCAGGCAGTTGACATAGGGCATTTTGATATTGAATATGAGTGGTATCTGAGGGGTGTAAAGGAACACAAGGTAATAATTGAAGGAAAATACGTAAATGAAGTAGCAGGTGGGAATAATGTTACAACACAATATAACGATGAAAAATATATAAATGAAATTATAAATGAAATAATTTAATTTATTAACCGGATTATATGCTATAACACCAGGTTCTTTTGGAAGGAGGCTGTATATGCCAAGGATTTCAGTTATTATGCCTTTGTATAATGCAGAAAAATATGTAAGACAGTCAGTTAGTAGTATTTTAAATCAAACTTATACAGATTTTGAATTATTTATTGTTGATGACCAGTCAACAGATAACAGTTATGAAATTGTGCAGCAGCTTCAGGATTCTAGGATACATTTGTTACAGAATAGTGAAAATCTTGGAATTGCCCAAACCAGGAACATTGCATTGCAACATGCCGAAGGAGAATATATTGCAATAATGGATGATGATGACATAGCACCTTTATACCGCTTTGAAAAGGAAATCTTATATTTAGATAGCCATAAAGATATTGCTGCCGTTGGAGGTCACTGCAGGTATATTGATGGAAATGGCAATGACCTAGGTAAGCAATGGAATATTTTCACTAATCCAAGGTATATAAATGCACATATTATTTTTGATAACCCAATACCAAACAGTTCAGGGATGATACGTAATGAAATTATACAAAAATATAATATACAATACAGGGATAATATGTATGGTACAGAAGATTATAGGTTTTGGGCAGAATGTTCTGTCCATGGTTTTTTGGGAAATATAAATGAAGTGATGTTATATTGGCGTACTAATTACGAAAATGAAACTGAAAAGGCATTTAAAGTACATAGCATGGAAAGAAAAAATGCGATTGCCAGTACACAGAAATATTTGTTAGAAAAATTGGGTTTCCAGCTGGATGAAAAAGATATAAATGTACTAATTTCAGTATTTAGAGAACATGGTTCTGTATCAAGCATGGAAGAAATACAGGTGCTTTTCTGTGCATTGCAAAAAATTGTAAAACAGGCAGAAGATATGGGAATGGTTAATTCAAATGAGATTAAAGTTATGTGCAGGAAACGTTTTGGAGAAAAAATTGGCAAAGCTTTCTTTTTATGGGAATAAATCAAAATATATAATAAAAAGATATATAAAGGCTTGGAGGAATTATAGTGGATAAAGAATTAGAAAAAATATTTGATTATTATGCAGAAGATTACAAAATACAGTTTTTTAATTATAAAATGATGGGAAAACTGCTGGAAACAGAAAATGTAAAGAAACGTATAGAAATATATAATATCAGGGATTTGTATGTGTATGGAGGGGGATATCTGGGAGTACAGTTATACAATGCTGTTAAAGATTTTGTGTCTGTTAAAGCCCTTGTTGATAAAAGTGGTGGACTTTCAGTTGATGTACAGGGTATAAAGTCAATATCTTTTGATGGATTAAAAGAAAATTATATAGATGAAAAGATTATTATAACTCCTGTTAAATACTATAAAGAAATCAAAAAAGATTTAGAACAGTTTATTGATAAAAGAAACATCTTATTTTTAGGTGAATTTTTAGAAGGGATAGTTTAGTTATGTTGTATATAGTATATGTTGGTTTGTTTGGTAAGCGTGATGTAGGGATTAGAAAGAAGATTTTAGGACAGGTGAAGAGTTTTAGCAAGAATTTTGAAAAAGTATTTTATACAGTTTATAGCGGACAGATGATGTATCTTATGTTAGAAGACAGTGTTATAGAAAAAGAGGTTGCTATTACTAGAAAAGATTGTCATAAACTGGTGTTGGGCTGGATAGATAAATATAAAATTTCTAAAACATATATACGGTATGACTATGGTGATAAATGGTTTTTGGAGTTTTTAAAAAAGCAGAAAGAAAAAGGGGTAGTTTCTGTATTGGAATTTCCGACTATTCCTTATGATAAAGAGTTGTCAAATAAACGGCTTATAACAGAAGATAAATATTACAGGGAAAAGATATCAGAGTACATAAGCCAGTGTACAACATATGCAGATTATAGTGAAGTATTTGGGATTCCATGTATACCATTATTAAATGGTGTTGATATTGATAAAACACCAATGAGGACATGTAGAGAACAAGATGGCAGAATTGTCCTTCTGGCTGTTGCAACCATGGAACAGTGGCATGGCTATGAAAGAGTTATAGAAGGAATGGCGGAATATTATAAAGAAACTGGTAGAAGAAATATATTGTTTAAACTTGTTGGTGAAGGTTTGGAAATTGATAAATATAAAAACATCGTTAAAAATTATGGTTTGGAACAATATGTTGAATTTTGTGGGAAACTGGAAGGAGAAGAACTAGACAGGCAGTATGATGAAGCTGATATTGCAGTAGGTAGTTTAGGAATGTATAAAACAGGATGTCTTAAGGGGGCTCCAATTAAGTTGCGTGAGTATTGTGCTAGAGGGATTCCATTTATTTATGCATATGAAGATATAGGTTTTAATGGAAATGAGAAATATTTAATGAAGCTGCCAAATGATAATAAAAAGCTTGATATGAAAGTTGTTGTGGAATTTTATGAAAAAACAAAATGTGATAAAAAACTTGTTTCTATAATGCATGAAACAGCAAAAAAACAGTTTACATGGGATGGAATTTTAAAACCAGTGGTAAGATATTTTAATAGATAAAGATTATTTTTCAGGATGGTGAAATCAAATGGATGTAATGCATGTTGTAGGGAACAGACCACAGTTTATAAAGTTATCACCTGTATCTAGAGAACTGAGGAAAAGGGGGATCCAGGAAGTAATTATACATACAGGGCAGCATTATGATGCAAATCTTTCGGAGATTTTTTTTGAAGAATTAGATATACCAGAGCCTGCCAGAAACCTGGATGTAGGCAGTGGAAGCCATGCACAGGTTACTGGTGCTGCAATGATAAGAATAGAAAAAGTAATAGAAGAATTTACACCAAAATGTGTTGTGGTATATGGTGACACAAATTCTACATTAGCAGCGGCACTTGCTGCGGCAAAATTATGTATACCACTTATACATGTTGAAGCAGGACCAAGGACATATAATAAAACAAATCCTGAAGAATGTAACAGGGTAGTGGTTGACCATATTTCAGATTATTTGTGTGCACCAGACAGGATATCTTTTGAGAATCTTATAAAAGAGGGAATTGCAAAAGATAAAATATTTTTTACAGGTGATGTGATGTATGATGAGTTTTTATATTGCCTTTTGCAAGGGCAAGACAATATCTCTTTATGTCCTGATGGGTATATCCTTATGACATGGCACAGGCAGGAAAATACATGTAACAGGGAGCGGATGGAAAAGATAATTTGTTTTATAGAAAAAATTAGTTATGACATTATATTGCCACTGCACCCACGTACTAAGAAATTTCTAGAAGTGTATGGTTTGGAGGAAAGGATAAATAAAATCCCTTATTTAAAAATAATAGAACCTGTAGGCTATAAAGAAATGACAGTTTTATTAAATAACTGTAAATTGCTGGTATCTGATTCAGGAGGGGCTTCAAAAGAGGCATCGTTTGTTGGAAAGAAATGTATTTATATGTTGGATTTAAATATCTGGCCGGAATTGGTAGAAAATGGTTATATACAGTTAATGGATATAGATAATAATGAAATGGTAGAAAGAAGCTTGTATGAAATAAAAAACATATTAGCTGGTAGAAAATGGTTATGCAGACCAGAATTTTTTGGTAATGGGAATGCTGCTGTAAAAATTGTGGATGTTATAGAAAAAATAGTATAAAAAAATTTGGATTTTAAATAGTTTTATAAATATCAGGATGGATGTAATAAAAAATGAAGGAAAAATTATTAGACAAAATAAATAACAAGAAAATAAAAGCAGGAGTAATAGGGCTTGGATATGTAGGTCTTCCGCTTGCAGTTGAAAAAGCAAAGGCAGGCTTTAAAACGGTTGGTTTTGATATACAGGAAGAGAAAGTAAACATGGTTAACAAGGGGAAAAATTATATAGGGGATGTTGTAAGTTCTGATCTTGATAAGTTAGTAAAGGCGGGGTATCTTAAGGCAACAAGTGATTTTTCATTTATTGGGGACATGGATTTTATTGCTATATGTGTACCAACTCCACTGGACAGGCACCAGCAGCCAGATGTATCTTTTGTGAAAAAATCGGCAGAAGAAATTGCCAGGTATCTTACAAAAGATACCCTTGTTGTTCTTGAATCAACTACTTACCCTGGTACAACAAGGGAGCTGGTAAGACCAATACTTGAACAGGGTTCAGGGCTTAAATGTGGCAAGGATTTTTATCTTGCTTTTTCACCAGAAAGGGTAGATCCAGGAAACCTTATATATAAAACAAAAAATACCCCTAAGGTAGTAGGTGGCATTGGAAAAGATGCAACAGAAACAGCAGCAGCAATGTACAGGGCAGTCCTTAACGGTGAGGTTCTTGAAGTTTCGTCACCAGATGTTGCTGAGATGGAAAAGATACTTGAAAATACATACCGCAATATAAATATTGCACTGGTCAATGAGCTTGCACAGTTATGCCAGGAGATGTGTATAAATGTATGGGAAGTAATAGATGCAGCAAAGACAAAACCGTATGGTTTCCAGGCTTTCTATCCTGGTCCGGGGCTTGGCGGGCATTGTATCCCGCTTGACCCGTATTACCTGTCATGGAAAGCAAGGGAATTTGGGTTCCATACATCCATGATAGAAAGTTCAATGATGATAAACGATAAAATGCCAGGATATTGTGTGGAACGTGCAGGAAAGATACTGAACCGTATGGGTAAGCCGCTGAAAGGTTCAAATGTGCTTGTGCTTGGGGTTGCCTATAAACAGGATATTGACGATTACAGGGAGAGTCCTGCAATACGTGTGATAGAAGAGCTGGAAAGGAATTATGCACAAGTAGATTTTTATGACCCGTATATACATAAATATAAAAAGGATGGCAGGGAAAATACCGGGCTGGATAAGATAGACGGGGAAACAGTTAGGGCATATGACCTGGTAATAATAACAACAGCCCATACGGCAGTTGATTATAAAATGGTGCAGGAAAATGCAAAGGCAGTTTTTGATACCAAGAATGTAATGAAAAGTATAACTGCCAGGGGAAACATAGAGACATTGTAGGCATGGTATAGATAAAAAATAAAGAAACGGGGACATGCATTATGAAATATGCACTAATAGGATGTGGGAGGATTTCTGCAAACCATATAAAAGCAGCTAAAGACAATAATCTTGAAATAACAGCAGTATGTGATGTCATGCCTGGGAACATGGAACAGGTACTTGAAAAAAGTGGTCTTGGTATGGATACAGGGATAAAGCGTTATGCCAGTTATAAGGAAATGGTTGTCATGGAACATCCTGATTTAGTAAGTATTGCAACAGAAAGCGGGCTGCATGCAGGGATTGCCTGTTACTGTATAGAACATGGTATAAATGTGATTATAGAAAAACCAATAGCAATGTCATTGAAGGATGCGGACAGGATTATAGAACTGTCAGAAGAATATAATGTTAAAGTCTGTGCATGCCACCAGAACCGTTTCAACATTGCAGTCCAGAAAACCAGGGAAGCACTGGAGCAGGGGCGTTTTGGGAAAATATCACATGGTTCAGTGCATGTACGCTGGAACAGGGACAGGTCTTATTATATACAGGCACCATGGCGTGGTACATGGGAAAATGATGGCGGTGCCCTTATGAACCAGTGCATACATGGGATAGACCTTTTAAGGTGGATGATGGGTGATGAAATTGAAGAAGTATATGGTGTAATAAAACAGCAGTTCCATAATTACCTGGAAGCTGAGGATTTAGGCATGGCTGTCATAAAGTTTAAAAATGGTAGCATAGGTACTATAGAAGGCACAACAAATGTATTTCCAAAAAACTTTGAGGAAACCCTTTACCTTTTTGGGGAAAAAGGGACTGTGAAACTTGGAGGGAAGTCAGTTAACAGCATTGATGTGTGGGATTTTGCAGATGAAATAGGGAGTGACATTGGCAATAAAGGTTTAGAAGAAATAACAGGCAATGTTTATGGCAATGGGCATACACCACTGTTTGCAGATATGGTTTCAGCAATAGAAAACAGCAGGAAGCCATATGTTGATGCATATGCAGGCAGACGGGCAGTTGAACTTGTACTGGCAGTGTATAAAAGCGCAAAGACAGGGCAGCCAGTAAAACTTCCGCTGGGAAATTTTGCAAGTACAGATATGGAAGGTGTGTTTTAGGTGGCAGGTTATTTTGTACATGAAAGCAGTTATATTGATAGTGGTGCAAGCATAGGAGATGGGACAAAAATATGGCATTTCTGCCATATACAGGATGGTGCTGTAATTGGTAAAAACTGTTCACTGGGGCAGAATGTCAATATATCAAATAATGTGCATATTGGCAATGGTGTAAAAATACAGAACAATGTTTCAGTATATGAAGGTGCAGAGCTTGGGGATTATGTATTCTGTGGTCCGTCTGTAGTGTTTACCAATGACATTTCGCCAAGGGCAAAATACCCTAAAGGCAGGTCTGGTTACAGGAAAACCATCTTAAGGACAGGTGCAACAGTTGGTGCCAATGCAACAATAGTATGTGGGCACGAGCTGGGTGAATGGTGCATGGTGGCAGCAGGTGCCGTGGTGACAAAGGATGTGTCTGCATATGCCCTTGTGGCAGGTGTACCAGCTAAGCAGGCAGGATGGGTGTGTGAATGTGGGCAAGTTCTGGACCAGGATTTACACTGCCACATATGCAAAAGAGTTTATAAAAGGGAAGGCAGTGCCATCAGGCAGGAAGTAAATGGCAGGGATGTATAACCTGCATATAAGGATATGCATTGTATAAGGAGTATTATTTATGGAATTCAGGGGTTTAAAAGCACAATACCAGAATTTAAAAACAGAGATAGATGACTCCATTTCCAGAGTGTGTTCGGAGGCAGCTTTTATTTCTGGTACAGAAGTATTGGAATTAGAAAAACAGCTTGCCACTTATGTTGGTGTTAAGCATTGTATAACTTGTGGAAACGGTACAGATGCACTTGTCCTGTCACTTATGGTATGGGGCATTGGCACAGGTGATGCTGTATTTGTCCCAGATTTTACATTTTTTGCATCAGGCGAAGCACCAGCTTTTCTTGGTGCAACCCCTGTATTTGTGGATGTTGAAAAAGATACATTTAATATTTCAGTCAATGCTCTTGAAGAAGCAGTAATTTATACAATAAACAATACAGATTTAAAACCAAAGGTTATTATTGCAGTGGATTTGTTCGGGCAGCCTGCAGATTACCCTGGAATCAGGAAAATAGCAGATAAATATAATTTACTGGTTCTGGAAGATGCTGCACAGGGTTTTGGTGGTGCAATAGGCAATAAAATGGCGTGTAGTTTTGGGGATATTTCAACAACATCATTTTTCCCTGCGAAACCACTTGGATGTTATGGTGATGGTGGTGCTGTATTTACAGATAATGACAACTGGGCAGAAATAATCCGTTCATTGTGTGTACATGGAAAAGGAAGCAGTAAATATGACAATGTACGTACCGGGATGAATTCAAGGCTTGATACAATACAGGCCGCAATATTGCGGATTAAATTTAAGGCTTTTACAGGATATGAACTAGAAAGTGTTAATAATATTGCAAAAAGATATACAGACCTGCTTGGCAGCAACGGACAAGTTATTACACCAGAGATAAAAAGTGGTTATTATTCAAGCTGGGCACAATATACAGTTATATGTAAAAATAGTGGACACAGGGAAAAGATAGAGTCGGTATTAAAAAAGCATGGCATACCTTCAATGGTATATTATACAAAAGGGCTGCATGGACAGTATGCTTTTAGTGGGTCCATATCAGGTGGCTGGGATTTTAAGAATACAGATTATCTTGTACAGCGTGTATTGTCACTGCCTGTACATCCATACCTGGAAGAGGAAGATATAAATAAAATATCCTGTATTATTAATAATATCCAGGTTTTGAAGGGAGAAACAATATGAACAACTACTGGTCTGAATTTGAATACAGCAAATTGAAACTGCTGTTAAATTATAAAAAGGTTGAGTCAATATTAGATGTATACAGGGGTACAAGAAAATATGACCCAATATTCCCAATAAGTGTTGAGATGCACCTTACAAATGCATGTAACCTTCGGTGCAGCTGGTGTACTGACAAGGAATTAATGAAAAAAGGGGCAAGCCTTTCTTATGAGAAAGTTATAGAGCTTCTTGATGAATTTGCAGGACAAGGGACAGGGGTTACACTTGAAGGTGGCGGTGAACCAACTTTACATAAAAATTTTTCACAGATAGCAGGATATGCATATGCCAATAATATTAACCTTGGGCTTATAACTAACGGCACAGTTGATATTTCGGCTGATGCGTATAAATTTAACTGGATAAGGGTATCACTGGATTCCAGCAACGAAGAAGAATATAAAAATGAAAAAGGGATAAACAAATTTAATACTGTATTAGACAACCTGAAAAAAATATGTTCATGCAGGAACCCTGAAAAAACATATATTGGTGTAGGGTATGTTATTACAACAAGAAATATGCATGACCTGGAACAATTAATAGAAAAACTGGATAAAACAGGGGTGGATTATATATATTTCCGTCCTGTTGAAGAGGCAGAGGATATACTGCCAACAGTACAGGATATGCTTGATTTAAAGAAAAACCTTATCAGCTGGACAAAAGACAGAAGGATACAGTATTTAATTAATATAAAGGACAGGATTGTAAAAGATAATAATTCACTTCCGTGTGTGGCACATTCCCTGACTTCAATAATACATGCAGATGGTACAGTGAATTTATGTGAAAAAAGACGCCATGATGAAATATGCCTGGGCAATATCAATGAAATGACATTTGGCAGCCTGTGGAATTCTGAAACAAGAAAATTAGCAACAAATAAACTTCTGTGCCCGGACTGCCAGGGCGGGTGTGATGTATGTAGGATAACAGGTTTTAATGAGATTTTTGACAAACTGGCAAAGCTTAATACAAAGAAATTTATTTAAACAAAGGGGGATTTTGCTATGGTACTGCCTTTTGAAAAAAAATGCAGGGAAGATTATTATAAACTGTTGGATGGTGTTTTTGATTCAAATATGTGGTCTGACGGGGAAATGCAAAGAAAATTTGAGGAGATATTTAAAGATTTTACAGGCATTGAGTCAAGGGCTGTTTCAAGTGGTGGTGCAGGCCTGCTTGCCATACTGGATTACATTGGGGTAAAAGGCAGAGATGTGGTTGTTCCAGCCAATACATTCTGGGCTACAGCTCAGGCAGTGTATAAAGCTGGCGGGAACGTGGTTTATGCAGACTGTAATAAAAATGATTTATGTATGTCATTAAAATCCTTGGAAGAAGTTATAACAGAAAATACTAAAGCAGTAATTATTGTGCATATAGGTGGGCATATTGCTTTCCAGGTTGAAGAAATAAAAGCTTTCTGTGATGCTAGAGGGGTATATTTAATTGAAGACTGCGCCCATGCACATGGGGCAGAATGGAACGGTAAAAAAGCTGGGAGCTGGGGGATTGCCGGAAGTTACAGCTTCTATGCAACAAAGACACTGCCATTAGGTGAAGGCGGGATGGTTGTAAGCAGTAATGAAGGATTAATTGATTTTGTAGAAAAATACAGGAATTATGGTAAAGAGGTAATTAATGGAAAAGTTACATATCCGTTAAAAAGTGGTTTTAATTACAGGATTAGTGAATTTACAGCAGCTTTAGGCATTATCCAGATGGAAAGGATAGATGGTATTTTAAAGTGGAAAAGGGAACTGGCTGCGAAATATGATGAGATATTTGAAAACAGGGTAATACTGCCGGATGGCATGGTATCAGGGTATTATAAATATATTGTTTTTGACTATAACCTGCGTGAAGAAACAGGCCAGGTTTTTGGTGTAAATGACCTTGGTTACAGGATTGAAGGAAAAAATTTGTATATGGATGGAAGTGAATGGGTGACAAGGCACCATAAATGTGTGCCAATATATTATGGATGGGATAAAAGTGGGCTGTCTGTGGATGAACTTGAAAAGTATTTAATATTGTAATTACAGGAGGAAACAGATTGGACACGGTTGTATTTGGGGCATCAAAATTAGGCGTTGGGACAATTGGATATTTAAAAGACAGGTATAATATATTGTACTGCATAGATAATGATGAAAATAAATGGGGTACAGAAATTTCGGGCATTAAAATAATGGGACCTGGTGTTTTAGAAAATTATAAAGGGGAAATAATAATTGCTTCTGTTTATTACTGGGAAATTTCTAAACAGCTGTACAACTTGGGAATTCCAGATGAAAAAATATATATTGCCAAAAGAAAAAAGAAAGACAATGGCATATATAAATATGAAATACTTCCTCTGGACTCCAGACGGTTAGAAACTATTGGTGGGGATTTATCTGGGTTTGATTTATACCATGAAGAAGAAGCTGCATCAAGAAATAAGAAGGTTTTAATATTCTGTTCAGATTATTCTTCATATACAAAACAGCTGGTAGAAAATATGTGTTCAATATACAGTAATGTTGAAGTTAGCATTATAACATCTGATATAAGAACCAGAGATAATATTTCTTCAAAAGCGTTAAAACATATATATTTGTATGATACATATATTGGCTTGAAAGCAATATTAGAGAAACTCCCAGTCTATGATGTAATGCAGTTGTTGTGGATTGAAGAACCATGGGCCTATTTTTACAGCCAGATAAGGAAAAAGTGCAAGAGGTTAAATCTTAATGTTGGTGGAAGTGATTTTTACAGGGCAAAAAAATCAGAAAGGGAAGCTAAAAGAAGACTTATAGAATGTGCCGATAATGTTACAGCTGAAAACCAGGAAACAGTAAATGCTTTCCTTGAGTATTATGGAAACGGCCTGGTATCTAAAATGAAGGTACTTCCATTTGGTGTTGAAGTACTGGATTATATTAAAAGGGTTACATTGGATAAAATGCAGATAAGGAAAAAATTTGGTATTAATAATAATAAAATTATAATTACTTGTGGACATAATTCATCAATAGAACACCAGCATAAAAAGATAATTGGTGAGTTAAAAAAATTGTCTATAAATATACAACAACAGGTTATTTGTGTTTTTCCTATGACATATCCATCTGTAAATAAAGATTACTTAAAATCAGTTGAAAAAGAACTGGAAAGCCTTGAAGTGGAAAGCCTGGTTTTAAAGGATTTTATGGATTTCGAGGAAATGGCAGAGTATGCGCTGGTTTCAGATATAATGGTGCATGTACAGACAACAGACCAGCTAAGCTCTACGATGCTTGAAGAAATGTATGCAGGGTCAGTAGTGGTTGCAGGAAGCTGGCTGCCATATGAATCTTTACATAAGAAAGGTATATTTTTCTTAGATATAAGTTCTATAGATAATCTTTCTGGTATTTTGGAAGAAGTAATAACTAATATTGACAGATATAAATTAAAATGTAAAGATAATGCATCTTTGGTTTATGAAAATTCATCATGGGAAAGTGTTTCTGGAAAATGGTATAACATGTGGAATATATAAGGAGAAATTAAAAATATGTTTGAAAATTACAAAGAAAAAATGGGTAAATATGAAAATATTTATCTATATGGGAATGGCACATTTACTGAAATTGTAAAAAAAGTATTTGGGATGTGTGAAATAGAATATAAAGGAATGGTGGTTTCAGACGGGTATAACAATAATGGTGAACTTGTTTTAAGTGATATAAAATCTGAAAGAGATAAAACATGTTTTATAATTACTACTGGTTCAAAATCGTATACAGACATAGTACATAATATATGCATATTAGGGTATTACAACTTATTTTTCTTTTCTGAGTATGAAAAACAAAGTTTAAAGTATTTGTTTGAAAATCCAGAAAAACTGGAAGAAGAATATGAAACTGTAAATAAAGAATTTAATAGTGATGGTGGAAGTGAAGCTTACTGGGAGAAACGTTATAAAACAGATGGGGACTCTGGTGCAGGTTCATATAATAAACTGGCTGAATTTAAGGCAAGAATACTAAACAATTTTATATCTGCACATCCAGATATAAAGGTATGTTATGAATGGGGATGCGGGGATGGTAACCAGTTGTCATATATTAATTATCCGTTTTATGTGGGGATGGATGTTTCAGAAACTGCTTTAGCAATGTGTAAAGAAAAGTTTGCAGATGATAAAACAAAAAAATTTTACCTTGCAGATGAAATGCTTGGATATGTATCTGAAAATGGTAAATGTGATTTAGCAGTTTCACTGGATGTATTATTTAACCTGACAGAAGATAATGTATATGAGACATATATGTACAGGCTTATGACTTCAACAAATAAATATGTATGTATATATTCAAGTAATTTTGAAAGACCACAAAAATACCATGAAAGGCGAAGAAAATTTTCTGATTATATTGAAAAAATTTTTCCAGAGTTTGAACTTATAGAAGAAATCCAGAACGAATATCCATATGATTTTACAAAACCCGATGAAACTAGCTTGAGTCATTTCTTTTTTTATAAAAAAAGAGTTTAATAATGATATAGATATATAATTTTTTGTATTTTTAGGTATTAACAAAGTATAGCATATTAATACTTAAAAAATGATATTTATTAGTTATACAGTTTAATAAAGATATTCATAATTAAAGGAGAGTAAAAGTGAAAAATAAGAAGTATTTTACAATTACTGCAGAACTATTGTTTCTATTAATTTTAATTAGATTATATTTTAATAATCAAAAATTAAAGAAAGAGAATAGTGAAAATATAAACAATATAGATAAATTATCAAACAAAAATAATAAATTGGAATCATACTATGAATTATATAATTTATGGATAAAGAGTAAAGATATTATTTTAAAAAATGCATTAGAAAAAATGGGATATAATACAATTGCAATTTATGGGTGTGGAGTAATTGGAAAAAACCTAATTTCAGTTTTACAATATGAAAATGCTAACATAAAGTATATTATTGATAAAGAGGATTTTAAAAAGCAAGAAATAGAAAATAAAGATATCCAATATATTAATACTTTAGAGATTGATAAACTTAAAAAAATGAAAGCAGATGTTATTATAATAACTCCAATTTTTTCATTTAAAGAAATAAGTGAATCATTAAAAGAACATGTAGTCTGTGATATATGTTCTTTTAAAGATTTATTGGAGGTGATTCAATATGAATAAAAAACCTGTTTTGAGTATTTGTATACCTACATATAACCGTGCTGCTTTAGTATATGAATGTGTTAGTGGGATATTAAAAAGTAAAAGTGAAGATATAGAAGTGGTGGTTAGTGATAATGCATCAGAAGATACCACCAGTTTATTATTAAGTAAAATTAAAGATGACCGGTTTCATTATACTAGAAATAAAACAAATATTGGTTCTGTGAATGTTATTAATGTATTGAAACTTGCACAAGGTAGTTGGTTATTACTTATTAGTGATGAATGTCGTTTTTTGGACATAGAACAAATTCCAATAATGGTAAATGAATTAAATGGTTATCAGAATGTTTCTATAGTTTATTATAATGTAATTACCAATGGTTTAAAGTATATTAGAAGTGAAAAAAATATAAGATATAAAAAAGGTGTTGAGGCATTTTGTCATGCAGGAAAGATTGCTTTTATACCAGGCATAATTTTTAATAGTAATGAACTTTCTTTTAATAATATCTATAAATTGATAAATCAAGTGAAAAAAAGAAGTCTTACAACATTGTATCCACATATTTGTATACAGTATATGGCTTTTTTTAGAGGTGATATTGTTATGAAAAAGGATTTTTTGTTACAGGAAATTTTTCGTCCTAACATTTATCAGGAAAAATGGTCAATAACAATGAAAAATTTATTTGATTTTTCATTATATTTATGTGGGAAAATAGATATTAAGCAAGAAGAAAAGGCATTTTTATTATTACAGTGTGTATTAAATTGGTTTTATGTTGATACATGGAAAGAAATGTTTGATGAAAATAAAAGAAAAGTTGTATTAGTAAATAACAAATTTCAGATAATTAAGAAAAGTATATGTAATATTTTATTATTTGAAGTTATTTATAAAAATATAATTGCTAAAATTCTTAATTGTAGAAGTTTTAAAATTGTAAAAAAGCAATATCCTGAACAATATAATTATTATAAAGATAGAGAAAAATATTATAAAAGAAATTTATTAAAATCAATTTTTAAAATAGAAGAATGGGAAAAAGAATTTTTTGATAATTTTTCAACTTATCATTATCTTTAATTTATATATATATTTGTTTAATAGTTAATTTCTTATATAAAATTGTTTTCTAATATACTAAAAATATTTATAATTTTGATATATATCATATATAATAGTTTTTTATTTAAATATTTAAAGATATATAAGGGAGAAATAATGAAAATAGTCTTACTTGCTGGAGGGTTTGGTACACGTATTTCAGAGGAAACACAAGTTAAACCCAAACCAATGGTTGAAATAGGCGGAAAACCTATTTTATGGCACATTATGAAAGAATATTCCTATTATGGTTATAATGAATTTATTATATGTGCAGGTTATAAACAGCATATTATTAAAGAGTGGTTTGCAAATTATTTTTTATATAACAGTAATGTTACATTTGATTTTACAAAAGGTAAAGACAACACGTTTATACATGACCAGTTTTGTGAACCATGGAAAGTGACAGTGGTTGATACAGGGTTAAATACAATGACTGGGGGACGTCTTAAGAGAATACAGCCATATGTAAAGGATGAAACATTTATGATGACATATGGTGATGCTGTATGTGATGTTAATATCGCTGAATTAGTTAACTTCCATAGAAAACATGGAAAAATAGCAACACTCACTTCTGTAATGCTTAAACAACAGAAAGGGATATTAGATATTGGAGGTGATGGTGCTGTAAAAGCTTTCAGGGAAAAAAGCCTGGCTGATGGGGTACCAGTTAATGCTGGTTATATGGTACTAGAGCCAGATATATTTGGTTATTTGGAAAATGACCAGACTGTATTTGAAAAAGCTCCATTAGAAAAACTGGTACAGAAAGGTGAACTGATATCATATATGCATAATGGTTTCTGGCAGTGTATGGATAATAAAAGAGAAAAGGATATATTGGAAAAGCTGTTAAAAGAAGGTAAAGCACCATGGAAAGTATGGGACAGACAGGATTAATGAAAGATGAGTGATAAAATAAAAGTTGGAATAATTGGGACTGGTAATATTGGTACAGACATTCTTATAAAATTAAGACGTTCAAATATTCTTGAATGTGGTATTTTTACAGGAAGAAACCCTAGTTCTGCTGGGATTGCAATTGCAGATAAGTTAGGGGTTCCTACATCAATAAAATCAATAAAAGCTATCCAGGATAATCCAGGGTGCTGTGATATTGTTTTTGATGCTACATCTGCAAGTGTCCATATGGAAAATATACCAATATTAAAAGATATGGGTAAGTTTGTAATAGACATGACACCTTCACGGACTGGCAAAATGTGTGTACCAGTATTAAATCTTGAAGAGTGTCTTGGTGAACCAGATGTAAACCTGGTTACTTGTGGTGGTCAGGCAACAGTACCAGTTGCGTATGCAATTAGCAGGGTACATCCTGAAACAAAGTATATGGAAATAGTAGCCACAATCGCCTCCAAGTCTGCAGGTGCGGGGACAAGGGATAATATTGATGAATTTACACAGACTACCAGGGATGCTTTAACTGAGTTTACAGGAATAAAGAATACAAAGGCAATTATTGTGCTTAATCCTGCTGAACCACCAATAACAATGCATAATACAATATATTCTTTAATAGATTGTCCAGATATGGACGGGATTAGGAAAAGTGTACATGAAATGGAACAGAATATAAAAAGGTATGTACCAGGTTTTAAAATAGTAATGGAACCAGTATATGAAAATGGAAGGGTTACTACAATATTAGAAGTTACAGGGCTTGGGGATTACCTTCCAAAATATTCTGGCAACCTTGATATTATAACATGTGCAGCAATAGAAATAGCAGAGAATTATGCTAAGAAAAAAATGGCAGGTGGTAATTTTGGGAAAAGTCATGTTATTTGATTCTACTTTGAGAGATGGGAACCATGCAGTCAGGCACCAGATATCTAAATCATCTATTGAGGATTATTGCCAGGCTATGGATGGATGCGGGGTACATACTATAATTGTCGGGCATGGGAATGGCCTGGGTGCTTCTTCATTGCAGGTAGGACTGGCTTTGCTGGATGAAAGGACAATGCTCCAGACTGCAAAAAAAAACCTTGATTATACAAAGCTGGGTGTCTATATGATTCCTGGTTTTGGAACAATAAAAGATAATCTGGAACCTGCAGTTAATGATGGTGTTGAAATTTTTGAGATTGGATGTCATTGTACAGAGGCAGATACAACAAAACAACATATAGGATATCTCAGAAATTTAGGTAAGGATGTTTATGGTGTATTAATGATGTCACACATGGCATCACCAGAACGGTTACTGGAAGAATGCAGTAAGATGCAGTCTTATGGTGCAATGGGAGTTATATTAATGGATTCAGCAGGTGCATATACACCAGAAATGGTACAGAAAGTGATAAGTACATTATATGATGGGCTAAATATACATGTAGGGTTTCATCCGCACAATAATATGGGTATAGCAGTTGCAAATGCATATATGGCAGTAAAGGAAGGTGCCACAATTATTGATGGTACTCTTCGGGGATTTGGTGCAGGTGCAGGGAATTGCCAGTTAGAAGACCTGGTAGCACTTTTAGAAAAATCAGGAATTAAAACAGGAATAGATTTTTACCGTATGCTTGATGCAAGTGATAATGTTATGCCTGGAATTATGGAAAAAGAGATGGGACAGGATTCTGTCAGTATTGTAAGTGGACAGGCAGGGGTTTTTTCAGCTTTTAAAATACATGTGCTAAAAGCAGCAGAAGAATTCCATGTTGATCCCAGGGATATTCTTGTTGAACTAGGACGCAGGAAAGCCGTAGGAGGACAGGAAGACCTTGTTGTGGAAATTGCAGAAAAGCTTGGTGGGGATAATGGCAAAAGCAGCACTGTAAATATTAATTACCATTTAGAATCATTATTGTAGGAGGTTAAATATAATGAATGTTTCAGAGTTTATTTTTGAATATTATTCCCAAAAGGGTATTGATACTGCATTTATGGTGACTGGCGGACAGGCAATGTGGCTTAATGATGCTATTGGTAAAAACGGAAAATATAAAATTATATGTACCCATCATGAGCAAAGTGCAACGATGTCAGCAGATGCATATGGACGTATAAAAAATAAGCCAGCACTGGCAGTGGTTACTGCTGGTCCTGGAAGTGTCAATGCAATGAATGGTGTTGTAGGAGGATATACAGATTCATCACCTATGGTGGTATTATCAGGGCAGGCAGCATTACGTTTTGTACAATACCAGGAAGAAACGAAAATCCGGCAGCATGGGGTACAGGGTATTAATATTAAACCTCTTGTTGAAAATGTTGTAAAATATTTTGTTACAGTTGATGACCCACAAAAAATTGAATATTACCTGGAAAAAGCATATTATATTGCAACTACAGGAAGACCAGGACCGGTGTGGATTGATGTCCCGCTGGACATACAGAACACACAAGTAGATTTAAAATATCTTGAAAAATATGTACCAGAGAAAGAAACGGTTGGAAGGATAACATTAAAACAGGCAGTAAAGCATGCATATGGTTTACTGGAAGTTTCAAAGAGACCTTTATTTTTAGTGGGACAGGGTGTTGCATTGTCTGGTGCAAGGGAAGAATTTTATACATATTTAAATAAGGTCAGGGTTCCTGTAGTTACAGCAAGGCTAGGTATTGATTTAATTGAATCAGAAAATGATTTATATGTTGGACGTCCAGGGAATTATGGTGAAAGGGCAGCTAATTTCGCAATACAGAATGCAGATTTAATTATTTCTGTTGGATGCCGCCTGGCTTCTTCGTTAGTTGGACATAGTCCTGGCCAGTTTGGTAAAAATGCGTATTTATATGTTGTAGATATAGACCAGAAAGAATTAGATAAACCAGGAGTAAAAATTGATTATAAAGCAAAATTTGATTGTAAAGACTTTTTTATTAAAATGCATGAGGAACTAGAACATTTTTCACTTACACAGTATGACTGGTGGATTGGAAAGTGTAATGAATGGAAAGCAAAGTATCCAGTTGTACAGCCAGGATATAAAAATGAAAAGCCTGTAAATTCGTATTATTTTGTAAACCAGCTTTCTGAACTTTCTGATGAAAGGACTGTTGTTCTAGTAGATACTGGTTCATGTTTCCATGTTGCATGCCAGACATGGAAAGTAAAGAAAGGACAGAGGTATTTAACTACTGGAGGTTTGTCTTCTATGGGATACTGGGCGGCTGGTATAGGTGCATGTATGGCAAATGACATGATGAATACAATTGTAATTACAGGTGATGGAAGCCTTCAGATGAATATACAAGAATTTGCTACAATAAAACACAACAACATGCCAGTTAAAGTATTTATTTTAAATAACAATGGGTACTTATTAATACGTCATACACAAAGAAATTTTATGGAAGACCGTTTTATTGGGGAAGGACCTTTATCTGGTGTATGGTGCCCAGATTCTATGAAAATAGCAGAAGCATATGGTATTAAAGGAATACGTATTGATAAAGTAGAAGATATAAAATTAAAAATAATGGAAGTATTAAATTATAATGGACCAGTAATATGTGAAGTTATGGTTCCGGAATGGCAGTTGCTGGTTCCAAGGATTGCTTCTGAAAAACTTCCAGATGGGACATTAAAACCGCGGGACTATGAAGATATGTTTCCATATCTGCCGGATGAAGAGTTAAAGGAAAATATGATATCAGGTAAATTGTAAATGTTTTTAAATATGTAAACTAGGGAGAAAGAAAATGGTTGGAATAAAGGATTGTTATTTATCCGGTAAATTACAAAAAGCAGATTATATCCATAAGATGTATGAAAAACATAGCATGTTATATGAATATAGCCATATTATTAAAGAAACAAATATATGTAAAATTGTAATAGAAGATGAAAGCCTGTATATGGTGACCAGGGACAGAGGAATAAAGTTATATTGTAAGGAGTTTGATGAAAGAATAGTTCCAATTGAAATAATTAATTTTAATGATTATGAAAAAGAAGAGTTAAATATGGTTGATAATATTTTAGATAAATTATCTGCCAGAAGTTTTGTAGATATTGGAGCTAATATTGGCTATATTTCAATGTACCATGCTAAAAAGTATAATAAAATAAAATTTTATGCATTTGAACCTGTTAAGGCTACATTTGATATTCTTTCAAAAAATGTATCAGCAAATGCAATGGATAATATATTCTTATATAATATTGGAATTTCTAATGAAAAAAAAGAAGCAGAACTTTATTATTATCCAGAAGGTTCAGGAAATACTTCATTAAAGAATTTGTCTGGGAGAGAAGATGTAGTGCCAGTGCCGGCCATGCTTGATACATTAGATAATGTGCTTGGAAATATTGCTGAAAGGGAAAAAGTTGATTTTATAAAATGTGATGTTGAGGGAGCAGAGTATTTTGCATTGTCTGGTGCAGAAAATATATTAAAAACAGAAACCCCCGTTGTATTTGTTGAACTTTTAAGAAAGTGGTCTGCAAAATTTGGTTATATTCCAAATGATGTAATCAAATACATGTGTTCATTTGGTTATTCATGCTTTGTTATACATGATGGTAAATTAAAAGAAATTAGTTTAATTGATGATAACACTGTAGAAACAAATTTTTTATTTGTTCATAAAAGTAAGTTTACATATTTAAAAGAATTGATTTTATAATAAGATTTTTTATGGATTAATATGGACTTATAAAATATTTGCAAATATTTTTTACATGGATTATAAAAGGAGGTTGTATATATTTTTTCAAGTATTATCAAAGAGGACCTGGATAACATATATATACGTGATATTTCCTGGAATAAACTTGAAGGGAAAACTGTATTAATTACAGGAGCATATGGAATGCTTGCTTCTTATATGTTATTTATGCTAGTTTATTTAAATGAATTAAAGGGAATGGATATAAAGATTATAGTATTAGCAAAATCAAAAGAAAAGTTAGAGAAAAGAGTTGGAAAATTAGAAAAATATAAATATATATCTTTTTATGCCAGCAGCTTGGAAAGTGAAGTTTGCATAAATGAAGATGTTGATTATATTATTCATGCAGCAAGCCTGGCAAGTCCAGATTATTATGGCATATGTCCTGTACAGGTTTTGCTTCCTAATACAATTGGTACATATCTGATGTTACAACTGGCAGCTGATAAGCATGTTGAAGGATTTTTATTTTTTAGTACAGGTGATATCTATGGTGTAGTTAATGGAAAAGAAAGGATTATGGAAGAAGACTATGGTTATCTAGATCCATTAGATATACATAATTGTTACAGTGAAAGTAAAAGAATGGCGGAAACAATGTGTAAGGCATGGAATTACCAATATAATGTACAAACTAAAATTGCAAGGATTTGGCATACATATTCACCTACAATGAATATAAATAAAGACCCAAGAGTTTTTTCTTCTTTTGTAAATAATATTGTACATAAGAATGATATAACAATTCATAGCAATGGGAAAGCTAAACGAAGTTTTTGTTATATTGCAGATGCAGTGGCAGCATTTTTTACTGTATTATTCAAAGGAGAAAACGCTGAACCATATAATGTTTGTAATTCAAAAGAGTTTTATAGTATTAGTGAATTAGCGTTACATCTTGTTAATTTATATCCAGAGTGGGGTTTAAATGTTAAATATATTAAAAGAAACCAGGATGAACCATATGTTGAAAACAGTGTAGCTAATTCAGTTCCTCCTGATAATAGAAAATTAATCAAGTTAGGGTGGAATCCACAATATGATATTGATACAGGTTTTAAAAGAGTGGTTAAACATTTTATGGAGGTAAAAGTATAGTTTATTTGAAAAAGTCAGGGTATGCAGTTAAAAATTATGAGTTAAGATATATTATTTGATTTTTAAATACAGTTTCTGGCAAGTTGTTGCAATTTAATATAGTGGAATTATATTAAATTTATTATTGATATACAGTTTGCCAGCTTTCTGGAATGGGGGACAGAATGTTTGAAAACAAAGGTGAACAAGAGGCAAGGAAAATATTACTTGGTTTAGTTAATGAATATTATAATACATATAAAAAGGGAAAAGCTGGATACCATGAAGGGGACAGGATACCTTATGCAGGCCGTGTTTTTGATGGTGAGGAAATATGCAACTTAGTTGAAAGTTCCCTGGATTTCTGGCTTACTTCAGGGAAGTATACCAAAGAATTTGAGGATACATTCTGCAGTACACTAGGTATAAAATCCTGTTCACTTGTTAATTCAGGCTCATCAGCAAACCTGTTGGCATTTATGGCACTGACATCCCCACTTCTTGGAGACAGGGCATTACATAGAGGCGATGAAGTAATTACAGTTGCGGCAGGCTTCCCGACAACAGTTGCGCCAATAGTACAATATGGTGCAGTGCCAGTCTTTGTTGATGTGACAGTACCAGGTTACAATATTGATGTATCAAAGCTTGAAGAGGCAGTTTCCTGCCATACAAAAGCAGTAATGCTTGCACATACACTTGGCAACCCTTTTGATATAAAGACAGTAAAAGAGTTCTGTGACAGGCATGGCTTATGGCTTGTAGAAGATAACTGTGATGCACTTGGTTCAAAATATATTATGGATGGCAGGGAATATTTTACAGGGACATTAGGTGACATAGGAACTTCAAGTTTTTATCCACCACACCATATAACAATGGGTGAAGGTGGTGCTGTATATACAGATAACCCTCTGTTACATAAAATAATCCGTTCAATGAGGGACTGGGGCAGGGAATGTTCATGTAGCCCGGGACAGGATGGCATGTGTGGTCACAGGTTTGACGGCCAGTATGGGGAATTACCTCCAGGGTATGACCATAAATATGTATATTCCCATTTTGGTTACAACCTTAAAGCGACAGACATGCAGGCGGCAATAGGCTGTGCACAGATTAAAAAACTTGCAGGGTTTACAGAAAAAAGACGTAAAAATTTTGATATTTTATATAGTGCCTTAAAAGACTGTGGGGAGTACCTGGTATTACCTGAAGCTACAGAAAATTCAATTCCAAGCTGGTTTGGTTTTGCCATTACATGTAAAAAAGGTGTTGAAAGAAGCAGGATTGTCAGGCATTTGGAGAAAAAAGGCATACAGACAAGGATGCTTTTTGCTGGTAACTTGGTAAAGCACCCATGTTTTGATATGATGAGGGAAAAATGTGAGGGTTACCGCATTGCAGGAAGTCTTGAAAATACAGACAGGATAATGGATGATACTTTCTGGATAGGGGTATTCCCTGGTATGACAGATGATATGCTTATGAAGATGGCAAGTGAAATAAAGGCCTGTTTATAAGTGGTTGTTGTAACCAGTAGTAAAATAATTTAACAGAAAATGTATGACATGTATCGTGTAATACTATGAACACTGTAAAGCTGCCATAGGACTGGTGTGTAACCATGAAACATAGAAGGGTGTGTTGCCAGCATCTGTATGGAGGCAGGATAAATTTAAACGTTTTTTATATTAGAGAAAGGTTATGGAAGGCAGTATGGTGGATTTATCATTTTATAAAAATAAGAAAGTTTTTATTACAGGGCATACTGGTTTTAAAGGGTCATGGATGGTAGAGACACTGTTAAATTCAGGTGCAGATGTATCAGGTTATTCACTGGATGTCCCAGAAGAGCCATGCCTTTTCAGGCTTATAGGGCTGCAGGACAAGGTAAAATCATTTTATGCAGATATACGTGACTATAACAAGTTAAAACAAGCATTTGATTCTGTAAAGCCGGATATTGTCATACATATGGCAGCACAACCACTTGTACGGGAGTCTTATAAAGACCCTCTTTATACATACAGCACAAATATTTTAGGGACTGTAAATATCCTGGAATGCATACGTAATTCTGCTTGTACAGGTTCATTCCTGAATGTTACTACTGATAAGGTGTACAGGAACAGGGAGTGGGAATGGGGATACCGTGAGGATGAAGAGTTATGTGGGCGTGACCCATATTCTAATTCCAAATCCTGTTCAGAGCTTGTGACACATTCCTATAAATCTTCTTTTTTTAATGCAGGTGATGGTTCTGTAGCAGTGCCAGTATCCACTGCCAGGGCTGGTAATGTAATTGGAGGGGGTGATTTTTCAGAAGACAGGATTATTCCAGACTGTGTAAGGGCATGTTGTAATAAAGAAAAAATAAAAGTACGTAATCCTGGGTCTGTCAGACCATACCAGCATGTACTTGAACCAGTAATGGCATACCTTATGGTTGCAGTAAAACAGTATGGAGATCATTCATATGCAGGATGTTATAATGTAGGACCGGATGAAACAGACTGTTTAAGGACTGCTGATTTGGTAAGTTTATTTGTAGAATGCTGGGGTGATGGTGCAGAATGGGTACAGGAAGGTGATGGAGGACCACATGAAGATAATTATCTGAAACTGGACTGTTCAAAAATAAAATCTGTTTTTGGATGGAAACCACGGTGGAATCTGGAAACAGCAGTATACAAGACTGTTGAATGGTCAAAATGCTGGCTGTCTGGGGGTGATATTTCAGAATGTATAGATAGACAGATTAAGGAGTTTATTTCGGTATAAATGATGTTATTATATATAGTGCTTTCTGAATAAAAATTATTTACTTGTTTGTAACATTTGAGTATAATATGAGATGATGAGGTAAATAGAAAGGTGTAAAATGTATAGAAATAATAATATATGTACCATTGATTTAGCAGTTAATACAAGTGATATAGAAGATTTTTTATTACAAAAATATATGAAAGGTGCACAAATAGTTTTTGTAACTCAAAAAAACATACTTTTAGGAGGAGTAACTAAAGGGGATATATATCGTTTATTAAGGAAAAGTAATAATGATAGTCATATTATCCAGTTAATTAATAAAAATATAAAACGTATTACTTTTATAAATGAAAAACAAGTATTTGAAGATGCGGAAAAAATATTTAATATTAATAAAAAAATACATAATATTCCTGTAGTTAATAAATCTGGGGAATTGTTGTTCGAAATAGACCGTTTTTCAGAGAATATGATTATTTCAAAAGAGATAGAAGATATATTAAATGCAGCAAAATTTGGAGCTATAAAGTCTTTTCTTGAATCAGATAATATAAAAGAAATTATTATTATTGGTTCATGTAAAAAAACATTGTGTCAGGCAGAACAAATTTT
Source organism: uncultured Lachnospiraceae bacterium (assembly GCA_948794795.1). Taxonomy (GTDB): domain Bacteria; phylum Bacillota; class Clostridia; order Lachnospirales; family Lachnospiraceae; genus Butyribacter. Next base: position 98,128 of record CAQGLR010000003.1, on the reverse strand, counting down.
TTACAAATATTGTGGAGATTTAATATCAGAAAAGAATATAAAAATAACAATAAAAGATAATATTAAAGAATTACATATTGATGATACTAATATTAAAATTGTTAGTTTAAATAAAATTGGTGTTATTTATTTAAATAAAATAAGTAAATTTAATTATGATGTTATTTCGTCTGGAGAACTTTATTCTTTTGCAGAATTTAAGAAAATAAAAAATTTTAGCAAAGATATAATTAGTAATTTTATAGAGGTATTCAAATATAAACGTATTGATATTTGTTTATTAAATAGATATACTTCCTTTTTTATAGAACTAATAAACTCTTGTAATATAGAATGTTCATATATAGAAAGAAGTACCAGATATAAGGATTATTTTGAAAATAATGATACAAGTATATTTGATGTATTTTTATTTTCTGATAGTGAAAGTGGAGGTGGATATTGTGAAAAAGAAAATGTGATTAACTTAATTAATTATATTGAATTATTACAAAAATACAAACAAATAACAGGCAGTTATCTTACACATAATAAATATATAACAGAATGTGTTGATTATTTATATAAGTTAAAAAATAAAGGTTTTGATGGATTTTTACAAGAAACTAAAAGTTATTGGCAAAATGAATTTCATAAAAAAATTGAAGAAAAAGGAAATCTTGAAGTTATTAATTCATTGGAAAATACTAATTCTGGGAAAAGATATATAGATGCTTATCAAAATATTTATAAAGTACCAGATAAAAATTTTTATGTTTCTATAAAATTTTTTTTAATGTATATTTGTGAACATGCTGTCCATAAAGTGCTTATTGAAAAATGCAAAAATGTGTTTGTTTTTTCTACTATGTTTAATATTAACAATGATATTAAAATTGAAAGAAATAGAGATAATTATTTAAAAGATACAGATTCTTTTGAAAATAATTTTATAAATGATATATGTAATAATGATAAAAATTATCTTAAAGAAGTAATAAAAAATAGGGAAAATTGTGAGATAATAATACTTAATAATGGTTATATAAAGTTTTTAAGTAATTATCATTCAAAATATTTTAACACTGATTTATATGGAAATAGGATAGTATCATATAATCCAACGGAATATTTAGGAACAATCTGGCTTATAGGTAATTGTCTGTTTAATGGATATGCAGTTGAGGATAAACATACATTTGCTTCTTTTTTACAAAAAAAAATAAATTCTGCTGGATATAAATATAGAGTTGTTGATTTGTCCTGTGATGGTGTTATTCCAGTTATTGAATTATATAATAAGATTCTAGAAAGAGACTTAGCTTTAAATGATATTATTATTTTAAATGTATACGCTTTTTTTGAAGAAAATTATTTTATAAATATTGATTTTACAGAAATGAATGATTATTTTAATAATAAGATATGGTTCTGGGATATTTGTAGTCATCCAGGTTTTGAAGGTTATAAGTTTTTAGCAGAAAAGACTTTTAATATGATAAGACATGTTATGTTAGAAAATACAAATAATTCAAAATTTTATCTAGAAAATGAATTAGATTTAAAGATAAATAATTATATATCAGAAGTTAAGGAAATGTTAAAAATAAATAAAATATATCGGTCTGTTCTAATAGAAAGTAATGTACAAAATATAGATAAACAACTTAAAATTGGTGCAATTGTAATGAACTGTAATCCATTTACATATGGACATCAATATTTAATCGATACAGCATCAAAATTAGTAGATCTATTATTGGTGTTTGTTGTTGAAGAAAGTAAATCTGTTTTTAGTTTTGATGTTCGTTTTTCTATGGTAAGAGATGGTACTAAAGAGTATGATAATGTGATTGTACTTCCTAGTGGTGGGTTTATGATTTCATCTGTTACATTTCCAGGATATTTTTTTAAAGAAAAGCCCACAGAAAAATCTTATGATGATTTTCTTGACTTAAAGATATTTGTGAATTATATAGCACCTAGTTTTAAAATAAATATTAGATTTGTAGGTGAAGAACCTTTAGACAAAGTAACAGCACAATATAACTATGATATGAAAAAAATATTAAAAGATGCAAAAATTGATGTAATTGAAGTTCCAAGAAAAAGAATTGATAATGAAATTATTTCTGCAACAAAAGTACGTGAATTATTAAAAAAAGGAAACTATAATTTATTAGAAAAATATGTGCCTAAAACTACAATTAAGTATTTATAATTTAAACATATTTATATGATTTATATATTTTAGAATCACAGATGCAGAAAAATACATATGGGTTAATTTTTAAATATGACTACTAACAAGGTATACAGAAATAGGAAGTTAGAATAGGGAATATCATCAGGGTAAAGAAAAATGTGACCTGTAAGCACTGTATATAAGCTTGTAGAAGAAATATTGCTTAAGACTGGTCTCCATCAAAAATGATGGAGATTTGTTTTATATAAACAATTATTTTGTTATTAGTTTTTGGTTACATATATAAAACAAAATATATTATTATATAATAAATATCATATACACATGTTAAACAATTCTATCTTTCAATAAATCTCCCATTTTTTTATCTATACAATAGTATTGAAAACATACATATTAATATCTTTATTTTGCATTTTTTAGGAATAAACACCCCAAAATCCGGCATAAAATGACAAAAATATGCATTTCATACGTTAAAAATGCAGTTTGTGCAACTTGTATTGAAATTATCTGAAAATGTGGTATAGTTAAATAAAGCGTATCTTTGTAGACATTATAGCAGAATAGTTGACATATTAAGATGATAGTTTTAGGTACGCTAATAAAGAGAGGGGTGGTCTATGCAAAGAGGATAATAAGATAATGTGCTAGAATTAGTATCATAGTGTTGGGAGAAATATGTAATGCTTTAGAACGGCATATAGATTTCTTATGTTTTGATTCAGGAAAATAAGGAAACTTAGAATAAGGGATTAAGAAAGTTAAGGTAGTTAGAGAGAACGGGGCCTTAATGAATTAAATGAAAAAGAATAATAAAAAAATAACATACAAAAATTTAAAAAGAACAAGTTGATATAATTAATCTATTTCAAACATAGTCAGATAGATGTGTAATAACCTTAAAAATATAATATGTAAAAATTAAATAGCAAAGCGGGGAATATTTTACGGTTTCCTGCTTTGTTGTTTTTGTAGTTAAAGTAATATTATAAAAAATCTATGCTTTATATATTTCTAGTTATGTAGTATAATTATCTTATTAAAATTAAAAGTAGTTTTAGGCGTGTCCTGATGGACATGGTATATTTGTTCCAGGGAGGGGATTGCAGATATCCGCCTGGCCATCTGTCCTTAAAGTAATGTTGCAAAGGATAAGGAGGATGCTTATGAGTACAAGACCTATTGTTTATAATACAAAGGATATGATACAGATTCTGAAGGGTAATGGTTTCAGGTTGTCAAGAAGGAGCGGGGACCATTTTATCTATACAGACGGAACAAGGACAATATCTATAAATTACAGGATTAATAAGATGGTTGCATTAAGGCTTATTAAAGAAAATAACCTTGATACATCTGTATTAAAGAGGGTAAAGAAGATGCGTAATAAGAATGGGTAAATAGTTTGTTGGTTATATTTTGGAGGTTGTTGATGACTTTTTTTGTTTTAGTTATTGCTTGTGTAATTTTGCTTTGTGTGCTTGCAGAGAAGTTTTCGGATAAATTTGGTATGCCAGCATTGATTCTTTTTATGTTTATTGGCATGTTGTTTGGAAGTGATGGTATATTTAAGATACCATTTGACAATTTTGTACTTGCGGAAAATATCTGCGCTATTGCGTTAATTTTTATTATGTTTTATGGCGGGTTTAATACAAACTGGCCTGTAGCAAGGAAGGTTGCTGGAAAGTCAGTTTTGCTTTCTACAGCAGGAGTATTGATAACAGCTATAATAACAGCTTTCTTATGTAATATTGTGCTTAAGATTTCACCAGCAGAAAGTTTTCTTATTGGTGCTGTCTTGTCTTCTACTGATGCTGCCAGTGTGTTTGCAATTCTTAGGAAAAAGAAGCTTGACCTTATGGATGGCACGGCTTCTATACTTGAGGTAGAGAGCGGAAGTAATGACCCTGTTTCATATATGCTGGCAATAATAGCACTGGGTTTTATGTTACCAGGAGGTAATGATAGTATAGCATTAACTGTAATAAAGCAGGTGTTTTTTGGGGTGGCAACGGGTATTATACTTGCAAAGCTTGTAATAGATATATTAACAAAGACCAGGCTTGTTTCAGAAGGGCTTGATACAATTTTTATAATTGCAGTAGTTTTATCATGTTTTGGTATAAACAGCATGATTGGAGGTAATTCATACCTTAGTATTTATTTATTTGGAATTATCCTTGGAAATAGCAGGATACAGAATAAACAGAACTTAATTCCATTTTTTGACGGGGTTACAAGCCTTGCACAGATTTCTATTTTCTTTTTAATTGGTTTGTTGTCATTTCCTCATCTTATGCCAGCAATTATTCCTGATGCAATTGCAATAGTTGTATTTTTAACTATAATTGCAAGACCAGTGGCTGTCTTTGGACTGCTGCTGCCGTTTAAGTGCAGTGTAAAACAGTGCCTGCTTGTTTCGTGGGCAGGTTTAAGAGGGGCGTCTTCTGTGGTTTTTGCTATAATGGCAGTAGCAAATGGAATATCTATGAAACAAGATTTGTACCATATTGTATTTATGGTATCATTATTTTCTGTTTCTATACAAGGAACACTGCTTCCAGCTGTAGCAAGGCGGCTTGGCATGGTAGATGAAAAGTCTGATGTAAGAAAGACATTTAATGATTACCAGGAAGAAACAGCTTTGCAGCTTATGAGGATGCATATCCCAGAAGGGCATAACTGGGAGAATAAACGTATAAAGGAAGTAAATATGCCAACAGGTTCACTGGCAATTATGATAAAAAGAGGCAATGAAACAATTATAACAAAGGGAGATACAGAAATATTTTCTGGGGATGATATTATACTTACAGTCCCTCCATATGAGCCAAGTGAGCAGGATAAACTGGAGGAACATAGTATTACAAGGCTTGACCCATGGTGTAATAAGGCAATAGGGGAACTTGATATTCCAGAGGATATTCTTATTGCTATGATTGTCCGGGATGATGAAACAGTTATTCCTAACGGGCAGACTGTATTAAAAGAGAATGATATAATTGTAATGTACAGATAGTAAAATATATTGTAAAAAACAGGATAATTATATAGAACAAATCTTTTATTTTAAAGAATTAAATAATTTGACAAATCTTTTATAATTGTATAGAATAATTTATATTGGATTATAACCCAGTTGTAATTATCTTTTGCAGCTGGGATATTTACAAGTCTTATGTTCACGAAAGGAGTAAATATAACGTACATGAACAAACAAGAAAGTGATATACTGAACACCTTGCGTTTAGAACCATTTATTAACCAGCGTATCCTGGCAGAGGTATCTGGACATTCCCTGGGGGTAGTAAACCGTTCTGTAAAAGAACTTATGAGTTCTGGATATATTGATGAAGAGGTTAAGCTTACGCCAAAAGCAGTTAAAGAGTTTAAATCTAAGGCTCCTAAAAATGCTATTATATTAGCGGCTGGCTTTGGAATGCGTATGGTACCAATTAATATGGAGGTTCCTAAAGGGCTTATAGAAGTTAATGGGGAACCTCTGGTTGAAAGGGCAATTAAACAGTTACATGAGGCGGGGGTTAAGGAGATTTATATAGTTGTTGGTTTTATGAAAGAGAAATATGAGTACCTTATTGATGAATATGGGGTAGAACTTGTTGTAAATAGTGAGTATGCTGTTAAAAATAATCTCCATTCTTTGAAATTAGTGCTTAATCATCTTTCTAATTCCTATATTATACCATGTGATATATGGTGTGACAGGAATCCATACCAAAGCCATGAACTTTATTCATGGTATATGGTTAGTGATTTAATAGATAATGACAGTTCTGTAAGGGTAAACAGGAAGATGGAGCTGGTTTCTGTACCACAAAATGCTGGAGGAAATACAATGGTTGGCATAAGTTATTTGCTGGAAGAAGAAGCAAAGATTGTGCGTGACAGGGTTGAAGAATTATGTAAAGATGCACAGAATAATGTTGTATTCTGGGAAAAGGCATTATACCACAAGGATAAAATGATTGTGGCAGCAAGGATTTTCCCTTCGACAGATGTAGTTGAAATAAACACTTATGAGCAGCTTAGGGAACTTGACAGTGATTCTAACCAGCTTAAGACAGATGCAATTAAAGTTATTTGTGAAACCCTGGATGTAATGCCAGATGAAGTGGAAGACATTACTGTAATGAAAAAAGGTATGACTAACAGGTCATTTTTGTTTACGTGTAATGGAAAAAGATATATTATGCGTATTCCAGGTGAAGGCACAGATAAGCTTATTAACCGCAGTCAGGAGGCGCAGGTATACAATCTGGTTAATGGCAAAGACCTGTGTGATAATATTATTTATATTAACCCGCAAAATGGATATAAAATTACTGTTTTTTTTGAAAGGGCAAGGGTCTGTGACCCTATGAATAGTGATGATGTAAAGAAATGTATGCAGCGTTTAAGGGAGTTCCATAATATGAAACTAAAGGTAAACCATGAGTTTGATATTTTTGGGCAGATTAATTTTTATGAGTCTTTGTGGGAGGACAGACATTCTATCTACAGGGATTATAATAAAACTAAAGAAAAGGTATTTTCATTAAAGAAGTTTATTGATTCGCATGCTGGTGAAAAGGTGTTGTCACATATTGATTCTGTGCCAGATAATTTCCTTTTTGTATATAGCGGGGATGGTAAAGAAGATATACGCCTGATTGACTGGGAATATGCAGGCCTGCAGGACCCGCATGTAGATATAGCGATGTTTGTTATATATTCACTTTATAACAGAAGCCAGGCAGACAGTTTAATTGATGCTTATTTTCCAGAAGGATGCAGTAATGTGGACAGGGTTAAAATTTATTGTTATATTTCTGTGTGCGGGCTTTTGTGGAGCAACTGGTGTGAATATAAAAGGAATCTTGGAATTGAGCTTGGAGAGTATTCTCTCAGGCAGTACCGTTATGCAAAAGATTACTACAATATTGTTAAAGAGGAATTAAATAAGCTTGGAGGAGGGATTTAATGTACAGAGTAAAGAGGGCTGTTATTCTGGCAGCAGGAACAGGCAGCCGCATGAATCCAGTAACATTAGAAACACCTAAACCATTAATAAAAATTAATGGAACCCGGATAATAGATACAATTATTCTTGGGTTACATAAGAATGGGATTACTGAAATTTATGTAGTGGCTGGCTATATGAAAGAAAAGTTTAAAATATTAGAGAAAGAATATCCAGGTTTAAAATTAATTGAAAATCCATACTATGCTGTATGCAATAATATCTCATCGTTATATATGGCAAGGGATTATATAGAGGATGCAATTATACTTGACGGGGACCAGGTTATTTATAATACGGATGTCCTTGGTGCAGACTTTGAACATTCTGGTTATAATAGTGTATGGACAGACAGTGGGACTACAGAATGGCTCCAGACAGTAGAGAATGGATTTGTAAAGTCGTGCAGCAGGAATGGTGGCCAGAATGGATGGCAGCTTTTTAGTATTTCCCGCTGGAATACAGAAGATGGCAGGAAGCTTAAGGCTCATCTGGAAATAGAGTTTGAAGAAAAACAGAACAGGCAGGTTTACTGGGATGATGTGGTATTTTTTTGCTATCCACATGAGTATAAACTTGGTATCTGGAAAATGGATAAAGGGGATGTTATTGAGTTAGATAATATTAGTGAACTGGCAGCACTGGACAAGACATATAAAAGATATATAGAGGAGGAAGATTATGAATAATAGTATAAAAAAGGAATGTGGTAAAATTGACTGGATGATTACGCTGCTGCCATTATGTATTGTTGTTGTGCTATGTTTCTTGTTCTTTTTTTATCCAGAACAGTCCAATGATATTCTCGGTAAAATACGTTTTTTCTTTGGTGATACATTTGGAAGTTATTATTTAATTATTGGTTTAGGTATTTTTCTATTATCTGTTTTTATTGCTTTTTCAAAATATGGGGATATTGTACTGGGAAAGCCAGGCGAAAAGCCTAAATATACATTCTGGGCATGGGGGTCTATGGTATTTACATGTGGACTGGCAGCAGATATATTGTTTTATTCATTTTCTGAATGGGTTCTTTATGCTACAGACCCACATATTTCTGAAATGGGTACTATACAGGAATGGGCAGGGGTATATCCTTTATTCCACTGGAGTTTTATCCCTTGGGGATTTTATCTTGTACTTGCAGTTGCATTTGGTTTTATGCTCCATGTGCGTAAAAGGGAGCGCCAGAAGTATTCAGAAGCCTGCCGTCCGGTACTTGGGAAACATAGTGATGGGATTATTGGAAGGGCAATAGATTTGCTGGCAGTATTTGCCCTGCTGGCAGGTACAGCAACAACTTTTAGTGTGGCAACGCCGCTTATGGCAGCAATTATTAGTGATTTATTCCATGTGGAAGCAGGCAGGACTACAATTAACATTATAATATTACTTGTTACATGTTTTGTATACACATATTCACTGTTACATGGTTTTAAAGGAATCAGCCTGCTTGCAAAATCCTGTATATATTTATTCTTTGGGCTGCTGGTGTTTGTACTGTTTTTTGGAGGTGAAACAAGATATATTGTTGAAACTGGCTTTTCTTCTTTTGGGAAGATGGTGCAGAATTTCTTTGAATTATCTACATTCAGTGACCCACAGAGAAATACAGGTTTTCCACAGAACTGGACAATATATTACTGGGCATACTGGATGGTCTGGTGTGTGGCAGCACCATTTTTTATTGGGAGTATTTCACGTGGAAGGACTATACGCCAGACAATTCTTGGAGGATACGGCTTTGGCGTTGGTGCTACCCTTGTTAGTTTTATTGTTCTGGGAAATTATTCTATGGGTATGCAGGTATCAGGTACAGCAGATTTTATTACACAATATAATAAAACAGGGGAACTGTATAGTATGGTTGTATCAATTATTAAGACAATGCCTTGTGCACCATTAATACTTTGTGCTGTTTTAATTTCAATGGTGGCATTTTATGCGACATCCTTTGACTCTATTGCTTTAACAGCATCCTGTTATAGTTACCAGAAACTTAAAGAAGGAGAGCAGCCACATAAATTATTACAACTTGTATGGTGTATATTATTGATACTACTGCCAGTTGCCTTATTGTTTGCAGAAAGTTCCATGAATAACCTGCAGAGTGTAAGTATTGTGGCAGCATTTCCAATTGGTGCAGTTATTGTGCTTATTGTTGTAAGTTTTATGAAAGACGCCAGGGAATATATGGATAAGAAGCAAAATAAAGAATAAAAACATGTATGTTCACTTTGACATATTCTAACATATACACTATAATAGAAAAATAACAAATACATGGAGGGATATAGATGTCAAGCAAGAGGAGAAATAGCAAGAAGGCGTTGAAAGAAAAAAGGAGAGCATCAAGATATAATAACCAGTTAAAGAAAGAGGTCAGTGATATGCAGGAAAATGTAAATGAAGTAAAAGAAGATGTAGAAGAAGATGTAACAGTAACAGATAATATTACAGAAGAAACAAGTGCAGACAGCATATCAGGAATTACAACAGGGAACACAGAGAGTACAACAGAGCCAGAGAGCACTGTTGATATGGACATAAAGGCAGAAAATATGGAAGCAAAAGCTTCAAATAATACAAACACAATACAACATAAGCTTTATATACAGTACAATGAACTGGAGTTTAGTGATGAACTGATGTTTGAAGCAGCAATAAATGATTATTGTAATGCATTTAACCAGGACAAGTCTTCTGTACAGTCTGTAAATTTATATGTTAAGCCACAGGAAGGCAAGGCGTATTATGTTATAAATAATGACGGGGAGAAGTCAGGCGCTATCGAGTTGTAATAATTATAAAAAGTCTTGGCAGTTTCATTTATTTTGATGGTATTTGTATGAAGTCCTGCTGTGTGCAGGGCTTTATTATTTGTACAAGTTTATGGCTTGAAGTTTTATTTCTGCCTGTATGGGGCAATATCTGGTTTAAGAGGTATAAGTATGTTTAGAAGAATATGGGAACTTTTTTTAAAATATAAAGAGATGGTTCTATATTTAGTTTTTGGAGGGCTTACTACATTAGTAAATATAGTTACATATGCGCTTTTTGCATATGTTTTTAATATGGGTACTGTGGTATCCACTGCGCTGGCATGGATTGTAAGTGTTATTTTTGCATATATAACAAATAAAATTTTTGTTTTTGAAAGTAAGACAGACAGCCTGGCTATGGCGGTAACAGAGTGTGTTTCATTTTTTGGGTGCAGGCTTGCAACAGGGTTACTTGATGTGTTAATAATGTTTGTGTCAGTTAATATATTGCATTTTAATGATATGGTAATGAAAATACTTTCCAATATACTTGTTATTATATTAAATTATATTTTTAGCAAATTATTTATTTTTGGAAAAAATAAAAGTTGATTTTATAGGAGATTGAGATGAAATATGATTATTTAATTGTTGGTGCAGGTTTATTTGGTGCGGTTTTTGCGTATGAAGCATCAAAGGCAGGCAGGAAGTGTGTTGTAATTGATAAAAGGCCTCATATAGCGGGCAATATATATACAGAAGATAATGATGGCATAAAAGTGCATAAATATGGAGCACATATTTTCCATACATCAGATAAAAAAATATGGGATTATGTAAACCAGTTTTCAGAATTTAATAATTATATTAATTCACCAGTTGCAATTTATAATGATGAATTGTATAACCTTCCATTTAATATGAATACATTTAGTAAGATGTGGGGTATTAAGACTCCTGATGAAGCAAAGAGTATTATTGAAGAACAGATAAGCGGGTCTGGCATTGGTGAGCCGCAGAACCTTGAGGAGCAGGCATTAAAGCTGGTGGGACGGGATGTATATGAAAAGCTGGTAAAAGGATATACACAAAAGCAGTGGGGGCGTGAATGTAAAGAACTTCCAGCATTTATTATAAAAAGGCTTCCTCTGAGGTTTACCTATGATAATAATTATTTTAATGACAGATACCAGGGTATTCCTGTAGAAGGTTATACTGCTATTGTAGAAAAGATGCTTAAAGGTTCAGAAGTAATGCTTTCAACAGATTATTTTGATGCCAGGGACAGTATAGATGCCAGTAAAGTTATTTATACTGGAATGATTGATGAATATTATGGATATAAATTCGGTGTACTTGAATACCGTTCAGTCCGTTTTGAAACAGAAAGGCTTGAAACTGGCAATTACCAGGGAAATGCTGTTGTAAATTATACTTCTGCTGATGTCCCATATACACGTATTATTGAGCATAAGCATTTTGAGTTTGGGACACAGCCATTTACTATAATAAGCAGGGAATATTCATCTGAGTGGGAGAAAGGAAGTGAACCATATTATCCAATTAATAATGAAAAGAATAACCAGCTTTATGAAAAATATAAAAAATTGTCAGAGGAAGATAATAATATTATATTTGGCGGAAGGCTTGGACAATATAAATACTATGATATGGACAAAGTAATTGATGCTGCACTTGGATTATGCAGATTAGAGAATATTTTTTAACAGAATAATGCTGCTGGGGAAGTTATTTTGCCCAGCAGCTTATTTTAAGGAAATTTCATGCTGTACAAGTGAAAACACCTTTTTAACGGCAAAGGATATCTGTAATCTGTTCCAATGTTTGCTTAATGAGTTTAGATGGTTTCACGGTTTCCATACATATTTTCGTAATAATTCTGGTAATCACCTTTAATTATATTTTCCCACCATTCCCTGTTATCAAGATACCATTGGATTGTTTTGGCAATTCCTTCTTCAAATGGTGTTTCTGGAAGCCATCCCAGTTCATTATGGATTTTGGCAGGGTCTATTGCATAACGCCTGTCATGTCCAAGCCTGTCAGTTACGTGTGTTATAAGGTCTTCTTCTTTGCCAAGGCCTGCAATAACTGTTTTCACTACTTCCATATTAGTCTTTTCATTGTGCCCGCCTATATTGTATACTTCACCTGGTGTACCTTTACGTATTATAAGGTCAATGGCAATGCAGTGGTCTTTGACATAAAGCCAGTCACGTACATTTTCACCAGTGCCATAAACAGGTATTTTCTTACCATTTAATGCATTGGCAATTATAAGAGGGATAAATTTCTCTGGAAAATGGTAAGGCCCGTAATTATTTGAACACCTTGAAATTGTACATGGAAGGTTATAGGTACGTGAGTATGCCTGTACAAGAAGGTCTGCAGATGCTTTTGAAGCAGAATAAGGACTGCTTGTGTGTATTGGTGTTGTTTCTGTAAAGAAAAGGTCTGGCCTGTCAAGTGGAAGGTCACCATATACTTCATCAGTAGAAACCTGGTGGTAACGTTTGATTCCATATTTACGGCATGCATCAAGCATAACATTAGTACCAATTATATTAGTGCGCAGAAATACTTCTGGTTCATTTATTGAGCGGTCAACATGGCTTTCAGCAGCAAAATTAACTACTATATCTGGTTTTTCTTCTTCAAATATCTTATATATAGTATCCCTGTCTGCGATATCTGCTTTAAAGAATTTAAAGTTTGGCTTGTCCATAATAGGTGCAAGTGTCTCCATATTGCCTGCATATGTGAGTTTGTCAATACACAGTATCATATCTTCTGGATATTTTTCTGTCATATAATGGCAGAAGTTCCCGCCAATAAATCCAGCTCCGCCGGTTACAATTATATTCATAATATATACCATTTCCCAGACAATATAATATTCTGGGAACAGGCATAGTATTTGTTTAAAAAGGCTATACCTGTTTTTCCTTTCTTTTATTTTTTAATATTTAATCTTGCCATCTGCAACTTGTTTTAAATGCCTGCCATATGCTGATTTGCCATAAAGGCTTGCGGATTCTATAAGTTTTTCTTTTGAAATCCATTTATTTTTATATGCAATTTCTTCTATTGCTGATATTTTAATACCTTGTCTGTTTTCTATAACTTTTACAAATTCTGTGGCATCAGACAGTGCATCAATTGTACCTGTATCAAGCCATGCATAGCCACGTCCAAGGGTTATTACATCAAGAGAGCCTTCTTCTAAATACATCCTGTTAAGGTCAGTAATTTCAAGTTCACCTCTTGCAGAAGGTTTGACTTTTTTGGCCATTTCTACAACTCTGTTATCATAGAAGTATAATCCTGTAACACAGTAGTTAGACTTTGGATGTTCTGGTTTTTCTTCAATGGATACAGCTTTGCCGTCTTTGTCAAATTCAACAATGCCAAACCGTTCAGGGTCATCAACATAATATCCAAATATTGTTGCACCATCCTTTTTTCCAGCAGCAGTGTGGAGATGTTTTCCAAGACCGCTTCCATAAAAGATATTATCACCAAGCACCATGGCGCATGAATCACCATTAATAAAATCTTCACCTATAATAAATGCTTGTGCAAGCCCGTCTGGTGAAGGCTGTATTTTGTATTTAAGGTTTATGCCAAAGCTGCTCCCATCGCCAAGAAGGCGTTCAAAGTTACCTATGTCTGCAGGTGTAGATATTATAAGGATATCACGTATTCCTGCAAGCATAAGGGTTGAGAGTGGATAGTAAATCATTGGTTTATCATAAACTGGCAGCAGCTGTTTGGATGTAACCATTGTAAGAGGGTACAGCCTTGTACCAGAACCCCCTGCGAGTATTATTCCTTTCATTAATTGGACCTCCATTTGTATATAGTTTCTAATCTCCAGATACGCTATAGTATAACACATAAAAGCAGTTTTTTCCAATAAATATAATAAACAATTCATAAGTTATGTATCTCTGGCAATTCCAAAATTTTACCAACAGCAGCCCGTTTGCACTTGGATGGGATACGCAGTGGTGCATAAAGCCCCAATGTTTCTGCGAAACATTTACGTGGCTTAAGCACCAGCGTCCCCATAACAGCTGCTTTTTGGTAAAACATTTGGAATTTGCCAGAGTAATATAATCTTTGTGGAATTTTAATTTTTAAACATCCATAAGTTCTTTAATTTATTAGGTTTTGCTTAACTAAATGACATTGTGCCTGGATGGGATGCCAGGTGGTGCATAAAGCCCCAAACAGTTGCCTTATAGTAAAATATATGGTTTAGTAAAAATAATATCAAGCAAGTTTTACCAGAATTTAAAACAATAGTATTGTTAGTAGTAATACAAGATATATTAAGTTATATTTTGTGATAATTGTAAATTAGCTTTTGTTTATATAGCCAGGTTCTGTAAAAATATGTTATACTAAATTATATGTATGTATACTATTTTAATCCAGGTATATTGTACCAGGATAAAATAAATAATATTTATGCTGCCAGCATACTAGAGGCAGCGGAATGGAGATTATTATGGATAATATTTTAGTTACAGGAGGTTCTGGATTTATTGGAAGCCATACAGTTGTAGAACTGCTTAATGCAGGATATGGGGTTATAGTTATAGACAACCTTTCTAATTCAAGTAAAGAAGCATTAGACAGGGTAGAGAAGATAACAGGGCGCAGTGTTAAATTTTATAAAGAAGATTTACTGGATGAAGAGGCATTATGTAATATATTTGATAAAGAAAATATTTCTTCTGTAATACATTTTGCGGGATTAAAAGCAGTGGGAGAATCATGTAAAATCCCGCTGGCATATTTTGATAACAATATTACTGGAACTATAAACCTTTTAAAAGTTATGGAGAAATATAATGTTAAGTCACTTGTATTCAGTTCATCAGCTACAGTTTATGGAAAACCTGCAAGTGTGCCTGTTAAAGAGGACTTCCCGTTGTCAGTTTCTAATCCATATGGCAGGACAAAACTTATAATTGAAGATATGTGCAGGGATATCTATAATGCAGATAAAAGCTGGGATATTGCACTTTTAAGGTATTTTAACCCTATAGGTGCACATGAAAGCGGTGAGATTGGTGAGAATCCTAATGGCATACCTAATAACCTGCTGCCATATATTGCAAAAGTTGCTTCAGGGGAACTGGAGTGTGTAAATGTATTTGGAGATGATTATGACACACCAGATGGTACAGGTGTGCGTGATTATATACATGTATCAGACCTGGCAGAAGGGCATATCAAGGCACTTGAAAAGTTAAGTTCCCATCCAGGGCTTGTAACATATAACCTTGGTACTGGAAAAGGTTATAGTGTGCTTGAGATTATACACAGCTTTGAAAAGGTATGTGGAAAGAAAATTCCTTATAATATTACAGATAGAAGGCCTGGAGATATAGACATGTGTTACGCTGACCCTGGTAAAGCAAAGGAAGAGCTTGGCTGGGTGGCAAAAAGGGATATTGATAAAATGTGTGAAGATGCATGGAGATGGCAAGTTAATAATCCTAAAGGATTTTGTTAGGAATTATCTGCAAAAACACAAATTTATTTGGATTTCCCCGTTTTTTAAATTATACAAAGACTATATTACTCTGGCAATTCCAAATGTTTTACCAAAAAGCAGCTGTTTGGGGACGCTGGTGCTTAAGCCCCGTATTAAATGTTTCTGTGAAACATTGGGGCTTTATGCACCACTGCGTATCCCATCCAAGTGCAAACGGGCTGCTGTTGGTAAAATTTTGGAATTGCCAGAGACAAAATATCTGTTTAAAAAAATGGGGAAACAAAACAAATTTGTATTTGACAAATTGTATGGTATTGGTTAAAATACATTATGTAAATACGTTGAAAAGAAGAAGTAGTAGCAGGGGACAGCTTAAAGAAAGCAGCCGGGTGATGAGAGGCGCAAGCAGGGACTGCATACGAATACATCTTGGAGTAGCTGGCTGAAGGGTTTAAGCCTTGTAGGCACAGACGGTAGTGCATCCGTTATAATGCAGGGATATGATGGTATCCTGTTAAGGCAGCAGGTGTGAGCCTGTTGTAAATAAAAGGTGGTAACACGGCAAAAATCCGTCCTTTTATCTGTATAAAGCAGATAAAAGGGCTTTTTTTATTCCCGTGGATTCAAAGTGAAGATATATGGGCACAGGATATTATTACACATAGAAAGGAGATTATTATGGAGTTATATGATGAACTTATTGCCCGTGGGCTTATTGCCCAGGTTACAGATGAAGAGGAGATAAAAGAGCTTGTAAATACAGGCAAAGCTACATTTTATATTGGATTTGACCCTACGGCAGACAGTCTCCATGTAGGGCACTTTATGGCATTATGCCTTATGAAAAGGCTCCAGATGGCTGGAAATAAGCCAATAGCACTTATTGGCGGGGGCACTGCAATGGTTGGTGACCCATCAGGCAGGACAGACATGCGCCAGATGATGACTGTGGAAACTATTAACCATAATGTTGAATGTTTCAGGAAGCAGATTGGGAAGTTTATTGATTTTTCAGATGGCAAAGCACTGCTTGTAAATAATGCAGAATGGCTTTTGGACCTTAATTATATGGATATGCTGCGTGAAACAGGGGCACACTTCTCTGTAAACCGTATGCTCACTGCTGAGTGTTACAAACAGCGTATGGAAAAGGGGCTTACTTTCCTTGAATTTAACTATATGATTATGCAGAGCTTTGATTTCTACACATTATTCCAGAAATATGGATGTAATATGCAGTTTGGCGGGGATGACCAGTGGAGTAATATGTTAGGTGGTACAGAGCTTATACGCCGCAAGCTTGGCAAGAATGCATATGCAATGACAATTAACCTTCTGCTTAATTCAGAGGGAAATAAAATGGGCAAGACACAGTCAGGTGCTGTATGGCTTGACCCAGATAAAACAAGCCCGTTTGATTTCTACCAGTACTGGAGGAACGTAAGTGATGCAGATGTACTTAAATGCCTGCGTATGCTTACTTTCCTGCCTCTGGAACAAATTGGGGAAATGGATAAATGGGAAGGAAGCCAGCTTAATGAGGCTAAGGAGATACTTGCATTTGAGCTTACAAAGCTTGTACATGGCGAAGAAGAAGCATCAAAGGCAAAAGAAGGTGCAAAAGCGCTTTTCTCAAGTGGTAATGCAGCAGATATGCCAGTTGCAGAACTTACAGACGATGACTTTGAAGAAGGAAGCATTGGCATACTAAAACTTCTTGTAAAATCAGGGCTTGCCCCATCTAACGCAGAAGCACGCCGCAATGTAGAACAGGGTGGCGTAATGTTGGATGGTGGGAAAGTTACTGATACTAAAATGATGGTAACAAAAGATGATATAGGACAGGATGGAATTGTACTTAAACGTGGCAAGAAGAAATTTGTAAAAGTAATATGTAAGTAAAATACTCATTGTGTATTATTGGGCAATCCGCTTAACCAGGCAGTATAAATTATTTTATACTGCCTGCCTTTATTTAATCCATTGTAAGTGTTTTTAGAAGATAACCATATATGGCTTCATTTCTTTCTTTGAATCTATGGCATACTTGTATAGCTTCTTCTTCTGATGGAAGGTTTATTGCCAGTTCAAGTATTGTGCTTCCACGTTCTATAATAGATACCCTTGCAAGGTATTCTGCTGGTTTTATCTGTTTAAAATCAGTATGTATAGATGTATTTTCAACAATACTTACCCTGTTTTCATTTAGATAACTGTCAATTTGTTGTTTTGTGCCATCAGGAAGCTGGTTTCCGAAGAAACCAAGGGTTTCTTTGCCAGACGGGGTAATCAGGTAATAAGAAGTTGAATGTGTTTGTTCTGTTTCAATCATCTTATCCTCTGTAAGGTTAGCTAATGTCTGCTGTATTGAGAAATAATCCGTATAGCCGTTGGCAAGGATAAAATCAGATATAATGGCATTTGGCATAGGCTGTTTTGTCTTGCTTAAAAAGTATAAGATTATCAATTTGTACAGTTTTAGTGATTCTGATGTCATGAAAATCCTTCTTTCTAAAATAAAAATTTACTAAAGTGACATACCCTGGTATGCACCTGATATTTTAAACCCATGCATTATAGAATTTAAAACGTGTTTTTTATTGCAGCTCCAGAGGGGTGCAATAACCATATTTTTTGGCCCGTCACCTGTAAGCCTGTGTACTACTATTGCAGGTGAAAGCTCACTTATGCAACGGATTAGGAGTTTAATATATTCTTCCTCTGAGTAAATATGGATTTTGCCATGCATTAAAGCAAGCTGTGTATTCTTAAGTATATGAAGAAGCTGCAGCTTTATTCCCTGTATGTCCATTTTGTTAAGATAATGGATTGTTTCTATTATATCTTCTTCCGTTTCACCAGGAAGACCAAGGATAATATGTGTGATAACATCTATGTTACGTTTACGCAGCTCTTTTACTGTATTGTTAAAAACGTCTAGTGTATATCCACGCTTTATAAGTACTGCTGTCTTCTCATGTATTGTCTGCAGGCCTAATTCTATCCATACAGGTTTTATTTTATTACATTTTTCAATAAGGGCAAATATATCCTGGTTAAAGCAGTCCGGCCTTGTGCCAACTGACATTGCAACAATATCTGGATGTGAAAGTGCCTGCATATAAAGGCCTTCCAGATAACTGGCTGGCGCATATGTATTGGAGTATGCCTGGAAATATGCAATATATTTATTGCCTGTATGTTTGCCATGTTTTTTAATAATATCTATTCCTTGCTGTATCTGTTCATATATGGTGCCAGTTTTTGTGGCAGCAAATTCACCTGAACCTCCGCTGCTACAGAATATACAGCCATCTGTGCCAAGGCTTCCGTCCCTGTTTGGACATGTCATCCCGCCATTAAGTGATACTTTATATACCTTTTCACCAAAAACCTGTTTAAGGTAATAATCAAGTGAATAAAATGGTTTATCTCCCCAGCGCTGCATTATTTTATATGTGCCTTTACTGCACTGGATACTGCTTCTGCAACACGTGGGTCAAATGCCTCAGGCATAATATTATTTTCATCCAGGTCTTTTTCATCTACAAGTGATGCTATTGCAAGGGCAGCAGCAAGTTTCATTTCTTCTGTAATTTGTGTTGCGCGTCCCTCAAGTGCACCTTTGAATATACCTGGAAATGCAACAACATTATTTATCTGGTTAGGGAAGTCTGAACGGCCTGTACCTATAACTTTAACACCTGCTTTTTTGGCAATGTCTGGCATAATTTCAGGAACTGGGTTTGCCATGGCAAATATTATTGCATCCTTGTTCATTGATGCTGCCATTTCTTCTGAAACAATGCCTGGTGCAGAAACCCCAACAAATACATCTGCTCCTTTTAGTGCATCTGCAAGAGAGCCTGTCCTGCCAGAAAGGTTTGTGGCCTTTGTCATTTCTTTCTGCATCCAGTTTAAATCTGGTGAAGAAGCAGAAAGTATTCCGGATTTATCACACATTATAATGTCCTTAAATCCGTATTTAAGCAGGAGTTTAGTAATTGCAATGCCTGCAGAGCCTGCTCCGTTTACAACTACATGGCAGGTTTCTTTATTTTTACCTGTAACCTTTAAAGCATTAATTATTCCTGCAAGTACAACAATAGCAGTGCCATGCTGGTCATCATGGAATACAGGTATATTAAGTTTTTCTTTAAGGCGTTCTTCTATTTCAAAGCATCTTGGTGCTGATATATCTTCAAGGTTAATACCACCAAATGCAGGTGCTATATTTATAACTGTTTTTATTATTTCCTCTGTATCTTGTGTGTCAAGACATATTGGGAATGCATTGACACCGCCGAATTCTTTGAACAGTACAGCTTTTCCTTCCATAACAGGCATTGCTGCTTCTGGTCCTATATTGCCTAATCCAAGTACAGCGCTTCCATCAGAGACAACTGCTACTGTATTGGCTTTGAGTGTATAATTATAAGCTTCTTCTTTGTTTTCTGCAATAATTTTGCAAGGTTCTGCAACTCCAGGGGTATATGCTATTGCAAGGTCTTCCCTTGATTTGACACTGCACTTTGGGGCTGTAGTTATTTTCCCATTCCATTCCTTGTGGAGTGCTATGGCTTTTTCACTATTGGTCATCTTCTAAATCCTCCATATGATAATTATTTACAAAACCATAACAATAATAATATCATACAATGGATTGTAAAACAAGAATTTTGCCGGCAGTCTCTGAATATACTTTACATTATCTGAATTATTGTGTATATTAGTTATAGTATCATGGTGTTAAAAAGTTGCGCTTAACATTCTGGTATTAAAGATTTATTTCTTTTATTTCTATGATTAATCATCATAAGATTTATACAATCCCTATATTTTTACAAAAGCAACATTAGCAGGATGGCTATAAGATATGGGCATGTTATTGCAAATATCTGTTTAGCTTTATACTAAAAAGAAAGAGGTTAATTATGTCAGAACTTGAGAAAATGTCACTTGTAGAATTGCGTATTGTGGGGAGAAAGTCAGGCTTGAAAAATGTAACTACATACAAGAAGCAGGAGCTTCTCAACAAGCTTCTTGAACTTGAAAAGGAAAATGGCAGTAAAGAAGAAGCTGTGTCCGGAAATAACGAAGGGGCTGGGCAAGCCAAAGTTAAAGCTGCCAGAAAAACTACCAGCAGTACAGAAGCTGAAAGTGGAAAAGCAGGAAGACCGGAATATTCCAGAAAGCCAGAAAGGGCTAATGTAGCAGAGAATAGCGGAAGTACCAGCAATGCTGTTTCTGGTAATGAGAACCGCAGCCAGCAGCGTACAGAACAAAATAATGCTGCACCAGTACCTAGTGATATGGAACAACTTGACAGCGGGGAAGTGCGTGAAGGTATTCTTGAAGTTATGCAGGAAGGATATGGTTTTATAAGGTGTGATAATTATCTTCCAGGTGACGAGGATGTATATGTTTCACCTGCACTTATCAGAAAATACCATTTGCGCACAGGCGATATACTTAGAGGAAATGTCAGGGTGCGTAACCAGAATGAAAAATTTGGTGCTCTTCTTTATATCCGTACTGTAAACGGGGTTACTCCTGACAAGATTATACACAGGGTTAAATTTGAGCAGCTTACCCCAGTATTTCCAAATGAGAGGATAAGGCTTGAAATGCAGGGCGGGCCTGTATCTATGCGTATGATGGATTTAATATCGCCAATTGGAAAGGGACAGCGTGGAATGATTGTATCACAGCCAAAGACTGGTAAGACTACGTTGTTAAAACAGGTTGCCAAGGCTGTTAAAACCAACCATCCTAAGATGCATCTTATTGTGCTGCTTATTGATGAGAGACCAGAAGAAGTTACAGATATAAAAGAGTCCATTATGGGACATAATGCAGATGTAATCTATTCAACTTTTGATGAGCTTCCTGAAAACCATAAAAGGGTATCAGAAATGGTTATTGAGAGGGCAAAACGCCTTGTTGAACATGGCAAGGATGTTATGGTGCTGCTTGACAGCATTACAAGGCTTGCAAGGGCATATAACCTTACTGTACAGCCTAGCGGACGTACATTGTCAGGTGGTCTTGACCCAGCAGCACTCCATATGCCAAAGAGGTTTTTTGGGGCGGCCAGAAATATGCGTGAGGGTGGAAGCCTTACAATCCTTGCAACAGCACTTGTTGATACTGGAAGCAAAATGGATGATGTTGTATTTGAAGAGTTTAAAGGTACTGGTAATATGGAAATTGTACTTGACAGGAAACTTTCTGAGAAAAGGGTATTTCCTGCTATTGATTTACCAAAATCAAGTACAAGGCGTGATGACCTGCTTCTTACACAAGAAGAGATTGAAGCTAATTTTCTTATAAGGAAAGCATTTAATAGTAGTAAATCAGAAGAGGCAGTTGAACGTATTATAGAAACATTTAGAAAAACAAAGAGCAACCAGGAGTTTATACAAACGGTTAAGAAGATAAAAATTGTATAAAAATAGTTTAGATAAATAAAATTCCAGCTTGGAAAGCAAGGTTCCAGGCTGGAATTTTTGTTATGTTTTTATTGTTTAAAACTGTATAACTGGCCTTAATTTATTGTGCAAAATACAAGGATGCAAGATAACTGCTTAATCTTCTGGCTTCATCTTTAGTTATGTCATCTGGTATTGTAAAATCAATATTACATCCAGGACGTAGTGGATATGATACATTAATGGTGCCAGGAATACCGGTCTGTGGATTATAGGTCCTGCCATGTGCCAGTGCATCTATTTCTTCAAAGTGTTTAGAGAGGTTTGCAGCAGTCCTTCTTACTTTAAGTGAAGAACGTAACTCTTTTGAAAGGTTCTTTCTTGAAGTATTTGCAAGCCACTTTACAGTTCTTTGGTGTGGATAGCCTTCATTGTCATTATGGCTGTCCACAGACTGGTCAAAAGAATAACCGCCTGTTATTTCTGCAAAATAAATATCATCTTTATATGGTACAAGTACAAGGCTGCCTGGTTTTATCTGGTTTACAAATATATCAACTGTTGCATAGGCATTGCCAAGTTCAAGCCCTGTATAATTATATGGCTGGCCTGAAAGGATTTGTTTTAAATTTTCCCTGGATTTGCCAGAAAGACTGCCAATACCAGGCCATCCTACAGCTACAATGTTTTTATCGTGGAATTCCTGAAGCCTGTTTTTGTTATCTGGGCATGGACGGACAAGCCATGCATTTTTTAAATTATCCATAATTAATTCCTCCTTTAATAATGTTGATGTTGATTGACAACAAGAAGATAACAAGTTGTTACAAAGAATATTATACTATGTTATATAGTATTTGTCAATGATTTTATCTTTTTATCTGGTTTTTCCCTATTTTTCAAATTACACAAAGACTATATTGCTCTGGCAAGTTCCAAATGTTTTACCAAAAGGCAGCTGTTATGGATACGCTGGTGCTTAAGCGTGCTGCCTGGGGTAAAATTTTGGAATTGACAGAGCCACATAACTTGTGTATTAAAAAAATGGGAAAAACCAGATAAAAAGATATTGCAATAGAATATTTAGTGTGTTATACTTAGTGAGTTGTGTTTTAATGATATATTGATTGGTATTTGCTGTCCATAGTGCACAGGCATACGTGTACTACGGGATTGCAGAATGGAGGTTATAATAATGAGAGAAGGAATTCATCCTGCCTATTATCAGGCAAAGGTGGTATGCAACTGTGGCAATGAGTTTGTAACTGGTTCTACAAAAGAGGAAATCCATGTAGAAATCTGTTCCAAATGCCATTCTTTCTACACAGGCCAGCAGAAGACTGTACAGGCCCGTGGTGCGATTGATAAGTTCAACCGTAAGTATGGTATGCAGGCTAATTAGAGAAATTAAAGCCGGTCTGCCGGCATTGTCAATGGTCACAGCACCCTCTGTATGGATGTTGTGGCCATTTTTACCTAATGGGATAATTCTGTTGGAATGGAGGAAGTTATGAAATCATCAGGAATTGGAGGACAGGCTGTACTTGAAGGCATAATGATGAAATACAAGTCTGAATATTCTATTGCTGTAAGAAAGCCTAATGGTGAAATAACGGTTTCGAGAGGCAAATGTAAAAGTATTTCTGAAAAGTCTGTTTTTTTCAGGCTGCCCATAATAAGAGGTGTTGTTGCATTTGTGGAGTCATTAATGCTTGGGATGAAAAGCCTTACATATTCTGCAGATTTTTATGAAGAAGAGGAAACAGAAAACCAGCTTCCTAAAGAAGAAAAGAAAAATAATAATAAAGAAAGCATAGAAACTATATGTACTGTTGTGCTTGCCATTGTACTGGCAATAGGTATATTTATGGTACTGCCATTCTTTTTATCACAGCTTTTACATAGCGTAGTAGCTTCACAAACTGCGCTTGCCGCAATAGAAGGTGTTATACGTATAGTCTTATTTATAAGTTATGTATCAGTTATATCACTTATGAAAGATATAAAAAGAGTATTTATGTACCATGGCGCTGAACATAAATCAATAAACTGCATTGAAAATGGCCTTGAGCTGACTGTAGATAATGTAAGGGGACAGTCAAAACACCATAGAAGGTGTGGGACAAGTTTCCTTCTTATTGTAATGTTTATAAGCATTGTGTGTTTTATGTTTATTTATTTTGAAA
The DNA here is from genome assembly GCA_948794795.1 of uncultured Lachnospiraceae bacterium. Classification (GTDB taxonomy): domain Bacteria; phylum Bacillota; class Clostridia; order Lachnospirales; family Lachnospiraceae; genus Butyribacter. Next base: position 74,008 of record CAQGLR010000003.1, on the reverse strand, counting down.
ATATATGGCTGCGCATAGGGGCACGTATACTGCTTGTACCTGTTATTGCAGGTATTTCTTATGAATTTATACATGCTGCAGGTAATACTGAAAATAAGGTTCTAATGGTTTTAAGTGTGCCAGGTATGCTTTTGCAAAGACTTACAACGAAAGAACCAGATGACCAGATGATAGAGGTGGCAATTGCTTCAATAGAGGAAATATTTGACTGGAAAGATTACCAGAGACGCTTAAGGATACTTAAAGAGAGAATGGAAGAAAGAGCCAGGAAAAAGGCAGCAGGGGTTCCAAAGAAGTCACGCGCAGAGATTAAAGAAGAACTCCGTGCCAGGGAGCGGGAGAATAAACTGCGTGCTACAGAGTATATGCGCCAGTTAAAAGAAATGGAAGAAAAAGAAGCTGAACTCGAAAGAATAGCAGAAGAAGCCAGGAAGCGTAAAGAGGCAAGGAAGGCTATACCATTACAGACGGATTATAAAGATGATAACCTTGCAGGGCTTGACCATTACTTTGACAGGGATGTAAAAAAAGATGTGGCCGCTAAAGAAACTAATGGAACAAAGAAGGAAAATGAAGTTAAAATAATAAACTTTTCAGATTATAGTAAACGCAAATAATATTTTAGAAACTGTCTGCAGAAAAAAGAACAGTCTTGATTTAGTTTTTATTAAGAATGGGGGATTATTATGGCAGAAAAGCCCAGCTTTAGTGATATCCTTGTGCAAGGCAGGAATATATTAAAACAAGCAGGAATAGAGGACTGGGAGCTGGATGCGTGGTATCTGCTTGGGCATATAACTTCTATGGGAAGGGCAGAGTATTTCTTAAGAGAACTTGAAATTGTCCCAGAAAATATTGTAAATGAATATTATAAGCTTATTAATATAAGGGCATCACATGTACCATTGCAGCATATTACTGGAAGCCAGGAGTTTATGGGACTGGATTTCCTGGTTTCGCCAGATGTACTTGTGCCAAGACAGGATACAGAAACCCTTGTGGAATATCTGCTCCCATATGTAAAGAATAAACATGTCCTTGATATCTGCACAGGTTCCGGATGTATTGCTATATCAATTATGAAACTTGGCGGGGCGGCTCTATGCAGAGCTTCTGATTATTCAAAAAAGGCCCTTGGTATTGCAAAAGAAAATGCTGTGCTTAATAGTGTAGATATAGAATTTGTTTATAGTAATATGTTTGAAAATATAACAGGAAGTTATGATATTATAGTTTCAAACCCTCCATATATAAGGACAGATGTTATAGGTACACTTATGCCAGAAGTAAGGGAACATGAGCCTCTTATGGCACTTGACGGAGGAGAGGATGGACTGGGCTTCTACAGGATTATTGGCAATGAAGCAAGGTCTTATTTAAGACAAGATGGTATTATTGCTGTTGAAACAGGATATGACCAGGGCAGGCAGGTTATGGATATTTTTAAGGAGTGTGGATATAAAAATGTATGTGTGCAAAAGGATTTATCTGGCAATGACAGGGTTGTAGCTGCTATAATGCAATAACCTTGGAAATATTGACTTAATGATTTGAAAGGAAAGATAATTATGTTTGATAAATTAGAAGATTTAGCCAGAAGGCTTGAAGAGATAAATATGCTGCTCACAGAACCTGATATTATAAATAACCAGGATAAATACAAAGAACTTATGAGGGAACAGAGTGAGCTTGCACCTATTGTAAGTAAATATAAAGAATATACAGAAGCTAAAGAGGGTATAGAGGACAGCCTTGCAATCCTTGATGAGGAAAGTGACGAAGAAATGAAGGAGCTTGCCAAGGAAGAACTTAATTCATGTAAGGAAAAGCTGGCAGAATGTGAACAGGAACTTAAGATACTTATGCTTCCTAAAGACCCAAATGATGATAAAAATGTTATTGTAGAAATACGTGGTGGTGCAGGCGGGGATGAAGCTGCCCTTTTTGCGGCAGATTTATTCCGTATGTATTCTAAATTTGCTGAAAATAACCGCTGGAAAGTAGAAGTTATGAGTGCTAATGAAAATGGCATAGGTGGTTTTAAGGAAATTGTATTTATGGTAATAGGACAGGGGGCATATTCAAAGCTTAAGTATGAAAGTGGTGTCCACCGTGTCCAGCGTATACCTTCAACAGAGTCAGGAGGACGTATCCATACATCAACTGCTACCGTTGCAATAATGCCAGAAGTGGAAGAAGTAGATGTGCATGTAGACCCTAATGACTGTAAAATAGATGTTTACCGTGCATCTGGCAATGGCGGCCAGTGTGTTAATACAACGGATTCAGCTGTAAGGATTACACATATTCCTACAGGCATAGTAGTAACCTGCCAGGATGAGAAATCACAGCTTAAAAATAAAGACAAAGCTATGAAAGTACTGCGTTCAAGGATTTATGACCTGGAACAGGAGAAAGCAAATAGTGAACAGGCAGCAGAAAGAAGAAGCCAGGTTGGCACAGGAGACCGCTCAGAAAAAATAAGGACTTATAATTTCCCACAGGGGCGTGTTACAGACCACCGTATAAAATATACAAGCCACAGGCTTAATGAAATACTAAGTGGTGATATTAATGAGGTGCTTGATAATATTATAGCAGCTGACCAGGCAGCAAGGCTTGCAAAGATGAATGAAGAGGCCTGAAAAGCTGTCTGGAGTTATACGTCCAAGGGAAGTTTATATGATTGGAATTTTCCTTTTGAGTTTACTGTTTTTTTAATATACAGGTATTTTGCCAGAGTAATATAATCTTTGTGTATCATAAAAAAATGGGTAAACTCAAAATTTTCCTATATGGATAGATGACGAGGAAATATTAGTATCTGGTTTATGGGCAAAACCAATAAAGAAAAATATTCAATTTACTGGTTTTGGAGGTACTATTCAGGAGAATTTATATTAGGCTGCTTTAGGGGCAGGAGATTTAGTTTTTCATAATATGCATATAGCAGCGTATAGTGGATTAAACACATAATATAACTTAAATAAATATGTTTAGATGGGATATTGGTTTTCTTTACAAGGAATTAATATCTCATTTTTATTTTATTAGTACATAAATATTTTGCCAGAGTAATATAGTCTTTGTGTATCATAAAAAAATGAGGAAACTCAAATCTGACGTATGTTTCACAAATTTTCATATAGTAATTTCCATTTATCTTTTGAGAGTGCTAGTATGCAGGTTTCCAATGCCAGTTGCCAGCAATAATTCCACAAAAGGGGTACTTTAACCATAGGTGCGAACTTAAGAAAAAAATATACAAAACAAGCCTTTTAGATACTTTTAATAAAGAAAATTCATAAAAAATAAAAAAATCCATGACAGATTCCCTTTTTAGTGTAAAATATTTTTGACCAAACCATTTACAGAAAAGAGGACTGCCATGAATTTACAAAATAATTTTACTAAACCAGACCCAGATTTGCAAGAAGTTCTTGAAAAATGGGACAGAAAAATACTTCCTTTTTTACCAGGATCCCTTAAAAGAAGCAGAAAAAAATGTTAGATGTCTTTGGTTTTTGCAAATACATGAAAAAGACTGCATTTGTACGTGTAATTGCTGGGAAACTTACAGAAAAACAGGCAGAAAAAGCAAGGAAACGTAAAAAAAGACAGCCTTAAGGAAACACCATGAAATAGCAGACAATACATTATTTTGTGCCGGATGGGTGGTTGTAATTACATCACTGGGGGCAGGTTACTGTGGCGGAGAAATTTTACATATGTACAGAAGCCGGTGGCAGGTAGAACTTTTGTTTAAACGTTTTAAACAGAATTTTTTTATTATTTCTTTAAAGGCAGGAAGTACCAGCTATGCAGAAACGGAAGTCCTTTTGTGGCTGGTGGTATGGGCAGTACCAGAAAAGCAGGTATTCCTGGCAGGATGTTTCCTTGCCAGAAAAGAGGGAACTGTAAACTATACCCTTTATGAAAAATGCAAAATTTCTTTTTTGCAGATAAAGGAAATTTTATGTCTGCCATGGGGACAGTTTATTGATTTTACAGATAAAAATTATTCACGCTGCCTGGCAAGGAAAAAACAGTATTGAAAAAACCAGAATGATGAGTTCCATACAGCAATTTTACCAGGATTGCTTGCTTAAGTTCGCACTTATGGGATATTAATGGTGGATGGTATTATACACAGGTTAAAAATTTTGAAATACGCTATAATGACAGGAATTACCAGAAAGGTGGTTTGATAAAATTTGTTGTGGTGGAACAAGGAAGGACATGTATCCAGGCATCTTATGGACAGGGAGTTATTCCAGATAGTATATTTTTGGGTGGGGTGGGGTCTGAAGGACGGTTATGTTGCCCTGGTAATACAAAGATTAGCACAAGAACTTTTGCATTAAATTTTTATGTAGCAATGCCGGAAGAAAAATGTTATAATAAGTATGGCAGGACTGGTAATTTGGCTGTAGAAAAGAGACATTATAGAAAAGGAGACCTTAATGGAGCGCAAAGTTAAGCAGGTAACCGTTTTTGGTGGCAATACATCTGCTGCGGAGAAAAAACCTGAAGAAAAAGAAGATATTGATTATACATATGACAGGCCATTCAAAAAATTATTTTCAGATAAAGTGTTTCTTGCACCTGTTTTGAAAAATATTGTCCCAGAATACAAAAACCTGGAATTAGAAGATATAGAAAAACTAATTACTACAGACAGCGCTGTGGATGTAAATCCACAGGTGTATAATTCTGAGGATTTTGGAAAAGGCAGTGAAACAGTAACACATTATGATGTACTTGCCAGCTGTGCCTTACCTGGAGGGGAAGTAATATATGCTGGCTTTTATTTTGATTTAGAGATGCAGCGTGAAAGTGAACCAGAATATCCTGTTGTAAAACGGGGTGTTTATTACTGCTGCAGGCTGGTCAGCCGGCAAATTGAACGGCTGGGGAAGGAATCATATAACCAGATAAAGCCTGTATATTCAGTATGGGTTATGCTGAATAATATCCCGGAAGGTTTGGGAAATTCAATATACACATTGGAACTGTCAGGCCATAGTAATAAAGAGACAGCGGATATTGCTGGATTAAATAAGCAGGCAGATTTAATTCATCTGAGCCTGGTATACTTATCAGAAGATTTCAGATATGAGAAAAACCAGGATGACTTAATAAGTTATCTGCAGTCTGTGTTTTTGAATAAAGTTAGTAACAGCCAGTTTAATCCGTATTATGAGTATTCCAGAAAAATTAAAGAGGAGGTTGATGAGATTATGTCAGTAAGAGAAATGTTTGAAGCCCGTGGTGAAGCCCGTGGTGAAATCCGTGGTGAAATCCGTGGAAAAATTAATATTCTTATAGAGGATGGTTATACAGATGAAAAAATTATTGAACGGCTTATGAATACAAAAACTAATCCATTAACCAGAGAAGATGCGGAAAAGTTTCTGTCATTATATTATGAAAAATATAATGTGTAGTCTGGGAAATCTTTAGTGTGGAAGTTTTTAGAAAACAAGATATACAGGCATTGATAGTACAATGTTGTCATTTCTGGTTTTAATAATAGTGTGTTTAAGAGACCAGTGTTGGTATATACCCGATATATGTAAAATTATTAGTTAGTAAAAGGGCTCCAGAAAGGAGCTCTTTTATTTTGGCTGTTAATGGTCAAGGCAATTACAAAGATGGCTTTAGTTGTTGCCTTATTTTACAGGTTGTATGGTATCCATATTGATGAAAATTTGTTTAATCTGGATAGCCAGTCTTATCTGTGTGGCAGAAAATTAACCATTTATATGAAAGGAGGCTTGTAGTACAGTGTATTCAGGGGTGTTTTTATGAATATACTAAGTATCTGTAAAGAAAAATTTATGAATGAACAGATTAATTTCGGTACTTTAACGGGATATTTCCACAAGACATGGATTCCAAAGGAAGTATCTGGATTTAGTGAAACCTATATTGATGCATTGGAGGATACAATGCACAAGTTCCAGATTGATTATGTAGAATCTGGTGTGTTTACTGACAAGTGGCTGGATAAAACGGTGAGAGATTTACACGTAGCTTTTGCAAAATATAAAGAAAGTTTAACCAGACTCCAGGCACTGGATTCATCAGTGCAGTTTACAATTAAAGAGCTGGCAGAAACACGTAAAATCTGGGATGGTTTGCTAGATGCTTATACAAACCAATATACTCTGGATAATGGCAGCAGCTTACACCAGTATGAGTGTTCAATGGAAGAACTCCAGGCTGCTAATAATTCTGTTATTACACAGCATAACCATGCATCTAATTTTTATTATTATGGCAGGTTTGTTACAGAGTGTTTAGAAAAATGGAACCGCATGGCAGCAGGTGCTCCTAATGAGATAATTCTGACATCAGATGAAGACCCTGTTGGACTTTTGTGTGTTGGAGGTTACAAATATACAGAAGCCGTGAAAGTTGCAGCAGGTCTGTGGTGTATACCTGTGGTTTATTACAACAGGGATAAAAACTGCATTACACGCCAGTTTGTAGAACAGGTTTACTAATCAGGTTAATAGAAGAGTAGTATTAAACTATCCTTTTTGTGTGAATTTGAACAGTTTATATTCCTGTAGAAATGATACGTAAAATGGTTGTGTCAAAAATAAATAAGCAAGGTTAAAGGATAAGCAGTCCCTGGTTTGTTTTAGGGAGTTTCTAAAACAAACCAGGGGTTTTTACAGCAGCAAAGGGGGTGTTAAGGGCATAGGTGCGAACTTAAGAAAAAAATATACAAAACAAGCCTTTTAGATACTTTTAATAAAGAAAATTCATAAAAAATAAAAAAATCCATGACAGATTCCCTTTTTAGTGTAAAATATTTTTGACCAAACCATTTACAGAAAAGAGGACTGCCATGAATTTACAAAATAATTTTACTAAACCAGACCCAGATTTGCAAGAAGTTCTTGAAAAATGGGACAGAAAAATACTTCCTTTTTTACCAGGGTCCCTGGACGGGCTTGCCAGGAAGACAGGTGCTGTACAAAGAAAACGTGGGATACGTTCTGCATCAGATTTACTGAAAATGTTATTTTTATATGCATGTTCCAGTATTTCTTTCCGTATTCTAGCTGCTATTCCCTAAACCAGGACCGTATATATGAAGTGAAAGCCACAGACAAACATACAGCAGAGTCCCTTACGCATTTTTCTATAAAAAGAAATGACCTTGTAATGGCAGATGCAGGGTATGGGACAGCACATAATTACATTTATGCACAGGAACAGCAGGCGGATGTTATCCTGCGTATCACACCAAAAAATTTCTGCCTTTATGATGCAGACGGGAATAAAATCCCTTTAATAAGCCTGTTAAAAGAAGCAGAAAAAAAGCAGGAAAAAATGTTAGATGTCTTTGGTTTTTGCAAATACATGGAAAAGACTGCATTTGTACGTGTAATTGCTGGGAAACTGACAGAAAAAGCAAGGAAACGCAAAAAAAGACAGCCTTAAGGAAACACCAGGAAATAGCAGACAATACATTATTTTGTGTCGGATGGGTGGTTGTAATTACATCCCTGGGGCAGGTTACTGTGGCGGAGAAATTTTACATATGTACAGAAGCCGGTGGCAGGTAGAACTTTTGTTTAAACGTTTTAAACAGAATTTTTTTATTATTTCTTTAAAGGCAGGAAGTACCAGCTATGCAGAAACGGAAGTCCTTTTGTGGCTGGTGGTATGGGCAGTACCAGAAAAGCAGGTATTCCTGGCAGGATGTTTCCTTGCCAGAAAAGAGGGAACTGTAAACTATACCCTTTATGAAAAATGCAAAATTTCTTTTTTGCAGATAAAGGAAATTTTATGTCTGTCATGGGAACAGTTTATTGATTTTACAGATAAAAATTATTTACGCTGCCTGGTAAGGAAAAAACAGTACTGAAAAAACCAGAATGATGAGTTCCATACAGCAATTTTACCAGGATACTATGCACTGTTGCGTGGGTTATCGTAGCGGAAGCGTACCCCTGCGTGGAATACCCTGGCTCTGGCATGGAAACCGTCCGTCCCAACAAAAGTGGATAATAGAAATTATTGGAATTTATGAAACGGACATGTTAAAAAACCAAAGGTATTTGTATTTTTTTGGTATTTGTGATAAAATACTGTATTATTTTTTATGGAGGTATATAACCTGTAGATAATAAAAATCTGCAGAATGGAGGTTTATTTATGAGAAGTGTAAAAGCATTATTATTAAGTGTAAATATTTTTATTGTAATTGCGGTTGCCGCAGTAATCGGGCTTACAGCAAGAAGAAATATGCTGGACCAGATAACAATATCACTTGATGCATATAAGAAGACATTATATGAGGGTTATGATAATGCTGTGGAGTACCAGGTGCAGAGTGTCGTAACTCTGTTACAAGGGATTTATGACAGGCAGCAGAAAGGTGAACTTACAGAGGCTGCTGCTAAGAAAGAAGCTATAGAATATGTTAAGGCGTTACGTTATGGGGAAGATGACGGGGGATATTTCTGGGTTGATGATACAGATTATATATTAATTGCCCATCCTATCCTTGAAGAACAGGAAGGGGATAACCGTTATGAGTTAAAGGACCAGAATGGTGTAATGATTATACAGGAAATATTAAAAACTGTACAGTCTTCAAAAGAGGGTGGTTTTAATGAATTTTATTATACAAAAGCTGACGGGGTTACAGTTGCGCCTAAAAGGGCATATTCAATGCTTTTTGAACCTTGGGGCTGGGCTATAAGTTCAGGAAATTATATTGATGATATAGAGAAAATTTATGATGCACATAAAGATAAGATGGATTTACAGCTGCGCAGGCAAGTACAAATGACAAATCTATGTGTAGCTGTTATGGTAGTAGTTTCAATATTTATTTCAATTATTTATGCACAGAAGTTTACAAGACCATTGCGCAAAATACGTGACCTTGCAGTGCGCCTGTCAAAGTGTGACTTGTCACAGCCAGCGGATATTAAATCAAAAAATGAATTTGGGCAGACAGCGCAGACATTAAATAATGCACAAGAAATCTTAAAGACATATATAAATGATATATCCAGGATTCTCCATGAAATGGCAGAGGGCAACTTTGAAGTAGTGGCAGAAGCAGAATATGAAGGTGAATTTATAGAAATATATAATTCTATGAAGACAATTAAAAATTCCCTGAATAATACACTGGCACAGATTGATGATGCAGCGGTACAGGTTTCTTTTGGCTCAGAGCAGATTTCAAATATATCACAACAGCTTGCACAGGCGACAATGCAGCAGACTGGCAGTGTGCAGAATGTATCAGTGCGCATGGAGGAAGTCCTGGCCCAGGCAGAACATAATTCACAGAATGCAGAGAAAGCAAGGGATTGTGTGATACAGGCAGAGAAGCAGATAGAAACAGGCGTGGAAATGATGGGGAAACTTTCACAGGCTATACAGGATATATCAGAAGCATCTGACAATATTGGGAAGATTATTAAAAATATTGATGATATATCTTTCCAGACCAACCTGCTTGCACTTAATGCCTCTGTAGAAGCAGCACGTGCAGGGGAAGCAGGAAAGGGCTTTGCAGTAGTTGCAGATGAAGTAAGCAGCCTTGCGCAGAAGTCAATCAGCTCTGCAAATACCACACATGAGTTAATAGAAAGCAGCATAAAGACTGTAAAAAAAGGAATACAGATTGCAGCAGATACCGAAAAAAGCCTTTTTGCTATTGTAGAGGAGAACAAGGCTATACATAACCTGGTTATGGAGATTGCCAGAGATTCGGCAGAACAGGCAGAATCGTCTGGGTATATTAACCAGCAGATAGGAAATATTTCAAGTGCTGCCCAGGCAAATTCGGCAACAGTACAGCAAAGTGCTGCATCAAGTGAAGAACTTAGCCAGCAGGCAGCAATAATGAAGGAACTCGTAGGGAAGTTTAATATTAGGAAGCAGATATAAATGATTAGCAGTGAAACAAACCAGCAGGTGAAAGATATAATAAAACTGCAGAGACAGGCAAAATACAGACATAAGACGTCACTTTTTATAACAGAAGGCATAAAGATGCTTTCAGAGGCAGCAGGCAGTGGAAGACTTGTGAAAATATATATTTCAGAATCTGTAATGGAGGGCAGAAAAAATATTCCAGAAAAGCTTCTTAAGGAATATCCATATGAAACTGTTTCAGATAAAGTATTCTCCCATATATCAGATACAGTTACCACCCAGGGTATACTTGGCATTGCAAAGCAGCCTGCATATAATATAGAAGATATACTTAATGATAAAAGGCATATGTGGCTTCTGCTTGATGATGTGCGTGACCCAGGTAATTTAGGAACAATCCTGCGTACGGCAGAAGGTGCAGGCATGTCTGCTGTAATTATGGGTAAAGGGACAGCGGATTTATTTAACCCTAAGACAGTACGTTCTACAATGGGGGCAATATTCCGTATGCCATTTATATATGCCAGTGATATTACAGATATTATATTAAATATTAAAGATAACGGTTATAATGTATATGGGACAACTATAGAAGGAAGTATTCTTTATGACAAAGCAGATTATACCAAAGGTGCAGGTATTGTTATAGGCAATGAAGCTAATGGGATATCAGACAGGGTTCTTGGATATATAACAGACAGGATACGTATACCTATGGAGGGAGGCATTGAGTCGCTTAATGCAGCAGTAGCGGCAGCAGTTGTAATGTATGAAGCGGCAAGGCAGAAAAGGCCAGGTTGTTAATATTTTGTTGCACAATTACTATAAATGATATAAAATAATGTAAACCATAATAACGGAGCAATCCGCATAAGGGAGGAGGAATATTATGACGCCTTTTTATTGGTTAATAGCATTAGCAGTCCTGCTTGTAATAGAAATTATTACATTAGGGCTTACAACCATATGGTTTGCAGGAGGTGCATTAGTAGCATTTGTATTGGCACTGTTTAATGTCCCATTACTGGTACAAATTGCAGTTTTTCTTGTAGTGTCAATTTTATTACTGTTATTTACACGCCCAGTTGTGGAAAAGAGGCTTAATGAAAGCAGGGCTAAGACAAATGTAAACAGCATGATTGGAAAAGAAGGAAGGGTTACAGAAACTATTGATAACTATAACCAGAAGGGAATAGTAGTAATAAATGGCCTTGAATGGACTGCACGCAGCAGCATTGATGATTTAATTATACCTGAGGGCTCCAGGGTGGTTATTAATGAAATCAAAGGAGTAAAAGTATTTGTAAGTTTATCCAGCACAGGCGCAGCAGATAAAAGTTAAAGCCAGGTGAAACTATTTATAACAATAATATATTTATGACATTGTATGTCAGAAGGAGGCAAAATGCCAATTTTAATTTTACTTGCTATTGTAGCAATAGTGCTTGTATCTTGTGTAAAAGTAGTTCCGCAGGCAAAGGCATATGTTATTGAAAGGCTTGGAGGATACCAGACAACATGGGGAGTTGGTATCCATTTTAAGATGCCATTTATAGACAGGATTGCAAGAAAGGTTGATTTGAAAGAGCAGGTAGCCGATTTCCCGCCACAGCCTGTTATTACAAAGGATAATGTTACAATGCGTATTGATACAGTAATCTTTTACCAGATTACTGACCCTAAGCTGTATACGTATGGTGTAGAGAACCCTATTATGGCAATAGAAAACCTTACAGCAACAACACTGCGTAATATAATAGGTGAACTTGAGCTTGATGAAACACTTACATCACGTGAGATTATTAATGCAAAGATGAGGGCATCACTTGACAGTGCAACTGACCCATGGGGCATTAAGGTAAACAGGGTAGAGCTTAAGAATATTATACCACCTGCTGCAATACAGGACGCTATGGAGAAGCAGATGAAGGCAGAACGTGAAAAAAGAGAGGCAATATTGCGTTCCCAGGGTGACAAAGAGTCAGCTATACTTGTTGCAGAAGGTAAGAAAGCGGCAGCAATTTTAGATGCAGAAGCAGAAAAGCAGGCAGCAATCCTTAGGGCAGAGGCAAAGAAGGAAGCTACAATACGTGAAGCAGAAGGCCAGGCACAGGCTATACTTGCAGTGCAGCAGGCCAATGCAGATGGTATACGTATGCTTAATGAAGCAAGTGCAACAGCATCAGAAAATGTTATAAAACTTAAAAGCCTTGAAGCATTTGCCAAAGCAGCAGATGGAAAGTCTACAAAGATTATTATTCCTTCTGAAATACAAAGTATGGCAGGGCTTGTAAAGTCTGTAACAGAAGTAGCTAAAGAATAAAGAACAGGAAGGATGGTAAAAGATGGCTATAAATTTAAAAGGCCGTAATTTCCTTACATTAAAGGATTTTACACCTGAAGAGATAGAATATCTGTTAGAACTCGCAGCAGATGTAAAGGATAAAAAGAAAAATGGAGTACCAGTTAATAAATACCAGGGCAGGAATATTGCCCTGATATTTGAGAAAACAAGCACACGTACACGTTGTTCATTTGAAGTGGCAGCAAATGACATGGGCATGGGGGTTACTTACCTTGAGCCGCTTAGTTCACAGATTGGCAAGAAAGAGAGCATTGCAGATACAGCAAGGGTTCTTGGGCGTATGTATGATGGTATTGAGTACCGTGGTTTTGGACAGGATATAGTTGAAGAACTTGCCAGATATGCAGGCGTTCCAGTATGGAATGGTCTTACTAATGAGTACCATCCGACACAGATGCTTGCTGACCTGCTTACAATACGTGAGCATTTAGGCAGGATAAAGGGCGTGAAGATGGTTTATATGGGAGATGCCCGTTACAATATGGGCAATTCACTTATGGTTGCCTGTTCTAAAATGGGTCTGCATTTTACAGCTTGTACATCAAAAGAATATTTTCCAGATGCAAAGCTTGTAGAACAGTGTAATGAATATGCAAAAGAATCTGGTGGTTCTGTTACATTAACAGAAGATGTACAAAGTGGTACAAAAGATGCAGATGTAATCTATACAGATGTATGGGTATCAATGGGTGAGCCAGATGAAGTCTGGGAAGAACGTATAAAGAAACTTTCGCCATACCAGGTTAATAAAAAAGTAATGGACAATGCTGCTAAAGATGCTATATTTATGCACTGCCTTCCAGCTTTCCATAACCTTGAAACAAAGATTGGCAAAGAAGTGTATGAAAAGTTTGGAATGAAAGAACTAGAAGTGACAGATGAAGTATTTGAATCAGGACAGTCTGTAGTATTTGATGAAGCGGAGAACCGCATGCATACAATAAAAGCAGTTATGATGGCAACTCTTGGGGTATAGACTGGTATTATTATGAAAAGTGAAATATTAAGGGCATTAAGGGAAGCAGGGGACGGTTTTGTGTCTGGACAGGCTTTATGTGAAAAGGCAGGCGTGACAAGACAGGCAGTATGGAAGAATATTACACAGTTAAAGGAACATGGTTTTGTTATAGAATCTGTGCAAAATAAGGGATACAGGCTTGTTTCATCCCCTGGCATATTTTATCCTGCTGATATTGAAAGCAGGCTTGGCAAGGACTGTTTATTCCATAAAGCAGAATGCCATGATGTTATAGATTCAACAAATACACGTGCGAAACAGCTTGCTGAACTTGGGGAAGAAGAAGGTACACTTATAATAGCTGAAAGGCAGACATCAGGGAAAGGCAGAAGAGGACGCCAGTGGGAATCAGGTGCAGGTACAGGGATATATATGTCAATGATTTTAAGGCCTGTAATAGAACCTTCCAGTGTACCAGGAATTACACTGGTAGCAGCACTTGCAGTAGTTAGTGCTGCCAGGCAGTTTTGTAATGTGGAAACACTTGTAAAATGGCCAAATGATATTGTGCTTGGCAGAAAGAAAATCTGTGGAATACTTACTGAAATGAGTTCTGAGATGAATTATATAAACTATGTTGTTGTTGGAATAGGAATAAATGCCAATAATGAACATTTCCCGGAAGAAATAGAAGAAACAGCAACATCCATTTACCTGCAGACAGGACAGAAGACAGACAGGGCAGGGCTTGCTGCCTGCATAGCTGGATGTTTTAGCAGGTATTATAAAGAATTTACCAGAGCCAGAAGCCTTGGACCATTTATAGATGAATATAATTCAGTGCTCGCCAATAAAGACCAGGAAGTTAAAATCCTCTATGGCATGCAGGAAGACAGGAACAAGACAGAAACAGGAATAGCAAGAGGGATAAATAAGGACGGGGCACTGCTGGTAGACACAGGACATGGGACTGAATGTGTTGTATCAGGAGAAGTTTCGGTCAGGGGGTTATATGGTTATGTATAATAATACCCATGATAAGGCAGTAGTGCTTTGTGCATCAAGTGCCTATGAAGAGAAATACTATTTTAACCAGGAATTTGCAGGGCTTCCAAGGGCTGTAAAGGAAGAACTGCAGGTTATGTGTGTGCTTTATACAGCTGATGTCGGAGGAATACTTACACTGCAGTTTAATGATAGTGGAAATCTTTTTATAAATGTAACTTCAGAAGAGAATGATTTCCTGTTTGATGAAATTGGGAGTGTACTTAAGATTAAGCAGATACAGTCTGAAAAGAGAGAATTATTAGAAGCACTTGAGTTATACTACCGTATAAAGTTCCTGGATGGGGATATAAATAATCCAGGGTAATATAATGGGAGAAAAACAGGGGAAAGATGAGGAAAAATATATGTTATTAGCGGTTGACGTTGGAAATACTGATATTACATTTGGTGTATTTAATGGCAGGGAACTTGCAGCAAGGTTCCGTTGTACTGTTAAGGTACCAAGGACATCTGATGAATATGGTGAGCTTATCTGCAATATACTGGCGCAGAAAGGGTACCAGCCTTCAAATATTACAAAGGTTATAATAGCATCCGTAGTACCGCAGATGATGTATTCATTTACAAGCGGGATAATAAAATATCTTGGATGCCAGCCTATAGTGGTAGGCGCAGGGATAAAGACGGGCATAAGGATAGATACAGCAGACCCAAAACAGATAGGCCCTGACCGTATTGTAGATGCAGCAGGGGCATATGAGCAGTATGGCGGCCCTGTAATAGTAGTAGATTATGGAACTGCAACTACATATGATTTTGTAACAGAAGATGGCGCATTTAAAGGAGGCGTAATAAGCCCAGGAATAAGAATATCAGCTGACGCGCTCTGTAATAATACAGCAAACCTCCCTGAGATAGAGATAAAATGTCCAGGTGCGGTAATTGCAAGGGAAACAATTTCTTCTATGCAGGCTGGCCTGTTTTATGGTACATTGGGACAGACTGAATATATTATAAGGCGTATAAAAGAAGAATCTGGGATTAAAGATGTACGGGTAGTTGCAACTGGAGGGCTTGGAAAGATAATTTCAGAAAGTACAGATGAAATAGATATATATGATGCAGACCTTACACTGAAAGGGCTACAGTTTATTTACAACAGGCAGAAGAAATAAGTGTAAAGGATATTCTGGAGGTGCTGGTGGTTTAAGATGCATGGATTTAGTATAGGAAATGTAAATATAAGTGGTAACTTAATACTAGGACCGATGGCAGGAGTAACAGACCTGCCATTTCGTTTATTGTGTAAGGAACAGGGGGCAGACCTTGTATATACAGAGATGATAAGTGCTAAGGGTATTTATTATAATAATAAAAATACTTATAAGCTCTGGGAGATTGATGATGCTGAGCATCCTGTGGCGTTACAGCTTTTTGGTTCAGAACCAGGGCTTATGGCAGAGATAGCAGCAAAGATTGAGTATCGGAATTTTGATATACTTGATATTAATATGGGATGTCCTGTGCCTAAAGTGGTAAATAATGGTGAAGGTTCAGCCCTTATGAAAAATCCAGGACTTGCGGCAAAAATAATAAAGGAAGTTTCACAGGCAATAAATAAGCCAGTAACAGTAAAAATACGCAAAGGATTTGATGATAACAGCATTAATGCTGCAGAGTTTGCAAAGATGGCAGAAGAAAACGGGGCAGCAGCAATAGCGGTACATGGCAGGACAAGGCAGCAGTATTATGGAGGCATGGCGGACTGGGATATTATAAGAAAAGTAAAAGAGGCTGTAAAAGTGCCTGTTATAGCAAGTGGTGATATATTTTCAGCAGAAGATGCTGCCAGGTGCAGGGAAGAAACAGGATGTGATGCGCTAATGCTTGCACGTGGTGCAAGAGGAAACCCGTGGCTTTTCAGGCAGATAAAATCTTTCCAGGAAAAAGGGGAGGAACTGCCAGAACCAGGTATAGATGAAGTGGCAGATATGATATTACGCCACGGAAAAGGCCTTATAAAATTTAAAGGGGAAATAATGGGTATACGTGAGATGCGTAAACATATTGCATGGTATACAGCAGGTTATAAAAATTCATCAGCAATAAGGCGTATGGCAAATGGAATTGAAACATATTGCCAGCTTGAAGAATTATGTAAAATAATGACAGGAGAAAAGTAGATATGGATAAGTATATAATAGGAAGAAAAATAAAAAAATTAGTTACAGTATTGCTTATAGCTGCGTTTATTTCAGGGCTTGTACCTGGCAGTATATTTAACCAGGCACCAACAGCAAGTGCAGCAGTGCCATCTGTACAGGCAAAGGCATATGTTGTGATGGATGCAAATTCTGGCGGGGTTATATATAAGAAAAGCATGAATAAGAGGATATATCCTGCAAGCACAGTTAAGCTTATGACTGCTATAGTTGCTCTGGAAAATGCAGATTTGGATAAGAAGATTACATTTACAAAGAAATTAAGGAAAATGATTCCATCAGATGCGTCCAAACTGGGATTAAAGGCAGGTACTACATATAGTGTAAGACAGTACCTTAATATGATGCTTATAGCTTCGGATGCAGATTCTGCAACGGCACTTGCCTCAGGAACAGCAGGGACATATGAAAACTTTATAACACTTATGAATGATACTGCTAAAAAATATGGTATGGACAGGACAAGTTTTGATAACCCGTCTGGGCTTGATACAGGTAATGGTTTTAACAAAACTTATACTACAGCATATGATTTCGCAATACTGGCAAGACATGCAATGTCATATGAAATAATAAGGAATATAGTATCCAAAAGTACATATAATGTGCCTGCGAGAAAAGGTAAGCCTTCATTTAAAATAAAAAATACAAATGGCTTTTATTCTACATATAAATTAAAAGGTAAGAAATATAGTATAATTGGTTCCAAAACTGGTACAACACGTGCTGCTGGACGTGTGCTTATAGCAACAGCAAGGGATGAAAGTGGCAATGAACTTATATGTGCTTATTTTGGAGGAAATACTTCTGATAACTTGTATAATGGCATAGAGAAACTGTTAGACTATGCTTATAAGCAATATTCCAATGGAAAGACCAGCCTTGTGGCAGGTTTCTGGGATACAAGGTTCCGGGACAGTGGGGATGTTATATCTAAACATGTTACATCTGGGACAATTCCAATGACAGCCAATGGAAAATTTAATCCAGAAAATATTAAGAACCAGGCTTATACTATTAACCTTATAAATAATATATCAGGACTTGGCATGGTTCCAGGCAGCGGGACGGAACTCACAGTAGCAGACCTTGCAATGTCTTACTATAATTATATAAATACACAGACAGAAGGTAATATGGAAGATATGCAGGCAGAGGATAAAGGGGACACAGAAGCAGGAAAACTTACAGAAGAGGAAATGGCAATAGCAAGTAATATTGATAATGCAGACAGTTTTAATATACAAGAACAGAAGCAAATAGCATATTTATATTTATCAGGGGCAATGGCAGGTGTTAATATAAAAGATGCCAGGCACCAGCTTACCAAAGAAGAGGCAGTAGTAATAGCAGATTTACTGGCGGCATAAATTTTAATTATAAAGAAATAATATAATATATCATATCTGGAATACCAGATATTATTTACGGGAGGGCAGCTATATGTATGATATAGTAATTGCAGGAGGAGGGGCAGCAGGCCTTTCAGCAGCATTATATGCGGGAAGGGCTAAACTTAAGGCACTTGTAATTGAGAAATATAATATTACAGGAAGCCAGATAATATATACAAATGAAGTTGATAATTACCTTGGAATCCCTTCTGTCTCAGGTTTTGAGCTTGTAAATAAATTCAGGGAGCATGCTTCAGACAACACTAAATTTATGGAAGGTGAAGTTAAAAAAATAACAAAAGATGGAAGCCAGTTTACACTTTCACTTGCAGATGGAAGTGAAATAAAATCAAAGACTATTATAATTGCAACTGGCGCAGTCCATAATAAACTTGGTGTTAAAGGAGAGGAAGAATTCCTTGGTAAAGGTGTATCATATTGTGCTACATGTGATGGCGCATTTTATAAAGATAAAGAAGTTGTTGTAGCAGGTGGCGGGGATACAGCACTTTCTGAAGCACTCTATCTCTCCAAAATATGCAGGAAAGTATACCTGGTCCATAGAAGGGATGAACTCAGGGGGAATAAGGCTTACCAGGATGAAATATCAGCCAGGGAAAATATAGAATTTATTGGAAATGCAGTGATTGATGAGATAAAAGGTGACGGCCATGTGACAGCACTTTTATACCATGATAAGATATCAGATGCACAATGTATGCTTAAAATAGATGGGATATTTGTTGCCATTGGCATGAAACCAGATACAGGCATTGTTAAGGGGATGGCTGTTATGGATGAATATGGGTATATTATTGCAGGTGAAGATGGAAGAACTAATGTTGACGGGTTATTTGTAGCTGGGGATATACGTAAAAAACAGCTTAGGCAGCTTATTACTGCAGTATCAGATGGTGCTAATTGTATTACATCTGTAGAAGAATACCTTAATACATTCAAATAGTAAAAAAGGCAATGCGTCAGCATTGCCTTTTTTACTATAGTTATAAGAACTGGTACTGTCTGGTTATATAAGACATTCCAACAACTACACCATTATATAAAATTATAATTCTAAAAACATTTTATGTATCCTGTTATCATTACAAAGTTCAGGGTGGAATGAAAATCCAAGCTGTTTTTTATACCTGGCAGCTACTATATTATTATTAACATAAGCCAGGATTTCTACATTATCACCAGCAGCTTCAATATAAGGTGCACGTATAAATTCCATTGGGAAATTGCCAAGCCCCTTTATATCCCCATTGTAATGGAAACTGCCAAGCTGCCTTCCATATGCGTTTCTTTTTACAGTCACAGGAAGGGTCTGGAAATATGTCCTGGTATCATTTGAAATATTTTCTGCAAGTAAGATAAGCCCTGCACAAGTAGCAAGTACAGGCATTCCATTTTCTATCTTTTCCTTTAATATATCAAACATGCCAAGGTCTTTTAGCAGTTTTCCTTGTACTGTGCTTTCACCTCCAGGGAGAACAAGCCTGTCAAAATCCTTGTAAAGGTCACTTTTCTGTCTTAGCTGTATAGTATCTTCACCTAGTCCATTTAATATATGTTCATGTTCAATAAATGCCCCCTGGACAGCAAGTATGCCAGTTGCCATAGTTTTACTATCCTTTCTGTATTTTAAATCCTAAATTTAAATTCCACGTTCAGCCATAAGCAGTGTAATTTCATCTTTATTAATGCCAACCATTGCCTCACCAAGATTTTTAGAAAGTTCTGCAATCATTTTGGCATCTTTATAATTAGTAACAGACTTAACGATAGCTTCTGCCCTTTTTGCAGGGTTTCCAGACTTAAATATTCCAGAACCTACAAATACACCATCAGCTCCAAGCTGCATCATAAGCGCTGCATCAGCAGGAGTAGCAATACCGCCAGCAGCAAAATTCACTACAGGAAGCTTTCCATTGTCATGTACATATTTTATAAGGCCATAAGGAACCTGTAGTTCTTTAGCCTCATTGAAAAGTTCATCATCACGCATGGAAGTAATCCTGGATATTGCACTGTTCATTATACGCATATGGCTTACAGCCTGCACAACATCACCTGTTCCTGGTTCACCCTTAGTCCTAATCATGGCAGCCCCCTCATTTATACGGCGCAGGGCTTCTCCAAGGTTCTTGGCACCACAGACAAAAGGGACTTTAAACTGCGTTTTATCAATATGGTAAATATCATCAGCTGGTGACAGGACTTCACTTTCATCAATATAATCAATCTCTATAGCTTCAAGTATCTGTGCTTCAGCAAAGTGCCCAATCCTGCATTTTGCCATAACTGGAATGGATACAGCTTCTTGTATGCCATTAATCATTGCAGGGTCACTCATACGTGAAACACCACCAGCAGCACGTATATCAGCAGGGATACGTTCAAGTGCCATAACAGCACAAGCACCTGCTTCTTCTGCAATCTTTGCCTGTTCAGGGGTAGTGACATCCATAATTACACCACCTTTAAGCATCTGTGCAAGTTCCCTGTTAAGTTTATATTGTTCTTTATCCATTTCAAAACCTCCTTAAAATAAAAATCTATCTATTTACTAATAAGACATAATAAATTATAATCAAATTTGGCTATATCAAAATACCCAGAATAAATATAGCCAGTAATGCCAGATTAGGAGGAAAAAATATATGCTGACATATTCATTTGAAAATATAGGGCCAGAACCACTTTATATCCATCTTTATAAATGTATTAAAAATGATATACTTGACAGTAATCTGCAGCCTGGCACAAAACTTCCATCTAAAAGGAGTTTTGCAGAAAATCTGGGTATAAGCAGTATTACTGTCGAAAATGCATATGCACAGCTACAGGCAGAAGGATTTATATACTCAGTCCCTAAGAAGGGCTTTTATGTGACAGAACTTCCAGGAAATATATATATAAAAGAAGAAAAAGATAATATAAAGGGAGAAATTATCAAAGATAATACATATATAGATAACGGGACAGGCTGCCAATATGAAATTGACCTGGTAAGCAACAGGACACATCCAGATAATTTTCCATTTTCTATATGGGCAAAGCTTATGAGAGAGGTTATAACTGAAAAAAGTACCGCATTAATGGATAAAGCACCTAGTGGCGGGATAATGGAGCTAAGGCGTACAATAAGCCTTCATTTAAAACAGTTCCGTAATATGGAAACGGAACCAGGACAGATAATAACAGGTGCAGGGACAGAGTATCTCTATAACCTGATTATACAGCTTCTTGGACATAATAAAGTTTACGCAGTAGAAAATCCAGGTTATAAAAAAGTAGCACAAATTTATAAAAGCAATAATGTTGCATGTGAGTATATCCCTGTTGATAATTCAGGGATAATTGTGGAAGAACTGGAGAAACATAACGCAGATGTGGCACATATATCGCCATCACACCATTACCCTACAGGTATAGTAACACCAGTAAGCAGGCGTTATGAAATATTAAGCTGGGCATCACGCAAAGAAGGACGCTATATTATAGAAGATGATTATGACTCAGAGTTCCGTCTTGCAGGCCGTCCGATACCTGCACTTCAAAGTATTGATGTAATGGAAAGGGTAATATATATAAATACATTTGCAAAAAGCCTTGCCCCTACTATAAGAATAAGTTATATGGTACTTCCAAAGAGCCTTATTGGTGTGTTCTATAATAAACTGGGTTTTTATTCATGTACTGTTTCAAATTTTGAGCAATACACACTTGCCCGTTTTATAAAAGATGGGTATTTTGAAAAGCATATAAACAGAATGAGAAACTACTATAGAAATGTACATGGACAGCTGATGAAAGAAATAAAGAAGAGCAGGCTTGCAGATATAAGTGTTGTATCAGAGGCAGGTTCTGGGCTTCACTTTCTTTTAAAAGTACAGACAGATATGTCTGATAAAGAATATGTAGAAATATGCAGAAATAACAAAATAAATGTATCATGCCTGTCGGAATATTATTTTGAAGATGAACCTGCTTCTTTATTTAATAATGAAGATAAACAGCATATTATAATTATTAACTATTCAGGAATAAAGCTTGAAGACGTTGGAAAAACAGTAGAACTTCTTTGTAAATCATCAGGCTTCCCTGGTATATAAATATAATTTTATATATTATAATACATAAGTTTGTGTAATAGGTTGTTTTTTTATAATATAGAATACCAGGCACAGGCATGTTAAAGAAAGGGGATGTCCGTAGTGTATTATAAAAAATGCACATTATAACTGGGAAAAGACAGGCTAGAACCGCCGGTTTTGCCCTTATTTTATGCGGAATAGGCAAGTTTGACATGAAAAACGGATATTTGTGACATGAAAATTGTATGAATGTGACATGAAATTTAAAATTTTATGACATTGAAATGACAAATAAAAATTATATAAAATACTTGTAGCTCATCCAAACCATTTTTTAAAAATCTAAAACAGATTTATAGATTAGATAATAGAAAAAAATGGTTGACTAAATACAAAAGGTGTGGTATTATTCTTGAATACAATAGATGGGAGATTATCCTATTATCAAGGATACACTTTTGTTAGTATTTACATTTTTTCTCAATTGGTTTTTTGTATTTTTAGGAAAGGATGAGTAAGGCTGCGGTAGTAGTTTTACTCATCTTTTTTGCCAAAAGGAAGGTGGCAGAGGGAGTACAAAAAATAAAAAGAGTGAAAAATGTAAAAATTCAGGATTGACAAAATACAACATCTGATGTATCATTGTAGAATAAAAATATAAGGAGGCATATTAAATGAGAAGAAATGCAACTAAGATTGCAGCGGCAGTTTTATCTTTAGCTGTCACAATGACAAGCGTAAGTATTCCTACAGACGCTGCAGCAGCAACTAAAAAAGTGAAAATCAATAAGACTAAAGCAACAATTAAAGTTGGTAAGTCTGTAACACTTAAGGTAACTAAAGGTGGAAAGAAAGTAAAAGCAACTTTCACTTCTAATAAGCCAAAGATAGCTAAAGTTGGTAAGAAGACTGGTAAGGTAACTGGTAAGAAGAAAGGTACAGCAACAATTACAGCTAAGTACAATAAAAAGACATTTAAATGTAAGATTACTGTAAAGAAAGCTGTAACACCAAAGCCAACAACAAAACCTACAGTTAAGCCAACAACAGAACCTACAACAGCTCCAACAACAACACCTAGTACAGAGCCAACAACAGCTCCAACAGATGTGCCAGCTGATACAGTGGGAGCTATCACAAGTCTTGAAGCTAAGACAGCTAAGACAATTGTAGCAACTTTTGAAACAATGGTTCCAGACTCTGCTGTTTTCACATTAACAAGGGAAGATGGTACAGATTCAGGCGCTAAAGCAACTGTTGATGTTTCTAAAACTTCAGTAACATTTACATCTGAAGCCAACTATACACCAGGTGTATACACATTTACAGCTACTTTAGGCGATAATAAAGTAAGCAAAACTGTAGAAGTTAAAAAGCAGAGTGTACAGGAAATTGTTATAAACAGTAAGACAGCCCTTACAGATAAAAGCAGGAAGAAAGTATATGTATACTATGATGTACTTGACCAGTATGGTGTAAGCATGAGGGCTTCTACTTCTGTTACATGGACTTCTGGTGGTGGGAAAGTACAGGCAAACAAATCAACAGGATGTCTTACTATACAGAAGAGCACTAATGAAGAATTTAAGTATGGTGACAATGTTTATATAATTGGTGTTGATGTAAAGAGTGCAAAGAATGTACAGGCAACTCTTCCTGTTGGTATGGAAAGGGCTCTGAATTCAGTTAAATTTGAAGGATTTATAAGCAAGGTAGAAAAGAATGAAATCCTTAAAACACTGCCTGTAGACTTTGCAAAAGACAGATATCTTATGTTATATACTGCATATGACCAGGACGGCAACGAAATGGATGCTGATGAATTTGCAAATGCTGCAAGTCCAAAGGTAACATTTATAGGTGATAACCCTATGCTTGTAAGGACAGACTTCAAAGAGGGCGGAGTTCTTACATATGATGGCAAGGAATATTCTTCTGTACAGGTTAATCCTGGTATGTATGTTGATGCAGGTGGAGAAATAAATATCACAGCTATTTCAAATACAACAGGTAATAAGACTGAACAGAACTATGCAATTAATGCAGGTGCAAGACTCCAGAGCCTGGAACTTGAAGCACCATCACATGAAGTAGCAGATGGTGATACAGGTGTGGTAATTCCTTATACTGCTAAAGATACTAATGGTAATAAAGTTGAAAACTATGAAACAATTGCACGTTCTACACAGACATTAAAACTTACAGCTACAGAAGGTACTCTTAAAGTAGAAGAAGATGCAAGTGGTAAGGCAGTAATTACATGGAGTGATGGTGAGACCCATAAGGCAGATAATTTTACAGACCCTTCGTCATATGATGAAGTTGACCGTAATGTATCTTTAGTAACAGTTGTAGTAGGTGGCGAAAGCAATAATACTATGCTGTATGTATCTGATACAAGGCGTCCTGTAGCAGTAGCATCTGTAAAACTTAATGCTGATAATAATGATACAATCGCAGAAAATAATAAAGCTGATATTAACTTATTTGATACTTCAAACTTAATTGATGAACTGGATGTAACATATGTTGACCAGTATGGCAGGCAGTTCCATCCTAGACGGGATAAATGGAAAGTTAATGCTTTCTTCAAGCAGGCACAGTCTGCAAGTGGATTTAATGGCCATGCATATGGTGTAAAAGTTGATTATACAACAGTAAAGAACTTGAAAGTTGATGGCGGAAAGTTAGAATTCCTTGATAATAATAAATTCAGGGTTTTCAGCAACCAGTCAAAACTTACTATAGAGTCTATAACAACACCAGTAGAAACACCTGCACCAACAGCAACAACAGCACCACAGGCAGCAGATGCAACATCTACAGAAGTGTTAGAGCAGGCAGCCAATGACAGCATTAAATATTCTGTTGTAAGATTAGACGGCGAAGGTAATGATAAATACTGGAACATGGTTGATGCTGAAAAGAATATTAACTATACTATAGTTCCTGTTAAGAAACTTTCTAACCTGAGAATTAATGACATAAAGAAAGTAAGGATTATAACAGAGTATAGTGAAAAGGTAAATGGTGAGGATATCAAAGCAGCTTCTTCTTCTGCAATAGCAGTTACAAAAGAAGGTGGTATGCCAGATGTTGATACTAATGACCGTAGTGTAATAGTTGCTGGTACTTATGATGGAAAGACTGTTACTATTCCTTCAAAATATTATGATACAAGTGATAATACAAATAAAACATTTGAAGTTAAAAATGGTGTTATCAGCGGTATTTTTGCAAATCCTACATCAGCAAGTGCTATAACATATGGTGATTTATATGACTTCAATTCAGCTAAGAATATCAGAAAAGATGTTAAGAGAGATGTATCAGCATTAGTGTATTCAACATCGGATTCAAGTAAATGGAATAATAATAAAGAGTATTTACTTGGAACAGTAAAGACTTCTGTTGCTGTATCTGATTCACCACAGTATGTTGCTAAGATTGCATTCTCAAAACCTCTTACTTTAAGGGCAGTAAATACAAAATATAATTTTGGAAAAATGAATCCAGACCCAGATATGGTAATACTTGACCAGTATGGCGACAGTATTAAAAATGAAAAAGGTATTGAAGTAGAATATTCTATATCAAACATTACAGAGAATAAGGGAGAATTATCACACTTACCTAAGAGTTTTGCAGTAGGCAAAAATAATTCAGTTGAAGCTGAACTTACAGAAGTAGAAATCAAAGATACATTTGATTTAACTGCAACTGTTAAGGGGACATATGTAAGTGATACAGTTAAGGTAACAATGGGTGCAGATGCCAGGGCATATATTGACAGCACAGGTTTTGATGAGTACCAGGAAGACAGCTTTAATGGTTCAGGCAAGAGACCAACATTACGTGACATATTAGGTTATGACAGATAATTATATAATGTATTTTTAAATATAAATTTAAAAGTATATTAAAACAATTTATATAGAGGAGGTTCTTAATGTTTAAACATATAGAATTTCCTCTATATTTTTTATAATACTGATATAGAAAGCGTGGAATTGCTCTATGAGAAAAAAGATCCGTTTAATTCCAGTAATATTAATTTTCACAATTTTATTTTCTTCATGTGGAAAAATTGATTCAGATAGTAATTCATCTAAAGCCAATATAGTTACTTCTGGTACAGAAACACAAGAAGAACCAAAGGAACCAGTAGAAGCAACTATCAGTGCCAAAGCAGGTTATGGAGATGCTAAACGCCAGATAAATGTAATAGGCTTTAAAACTTATAAAAAACTGGAAAGTGAAATGTATACAGATAAAGCGGCAAAAGATAAAAGTTATCTTGTATTATTTTTAGAAATCTATAATAAACAGAATGAAAAAGATTATATAAATGTGAATTATTTATCAGCTAAAGTTGATGACATTGAAATAACAAATACTGTTTTATTTAATGAACCCGAAGGTTTCCAGACTATTTTCCAGAATATTGAACCAGAAAATACTTTAAGCGGGTTTATTGTATGGGAAGTTCCAGAGGACTGGAAGAAAGTTGAAATAGTATATAATGGCTGGAAAGATAGTGACAACCTAAGTATAAATTGTACATTTACCCCTGATGACTATTTTAATCCTCCAAAATATGTTTAAATTTGTAATACAAATATATATTTTTAAAATTAACATTCTTATAAAATTTACCTATAAAATAAACCAATATATAATATCCCCAGATATAATAATATTTTATCTGGGGATATATTTACCTGCACAGGATAAATATATTCCTGTACTGTTAATACAAGCCTTTTTCAGTTGCTTTGTAAACAGATTCTGATGGCTCGTTTTCAAGAAAAGATGGCATTATTGTTTATTAAAACCTATTATATTTGTTGTTTATATTGTATTTTTATAACAAGTTATATATATGACCATTTATTTAAAAACTAATATTAAACCTGTTCTAATATTCATTTATGTAGGACAGGTTTTTTATTTAACCCTTGTTTTGCATAAAATATGTTTATTTTTTGAAATTTTTGGCATGATATATATATAACATTAATTATACCATATAGGAAAGGAAGTTTATTATGAGAAAAAGAGTATTTATTGCTGTTTTAATTATTTCGTTTTGCATAAGTGTACAAGGATGTGGGAAAATTAGTAATCAAAATAATGCTGATAACGCAAATAATGAAACACAAGTCAGTACAGCTCCGTCTGCTGTTATTTCACAAAAACCACAAAATAATGAAAATAGCACAGATAATAACAATATACAAGATAAAGAAACAAATAAACCATATGATTCAGACAGTCCTGATACCTCAGGTACACCTGGAATTCCTGAAGATAATGTGCCAGTAGAAACCCCTGCACCTAAACCAGGTAAACTATCTGCTAAAGAACAATATTCGGATGCATACAGAGTTATAAAGTTTCTAGGGCTTAAAGAATACAAAACTTTAAAAGGGGATAATTATACTGATAAAGCAGATAAAAATAAAAAATTTCTTGTTTTATTTTTATCCATAAGAAATACAAGTACTGACAATGATTATATTAATCCAAATTATATTTCTGCAAAAGTTGATGGTAAAAACATAGAACACACTTTTCTAGTTAATGACCCTAAAAGTTATCCTACATTATTTACCAATATAGAAGCTGGTAAAACAATAGGAGGTTTTATAGTATGGGAAGTACCTAAAAACTGGAAAAAATTCCAGATGGAATATAATGCATGGAAAAATATTGATGGACTAGTTTTAACAGCAAAATTTACTCCAGATGATTTAAAAGACCCAATAATTTATAATGCAAATGATTTTAATTAAATCTTAATATGTATAAATATTTAATATTGTAAAATAAAAATCCATCCAGGTATTTATTATTTTTTTTAATATAACTTTGGATGGATTTTTAATGTGTATACTTTATGTTTAATTGACTTTATTATATATTGGAGGATTAAATAAATCCTTCTTCTTTAATGTACACTGTAATGATATATTATCAGTATATTGCCAGCCATCATAATAAAATACGAGTTTTTTCCAGTCTTTTGGAACTTCCCATACTATAAAACCTTCTATATTCTGTCCAGAAGGTATATGTGTAAAAATTGTAGGATAGTTTCTTGGGCTATTTACTAAAAATGTATGTCCTATTTCTTTATTATCTACTTTTCCATATACATAATTTGCATTAATATAGTCTTCTTCAAATCCATTATTTGTTATTGATAAAAATAATACAAGATACTTTTTGCCTTTTGAAGGTTTATCTGTATATTTTTCTTCTTCAAGTTTATCATATTCTTTTAAGCCTAATATTTTTACTGAATGTCTTATATTGGAATATTGACGTTCTACAGATAGTTTTTCCGTTTTAATCTCTGTTGTTTCAGGTATATTATCTGTATAGGGTGTTTCAATAATTTCAGACGATACTTCTTTTTCTATAGTTCCATTATCAGAAACATCTGGCTCATAACTAGATATTTCAATTTTTTTGATATTGCTGCTTTCAGATGATGTAGCTGTATCTATCTTTCCGCATCCAATTATATATATAACAGACATAAATAAAAAAATACCATATAATATTTTTTTAATCATAAATAACCTCCATATTAATTATAGTATTTTAAAAAAGTAATCCGCTCTCTTTCAAGAACGGACTACCTTGTTTAAATAATATACTTTAGTTATATATTATATTAATTTAAAATTTTATTTATCATTTCTTCCATACATTAATATAGAACTAAGAGTAGCATCTGGCTGCTCTGAAGCTCCAAGGCTAGAAGTAACAAATGCGCCTAAATCAGCACCAACTGTAACTGTCATAGATGCTGATACTTCAAAATTACTTACTGTAGGATCAACTACAGTAGCTGTAAGCTTAAATTTATCACCAACTTCAACGCCAGTAGCGCCTGTTTTTTCTGAATTATTAGAATTAATTACAAAGCTGTCTGGAAGATGTGTTAATTCACTTGTATTTTCAGTAACATCCGAAATAATATAATTAATTTCATAAGGATACTGTGGTTTTGAACCATATTGGTCTTCAACTACTACATAAATTTCATCAGGATTGCACCACATACCAGGGTCATAACCATATTTAAGATTAATACCACCATTTTTATTACCTAATTCTGGTAAAAAGCTAGTCATTGAAGGTGATATAGTAGCATTATTTAATACTGCATAATTTCTCTTAAATGTTACAGATGCAATAACAGATCTTTCATCAGATATGGTAATATATTTTTTAATTGTACTTCCTTTTGGAGAATTATCATTTACATTAATTATTAATGATTTTCTTGTATCAATTCTTGTACATTTTGCTGTGTTGAAATTATACAAATTATCCCATGTAATTGCTCCTGCTGATGCTGCATTAACACGTGATTTTTCATTATTACCATCTACACCCACTATAGCCTTTATGTCTGAATCATCTGAAACTTTATAGTATTTTTTAGGTAATGTTACCGTAAGTCCTTTATAAGAACCTTGTACTTTGAATATACCTTTTGCAATATCAGAATCACCTTCATTAGTAAATTCTATAGGATCTGATTCTGTCATACCATCACCAACTGCTGAATGTGTAGCATTAGTAATCTTTTCACCATTTGGATATATAGTATTTGTTGTCATAGCCTGGCGTTTAGAAATATCTGTAATTGCAAAATTTGAAACTTTCTCTATTGGAAGTACACTATATGATACTGCCAAAGTCTTACCAGCATCTACAAATGGTTTACCACCTTTACTTGAAATTACAGTATACTTAACTGTTGAAGTTTCAACATTTGCTACATTATCCTGTGCTGTAAAACCTATACGGCTGTCTGCATTGTCTGCTATAATATGATGTTCACCAATCTTACGGTCTGCTTTAACAGTACCATCAGCATTAGTTGCCCATCTGTAAGCACCAAGATAATTATCTGTGGTATATGCTTTAACATCATATTTATAATCACCAAGACCATTGCTCGCCTGCTCCCAGAACGCAAGTGTGTTGCTCCTTGGCATTTCTACACCATACTGGTCAAGATAAGTAAAATCCCAGCCTACATTAGCACCAGCAGTATTTCCTGCAATAATTGCACCATTATCATCATCATTTATTTTTACATGTTTTATAGATGTAGGGCGTCTCATATCAGATACAGACATAAGAAGATTATTACTTTCGCCACCAACAACTACAGTAGTAAGTGAAATATGACGGTCCACTTCATCTGTAATATTAAATCCTTTAGCTAGATCCTGTGATTCTTTATATGGATTATATGTTATAACAGTATTATTATCATCTGCTGTTTTAAGTATATATTTATCATCATCACGCCATACAATCTTTGCAGTCCCATCTTCTTTTTCAATTACTGATAATGTACCTGGATTGGCATTAAGGTTTAATGTGTTTGTTGAACGTGCAATAGTTTCATAGTTTGTAACCTGTTTGCCTTCTGTATCATATGCAATATAAGGTATTTCAACAATATCACCATCTGCAACAATACTGCTTGGAGTATTAAGTGCAAGACTCTTAAGTAATCCATTTGCACCAATTACAAAATTCTTTACAGTCTTACCACCTGTTTTGTTTGAAATAGCAGTAATATTTACTTCACCACCCTTATCAACATACATTCCAGGCTGTACAGTTACAGAAGCATATTCCTCACCGTTAATTGTATAAAGGTCACCATCTTTAAATTCGCTCTTAAGCAGAAGTATATTATCTGAAATAAATGTAAGAGTTGAATTACTGCCTTCTACATTGTTCTTTTGTGGTTCCATTATATTGCCATTCTGGTCAAAAGATTTAAAAAGTAAAGAATAAGTATCCTTTGAAAAATCTTTTGGTAATGTTTCAATAATTTTTGTTTTATCATTTTTACTAACAAAACCAGCTACTTCAAGTTTATCAATTGCCTGTTCCATACCAACAGTAAGGCTTGCTGTAACAGACTTACCACTTTTAACATTTACACCTGTTACATAAATAAGAGTGCCATATGTAAATGCTTCATCATTTTTAAGTGCAGCAATCATTCCCCTTGTTGTATCTACAGAATGGTCATCACATGAGCTAACTGTCCATGTAATATTTGTAGATGTTCTTATACTCTCACCATACTGGTTAAATACATCATAGTAAATATAGGCAGCTGAATGGTCAACTGCGGCATATGAATCAATTTTGCCATCACCATCCTGGTCAATACCTTTTCTAGAATTTGCATTCTTTCCAGTAAGTGCAACTTCATTAAGGATTTTAATTTCTTCAACCCTTTCAGCTTCAACTGTAGTTTTTGCTGTTACAGTATCCACACCATTAGTAGCTGTCATTGTATACTCACCAAGAGCAAAGTTCCCTGTACCTTCAAATGTGGCAGATGTTCTTGCTTCATTCCATACAAGTTTGCCTTCTACCTTAGTATCATTTTTTGTTATTGATATAGATGTTGTATCTTTCTGTGCATGTTCAAAGTCTATTGTAAAAATAGAAGCTTTAGTTGCCTTGAAACTTGTGATAGCTCCCAGTATATGAAGACAGTATAGTCCATTACAAATGCCGGTTTTATAGGAATTTGGAGTGAACTGTCCTGCCCTGTTATAATATGGTATGTCTTACATAAAGGTTATTATTTGTTTCTATAATAATAAATAGAGTATTTGTAAGCTATTCTGGTGAAAATGGGTTAAAAACAGTAAAAATAAATGGATATATATACATAACCTGGTATAAAAATACAATATAAACAACAGATATAATGGGGTTTAATAAACAATAATACCAAAAAAGCCTTGCATTTTTCCATAATGCAGAATATACTATTTACAACTATATAAATACTAAGGAGGAGCATAATGGCAGGTAAAGATTTGTCTGAAAAGAAACTTGAAGATTACAATGATGTATTTGCAGATATTTTAAATATACTGCTTTTTAAAAAAGACTTAATACTGCCATCCCTTCTTGAAGATGGTCCTTCAGAATCAATATACAAAGCAGAGGAAAAAAATCTACGTGGACAGTACAGGGATACATTTAAATACTATAAAAATGCAGGTATTATGCTTGCTGGTTTTGGAATGGAAAATGAAACTAAAGAAGAAGATAACATGCCAGTAAGGGTAATGGGATATGATTATAGTGCATACCGTGCACAAATTGATAAAGGTGGTGTAAGGTATCCAGTAATAACAATAGTTCTTAATTTTTCAGATAAAAAATGGAATAAACCAATACGTCTTAAAGATATGCTGGAAATACCAGAAGGAATGGGAAAATTTGTACAGGATTATAAAATTATTGTATTTGATATAGCATTCCTGCCAGATAAAACAATTTCCCAGTTTAAAAGCACTTTTAAACATGTGGCACATTTTTTCAAAAATAAACGTATGCTTGATAAATACCAGCCACTTGATGAAGAAATAGAACATCTGGAAGCTTTCTTAGATTTGCTTAAAGTATTTACTGGTGATAAAAAGTATGAAGAAATAAAATATAGTCTACTTGAAAGGCAGAAGAAAGGTGAGGTGGTTACAATGTGCACCGTTGTTGAAAAGTTTACAAATGATGGGATACAACAAGGAATTGAACAAGGAATACAACAAGGAATTGAACAAAG
The DNA here is from genome assembly GCA_948794795.1 of uncultured Lachnospiraceae bacterium. Lineage (GTDB taxonomy): Bacteria > Bacillota > Clostridia > Lachnospirales > Lachnospiraceae > Butyribacter. Next base: position 41,407 of record CAQGLR010000003.1, on the reverse strand, counting down.
TGGAAAACAAATTATATTAAATATGCATAACAAAGGATGTGATGTAGAAACTATTTCTGATTTATCAGGTATTTCTTTGGATATAGTTAAAAATGTTCTTGAAAATGAAATTTAATTTATAATTTCTTATGCAGTTTAATTTATATATTTTCTATATAGGAATTTTTAATTACTTTGCAAATTAAAATTTATTGTTTTATTATATTCTTTAAAATAATATAATAAAACAATAAATTATTCAATATTAATCTTAATATATATAACAAAATTAAATCCAACAAAAATTTAAGATAAGATTATAACAATAAATTAATTTAATCTTGTATTTTATAAAATATATATTTTTATAATTCTTCTATACCACTTATTATTTATTTAAAATCATTAGCATTATAAATAACTGGGTCAGATAAATCATCTGGGGTAAATTTAGCTTCAAGACTTATGTTATTTATATCTTTCCATCCGTTATACTTAAATTCTAATGTTTTCCATACAGAAGGTACTTCCCATACAATAAACCCTCCTATTCCTTCATTAGCTGGTACATGTGAGAAAATAGATGGGTATCCCTTCGGGTCATTTAACAAAAATGTATGTTCAATTTTTTTGCCATCAACTTTTGCAGAAATATAATTATAATTTATATAATCTTCTTCATTAGTATCATTTCTAACAGATAGGAATAATACTAAAAACTTTTTTCCTTTTTTTGCCTTGTCAATATATTTTTCACTTTTAATTTTTTTATATTCTTTTAAACCAAGGACTTTTACCACCCTGTATATATCTGAATACTGCTGGTTCACAGATAATTTATGTATTTCAGGTTCTGGAGCCTTCGGAGGGTCAGTTTGTACTGGAAGTTCTGAAAATTCTGGAACTATGGTTTCTTCTGTACCCGTACTGTTATCTGTACCAGGTGTTTCCTGTACATTTATATTTTGACCACTGCTATTATTTTCTGTTACATTAGAAAAAATGTTAGAACTATTTTTATTTGCATTATTTGTATTTTCCGTTTTGCCACATGCAGATATATTTATACATAATAATAAAATTAATAAAGCAATATACCATTTTTTCCTCATAATATAATAATCCTTTCCAATGAAAAAATAATCCTTCCCTATAAAGAGGAAGGATTATTTTTTTATTAATGTTACTAATTATTTTTCTTGTATAGAAAAGACAAATCAATATAACTAAACTAATTATCTGTCATAATCTAATATTTCACGGAGTGCATGGTCAGCTGTTTCACTTGTTGATTTACCAGATGCAACATTTGCAGACTTATCAGCACCTACAGTAACTTTAAGTGTGTCAGTAATATTAGTATTTTCAACTGTAGCTGTAATTGTAAATGTATCACCAAGTTCAGCACCTGTAATTCTTGTATCCTTAGAACCATTATTTTTAACTGTAAAGTTATCAGCCTTATGTGCAAATGCACCAGTATTTTCTTTTACAGCAGATACAGTGTAAAGGATATCACGTCCAGTATAATTCTGTCCATACTGGTCTTTTACATTAGCAAATAACATATCAGGTGCATTCCACTGTGCATACTTATGGCTTCCACATCCAGCAACTGTATCTTCTTTTGCTTCTTCAGTAGCAAATCCTAATTCAATACCAGTTAAAGAAGGACTAAATACATCTGATTCTAATGCATTATAATTTTTTGTAAATGTAATGCTTGCAGGCATAGACTCTGCATCAGAAACTTTAATGCTCTTGCTTATTGTTGATAATTTTACTCCATTAGAGTCAGTAACTTCAATTTCTAATTTCTTAATAGCATCTTTTCTTATATTCTTAGCTGAGTTAATGTCATATAACTCTCTCCAAAGAAGTTTGTTTGCTTTTATAGCAGAAATGTTAAATTTATAACATCCATCCTTGCCTATAAGGAAATCTGAACCTGGCTTTGGATTTGGTTCTGCATAAACATCATTTGTTACACTTAAATAAGTGTTTGGAACAGTAAGTGTAAGACCTTTGTATGTTGCTTTTACAGAAGCTTTGTTTACATCATTCCTGTTAGTTGTTACAGATAAATCACCTGCTGTATCATTTATTGCTGCACCTGTTGTAATATTTTCAATACCATTACCATTGTCTTCAAGTGAGTAACTTGTTGTTACACCCAGCTTTGATACATCAGTAATATAAAAGTCTGAAATCTCACTAATAGGAACTATATTATAAGATACAGATTTCACTTTACTTATATCATTAGCCTGGAGCTCACCTTTCTTTAATGCAGAAATAGAATATTTAACTGTATTTGGAATTACTTTACCTGTTGTATCACTTCCTGTTGTTGCTGTATATTTGATTGTTCCATCATATACTACACCATTATAAGCTCCGCCTAACAGGTTATCTTTAATTGTTTCTACATGTATACCATACTTGTAATCACCAATATAACCATTTTCTTTTGCTGCCTTCCAGAAAGCTTTTGATGTAATTAATGGAAGCTCCTTGCCATACTGGTCAAGATATGTGATATTTTCATAGAAGTTAATTGTTGCTTCACCACCAACAATAATTGTATCATTATTATCATCAGGAAGCCTTACTTCTTTTATAGCAGAAGGGCGTCTCATATCAGATACTGGAAGGATAATATTATCACTTTCACCACCTATTACTACTGAAGTTAATGATACATTACGGTCTACATCATCATTTATGCTAATCTTGTTGCCACTCTTGTCAAGTCCATTAAATGGGTTATATGTTATATGTCTGCCACCCATTCCGTAATCCCGGTTGCCATTAACAACACCATCATGGTATCCAACAACATATTTATCAGCATCTGTCCATCTAAGGCCTGCTGTACCATCGTTCTTCTCATAAAGAACTAATGTACCTTCTGTTGCTGTTAAATTAACAGAATTAGAAGAACGTGCAATTGTTTCATAGTTTGTTATGTCTTTTCCATCAGCATCTTTTGCTGTAAATGGAATTTCTACATTGGTATCACCATCTGCAATAGTACTACTAGGTGTCCCAAGTGTCATACTCTTAAGTAATCCATTAGTACCAACTACAAAGTTTTTAATTGATTTGCCACCTGTTTTATTTGAAATAGCTGTGATACTTACTTCACCGCCCTTATCTACATACATGCCAGGCTCAACTTTTACAGATGAATATTCAATACCATCAATAACATAGATATCACCATCTTTAAACTCACTCTTTATAAGTAAAACATCATCAGAAATAAATGTAAGTCTTGCACTGTCATTAGCAGGTGCTATGTTATCAGCAGATGCCTCAATTAAGTTATGGTTCTGGTCATATGTCCTGTAAAGAAGTGAATAAGTATCTTTTGCAAAATCATTTGGCAGAGTATCTAACTTCTTTGTCTTGTCAGCTTTGCTTACAAATCCTGCAAATTCAACAGTATCAATAGCTTGTGCCATGCCAACTGTTACGCTTGCACTTACTGCAACACCACTCTTTACATTTACACCTGTAATATAAATTACTGTACCATAAGAGAAAGCTTCATTTTTCTTCTGTGCTACAATTAATCCAGCAGATTTATCCTCTGCTTTTGCATCACATGAGCTTACTGTCCAGTTAATTGATGTTGAATTCCTTATACTTTCTCCATACTGGTTATATACGTCATAATAAATACAAGCTTCATTATCTTTTATAGCACTTGAAGTAGCAATATGTGAATTAGTACGTGTAAGAGCTACTTCATTTAAAATCTTAATTTCTGATACTTTTTCAGCTTCAACAGTAGTTTTTGCTGTTACTGATGAAGTACCATTTGTTACAGTTACTGTATATTCACCATATGCAAAATTACCTGTTGACTCAAATGTAGCAACTGTTCTTTCTTCATTCCATGTGAGTTTTCCATCAACTTTATCTGTACCTTTTGTAATAACTAATTCTGCTGAAACAGGTACTGCACTTTCAAAATTCACAGCAAACTTTGAAGCACTCGTTGCCTTGAAACTTGTGATAGCTCCCAGTATATGAAGACAGTATAGTCCATTACAAATGCCGGTTTTATAGGAATTTGGAGTGAAATACCCCACACCTCTGACATTAAGGTATGCTTTGTATAAAGTTTATTATTTTTTTCTATAATAATAAATGGTATATTTCCAAGATAATCTGGTGAAAACCGGTTAAAAATAGTGTAAATGGATAGTTTTATCCTATAAATGTGTAAAAAATCTAATTCTGGATAAATGTTAAAACATATTGCCAGATAATTAGATAAAAGTTATAATGTTTTAAATAATATAAATACTAAATAAGGAAAGGATATATTGGAATGTATCTAAACCCTGGAAATAACCTGTTTAAAAGAGCATTAAATTCCAAAATATATGTAGATAAATCTGGACTAATTTCTTATATTAATGAAGTTATAGACACAGAACAAGAATTTGTATGTGTAAGCCGTCCACGCCGTTTTGGAAAATCTATGGCAGCAAATATGTTAGCTGCTTATTATAGTTATGGATGCAATTCAAAAGAACTTTTTGACAGGCTTAAAATCAAAAAATGCCATACATATGAAGAAAACTTAAATAAATATGATACAATTTTTTTAAACATACCTAAATTTATAAATAAAGTAAATAATATAAATGAATTAGGAAATTATATTGAAAAAATACTGGCAGAAGAATTAAAAGAATATTTTCAAACTTATGATATACCAGTAACAACAGATTTAAGCACTATAATTTCATATATATCAAACCACATTAATTATAAAAACAAAGGATTTATTTTTATAATTGATGAATGGGACTGTGTATTCCGTGAAGCAATAGAAAATATAGATGCGCAGAAGAATTATTTAAATTTTTTAAGAAGTATTTTTAAAGATAATAGAGATATAAAACTTGTCTATATGACAGGAATACTGCCTATTAAAAAATATGGTTCACATTCAGCTATAAATATTTTTGATGAATTTTCAATGACAGACCCTGCAATGCTGGCAGAATATACCGGTTTTACAGAAAATGAAGTTATAAATTTATGTAAAAAGTTTAATATAGACTCTAGTGAAATGCAGTATTGGTATGACGGATATTTATTTGATGAAAACATACACATATACAGCCCTGAATCTGTAGTTAATGCTATAACACGTAAAAAATTCCGAAATTACTGGACAAGGACAGAAACATATGAAGCTTTAAAAATTTATATAGATATGAATTTTAATGGACTTAAAGACAATATTATACAGATGCTTGGCGGCAGTAAAATAAAAGTTTCTGTTGACACATTCCAAAATGATATGACGACATTTGCTTCAAAAGATGATGTACTTACATTACTTATACATCTTGGATATCTGGCTTATAATTATAATAGCAGGGAAGTTTTTATTCCAAACCACGAAATACAGGAAGAATTTATTATGGCTGTGGAAAGTTCACATTGGGATGAAGTTATAAAATCAATTTCTATATCTGATGCGCTTCTTGAAGCAACTCTTGCATCTGACTATGAAGCAGTTGCTAGAGGAATTGATGAAGTACACATGAATACTATTTCTGTTTTACAATACAATAATGAAAATTCACTTAGTTGTGTTATTTCCCTTGCATATTATAGTGCACGGAAAGATTATATAATGTACAGGGAACTGCCAGCTGGAAAAGAGTTTGCAGATATAGTTTTTATACCAAGGAGATATTCAGATAAGCCAGCTATAATAGTTGAGCTTAAATGGGATAAAACAGCAGAAGGTGCCATTAAGCAAATAAAAGAAAAAAATTATAGTGCCTCAGTAGAACAATATAATGGTGAAATAATTCTTGTAGGAATTAACTATAATAAAAAAAGTAAAAAACATAAATGTATTATTGAGCATATTAATAAATAACCCATTCTAAAAACATGAATCCAGAATGGGTTATTCATTCTGTTTAAGTATTATTATTTTATATTATGTAAATAAAATATTTAATTAAAATCATTTGCATTATATATAATTGGGTCTGATAAATCATCTGGAGTAAAACTTGCCTTCATTTTCACATTGTTTATATCTTTCCAGCCATTATATGTAAATTCCAGCTCTTTCCATTCTTCTGGAACTTCCCATACAATAAAACCTCCTGCACTTTTTCCAGCAGGAATATGTGAGAAAATTGTCGGATAACCTTTTGGTTCATTTAATAAAAATGTATGTTCAATTTTTTTACCATCAACTTTTGCAGAAATATAATTATAGTTTATATAGTCTTCTTCGCTAGTATCATTTCTTATTGAAAGAAATAATACTAAAAATTTCTTACCTTTTTTTGCTTTGTCATTGTATTTGTCACTATCAAGTTTTTTATACTCTTTTAATCCAAGCACTTTAACAAGCCTGTATGCATCTGAATAATCCTGGGATGCAGATAATTTCTCTGTTTTAATTTCTGCAGCTGGGGTCTGCTCTGGAGTTACAGGTTCATCAACCTGTGGTGGTTCCTGGACAGGAGTTTCTGTTGTATCAGCAGGAGAGGCAGTTTCTTCTGGGACCTCTGTAGCAACAGGTTCTGTTGTGTTACTGCTGTTACTGCTTTCAGAAACTGGGGTAGCAGATGGTGTGCTGCTGCTTGTATCATTTTCAATTTTTCCACATCCTGGAAGGGAAATACATAACGCTGCTGCTGTTATTATTCCTAAATATACTTTTCTTTTCATCACAATTCACAATTTCCTTTCTAAAGATATCATTAATTAAAGATAATTAATTCTTCATATGGATTTTTTATAAAAACAAATAATCCTCCCTCATAAAGAGGAAGGATTATTATTAATTTATATATGATAATTAATTATGAAACAAGTAATTATCTGTTCATTCCTAAACCAGGTTTTGCGTTACCTGTAGCAGGGAATTTTCCTGTACGGAAATCTTTATCATGATCCCCCTTAGTTGTTGAAATATATGCTTCTTCATCAGCACCAACAGTTACAGGGATATCCTTAGAAACTGCTGTACCTTCAACTGTTGCTGTAAGTTTGAACTTATCACCAATCTCAGCACCTGTAATCTTTAACTTGCTATCTGCAAGAACTCCTGCAGCAGAACCATTATTTGAAACAGTAAAGCTGTTTGTTAAGTGTGTAAGTTCTGTTGTGCTCTCTGTAAGGTCAGATAACTTAAGTGCTACTGATATACGTGGGTCATCCATAATATTACCATACTGGTCTTTTACAATTATACCAAAATGTCCATTAGTCTTGCTAAAGTCATTAGCACCTTCATCAGACCATCCTGTACCATTGTATACCTTTGGTCCAGTAATCTCTGTAAATGATGGGTTAAGAGTAACTGCTGTCTGTGCTCCCCAGTCTTTCCAGAATTCAATGCTAGCAGGTGCTGATGCAGAATCAGAGATAGTAATATTCTTAGATACTGTAGTACCACCATCAATATCTTTATATACAGTTAATACAATAGGTTTTGTTGCATTAATTCTTGTATATTTTGCTGAGTTTGCATCATATAACTCATACCATGCAATTGAACCAGCGGAAGCTGCTGTAACTACACCATTAGCAACATTGATTGCTGACTTATCTGCTACTTCGTATGCAGAAGCAGGAAGTGTAAGAGTTAAATTATTTCTTGTTTTACCCTTAACTACTATCTTGTTGTCACCAGCTGAAATAGTAAGAGCGCCTGTTGCTGCATCCCTGATACTGCTTCCAGATGGAATTGTTGTACCATTAATATTGTCTGAGTTCTCTGTATCAAGTTTATATAATGATGAATTAGTAACAATTGTAAGGTCATTTGTTACATCTGTTTTTGGAACTACTGTATAAGCTACAGATTTAACCTTACTTACATCTGTAACTGCATTAGTAGAATTAATACTAACAATAGAATACCTTACTGTAACTGACTCTTCTGTTGTAGCTGATGCTGTAAAGTCAATTGCTTTTGATGCATCAGTATAAACTTTGTCTTCAGGAAGATCTAATTTATCTCTGTTCTGACCTACCTTTATCCTTATTCCATATTTATCATTACTTGTTCCAAAACCAGTATTTGCCTGTTTAAAGAATGCTTCTGCAATATCATCTGCTAAATCAGCATTATACTGGTCTATATACTTAATCTGTGCATCATTACCTTTAGTAATTTCAACTTTTGCTGTGTTTCCTGAAACAATAGCATCATTGTTATCATCATTTAATTTAACTGATTTAATAGCAACTGGACGCCTTGCATCTGAAACGTTAAGGATTAAGTTATTGCTTTCTCCACCAACTACAATTGTAGATAATGAAATACTTCTGTCTATATCATTGTATGCTGATGCATTCTTGAAATTTTTAACATAGTCACCATTATCAGACCAGTAAATACCTGCTGTACCATCATTTTCTTCTTTAACTTTAAGTTCTGAACCTTCAGAAGCTGTTAATGTTAAAGAGTTTGAAGAACGTACAATTGTTTCATAGCTTGTTACAGCATTTCCGTTAACATCTGTAGCTACAAATGGAATCTTAACATCTTTATCACCATCCGCTACTACTGCATTAGGTGCTGATAATACAAGGCTCTTAAGAAGTGCAGTTTCACCAATTACAAATACCTGCTCTGTCTTCTTACCTGTCTTGTTAGCTACAACTGTAATTGTAACTTCACCACCCTTGTCAACATACTGTCCAGGGTTGATGCTTACAGATGCATAATCTTCACCATCAATTGTATAAACATTGTCATTAAACTTAAATGCACTGTCAATAAGTAATGGGTTGTTTGAAATAAATGTAAGGTCTTCACCCTTTACATCACTTGCAGAATAAGGATTTCCATTCTGGTCATATGCTGTAAACAGTAATGAATAAGTGTCTTTTGTAAAGTTCTTAGGAAGGCTTTCAACTTTCTTTGTCTTTGCATCTTTGCTTACAAAACCTGCAAATTTAACGCTGTCTACTGCCTGTTCCATACCAATCTTAATGCTTGTATTAACTGATACACCGCTCTTTACATTAACACCAACGATATATATGTCTGTTCCATATGTGAATACTTTTTCACCTTTATCATCAGCTTTAATTGTAATCTTACCTGTGGATGTATCAACTTTTGGTGTTCCATATGATGAGCTTATTGTCCAGTTGATGCTTGTTGATGTCCTCATGCTGTCACCATACTGGTTTACTACGTCATAATAAATATATGCTTCTGTACCCTTATTGCCTGTAAGTGCTGTAGGGCTTGTAATGTTGATTGCTGTTACCTTTTCATCTTCAACATTTGTCTTTGCTGTAACAGAAGCCTCGCCATTCTTAACAGTTACTGTGTACTCGCCAGTTGTAAGCTTTCCTGTTGATACTAATGTAACGGCTGTCCTTCCCTCGTTCCATGTTGCTTTTAAATCAACCTTGCTTGTTCCCTTTGTTACCTCTGCTGTAACTGCTGCTGGCTGTGCTTTATCAAATTCTACTACAAAAGTATCAGCCTTTGTTGCTTTAAAGCTTGTGATAGCTCCCACTGTCGAAACCAAAACAGGTATTTTCTGGAAACTGCTGTTTTTCTAGGAAAATACAAAAAATTAAACAGGGTTATTATTAATTTTAATATAAAACATTATGGGTATATTTAAGAATTAAAGTAACATCTAATATAGAATTTGGAGAAAAAAGGTAATAAAATGGAAGAATTTGTTAAGTTTTGTATGGTGAAAAATAGCATAAGTGTTCCAGCCAGGATATGAAGAACTGTAAAAGATTTACAGATATTTCTTACATACCCTGGAAAACAAAATTGTTTTTTATAGTTTAATAATAATTATTTTTTAGATAAAAGTATCTCTACTTCTGAACGGTAGCCATATTTTATCAGGTATTCAATCATTGCTCCTTCCACCATTTCACGTATTGTTATATTTTTAGAGCGTGAAAAGTCATCTATAATAGTAGAAAGGCCTTTTGAAAGATAAATGCTTTTAACTTTTTTACTGCCTGGTATAAGATAACGTTGTGGTGTATTCTCTGTAAGGGATGGTGTGCATAATTCTATCAGCTGTTCCCTGTTTTCATATAAGTAATTTAAAAATGAATGGTATTTGCTTTCATCCTCCTTAGAATCATCTTTTGCAACCAGTTGTTTAACTTCTTCAATTTTAGCATCCCTGTCTGCAAACTCAGATAAAGCATTTGTTCGTTTATTAGTGCGTGGTTCGTAAGTTCTTGTACTGCTGTTGTAGAACATATTGCTGTTACGCATATAATTGTTCATTTCAGTATAGTTTTCAAATCCAAATGTTGATGCTATCTCAGCAGGATTGGCAAGTGCGCCATCTTTTTTAAACTTTTCTGCTATCATTTGTGCCTTAAAAGGAACTTGGCCGCTAATCTGGTCAAGCATCTGGTCACGGTACGCATCTCTTTTAATATACTGGCCATTTTTAACGATAAATCCGCGTCTTCTAAAAAATGCATCCATAGTACGTATGCTGGAATAACCATATTTTTTATAGATATCTTCACGCTTGTTTCCATTATCCAGGTCTTTTAATATATTGGTTTCCTGTTCATCAAAATTTTTGGCTGTTGTATTAATATATGACATATTTTAGCTCCTTTTTTTTAATGATAATGTATTTACTGATTCAATTAACTGTGACTGCACTGTATGAAGATAAATGCTGCTGCTTTTTAAATCTGCATGTCCTAACAGGCGCTGCAGTACAGATATAGGACAGTTTTTTGCAACAAGTGCTGAGGCAAAACTGTGCCTGAGGCAATGGGCTGACAGCTTTGGGTTAAGACCAGCCTTTTCAGCATAGGCATGTATACATGAATTTAAGTACTGGTGCGTAAGTTTGCCAGAATTCTTTGTTGAAAAAAAGTTGTCTGATTCATTATTCCTGAATTTCTTCTTATATTTAATTAATATTTGTCTTATTTCATTATTCATAGGAATAATTCTATCCTTTTTGCCTTTACCACATACTACAGTTATTTCATTTCTTTCAAAATTTACATCATCAAGTTTAAGGTTACATAATTCGGATACGCGCAGTCCTGTAAAACATATAGTAGCACATGCAGCGTGTATAACGGGTTTATCTATTACAGAAAGAAAATCTTTCATTTCATCTATAGTAAGATAAATGCGTTCCTTTTTTTGGATATGGATATTGTCAAGCTGGTCAGCAAGGTTAATCTGGGTAAATCCACGTTTAACCAGGAAATTCCAGAATGAACGCAGTGTAACAAGCACATTAGCACGTGTTTTGCCAGAATTTCCTCTTCTTTTACGGTAGGACATATATTCCTGGAGATGCTCAATAGTAATATTATCAAGCATGGCTATGCCATTAAAAATCTCCTCTTCAATATAACGCGTAAAGTCATTTAGAGTTCCCTTATAGTTTCTGATTGTGTGCGGACTTGAGTCTTTGTCATCAAGAAATTCAATAAAGATTTCAGTAAGTCTTGATAGATCCATGTAAATTCCCTCCTAATGTAAATTAATATAATTTGGTAAAACGTATGTAACTATAACAGGCGTCCTGGTTTCTATGTACTTGAAGAAGTGTTTATAGTCACAATTATAAATATATCATCTAGGAGATAATTTGGGTATTTATGGAAAAAAGAAAGATAAAAATAAAATGCTGCCATACCAGTAATGTGTAATACGTAATATAGTCTGGGATAAATCCCGGATACTATATATTGTATATTCCTGCCTGGTGTGGCAGCATCTCAGAAGTACAGGCTATTTTTGGCAAAGCAGAAGTACTGCTGCAAAATCATGGTTTAATATTTATGCCAGGGACATAGCTTCCGATACTTTTTAAATAATCTTCATCATTGTACAGTTCATTAGTAGCTTCACTGAAGTATTGTTCAAATGCTGTTGCAACAGACTGCAGCTCTTCATCATCTGTAATTCCTTCAAATTCAGGATTGCCTTCCTCATCTTCTGAATATTTGAAAAGGATTAATTCATCTTCACCAACATCTTCAACAGGGTCAATAGGAAGCACAGCAACATATTCTTGTGAAAGTTCTTCAATTTCTAAAGCAGCAATTATTTCAACATCAAATTCGTCCTCTGTTCCAGGTGCAATAGTTACAATAACTGCTTCATCTTCTGCTTCATTAAAAAATAGGTTTTTATTTTTGTTATTCATACATTTTCCTTTCTAAACAACTCTGTCATTTTATAAGTCTGGACAAACATAGACTATATATAATATAACATTTGGCAGGTGTAGTGTCAATTATGTAGTTGCAATCTTGATGGTATACATAACATTTGTAAAATTTTGAGTTTCCCCATTTTTTAATACACAGGTATTTTGCCTCTGGCAATTCCAAAATTTTACCAACGGCAGCCGCTTTCGCTTGGATGGGATGCGCAATGGTATATAAAATCTGAAAAAACCAGATTTAAGCACCAGCGCCCCCAAACAGCTGCCTTTTGGTAAAATATGTGGAACTTGCCAGAGTAATATAGTCTTTGTGTAACACAAAAAATGGGGAAATTCAAATTGTAAAATATCTGGACAAAACCTTGCAAAAATCTGTATAATTAACTAAGATATATCTAGGTATAGTAGTAATGTAATAAATGATATATATCTGGGAGGAGTAATATTGATGAAAATATGTCTGAATGACCTGCTTAACCAGCTTTCATATGCTGTTGACTGTGTTGAAGCTGAGCTTATGGGAGTAAGCAGTTTCCATTCTAAGCGTGTAGCAGTTGTTTCAATAGAAACAGGACGGCTTCTGGGGTTTGACAGATATATGCTTATGGACCTGGCGGCAGTGGCGCTGCTGCATGATAATGCACTGGCGGAGTGTATACAGGCTGAATATGCAATGGTAAATAACATGGACAAAGGAAAGTGTGCAGTTTCAATGAAAGAACATTGCATAGCAGGTGAAGAAAATATAAGAAGGATGCCTTTCTATAAAAGAGGCAAGGGGGCAATATTATACCACCATGAAAGGGCTGACGGGAGAGGACCATTTGGGAAAAATTATAAAGAGGTGCCTGTTTTTGCAAGAATAGTGCATATTGCTGATGTTCTGGACACTTCTTTTGATTTAAGGAGCATGGATAGTAAAAAATATACCAGAATGTATAAGTTTGTAAAAGAGAATGAAGGTGTTCTTTTTGACAGCAGCATAGTTAGTATATTTTTAAAAGCATTTAATAATGCACAAAGCATGGATATTATGGAACAATCCATGAAAAGAAATATACTTAATTATCTGCCAGAAGTATACCTGGAATGTGACAACAGCCTTCTTATTGATATATCAGGGATTTTTTCAAAAATTGTAGATTATAAGTCTGAATTTACAAGCAGGCATTCTGATGGGATTGCAAAGAAAGCGATGGAGATGGGCAGGTATTATGGGTATAATGAAGATAAGCAGACAAAATTGTATGTAGCGGGTGCACTGCATGATATAGGAAAGCTTATAATAAATAATGAGATACTTGAAAAGCCTGGAAAACTCACGGACCAGGAGTATTTGAATATTAAAGACCATGCAGAAGCAAGCTATATTATGTTAAAATCAATAAGAGGCATGGAAGAAATTATGCCATGGGCCTGCATGCACCATGAGAAACTTGATGGAAGTGGTTATCCATTTGGTAAAAAAGCAGATGAACTTGGACATGAAGAACGTCTTATTGCCTGTCTTGACATTTACCAGGCACTTTCAGAGGAAAGACCATATAAAAAGGGTAAAACCCATAAGGAAGCTATTTCTATTTTAAAATCTATGTCAGAAGATGGAAAGATAGATGGAAAGATAGTAGATGATATTGACAGGCATTTTAAAGAGGATAAAAATAATGGATAAAATTCTTTCATATGCAATGTTTGGCTTTTCTGTAGTAACAGTAGTTCTTGCTATAAATGTGTTACGCAGTAGTGGGAAAAACCATAAAGATAATTTTCTTTTTGTAGGACTTGCTTTGTCAAGTTCATTATGGGGTATTTGTTTTGGCTTTATACCAGTACAGGAATCGGCAGATATTGCATATATATTAAGGAGCATAGGGCTGGCTGGCATGTTTGCATATTTGGTATTTGTAACATTTTTTCTTGCAAGCATGAGCGGTATAGATAATGTAATTGCCAGGGTGGTTAAGCTGTTTTCATTGTCTTGTGTGGTTTTATACCCGTTTTCAGTACAAAGGAAAAATGTAAACTTTATTGATTCTTCATTTGGAATGAGTTATATATTTGAAGATAAAATAATTAATACTTTGTATATTTCTTATTGTTTTATAGTTGCTGCTGCATTGTTTTATTTTGAAATGAATATGTGTTTTAATAAAAAACGCAAATGGATACGGGTAATGGGCAGGCGTTTTATATATTGTGAAATTGTAATTTTTATTGGAACTATATTAGATACAATATTTCCCCTTTTGGGAATAAGTGCTTTTCCAGGCAGCAGCCTTACGCAGTCATTTGGCGTATTAATGATTTATTTTGCCTTTCTTTTTTATAAAAGCAACAATATCAGTATAGATAATATGACAGAGTTTGTATATTATTCATTTGAAGAGCCATTGCTTATTTATGATGAAAATGAGAAGCTTAAAATTATAAATAAAACTGCAGTGGAATATTTTGGAATTCATCCAGAGTGTGAAGATATCCCGTTAGACCAGTTATTTTATGTGGATAAAGATATTTTACAGACAGTAGAAGGCATAATTAAAATTGATGCAGATTGTATAATGAAACCTTCACACTGCCGATTATGTATAAACAGGGTGCTTGATAAATATAAGGATGTAAAAGGTTATATTGTTATTGTGGATGATTTTACTGACAAAGTAAAGGTTTTTGAGGAACTTGAAGAGGCTAAAAGAAAAGCAGATATAGCTAATAAAGCAAAAAGTGATTTTCTTACTAGGATGAGCCATGAAATCCGTACTCCTTTAAATACTATTATTGGAATGGATGAAATGGTTTTAAGGGAAACAAATAATAAAAAGGTAGCAGAGTATGGAAAACATATAAAAAAAGCTGGAGAAGTGCTGCTGGCAATTATTAAGGATATTCTGGATATATCAAAACTTGAAAAGGGAAAGCTTAAGCTGATAGAAGATGAATATAACATTATGGATATTTTAAATGACAGCATAGATATGCTTTATTTGTTTGGTGATGAAAAAGGTATTGAAGTTAAAGTATCTATTGCAGATAACCTGCCAGTTGTTTTATATGGTGATAAGCTGCGTATAAGGCAGATAGTGTTAAATGTTTCTAGTAATGCAATGAAATATACCAAGGCTGGCATGGTTAAATTTAGTGTTGGTTATAAGAAAGTAGATGAGAATAATATAAAGTTATCTATAGAGATAGAAGATACAGGAAGAGGTATACGGAAAGAGGATATTGATAAGCTTTTTATGCCATATGAACATTTTGATGAAGATGAAAACCAGGCTATTGAGGGGACTGGACTTGGGCTTCCTATTGCAAATGACCTGGTGAAGCTTATGGGTGGAAATATTGAAGTAAAAAGCCAGTATGGGAAGGGTTCTAAATTTATTATAAATGTTTTACAGAAAGTTGTAAGATGGGAAGAAGATGGTATAAAGGAGAAAGGTACAGAGCATAAAAACCAGGGAAGAACTTTTATTGCACCAGATGCAAGGGTACTTGTAGTTGATGATATGCCTGCTAACCTGCTTGTTGCCAATGAATTGCTAAAACGTACACAGATTAAGGTAGATATGGCAAAGAGAGGTGCTGACTGTCTGAAAATGATAGAAAAAAAGAGTTACCAGATTATTTTTCTTGACCATATGATGCCAGAAATGGATGGTATTGAATTGTTAAAGAGAATCAGGGGATTTAAAGATAATCCTAATTCATCTGTACCAATAATTGTAATGACTGCAAATGCTGTGCTTGGTTCCAGGGAGATGTATTTAGATGCAGGATTTACAGATTATATATCAAAACCAGTTTATTATGAGGAGCTTGAAAGGCTTATTACAAAATATCTTCCAGATGGAATGTATACATATATAGATACAGATAACCAGGAAAGTGGTAAAGATGCTGTTATGGTAAATTAAATATATGTATTTTGTACTAAATGTTAAAGCCCCTGTTTTTATACTAAAGGCCATAGAAACAGGGGCTTTGTTATGTATTTTAAGAAGTCCTGTGCATACTTTTAATTGCTGCTGTCTGTACCAGGTGTGCTTTTCTGGTGCTGGCGTCCTTCTACATCCATTTCATAATTATCTTTGTAAATAAGCTCTGACATGGTTACAAATGTAAATCCTTTTTCTTTAAGTCCTTTAATAAGCTGGTCAAGTGCCTGTGCGGTATATTTAGCACCATTGTGGCAAAGTATAATTGAACCATTGCCAAGATGTTTGTGGTTAAGGACTGTGTTTAATATAGAGTCTGTACCATAATCTTTCCAGTCTAGACTGTCAACATCCCATTGGATTGCATTATAATTACATTCTCTTGTGACTTTTATAAGATTGTCGTTATAATCTCCGTAAGGAGGCCTGAAAACATGCATATCTGTTCCTGTAAGTTCCTTTACTTTTTCATGTACTTTCATAATCTCTTCTTTACATTCTTCAGCAGACAAAGTTGACATTTGTTTATGGTTTTCACTATGGTTACCTAGTTCATGGCCAGCTTTAGCAATAGCTTTTACATCATCAGGATATGATTCTACCCAGCCGCCAGTCATAAAGAAAGTTACATGTACATCATTCTTTTTTAATATATCAAGAATTTTCTGGGTATCCTCGTTTCCCCATGCAGCATCAAAACTTAAGGCAACCTTTTTATCTGGAGTATCTACACAGTATATTGGCAGTTCTTTGTTAGATATCTTGTTACTGAATACAGCTGTAACAGGGTTTGTGCCAATAGCTTTATTACTATATGCAATAGCAATGCTTGCAAGGAGTATTACAGATAATACAACAAGACCACTTCTCATAAAGGATGGTATATTAGTATCTTTTTGTATATCAAAATTTTTCTTGTCAATATTATCTTTTAGTTTGGAAGTACCTTTTTCATTGGCATGGTATGTTTCATTCAGGAATTTTGAAAAATGTTTCATTGATAAGTCTCCTTAATTGTTTGGATGTACATATTTTTGTAATAATATATGATTTTATAAAAGAAAAATGCGCCTATTATAAAATGGTATTGACATTTTTTTATAGAAAATTGTAAACTTATGATATTGTTTAAAATAGCCAGAGGATATTTGGAAATTCAAAAGTGCACAAAATTACTGGTTTTGGAAATTTCAAAAGTGCTTTAAGTAATATTAAGATTAAAAGTTATAAAAATTAGGTTTTCTGGTTTTAAAGGAAGTATAGAAGTGAGGTTTATATGACAGATTTAGAAGAGTATTATAATAAATTTTGTGAAGATAAAAGATTATTGCGGCGTCATGGGCAGGTAGAATATATTACATCCATGAAATATATCCATGAATTTCTCGGAGAAAACAAAGATAAAAAAGTAATTGATATTGGTGCAGGTACAGGAAGATATTCGGTAAGCCTTGCTAATGAAGGATATGATGTAACAGCTGTTGAACTTGTAAAGTATAATTTAGGAATACTTAAATCAAAACAAAGTAAAGTGAAGGCTTATCATGGGAATGCCCTGGATTTATCAAAGTTTGGCAGTGGAAGCTTTGATATGGCACTTATATTTGGACCTATGTACCATCTTTTTAAATTTGATGAAAAGGTACAAGTTTTAAATGAAGCAAAACGTATTACGAAAAATAAAGGATATATTCTTGTCGCATATTGTATGAATGAATACAGTATAATTACACATGCATTTAAGAAAAATTTTGCAAAACAATGTATTGCAGAAGGGAAAATAGACAGTAGTTTCCATTGTATATGTAATGAAAAAGATTTGTATGACTATGTAAGAATTGAAGATATAGATAAGATAGACCAGGCTTCTGGTCTTAAGCGCATAAAAATAATATCAGCAGATGGACCAGCAGATTATATGAGACAGGTTCTTAATGTAATGGATGAAGAAACCTTTAAGATTTTTATGGACTACCATATTGCAACGTGTGAAAGGCCAGAATTGCTTGGTGCAAGTGCACATACTGTTGATATATTGCAGAAGGCTGCAGAAGAGTAAGTATTATTTGTTTTATAATAATATGTACCAGACAGGCCATAGTATAATACAAGATAGCAATGCCATAAATTAACTGCCTTATCTGTACAATAAAATATTATTTATTAAAATTCATATATATGCATACAGGTAACAATGTTATACTGGTGTGCCAGAAATGTTAAATAAAATATATTATAGAAATTTATTTTATTGTATTTAACCTTTGGAGCAATATTAATTATATTTAATATGTTTTTTTATGGCAGCAAAACTTTCAGCACTTATAACATGTTCAATACGGCATGCATCTTCTGTAGCAACCTTTTCGTCAACACCAAGGGAGATAAGCCATTTTGAAATAAATTCATGCCTTTCATATATCATATTAGCAATGCTTTTGCCTTCATCTGTAAGGTATATAAAGCCTGAATCTGTAACAGTAATGTATTTTTTTTCTTTTAGGTTTTTCATAGCTACACTTACACTTGACTTCTTATAACCAAGTTCGTTTGATATATCAACTGAGCGTACTACTGGAAGTTTTTTGCTTAAAATTAATATAGTTTCAAGATAATTTTCAGAAGATTCATTTACTTTCATATTTATACTCCATTCAATAAAAAATACACTAGTTTACAAGTTTTTTTGAAAAATACAGTAAAACAGCCGTTTTCAGCTTATGAATTCTTATCTTGTTTTTTGTTTTAAAATGGGCATTTTCTGAAAAAGTTGTAAACAGCTGTAAAAAATATTATAACAATGATAACATATATAGATGATTAAGTAAAGATGCCTGGTTTATTTGAGTTTCCCCACTTTTTAAATCATACAAAGACTATATTACTCTGGCAAGTTCCAAATGTTTTACCATTGCACATCCCATCCAAGCGCAATGTCATTTAGTTAAGTAAAACCTAATAAATTAAAGGACTTATTAATGTTTGAAAATTAAAATCCCACAAAGATTATATTACTCTGGCAAATTCCAAATGTTTTACCATAAAGCAGCTGTTTGGGGGCGCTGGTGCTTAAATCTGGTTCTTTCAGATTTTATGCACCACTGCGCATCCCATCCAAGCGCAAGCGGCTGCTGTTGGTAAAACTTTGGAATTGCCAGAGATACATAACTTATGAATATTTAATTTTCAAACATCAATAAGTCCATCATTATACAAAGAATACCTTTAACTAAATGACATTGCATCCAAGCGAAAGCGTGCTGCTGTTGGTAAAACTTTGGAATTGCCAGAGGCAAAATACCTGTGTATTAAAAAAATGGGGAAACTCAAATTATTACAAAACCTGTTGCACTGGCATTTAATATGGTCTATACTAATACATGCGTGTACTTATTTGTATATGGAGGATAAATATATGAAGATTACAGAATTATTAAAAGATAATAAGGTTACATTGTCTATGGAAGTATTTCCACCAAAGACAACAACTGGTTTTGAAAGTGTAAATAAAGCAGTAAAAGGAATATCAGCATTAAAACCTGATTTTATAAGTGTTACATATGGAGCAGGAGGAGGTACAAGCGAACATACAATAAGCATTGCAAAAGATATAAAAGATGCATATGATGTAACATCTATGGCGCATCTTACATGTGTATCTTCTACACAAGAAACAGTAGAAAAGCAGCTGGTTAAAATGAAAGAAGCTGGTATAGAAAA
Source organism: uncultured Lachnospiraceae bacterium (assembly GCA_948794795.1). Lineage (GTDB taxonomy): Bacteria > Bacillota > Clostridia > Lachnospirales > Lachnospiraceae > Butyribacter. The sequence goes on along the minus strand of CAQGLR010000003.1, from coordinate 21,561 downwards.
TATACTTGCATTAAGAGGGGATATACCTGATAAATCAGAATTCCCGCTTCCAGGGCAATTCCACTATGCATCAGACCTTGTAAAAGAAATTAAGCGGATAGCGCCTGGAATGTGTATTGGTGGTGCATGTTATCCAGAAGGGCATCCAGAAGCAGAAAACAAAGCGGAAGATATAAAACACATTAAAGAGAAAGTTGATGCAGGCTGTGAATTTCTTACAACACAGATGTTTTTTGACAATGCAATATTCTATAACTATTTATACCGTCTGCGTGAAGCAGGGATTATGGTGCCTGTTATAGCAGGAATTATGCCAATCACTAAGAAAATACAGATGGAAAGAAGTGTGCAGCTGTCAGGATGTTGTGTACCAGCAAGGTTTAAGGCAATAGTTGACTGGTTTGGAAGTGAACCTTTGAAAATGCAGCAGGCAGGTATTGCTTATGCAGCAGGGCAGATTATTGACCTGGTTGCCAATGGGATAAACCACATACATATTTATACAATGAATAACCCAGAAGTGGCAGCAGGTATTATAAACAGCCTTTCAGAGATAATAGGCTGAAAAATAATTCTAGTACTGCAAAAAATACAGCTGGGCAATTATTATGGTTCCAGCAGTATAAATAAAGTTTGTATTTTGAAAAATGCAAAAGCAGTATTTTCCAAAATGGAACCATCTTCTATATTAGTTGTGCCACAAAAAATATGGTATGGGGATTAGGGAAATAAATTATACAGGAGCAGGAAGATGTATAAATTAAAGAAATTAAAAATAGCATGTATATTATCAGGGATTTGTATTTTAGCAGCATCTGGCATAAATTATTCATATAGTAATGCAGGTTATATACAAGAGCAGCAAATCCATAGCTTAAAGGCAGAAAGAAAACAGAAAAAGTACAGATATAAACAAGATAAAAAGAAAGTAAATCCATTCAGCAGTATTAAAGCAGATGTTAAAAGCCTTGATATTGTTATTAAACCATCTGGTGATAAAGATTTTTATGTCTCATATAATTTGTATTGTGCCAATAACAGCAATCCAGTAGCATACCATATAAAAAATAATGTCCTGGAAATTAAGGAATCAGAGCTTGAATGGCTGGCTGTTTATATGAAAGGGACAGGTAGTGGTATTAATAAAAAATTAAAGAATTACAAGAATATAATATATGTATATGTCCCATCAGGTGTATCTATAAATAATTGTGACCTGGACATTAAAGATGGTGACCTGGATTTTAGCAAAGTTTCTTTAAAAGGCGGAAATATAATTTCAAAAAACGGTGATATAGATTTTAATAATTCTGTATTATCAGATAAGTTAAGTATAAAAACAACTAATGGTGATATATATGGACATGGTACGGATATAAATGGGATTTTGGATATAAAATCCCAAAATGGTGATATTGATATTTATAAACCAGATATTGCAGGAACTTTAAGTGTTGTAACAGATAATGGTGACTTATATACTGCAAAAGCAAATATTAAGGGAAAGCTGGAAATTAATACAAATAATGGTGATATTGATGCAGGACCTCTTGATATTTCAGGTGAAACAAAAATAAAGGCAGATAATGGTGACATTGATATAACTATTAGCAGCAGGTGCCTGGATAGCCTTAATATTAATATGTTTACAAAAGATGGTGATATATCTGTTAAAAAGTTATATAAAGATAAAGGAAGTAAAAAAAGAAAAGACGGGGGCTGCCAATATAAGAAAACTGGCGCAGAAAAAGCAGTTCTGGATATTTATACAGATTGTGGTGATATTTCGTTAAATTAAAAAAGTTTTTAGATATGATATGTGCGGGAATGGAGGATTATTTATGAAAGAAAACCATATTGGAACAAAATGTATACATGAAGGGTATAAACCTGGAAATGGTGAGCCAAGGCAGGTTCCTGTTTGCCAGAGCACTACATTTAAGTATGAAACAAGTGATGAGATGGGACAGCTGTTTGACCTTGAAAAAGAAGGGTATTTTTATACAAGGCTTCAGAATCCTACTAATGATGCTGTTGCTGCAAAGATTGCAGCACTTGAAGGCGGGGTTGCTGCAATGCTTACATCTTCTGGACAGGCAGCTAATTTTATGGCAGTGTTTAATATATGTGAAGCAGGAGACCACTTTATTTCTTCATCATCAATATATGGAGGAACATTTAACCTTTTCACTGTTACAATGAAAAAGATGGGAATTGAATGTACTGTTATAGACCAGGATATGCCAGAAGAGGAAATTGATAAATTATTTAAACCAAATACAAAAGCTGTTTTTGGGGAAACTATTACAAATCCTACAGTTAATATATTTGATATTGAAAAGTTTGCTGGTATAGCACATAAACATGGTGTGCCACTTATTGTAGATAATACATTTGCAACACCTGTAAACTGCCGTCCTTTTGAGTGGGGAGCGGATATAGTTACACATTCTACAACAAAATATATGGACGGGCATGCAGCGGGTGTCGGGGGATGTATTGTAGACAGCGGCAACTTTGACTGGATGGCATATGCAGATAAATTTCCAGGACTTACAACTCCTGATGAGTCTTATCATGGAATAACATATGCAGAACGTTTTGGAAAAGGTGCTTATATAACAAAGGCAACAGCACAGCTTATGAGGGACCTGGGCTGTATACAGTCCCCACAGAATGCATTTTATTTAAACCTTGGTCTTGAGTCACTTCATTTAAGGATGAAACAGCATTGTAACAGTGCCCTTGCAGTTGCAAAGTATCTTGAAAGTAACAGTAAGGTTGCATGGGTTAAATATCCTGCACTTGAGTCAGATACATCTTATAATTTATATAAAAAATATATGCCAGAAGGCTCATGCGGGGTGCTTTGTTTTGGCTTAAAAGGCGGCAGGGATGTATCTGTAGGATTTATGGATAAACTTAAACTTGCAAGTATAGAAACACATGTTGCAGACAGCAGGACATGCCTGCTTCATCCTGCAAGCCATACACACAGGCAGATGACAGAAGAGCAGCTTGCAGAGGCTGGTGTTGCACCAGACCTTATAAGGTTTTCTGTAGGGCTTGAAGACCCAGAGGATATAATTGCAGACTTACAGCAGGCGCTGGACTGTATATAAAATAGTGCAGATATTATAATATTTATATAATTAATTCCAGATAAAGGGAACAATATGTGTTCCCTTTTTGCATTTCAAATGTATTAATTAATAAAAACAAGGCATACTAAGACTGGCATACATGTATTGTATACGTAATTTTATTGGTTAAATATAGAAATGAGGTGCAGTATGAATTTATCAAAAGCAGGCATAATAGGCTGTGGCCTTGTAGGGGCTACTATTGCATATACGCTTATGCAGAATCCACTATTCCGTGAAATTGTACTTGTGGATATTGACAAGGATAAAGCGGAAGGGGAGGCTATGGATCTGAACCATGGTATTCCTTTTGCACGCCCAGTTAAAATATATGCGGGGGATTATAGCAGCCTTAAGGATGCAGGAGTAATAATTATTACAGCAGGTGCAGGGCAGAAACCAGGAGAAACAAGGCTTGACCTTGTAAATAAAAATGTGGGGATTTTTAAACAAATGATACCAGGCATAACAGAACATGTTGATGATGCAATACTTTTAGTAGTAAGTAATCCTGTAGATATACTTACATGGGTTACTCTTAAGCTTTCAGGATTTAAGGAGAACCATGTTCTTGGAAGTGGTACAGTGCTTGATTCAGGAAGGCTTAAGTATGTTATAGGGGAACACCTTTCAGTTGACCCAAGAAGTGTCCATGCATTTATTATAGGGGAACATGGGGACAGTGAAGTTACTGCATGGAGTGGTGTCAATGTAAGTGGTATACCAGTGAACCAGTTTTGTGAAATGCGTGGGTATGAAACACATAGTGAAAACAGAAGCAAGCTGTCTGATATGGTAAAGAACAGTGCCTATGAAATAATAGACCGCAAGGGTGCAACTTATTATGGGATAGCGATGGCAGTAAGAAGAATATGTGAAAGTATAGTAAATAATGAAAAAAGCATACTTACTGTAAGCAGTATGCAGCACCATTATTATGAAGCAGATGGTGTATGTATAGGTATGCCGTCAGTTGTTGGAAGTGATGGTGTTGAGCAGGTAGTATGTATTGACCTTGATGGACAGGAAGCAGAACTCTTAAAGAAATCAGTTAAAGCACTGGATAACGTAATAAATAGTATAAATCTTGATAAATAGAAAAAGCGTTATAAATATAGATGGACTATTGGCCACAAAAAGTATATAATTAAAATATTAAATATTAAAAATGCTGCCAGCAGATAATATATAGATACAATATTAAGCACTTATATGTATAAATATTGTATCTATTATATTATTTACATAATATATCTGGCCCGGCATGGAAATGAGGTGGATTATGAATACTTTAAGAACCAAAATTTTAGTTCCAGTTATAGTGCTTGCTATAATATGTATTGCTCATTCTGCATGGGGAATTGCTTCTACTTCAAAATTGAAAGATGAAAGTACCACCAGGGCGCAGCAAAATATTGATGCTATACATAAGCTTGATACATTGTCCAAAGAATTCCAGGAAATGCAGAAGCTTTTGTATACATATTTTGTGACTGGTAACGATGAAGCAAAAGTCAAGGTTGTAGAAAGAATTGAAGATATAACCAGTAAGGTGGATGAAGCAGTAAACTCATATGAGACTTTGGTTTCAACTGAAAAAGAAAGGAAAGAGTATGTCCAGTTTAAAGAGAATTATGATTTATTAAGCAGTGTTTATGTTTCTGTAATGGAATGTATTACAGTAAAAAGGGATATAGGTTCTGCGATAGAACTTGCAAACAGTGACCTTGCAGAAGTAGTAAATAAGGCAGAGGATAATATAGCAAACCTGCTTGGGTTCAGACAGCAGAATATACAGGGTTCCAATAAGGAACAGAATGATATTTTTAATGCAAATATAAAACTTAATATTTTAATGATTGTTGTTGCAGGGTTTTTCAGTGTTATTTCGCTATTGTCATGTATACTGACAATTATAAGGCCTGTTTCAAGAGCGACAAGGAAACTGCATGAAATAATTGCGGGACTTGAAAGTGACAATGCAGATTTATCAGTACGTATTCCTGTAGAAACAAGGGACGAAGCTGGAAAGCTTGTTGAGGGTATAAATAAGTTTATGGATGTATTACAAAGTGTTATATCCAGGATGACAGATAGTTCTGGTAAGCTTAAATCTGCTTTTGACGGGGTTACTGCAAGTGTAAGCAGTGTCAATAGCAGTTCATGTGATGTGTCAGCAGCAATGCAGCAGCTTTCAGCGTCTATGGAAGAAGTGGCGGCTACTATAAGTGGTATAGACAGGAATATACAGGATGTTGATGAAAGTATTGAGGCATTTATGCAGGAAAGTGCTAATGTACTTGACTATTCTGGCGAAATGCAGGCACGTGCAGGACAGCTTGGCAAGGGAGCTGTGGAAAGCCAGAAGACTACAGAAACAATGGTTGGTGAGATAATAGACAGCCTTAAGACAGCAATAGAACATAGTAAGAGTGTTGAACAGGTTAAAAACCTTACTGATGAAATACTGTCAATTTCAAGCCAGACTAACCTTCTTGCACTTAATGCATCTATAGAGGCAGCACGTGCAGGTGAGGCAGGTAAGGGATTTGCAGTTGTTGCAGATGAGATAAGGCAGCTTGCGGACAGCAGCAGGAATACGGCTAATAATATACAAACTATAAATGAAACTGTTATAGCAGCAGTAAACGAACTTAGTACAAATTCAAACAGGATTGTAAATTATATTGATGAAAATATTATGCCTGATTATGACAATTTCGTAGAGTCAGGAAGCAAGTATAATGATGATGCAGTCTATGTAAATAGTGAGATGAAGATATTTGCAGACAAGACAGATAATTTAAAAACAGTTATTGATAAACTTACACAGGCTGTAAGTAATATTTCTGTTGTGATAGAGGACAGTGCCAAAGGAATTGAGAATGCTGCTAATGAAACATCAGTGCTTGCGGAGGAGATGCAGAATATAAATAATGATATTTCAGACAGTATGCATGTTGTTAATGATATGGAGCAGCAGTGCAGCAAGTTCAGCAATGTATAGATGTTAAATTTTGGGAATAAATATCTTGCCATTAATAGTGATAAAATGTTAAAATAATCTACATGTATAATTTGTTTACAGTTCTTAAGGCTTTGCCTGTAGAATGGAAAGGAATTAATAATGGACGTATTTGGTTTATTGACAATGATAGGAGGGCTTGCATTATTCCTTTATGGTATGCACATAATGGGAGATGGGCTGGCTAAGACATCAGGAGGGAAACTTGAAGAGATACTTGAGAAGTTTACATCCAAAACATCTCTTGCAGTATTGCTTGGTGCTGTAGTTACAGCTGTTATACAGTCTTCTTCTGCTACAACTGTAATGGTTGTGGGGTTTGTTAATTCAGGGATTATGAAGCTGAACCAGGCTGTTGGCATTATTATGGGTGCTAATATAGGTACTACTATAACTTCATGGATTCTGAGCCTTGCAGGTATTGAAAGTGACAATGTGTTTATGAAGATGTTAAAACCATCATCATTTGCGCCAATTTTCGCTATTGTTGGTGTCAGCCTTATGCTTTTTGCTAAAAGTACAAAGAAAAAGGATGTAGGAACTATACTTGCAGGTTTTGCAATACTGATGACAGGCATGGATACTATGAGTAATGCACTTAAGCCACTTGCTGACATGCCAGGTTTTACTAATATTTTTATTATGTTTAAAAATCCAGTGCTTGGTGTGATTGTAGGTGCACTGCTTACTGCGGTTATACAGAGTTCTTCTGCATCAGTAGGTATATTACAGGCATTGTGCCTTACAGGTTCAGTAAGCTATGCTTCTGCTATTCCTATTATTATGGGACAAAATATAGGTACATGTGTGACTGCACTTATTTCTGGAATTGGTGCAAGTAAAAATGCAAAAAGGGCAGCACTTGTGCATTTTTACTTTAACTTGATTGGCACTATTATATTTATGGCAGTATTTTATTTATTAAATGTATTTATTAATTTTAATTTTCTTGATGATGCTGCAAGCGCAGCAGGGATTGCAGTTGTACATTCAATATTTAATATTGCGGCTACTTTGTGCCTGCTTCCATTCAGGAAACTGCTTGTAAACCTTGCTATGCTTACAATACGTGATGATGATATCCAGGCAGAAGAAAATGTACTTGCGCTGTTAGATGAGCGTTTCCTTGAACAGCCAGCATTTGCAGTTGCACAGGCCAAAAAAACAGCAGTGCAGATGGCAGGGGCATCACAGGAGGCACTTTTTAAAGCTATAAATTTATGCCATAAATATGATGAAGCAGATGCAGAGAAAGTAATTGAGCTGGAAAACCTTGTTGACAGATATGAAGATGAACTTGGGACATACCTTATGAAGATTAATAACGCAGAGCTTGCACAAAATGATTCCCAGGTGGTAACTATGATTTTGCATTGCATTGGTGATTTTGAAAGAATTTCAGACCATGCTGTAAATATTATGGAAACAGCAAAGGAAGTAAGCAAAAAAGAGGAGCATTTTTCAGATAAGGCAAGGGCAGAACTTGATGTATATGAAGCGGCACTGCGCGAAATTGTAACAATGACTTATAATGTATTTGCCAGGGATGATGCAGAACTTGCCACACATGTAGAGCCATTAGAAGAGGTAATTGACAATTTAAATGATGAAGTAAAGAAAAAGCATGTTAAACGCCTTAGGAAAGGAAAGTGTACAATAGGCCTTGGGTTTATTTTATCTGACCTGACTACTAATTATGAGAGGGTTGCAGACCATTGTTCTAATATTGCTGCCTGTCTTATACAGACTAAGGTGGATACTCTTGAAACACATGAATATATAGATAACCTTAAGGAAAATGACGCAATAAGGTTTAACAGGGAGTATAAAGAATACCGCAAAAAGTATAAACTGCCATAATACTTATTACGTAAACTGGCACAAATTTATGGATATATATTGATGGAGGAGTAGCTTATGGGTGCAGTTGTAACATTGAAAAAAGGTAAAGGAATTACTATAAAAAAGGGCGGAATGTGGATTTATAATAATGAAATTGCATCAGTTGCTGGAAGCTTTAAAAATGGTGATATAGTAATTGTACATGATTTTGACGGGTATCCTTTAGGCAGGGGTTTTATAAACCAGGTATCCAAAATAAGGATAAGGATGTTAACAAGAGATATTGGACAGGATATTGATAATGCATTTTTTATAAAACGTCTTGAAAATGCATGGGAATACCGTAAGAAAACAGTTGATACGGACAGCTGCCGTATTGTGTTTGGTGAGGCTGATTATCTGCCAGGTATTGTAATTGATAAATTTGCTGATGTACTGGTTGTGCAGTCCCTTGCACTCGGAATGGACAGGTATAAAGATTTAATAGTGCAAGGATTAAAGGAAATTTTGGCAAGGGATGGCATTAATATAAGAGGGGTATATGAAAGAAGTGATGCAAAGGTACGTCTCCAGGAGGGGATGGAGCGTGTAAAAGGTTTTATTGGCGGGGAGTTTGATACAGAAGTCCAGATTACAGAAAACGGTGTAAAATATTATGTGGATGTAAAGGAAGGGCAGAAGACGGGTTTTTTCCTTGACCAGAAATATAATAGAAAAGCAATACGTAAACTTTGTAAAGATGCAAAAGTGCTTGACTGTTTTACACATACAGGTTCATTTGCATTAAATGCAGCACAGGCGGGAGCAAAAAGTGTACTTGGAATTGATGCATCTGGAAGTGGCATTGCACAGGCGGTAAGGAATGCAGAATTAAACGGGCTGCAGGAAATTGCCAGGTTTGAATGTGCGGATGTGTTTGACAGGCTTCCAGAATTAGAGGAAGCAGGAGAAAAGTTTGATGTTGTAATACTTGACCCGCCAGCATTTACAAAATCAAGGAATTCTGTGAAAAATGCAGTAAAGGGCTACCGTGAAATTAACCTGCGTGCAATGAAGATTTTAAAGGATGGCGGATTTCTTGCGACTTGTTCATGTTCGCACTTTATGGATTATGAACTTTTTACAAAGACAATAGGACAGGCGGCTGCTAATGTACATAAAGTGCTCCGGCAGGTACAGTTCCGTACCCAGGCTCCGGACCATCCTATATTATGGGAAGCAGGGGAATCTTATTACCTTAAGTTTTATATATTCCAGGTGTGCAGTATGCCATAAAAATACCTCTGGATTAGTTCCAGGGGGTATTTTTATTTTATGGCATTTCCAGGTGGATGTTTTGTATAAATTATAGTTTTTCTGCAATTTCGTATATAAGTTTTTCTGATTCATCCCACCCAAGGCATGCATCTGTAATTGACTTGCCATATGTGTGTTCATGTATTGACTGGTTTCCTGGTTCTATATAGCTTTCAACCATAACGCCTTTGACAAGTTTCTTTATATCACTTGATACATTACGGCTATGAATAACTTCGTAGATTATACGTGGCTGTTCATAATAACATTTATTGGAATTAGCATGGTTTGCGTCTATTATACATGCTGGGTTTGCCAGGTTAAGTTTATGGTACATTTCATTTAAAAGCATAAGGTCTTCATAATGGTAATTAGGAAGTGACTGGCCGTGCTTATTGACAGCACCACGCAATATTGTGTGTGCCAGGGGGTTGCCGTCAGTTTTTACTTCCCATCCATGGTACATAAATGTATGGCCTGACTGTGCAGCGATACATGAGTTAAGCATTATGCTTAATGTGCCACTTGTAGGGTTTTTCATTCCACATGGTATATCAAGGCCGCTTACAACAAGCCTGTGCTGCTGGTTTTCAACAGAACGTGCACCTATTGCAACATATGAAAGTATATCTGATATATAAGGCCAGTTTTCAGGATAAAGCATTTCATCAGCAGCGAAAAGATGTGTTTCTTCTATTGAACGGATATGCATTTTGCGCATAGCAATAATACCTTCAAGCAGGTCTGGAGCCTTTTCAGGGTCAGGCTGGTGTACAATACCTTTATAGCCTTCGCCTGTTGTACGTGGTTTATTGGTATATATCCTTGGTACCAGTATAATTTTGTCTGAAACTTTTTCCTGTACTTTGGCGAGCCTGCTGGTATAGTCACATACAGCGTCTTCATTGTCTGCTGAACATGGTCCTATAATAACCAGGAACTTATCGGATATGCCTGTAATTACATCTGCAATTTCTGTATCTCTCTTAGCTTTTAATACAGCTAAGTCTTCTCTTAAAGAATATTCTGATTTAAGTTCATCAGGTGTTTTTACACGTGTTATATAATTTATTCCCATTGTTTCCTCCAATCTGTATGTCTTTATATATGGTTAATATTTCTACTTGAAATTATCCAAAAAAGTATTATTATATTAACAGAGTTTCCGGTACGGCATAAAGATAAAGCCTGTATATAACTGGATAACAACAAATATTTATTCTATTCAATATTATTAACAAAGTCAAGGTCACTTATCAATTTATAAAATTTTAATAATTTTACACTATTATTCCCAGGATTTTAAATTAAATATGGTAAAAATGCATATAGTTTTCTTTACTTTTTAGACACTAAGTGATAAAATACTAAGAAGAAATATAATAAGGAGGAAATTATTAACATGGCTAGAGCTAAACAATCAATGGATGGAAATACAGCAGCAGCACACGTAGCATATGCCTACACAGAAGTTGCAGGTATCTATCCAATCACACCTTCAAGCCCTATGGCTGATTCAGTAGATATGTGGTCAGCAGCAGGACAGAAGAACATTTTTGGAAACACAGTTAAGGTAGTAGAGATGGAATCTGAGGCAGGTGCAGCAGGAACTGTACATGGTTCTCTTGCAGCAGGTGCACTTACCACTACATTTACAGCATCACAGGGTCTTCTTCTTATGATACCTAATATGTATAAGATAGCTGGTGAGCAGTTACCTAGTGTATTCCATGTATCAGCACGTACAGTATCAACACATTCATTAAATATCTTTGGAGACCACAGTGACGTATACGCATGCCGCCAGACAGGTTTTGCTATGCTTGCTGAAACTAATCCGCAGGAAGTTATGGATTTAAGCCCTGTTGCACATCTTGCAGCTTTAGAGGGAAAGGTTCCTTTCATTAACTTCTTTGATGGTTTCCGTACATCCCATGAAATCCAGAAGATTGAGAAGTGGGATTATGAAGACCTTAAGGAAATGTGCCCAATGGATGCGGTTGATGAATTCCGTAAACATGCACTTAACCCTGAGCATCCAGCTTCACGTGGTTCACATGAGAATGGTGATGTATTCTTCCAGCACCGTGAAGCATGCAATAAGGCATATGATGCACTTCCAGCAGTTGTTGAGAAGTATATGGACAAGGTAAACCAGAAGTTAGGTACAGATTATGGTTTATTTAACTATTATGGTGCACCTGATGCAGACCGTGTAATTGTTGCAATGGGTTCTATATGTGACGTTGCAGAAGAAGTTATTGATTACCTTACAGCAGCAGGTGAGAAAGTTGGTCTTATAAAGGTACGTTTATACCGTCCTTGGTCTTCAGAAGCTATTCTTAAGGTACTTCCTAAGACAGCTAAGAAGATTGCTGTACTTGACCGTACAAAAGAACCTGGTTCATTAGGGGACCCTCTCTTCCTTGATGTAGCAGCTACACTTCGTGAAGCAGGTCTTAATGATATTGTGCTTACAGGCGGACGTTATGGTCTTGGTTCAAAGGATACACCTCCTTCATCTGTATTCGCAGTATACAAAGAGTTAGAGAAAGATGCACCTAAGGCACGCTTTACAATTGGTATTGTAGATGATGTTACTAACTTAAGCCTTCCAGAGGTTAAGCCAGCTCCTATTACATCAGCTCCAGGAACAAAAGAGTGCAAGTTCTGGGGACTTGGTGGTGATGGTACTGTAGGTGCTAATAAGAACTCTACAAAGATTATTGGTGACCATACAGATAAGTATATCCAGGCATATTTCCAGTATGACTCAAAGAAAACAGGTGGTGTAACTATTTCACATCTTCGTTTTGGTGACAACCCTATTAAGAGCCCATACTATATTAACCAGGCTGACTTTGTTGCATGCCATAACCCTTCTTATGTAGTAAATGGCTTTAAGATGGTACAGGATGTTAAGCCAGGCGGTGTATTTATGATTAACTGCCAGTGGTCTGATGAAGAGCTTGAAACTAAGTTAGACGCAGCAGCTAAAAAGTATATTGCTGACAATAATATACAGCTTTATACAATTAATGCTATTGACAAGGCTATTGAAATCGGAATGGGCAAGCGTACTAATACAATTCTCCAGTCTGCATTCTTTAAACTTGCTGATGTTATGCCTATTGATGAAGCTGTTGATTATATGAAACAGGCAGCTAAGAAGTCATACAGCAAAAAGGGTGATGCAGTAGTTGAGATGAACTACAAGGCAATTGATGCTGGTGTAGATGCTGTACATGAGGTTAAAGTTCCAGATTCATGGAAGAACCCAGCTCCAGATGCTCCTGCTAAAGAACTTTCAGGACGTCCAGAAGTTGTTAAGATGGTTAAAGACCTTATGGAGCCAATTTCAAAGATGGATGGTGACAGCCTTCCTGTATCTGCATTTATTGATAATCCAGACGGACAGTTTGAAACAGGCGCTTCTGCATATGAGAAACGTGGTACAGCTGTAACAGTTCCTACATGGGACCCTGAGAAGTGTGTACAGTGTAATAACTGCGCATTTGTATGTTCACATGCTACAATACGTCCATTCCTCCTTACAGAGGATGAAGTTAGTGCTGCTCCTTCTAATATTAAGGTTGCAGATGATAAGTCTAAGAAGACAAGTTACAAGTTTACAATGAGTGTATCACCTCTTGACTGTATGGGATGTGGTGAATGTATAACTGTATGTCCTGCTGAAGGCGCTATTAAGATGGTTCCACAGGCAGAGGAAGCTGATGAGCAGCCAGTATTTGATTACCTTGTTGCTAATGTTGGCAAGAAAGACAGCGGTTTTGCTGATACTACACCAAAAGGAAGCCAGTATAACCAGCCACTCCTTGAGTTCTCAGGAAGCTGCGCAGGCTGTGCAGAAACATCTTATGCACGTCTGGTTACACAGCTTTTTGGTGAGCAGATGTATATTTCAAATGCAACAGGATGTTCATCAATATGGGGTAACCCAGCTGCAACATCACCTTATACAGTAAACAAGGATTCTAAGAAGGGTCCAGCATGGTCTAACTCACTGTTTGAGGATAATGCAGAGCATGGTCTTGGTATGCATATAGGACAGAAGTATCTCCGTGACCAGGCTATCGAGTCTGTAAAGGCTTGCGCTGCTTCTGACAAGGCTTCAGCTGAATTAAAGGCAGCAGCAGATAAGTTTGTTGAAACAAAGGATGATACAAAAGCTAATGCACCTGCAACAGAGGCACTTATACCTGAACTTGAGAAGGCAGCAGCAGCTGGATGTCCAGATGCAAAGGCAGCACTTGACAAGAAAGATTACCTTGCTAAGAAGTCTGTATGGATTTTCGGTGGTGATGGATGGGCATATGATATCGGTTTTGGCGGACTTGACCATGTGCTTGCATCAGGTGAGAATGTCAATGTAATGGTATTTGATACAGAAATGTATTCTAATACAGGCGGACAGGCTTCAAAGGCTTCTAATATTGGTGAGGTTTGCCAGTTTGCAGCAGCAGGTAAAGAGATTGGCAAGAAGAGCCTTGCTGAAATTGCAATGAGCTATGGCTATGTATATGTAGCACAGATTGCTCTTGGTGCAAATCCTGCACAGGCAGTTAAGGTTATAGCAGAAGCAGAAGCTTATAATGGTCCTTCACTTATTATTGGTTATGCTCCTTGTGAACTCCATGGTATTGCTAAGGGTGGAATGAACCACTGCCAGGATGAAATGAAGAAGGCGGTTAAAGCTGGATACTGGAACTTATTCTCATTCAATCCTGCACTTAAGGCAGAAGGCAAGAATCCATTTACCCTTACATCTAAAGAAGGTGATGGTTCATACCAGGAATTCCTTAATAATGAAGCACGTTATACACGTCTTATTAAGCCATTCCCTGAGCGTGCTGATAAACTCTTTAAGGAGTCAGAAGAAGCTGCAAAGGCACGTTATGAGCACTTACAGAGATTAGTAGAGCTTTATAAATAAGATTTAGTATATCTTAATAAAAGTAAATATAATATTTTGTAAACCTTTGGTTTACAGAGGGGCTGCCATGTTTTGCATGGCAGCTTTTTTGTATTATAAATTAACCCAGTTTTAGAATAGGTATAGTAAAAGCTGTTATTACCAGAGTAATTCTTATATAGATATTATTGTCAAAAATATATAAATAATACATCAATATATATAAATTTTAAAAATATATTGACAAAATCCCGGTTAAGGACTTAATAGTCCTTATGCCCATAATAATATTATGGGCATAAGGACTATTATAATACAAGGAGCTCCAATTAATTATAAAAAGGCAGGTGAAGAGATATAATGTTACAATGGGCAAATAGGTATGAAAATGACCCATATATGGCAAGTAATAATGTTACAAGTATTGATACACATAGTACAACTGCAAGATTCCGTTATTCCCCTTTCTTTGGAAATGCAATTCAAGATGTGACATTAAATATGACAGGAAGCTATTATGGAGATTTTAAAGCTTTAAATAATGTATATTATGGTGGTACGCAGCCAGCAGATACTACATGGCATCATGTTTTTATGACAAACTTTAATGGGACTAGCTGCGAGATGCAGCTGGTAGAAAGGGAGTTACATAATTATACAAAATCTCATATGGGTTCAGCAGCACAGTACCGCCATTTACATCCAGGAACTTACAAAAGTATAAATAATGTAAATAAAAGTGGAAAGTTATATATTATAGATGGATATTATACCCCGGCTGTTTATTATGCAAAAAAGGACATCCATGAAATATCTTCTATAAAAGGTTTAGTAATGCCAGAAACATTGAAAAGATTTTATAATAATGAAAGTAGTATTATTGCTGGAAAAGTGGAAATCCCAATACAAGAAGACTATGTCCTTAACTATATAGACCCTTTGACAGAAGGCAATATCTATTTAAAAGATGAAGGAGAAAGTTATAATACTGGTGGTAATATACCATTTGCCGGTGACCCATTTGGAAATATTTTTTATTTAGACAGCAAAGAAGAGGTATATTTCTATAACCATGAAACTGGACAGGATACTTCATTAGGAATTTCAATTACAGATATTATTAATTAGAAAATGGAAAGAATGAAAAATAAAATTTTCACAATGTACCAATGCAGAATATATCCAACATAGTGAAGAATGAAAGATTTTTCAAATCTTTCACTCTGCAAGTTTGTGTCTGCGCTGCACCCACAAACTTGGAATTCGCAAAAAGCAGCGCAGAAATGAGGGAAAATATGAAAAGAACAGATTTTGCAAAAGAAAGCCAGTATAAATATTATTTCAGTGCATTAGCACAGAATTTTCCAGATATTGTAAGACAACAGGGAAAAGAAACAGTATTCCAGTTTTCTTCTTTGCCAGTTGCTGCGGACTGGAAGGCAGGTGATGACGAAGCTGCCTATAATATAGCAAATGCTGTACCAGCAGATATTGGAGGTTTTTATATTCCAGGTGCTGCTAAGGTAAGCAGAAGTTATCAGGATTTGATTATGACTATAAAACCTAAAATTGCAGATAAAAATGAGGATTATAAGAAAATCCGTATAAAAATCCAGAATCATACAAATTTAATAAGTAGTATAAATAAAGAAATCCATGAAGAATATTTATTATGGTGCAGCAAGAACCCAGGAATTGACGGGATGCCATCTATGTCAGAAGATAGCTGGCTTGAATCAAGGCATGGCAGGGCATATAAAATCCAGTTAGATGAACAATATGGAATTATAGATGAATTAACAGAAGAATATAAGAATATTTTGCAAAGCATGGATGCGCCATTAAAAAATGCTATAAAAAGACTGCAAGAAAATACTATGACAATAGTATCTGGTGGAAAAACTATAGAAGTACCAGAGGCTACTATTAGCGGTAACATTGTACAGGATAAGAACCGTTGGGATAACTATAGTGATGATGAATATGATTTTGTTACAGAAATTAATAAGGATGCAGAAATTAAAACGGAATGGAAGACTATTTATGATGTAAAAGTAAACCATAGCTGTCATAGTTCTAATATTGAACAAAAAGTGAAAGTAAGCCGCATTATTGCAGATGAGCATTATAATCTGAAAGTAAGATTTAAAGGTATGAAGGCATACCAGGTTAACCGGGGTGAATGGTATGATGATACATTTGTCAATACAAATATTGAACTGGTACAAGGAAGTGCCCTTAATGCAGAATATTTTTTTGGAAAACAAGGAAGTTTGCATTTAATACCTTTAGTTATTTTAGTAGGATACAGTCCAGAGTTTGAAATGACAATTTCTAAGGAAGTGTATGAACAGGAATTTAATGAAAAGGCTTTTATTGGCATTGACTATGTAAATTTATTTGGAATAAAATTCCATATTAATGGACGTGCATCTTTATTGCCAAAACCTATTGATAATGAAGTAATGAGTATTACATTTAAGTCTCCTATGGATACATCACCTCAGGTTATTGGAGTAACATCTGCTGTAAAAGTCCTGCAAAAAAAGTAGTAGGTTGTATATTTTATAACATGGATTATCTGGTAAATATTATTTTGAAATATATTAAAAAATACATACTTTACTAAATACATATTTATTATAGTAACTATTTTATAATAATGCCTGCCCTGTATTCATCAGGACAGGTATTATTGCTATTATGTGTTGTATTTCTATATAAATCAGCAGCAAATATATCTTTTTCAAATGTTTTTTCTGCAAAGTTTATAAGGCTTTGGGAATAAGAAGTATTATTCCTTATAGATTTTATTGCATCAGCAGTCTTAGTTATTAGTATAGTATTTTTAATATTTTTAAGTATGCTGCTTTTAGATTTATCCATGCCTAGAAGCCTTGCATATGGTGTAATCTGGCAGGCATCTAAGCTGTCTTGTGCAGATAAAGGAAATGTTATATTAAAATTGTCTTTACGTATATCTAGTATTATATGAAGCAAGGAGCGGCATATCCTGCTGTATGTGTATTGTTTTGTTTTAAGGGTATTGGTAAATCCAGTAAAAGTATTATAGTTTCCAATGTTTTTAATAATGCGGTTAGCAAGTGCACTAGAAACATCAAGAAACTCTGTAAGTTTTGAAACCGTTCTAGGAATATTGTTTTTATCTATAATACTCCTTAGTTTATAGTAAAGTATGTTAGAAAGCATATTTTCATTAATATTTATACGTTCTGTGTTCTGGGAAAGTATTTTAAGTATATTTCCAGGAACAAAAGAAGATATGGCGTGTATTGGTTCTTTTTCATTGGCAAATGCAGTTCTTATGGCAGTGGCAGAAGAAAAATTATCTATACAACTGGTATAATCTTTATTATTATAACCATTGTCACATCTTTTTATAGTAAATGGGGTTATTTTACTTTTTAATAATTTTAATGCTTTCAGGTATTCTATTGCAAGAATATTATTGGGCTGGCTAAGAACCTGGCTGGTTTCTTCTGTGTGCCCTGGAACCTGCTGTGCTATTGCAATGGCTTGTGCTGCTGGATAGGACATTCCAGATTTTATAAATTTATTTATAACAGGACCAGATATATTATTGTTTGTAAGTGCATTAACTGCCTGGTTTAGTATATTTATATTGCCACATTCACTGCCAAAACAGATATTATCAACAAAACCCAGGCTTTCAAGCAATGCAGCACCACCAAGTGCAAAAAGGCCTGCACTTGCAGAGGCATATATAACAGGAAGTTCAAAAACAAAACTGGCTCCATTTTCAAGAGCCATTGCAGTACGGAGGTATTTATCTGTAAATGCAGGCATTCCACGTTGTACAAAATTTCCGCTCATTACAATAACAATATTATCTGCACCAGTCTGCTTGCGTATAGTATCAATCTGGTATGCATGGCCATTGTGAAATGGATTATACTCTGCAATAATACCTGTTGTTTTCATAAAAGTCCTCCCTTTTATATATTTAATTTGAAGTTTCCTAATTTTTTTAATACACAAGTATTTTAGCTCTGGCAGTTCCATATGTTTACCCCAGGCAGCCCGTCTCCGCTTGGATGCAATGTCATTTAGTTAAGGGTATCCTTTGTAAATAATGGACTTATGGATGTTTGAAAATTAAATATTCATAAGTTATGTATCTCTGGCAATTCCAAAATTTTACCAACATAAAGCCATGTTGCACATGGCTTTGCACGCATTCCGCTTGGATGGATACGCAATGGTGCGTAAAGCCCCAAAGAACAGGGCTTAAGCACCAGCGTATCCATAACAGCTGCCTTTTGGTAAAACATTTGGAATTTGCCAGAGTAATATAGTCTTTGTGTAAATTTGATTTTCACACACTTATAAATCCATTGTTTATCAGGGGCTGCTTAACTAAATGACATTGCGCTTGGATGGGATGCGCTTAAGTAAGCCATTTAAAATATACGCTTCTTAAGCGGTGGGTTTGGTTTACTAATTGGCAAGCAGCCAATGCCGGTTGCGGATATCCATTTGGCTATTGTTATAATTGGTCATTTTACCATATATAAAATATAAAATCTATTAGTTTTAGAAAAACAGTTACGTCCGTTTCACAAATTTTCATATAATAATTTCCATTTATTTTTTGCTAGTGGCAGTACGCAAGTTTTCCAGTGGCAGCTGGCATGGGAAACTGTCCGTCCCCGCAAAAGTGTATAATAAAAATTATTAAAATTTATGAAACGGATATGGAAAAACAGTCTGTTGCTTAAATTATGATATACTTTGTATATAAATATAATATTGCTAATGTTTTAAATAAATTGTTGTGTAGATTTGTTATATAATATGGAATTTTTAAACATATTCTGGACAAAAAAAAGCATATAAAGTATACTAAATCTATGTAAAAAAGGTATATGTATTATAAGATCCGCTTTAATTATGGAGGTAATAAAAATGAATATTTTAGTTGTAAATTGTGGAAGTTCTTCGCTTAAGTTCCAGCTTATTGATTCTGAAACAGAGCAGGTTAAGGCATCAGGTAATTGTGAACGCATTGGGCTTGATGGAAATATTATATATAAAACTGGTGATAAAAAGACCAGTCTTGATGTGGAGCTTAAGAACCATGGAGTTGCCATTAAGAAGGTGCTTGATATGCTTGCAAGCCCTGAGGATGGTGTTATTAGTTCACTTGATGAAATACATGCGGTTGGACACCGTATGGTACATGGGGGTGAGAAATTCTCTTCCTCTGTAGTAGTAACTGAGGATGTAATAAAGGAGATAGAAACATGCAACGAGCTTGCACCACTTCATAATCCTGCAAATATCCTTGGAGTGCGTGCATGCCAGGAAGCAATGCCAGGTGTTAAACATGTTGTAGTATTTGATACAGCGTTCCATCAAACAATGCCAGCTAAAGCTTATTTATATGCCCTTCCAAAGGAATATTACAGCAAATATGGTGTACGCCGTTATGGTTTTCATGGTACAAGCCATAGTTTTGTTTCAAAGAGGCTTGCAGAACTTGCAGGGCTTGATTATGAAAATTCAAAGATGATTATATGCCATATTGGAAGCGGGGCAAGTATTTCTGCAATTAAAAATGGCAAATCAGTTGATACAAGTATGGGGATGACACCACTTGAAGGGCTTGCAATGGGTACACGTTCAGGTGATATAGACCCTGCAATTATTGAGTTTATCTGCCAGAAAGAGAATATAAGTGTAAGTGATATGACAATGATATTAAATAAAAAGTCTGGTGTGCTTGGTTTGTCAGGAGTATCAAATGATTTCAGGGACCTTGTTGAGGCATCTGGAAATGGAAATGAAGATGCACATAATGCACTTGATGTACTTGTTTACAGAATAATAAAATATATTGGTGCTTACTATATGGTTCTTGGTGGTGCAGATGCCATTGCTCTTACAGCTGGCGCAGGTGAAAATAATAGTGAAGTGCGTAAGGGCATTATGGATGGTCTTAGTGCAATAGGCGTTAAAATGGATGAAGAAGCAAATAAAAAGCGTGGAGAGGAAGTTCTTCTTTCTACACCAGACAGTAAAGTTCCAGTGTGGATTGTCCCAACCAATGAAGAACTTGCTATAGCAAGGGAAACTGCACGTCTTGTCTGATATTTTCATATAATCAATAGAATAATTAATTAATACATTGGCTTACCTGGTTGTTTCTTTATGAATAACCAGTCTGTTCCAATGTAGTCAGAGCTGGTTATCCACTATACTAATTTTAACAATAAAATAAAAGTCCAGGCAGATATTTTTCTTCTAATTATTTACAATAATAAAGCCGATAAAATAATTAAGCAGTTATTAAGTGTGGCAGATTAAAAAGCTAAGATATATAAATATGGTGGATTGTGGATATCCACATGTATTTAGGATTAAGGAGGGTGAATTATGAATGGTATAAGTGGTTTAGGAGTATATGAAAAAAATTATTATGACAGCCAGGTCCAGAATAAAAAGACAAATAGTACAAAGAAAACACAGTCAAAGGATAAAGAAGTAAACTTAAGTGACAGGGCAAAAGAGCTGTTAAAGGAACTTAAGAAAACATATGGCAATGTTGATTTTATAGTTGCTAGTTATAATTCAGATGAAGAAGCAGATTCATATTTATCTAATGGGACAAAGGAGTTTAGTGTGCTTATTGACCCAGAAGAGCTTGAAAAGATGGCTTCTGATGATAATGTTAAGAAGAAAAACCTGGGTATAATTGAAGAGGCAAGGGAAAAACTTTCTGATATGAAAGAAAACCTTGGTGACAAGAAAGATGATGTAAAACGTCTTGGGGTTTCCATTGATAAAAATGGTACAGTAACATACTTTGCTGATTTAGAGAAGATGAGTGAGAAACAACGGGAACGTATTGAAAAGGCAAGGGAAGAGAAGAGAGAGTACATAGGTGCCCACAGTAATGTAAAAAGAACAAGGGTAAATGCACCTTCTGCAGAAGAACTTCTTGAGAAAATAAAAGGTATTGACTGGTCTGGAATACAAGGACAGAAACAGGAATTAAGCGGTGGAAGATATAGTTTTAGTATCTAAATATTAGTAAAAAATTTGAGTTCCCCATTTTTTAAATTATACAAAGACTATATTACTCTGGCAAAATACCTGTGTATTAAAAAATGGGGAAACCAAATAGTCACGTCCGTTTCATAAATTTTCATATAATAATTTCCATTTATCTTTTGAGAGTGCTAGTATGCAGGTTTCCAATGCCAGATGCCAGTAATAATTCCATAAAAGGGGTACTTTAACCATAAGTGCGAACTTAAGCAAGCAATCCTGGTAAAATT
>CAQGLR010000002.1 GCA_948794795.1 uncultured Lachnospiraceae bacterium | reverse complement strand
AAAATAAATTTCGTCACATTTCACAATGGTTTATTGGGGGGTGTGAACTGTAACGGAAACAACAACTATGTATATTATTACAGGTATATTAGATATTAGATGTTATATGGCAGGGACTGTGAAGTTATTCATATTTTATGCAGGCTTCCAGTTTATAATACAATGCAGAACAAAAAAGAAAGCCAGCTAAATGCGGGCTTTCTTAAATATGGCTGATATAATACAGTAAATATGCAGATGTAATTAACCTGCATCTAAAACATAAAACAATTATTTTAATACTTCTTTAACCTTAGCTGCTTTACCAATCCTGTCACGGAGATAGAATAATTTAGCACGCCTTACTTTACCTTTACGTATTACTTCAATCCTGTCAATAACTGGGGAATGTAATGGCCATGTTTTCTCAACACCTACACCATTTGAAAACTTTCTTACTGTAAATGTTTCCCTGGCTCCACCATTCTGTCTTTTAAGTACAGTTCCTTCAAATACCTGGATACGTTCTCTTGAACCTTCAATAACCTTGGCAAATACTTTAACTGTATCTCCAACGCCAAATTCTGTAATATCTGGTTTTAACTGTGCCTTTTCAATTTCTCTAATAATATCATTCATTTCTGTGTGACCTCCTTATTTATTTTGACGTTCTTAATACTTTTGTGCATACAGGATACAACCGTAACAGAGGAACATCTCTATTCACAACATTCAGTATTCTACCATAAGATGCCATTTATTGCAAGGGTTTTCTGAAAGCTTTTCCTTATATTGGCCTTGGGCGGAAGAGATTGCAATGAAGATTTATGTTCATTATAAATAAATAATGGAAATATTTATTTATATATTATTTGTTCTTAAAATAAGAATATGTTATAATCCAGTAAGTATAGTGATGACACAAACAGTATAAAAGGACATTTGGGTTGTACGTCCCAGAAAGGCGGAGTATCTGGCTCTTGGGGATGGTGCAATTATATTTGCATTATACTAACTTTGTCTTTGCTGTAATAAATTGGAGAATAAGGAGGGATATTATGCTTAATTGCCTGGTTACAGGGCTTGGAGGTTTTATAGGTGCAGTCCTTAGATATCTTATAGGAATGGTACCATTAAAAGAAACTATGGTATTTCCTTTAAAGACATTTATTATAAATATTGCTGGCTGTATAGCAATTGGATATATAGTTATATTGGCAGCAAAAAATGTGTCATTAAATCCTCGTTTTGTATTGTTTTTTAAAACCGGTCTATGTGGAGGTTTTACTACATTTTCTACTTTTGCATTAGAAACAACAGATTTGATACGGCAAAACCATACAGGTATTGCATTTTTATATGCATTGTTTAGTATTGTTGCTGGTGTATCAGTTATTTTTTTATTAGATATTTTATTAAACAAATAAGAATAGTATATTTTATTTAGAAACAGGAAAGTAGTAATATGCATGGATAAATTACTGGAAAAATAATATTATATATTATTTACAGCTTTTAATATTATTTTATCTATTAAATTTTATAATATTAAACAGATTGAGTAATAAATATGGCAAATATAAAAGTAAAGATACAAAATTAAGAATATTACAAATATTAAATCTTAATTTTTGTATCTTTTTATTTTTTACAGGACTTTTTTATTAAATATATTTATTATATACAGCCTGTTCCATTGTTTTCATTAACCATTGCCCTGAAACAAATTAAAACAGTCCATACATAGTCCAGTGGTACATAATGCAACTGCACGTGGAATTAAATGAAATGAATCACCAGTTCCAAGTACAACTGCCATAATGCCAGATAAAAGATATTGTCTGTGGCCATGGCTTTTTATAATCATTATTATACCAAAGGTGGTTACAGTAATTAAATATACTATATCAAATAAAGTTTCTACAATAGCTTGCATAAATTTTCTCCTTTATTTTTATTATTGCTGGCGGATATTTTTAAAATAGTTCCATCCAAACAAAATCCCTGCTAATAGAAGTGATAGCCCTAGACCTGAATAAAATATTGCAATAAAGCGTACAGGACATAATCCAGATACCCTTAAATAAATACCTCCAGACATCATAAATGCCATAATAGCAAAGGATTTCAAATCAAAAAAATTTAAGACAAACTGGTAGTTTTCTTTATAGTTTAAAATCCTTTTTGTATGTTTTTTAACAAGTTTTCCAAAAATAAAATATTGGAATACTGTAAATACAATTACAGATAAACATAAATTAAAGATAGATAAATAAGGCGGATATTCTACCAGGCCAATACGGAAAATATTAAATCCAGCCGCTGTCCATACAATACATGCTATTAATAACAATGTTAATTTTTTTACTTTCATTATATTTTACCTCCAATATGAACAATGTTCATTTTGTTATTTAAAAAATTCCCATTATGTGGGAAGTTTATATTAATAAATTGTTTTCTTAATTATTTCAAGAATTGCAGTACAGTCATAATTCTGCTGTATTAATGCGGAAATAATCAATGAAAATATAATATCTGTAAATTTTCGTGGAGTCAGTATTCCGTTAAACGCCTCTTTACGTATATTTTTATCATTGCAAAGAATGTTATAAAGTACAGTCTGGATATGTTCCCATGATTTTGCCATCAGCTTCTGGCCATTTGCTTTATCATCACCCAGAAAACTTATAGAATGTAAATTTAAAAAGCCTGGATATTTTTTTACACCTTCTTGCATATTATTAAAAATTATACTTACACAGTCTAAAAAATTTATGGAGTTATCTATATTGTCTGGAAAGTGGAAGATATCATGCCATACACTTTCTATAACAGCTGCTATTAAATCAGATTTGGAATTAAAATAGTTATATATTGAACCTACAGAAACACCACAAGCTGTAGCAACATTTCTTATGTTAATTGCCGTACAGCCTTGTTTTTGTATAAGCTGCCTGCTTATATTTAAAATTGCTTCTTTGGAAGTAATAACAGTATTCATAAATTACACCTGCCTTTATACTGAACAATGTTCATTATAATTATTACTGTTATGTTTGTCAAGTATTTGTCTAAAAAAATACATTATATTACTAAATATTATAATAACTTACAAATTTAACAAAGATTTAAAAATATGGTAATAAAAGCTGGTTGATATTTGGCTTATAAAGTAATATACTATTATGGAATGTTGTCAAGGATGGAATATGCTTATTATTTTTATATTCCTGGAATTATATTATAGAAGGCCGTGTGATTATGAGAAGAAAGAAAAATAAAGACAAAACAATTAATAATGAAGCTGCTACTATTGAAAGCGCGGGAATACATCCAGATATCCACATGACAGATATATCACTGGATAACAGGAGAGAAAAAAAAGGTGTATTTAAGAAATTATTGTTAATTCCTGCTTTAGGTTGTCTGCTGGGTGTTGTTGTCTATATTGCAGGGGTTGTATATTATAAATCGCATTTTTTTAATGGGACAAATGTATATGGTACAGATGTTTCTAAGATGGAAGTGAAAGATTTTGAGGAAGGTCTTTCTGAATATTCTCTTAAAATTATACAAAAGGATAAAAATGGTGGGATATTTGAAGAAGAACTTTCTAGTGAAGACCTTGGTGTGACTGTCCTGTCAACTGATGAACTTGTAAAGATTATAGATGGACAAAATGAATGGAAATGGCCATTTGTGCATAGTGCAGTATATGCAGGAAAGCCTACATTTATAGGTTGTGATGAGGAAAAAATAAAGGAAGCAGTTAAAAATCTTGGAAGCATGCAGAAAGATAAAGTTATTAAGCCTAAGAATGCATATATCTCTGATTATAAAAAGGGGAAGGGGTACAGGATAATAAGTGAGGTTACTGGTAACCAGCTTGATGTGGATGCAGTTACTGAAGCAATTAAAGAGACAGTACAAGGGCTTGGTTCTGAGGTGAATTGTGAAGAACTTGGTTTATATAAGAAACCAAAGGTTACTTCACAGGATAAGAAACTTAATAAACTTGTGGATAAGCTTAACAAATATACAAGTACCAATATTACATATGAATTTGGTGATAATACAGAGGTACTTGATGGTGATACTGTTAATGAATGGATTTCTGTAAAAAAAGGCAAAGTTAAACTTGATGAAAGTAAGGTATCAGATTTTGTTGCTTCTATAAGAAGAAAGTATGATACTATTTTCAGGCCAAGGAAATTTAAAACCAGTTATGGTGAAACAATTACTATAGATAGTGGTGATTATGGCTGGTGGATGAATACATCACAAGAAATAAAAGAATTAACAAGCCTTATAAAAAAAGGAAAACAGGGAAAGAGAACACCTTCTTATTTCCAGACAGCTGTAAGTTATGGAAAAAATGATTATGGCAATACTTATGTAGAAGTAAACCTTACTGCACAGCATGTTATTTTATATAAAGATGGTAAGATGGTTCTTGAAACTGATTGTGTAACTGGCAACAGTGCACGTGGTTATGATACTCCAGAAGGAGTTTATGGAATTACTTATAAACAGAGGAATGCTACTTTAAACGGCGAAAATTATTCTACGCCCGTGGATTACTGGATGCCGTTTAATAAAAATGTTGGACTGCATGATGCCAGCTGGAGAAGTTCATTTGGAGGTGAACTGTACAAGACAAGCGGTTCACATGGATGTGTAAATCTTCCTCCAGAGGATGCTAAAAGAATATATGAAATAATAGAAACAGGAACTCCAGTAATCTGTTATAACCTGCCAGGTTCTAAGGGTGGTGATATTGTAAAAGCATCAAAAGATAAAAAGAAAAATTAATATTAATTAAGAAAATATTTTTTATAAAATAAAAGGAGCTGCCGCACTAAGCAGAAAGCATACAATATATGGTATCTATTAAGATTTATATCTACTATATATTGTTACAGTTTTTCTTAATGTGGCTGCTCCTTTTATTTACTAAAAAGTAAAGCAATGATAATTTCTTTTACTATCTGCTATAATTTGTCTGAAAGTGACTCCCAGAGTTCCATTAATTCCTCAAGTCTGTTAGTGTTAGCTTCCTGTTCTTTAGAAAGTTCTTGTAATAGCTGTATATTTGTACCATTAGCAGGGTCTGAAAGTTGTAAATCTATTTCTGAATTACGGGTTTCGAGCTTTTCTATTTCTGTTTCAGCTTTTTTTAATTCACTTTCTATTTTACGTTGTCTCGCCTGTTCTTCTTTCTGTTGCTGCCAGTCAAGTTTATTTCCAGATTTTTCCTGGATGTCTTCTTTGGATTGTATAGAAGCAGCAGTAAGCTGTGCTTTTTCAGCATCTTCCTTTTTCTCAAGGTAATAGTCATAGTTTCCTGGGTAACTTACTATCTGTTTCTGTGTTAAATTAATTATTCTGGTTGCAGTAGTATTTATAAAATACCTGTCATGTGAAACATAAAGTATAGTTCCTTCAAAGTTATTAATTGCATGTTCAAGGATTTCCTTAGAATCAATGTCAAGGTGGTTAGTAGGCTCGTCCAGCAGCAGGAAATTGGCATCTGAGAGCATAAGCTTTGCAAGTGATACACGCCCTCTTTCTCCACCACTAAGGTTTTTAACCTGTTTAAATACATCATCATTAGTAAACAGAAAAGCAGCAAGTACATTGCGTACCTGTGTATTGTTCATATTCGGGTATGTATCCTGTATTTCCTGGAAAAGAGTTTTTTCAGGATGCAGTACCTGGTGTTCCTGGTCATAGTATGCAACCTGGACATTAGTACCAAATTTAATCTGGCCATAAGAGCCAGGCTGTACCATTTTCATAAGGATTTTAAGTATAGTAGTCTTACCTGTACCATTGTCTCCAATAATAGCAACATGTTCACCTCTTTTTATATCAAAACTGATATCAGAAAACAACAAGTTATTATCATAACTTTTAGAAAGGTTTTTTACTGAAAGGACGTCATTTCCACTTTGTATCTTTGGCTTGAAAAGCAGGTTCATCTTAGTGTTTTCTTCAAAAGGCTTGTCTATCCGTTCTATTTTATCAAGCATTTTTTCACGGCTTTCTGCACGTTTAATTGATTTTTCCCTGTTAAATGATTTTAATTTGGCAATAACCTCTTCCTGGTGTTTTATTTCTGCCTGCTGGTTAAGGTATTGTTTCATAAGAGCTTCCATTGCAGCCTGTTTTTTCTTGGAGTATTCTGTGTAATTTCCTTGGAATACGCTGCATCTGGTCTGTCTTAATTCAATTACTTTAGTTACAATTTTATCAAGGAAATACCTGTCATGTGCAACAACAAGCACAGCACCTTTATAGTTTGCAAGGTATCCTTCAAGCCAGTGTATAGCATTAAGGTCAAGGTGGTTGGCAGGCTCATCCAGAATAATAAGCTGTGGGTTATTTAGAAGCATCCTGGCAAGGGCAACTCTTGTTTTCTCTCCGCCAGATAGTGACTGGACAGGCTGGCCAAAATCTTCTTCAGTAAATCCAAGACCTTTCAGGACACCAGTAATTTCACTTTCATATGCGTACCCGCCAAGTTGTTCAAAATTGTGCCTTGCCTGGTCATATTGTTTAATAAGAGGCTCAAGTCCGGCACCTTCTGTATTTTCCATCTGTGCTGCCAGGCTGTCAAGACGTCTGGCAAGTTCTTTGATTTCAGGTTTTGCATTATGCATTTCTTCAATTATGCTTTTATCAGAATTATATTCCTGGTTCTGTGCAAGATATCCTATAGAAGCATCTTTTCTAATAATAACTTCACCACTGTCAGCTTCCAGTTCATTCATAATAATTTTTACCAGGGTTGATTTACCAGAACCGTTTACTCCAACGATTGCTGCTTTTTCATTATCATTTATATGAAAAGAGATATCATTTAAAATAACATCAGTAGTAAATGCTTTGTTAATATGGCTGCATTGTAAAATCATATGTTTCTCCATTCCTGCATTAAGATATCCTAATGCAACTTGTATTAAATTCTTATCTATTATAAAATAATATCTGGCAAAAGGCAAATATATGATTACTATAAAGCAATATACATAGTATATGATGATGTCAGTTAATATGCCAATATTGGGGTTTATGGTGTTGTTTTGCATAATTATAAATATTTATACATGGCACTTTAAGCATTGATGTTATTGTTAAGGGTGGATAATAATTATTATCCCGTGTACATATGTGAAAGGGGATTAAAAGGTATGCAGAAGAATATACTGGTAGTAGATGATGATGAAGATTTATCTTATATTATATCAGATATGCTGGAAAGTTATGGTTATAATGTATTAATTGCGGAAAATGCAGATAAAGCGTTTGAATTGTTGTCTGAAAATACATTCCATTTATTATTGCTTGATATTAACCTTCCAGACAGCACAGGATTTGAAATTTGCAAAGAATTAAGGGAAGTGTCATCTGTCCCTGTGGTATTTGCCAGTGCAAGGACAAGTGAGACAGACAGGATTACGGGGTTTGATATTGGAGGTGATGATTACCTTCCTAAACCATATTCAATGAAAGAACTTCTAGCAAGGGTAAATGCAGTTATAAGACGTGCGTATGGTTTTGATAACGTGGAAAAGATTATCCAGTTTGGTGGTATTGTTGTAAATATAACATCCAGGACAGTAACTAAAAATAATAAGTTAATTTCTCTTTCTTTAAAAGAGTTTGATTTACTTGCTTATCTTTGTGAACATAAAAACAGTGCTGTTCCAAAGGAGAAACTTATTACAGAAATATGGGGTGCATTTTCTATTGTGGAGCCATCTACCCTGGCTGTACATATACGCTGGCTCAGGGAAAAAATTGAGGATTATCCTGCAAAGCCACAGTACATAAAGACAGTCTTTAAAGTGGGTTATATGCTGGAGGTGGCAGAATGAAAGGCAGGATTGTATTTGTTTCTATATTATTTTCATCAATTATTATGTTATGTTCAGGGATATTGTATATTAAAAACAGCGGGAATAATACAGATGATATAAGACGGCAGCAGATAGTAGCAGTAAATGAACTGGAGCAGCTTGCTAAAATTGGTGATATAGGAAAGCTTACAGAGAAATCTGCAATATTACAGGAAAACCTGCGTTCTTCTGGAAGTATAGTGCCTGGCTGCAGAAACAGCCTGGTTTTAGGTTTAGCCTGCGTTATATATATAATAATAGTTTTTGGATATATTTATTTCTGGATTCTTATGCCATTTAATAAAATGAAAATATTTGCTAAAGAAATTGCGCAAGGAAATTTTGAAATACCACTCCGTTATGAACGTTCTAATTATTTTGGAGATTTTACATGGGCATTTGACAGTATGAGGAATGAAATCAAAAAGGCACGTTCCTGTGAAAAGGAAGCAGTAGAAAATAATAAAACAATTATAGCAACGCTTTCACATGATATTAAAACGCCAATAGCATCAATAAGGGCATATGCAGAAGGTTTAGAGGCAAATATGGATAATTCTGTGTTAAAACGCCAGAAATATATTTCTGTTATTATGAAAAAATGTGATGAAGTATCACGGCTGACAAATGATTTATTTTTACATTCTGTTTCAGATTTAGATAAATTAAAAATTTCACTAAGCCAGTTTGAATTGTGTGAATTTTTAAATGAAACTCTTACTGGGCTTTCTGATGGACAAGAGGATATCCGTCTTTTACTTCCAGACAAAAAAATACTGGTATCTGCAGATAAAAACCGTCTGGCACAGGTGTGTGGCAATCTTATTAATAATGCAAGAAAATATGCAAAAACAGAAATAGATATATCTGTTATTTTAGAAACAGAAAATGTTAAAATATTATTCAGGGATTATGGAAAAGGTATTCCAGATAGTGATATGCCATTTATTTTTAATAAATTTTACCGTGGCAGGAATTGTGGCAGTGAACAGGGTTCAGGACTGGGATTGTATATTGTAGACTATATAGTAAAAAGGATGGATGGGAAAGTAGTGCTTAATAGTTATAAAGATGGGCTGGAGGCAGTTATTGTATTGCCTGTAATTTCTGTAAATTGTATATAGAGGTTTATGTGCTTAAAGATTTCTTAATATCTTTGCTGTTATAATGACTATACCATATGGAATAAATAAAAAAGGAGCATTGTTAATGAAAAGCAGTATTTTATCAGCAAAGGAAGTTAGTAAAAGTTTTGCACACAATGGCGGGCAGGTACATATTCTTTCACATGTTTCCCTTGATTTGTACAAAGGGGATTTTACTGTGGTTATGGGAGCATCAGGTTCAGGAAAATCTACACTTTTATATGCACTTAGTGGAATGGACAGGGTTACAGCAGGACAAGTTTTGTATAATGGAAGGAATATTGCAGCTTTGAAAGAAAAGGAACTTTCAAAGCTGCGTTATTCAGATTTTGGTTTTGTTTTCCAGCAGATGCATTTACTTGGCAATTTATCAATATTTGAAAATGTTGTGGTTCCTGGATATCTGAATAAGAAAAACACTGCGGATAAAGTAAGGAAAAAAGCACATGAATTATTAGACAGAATGGGGCTTAGTGCTGTGAAAACACATCTTCCTTCACAAGTATCAGGTGGTGAGCAGCAGAGGTGTGCTATTGCAAGGGCTGTAATTAATACACCAGTGGTACTTTTTGCAGATGAACCAACAGGGGCATTAAACAGGCAGAATTCTACAGGTGTTCTTGACCTGCTTACAGGCCTTAACGAAGATGGGCAAAGTATATTGATGGTTACACATGATTTAAAGGCAGCTCTCAGGGCAACAAGGATTTTATATCTTGAAGATGGCAATATAACTGGTGAACTTTCTCTGCCTGCGTATGGTACACAGGATGAGAAAAGCCGTGAAACACAAGTTAACGCATGGCTTGAGTCAATGGAATGGTGAGGTGTGGGAATGGGATTATTTACAATAATTATGGCAGATATCAGGAATAAAAAAGGTTCTTTTATAAATATTGTCCTGCTTATGGCAGTAATTTCAATGGCATTAGTGTCAATATTAGGGGTACAAGGTAATGTTTATGGCGGCATGGAAGATGCACAGAAACGGGCGGGTACAGGTAATGTTTTGTGTCTGGTTTATAAAGATAACTTATCTGGCAGGCTTGTATCTGATGTTGAAAACCATCCGCTTGTAGAATGTGTAAAAGAAATAGAAACACTTGAAGCATCAGAAGTGGTATACAAAGATTATTCTTATGGAAACCAGGTTTTGGTACAAAAGGTAAGGCCAGGATACAGGCTTTTTAATTCTAAGGGTACAGGTTTTTTAGATAGCACGCCAGAATTAAAACAAGGAGAAGTTTATATTTCACAAGGCATGAAGACAAATCTTTTATGTGAAACTGGTGGGATGCTGGATATTAAAATTGGTACTTATATATATAAATTTAAAATTGCAGGAATTATAGAAGACCCAGAACTTGGTGCTGCTGTAATGGGGTGGAAGAATATTTTTATAAGTGATGGAGATTATGAAAAGATATATTCTGATAATATTAAAGCTGTGAAAAATAAGAAAACAGGTGACAAGACGGTTATACAATTTTATATTTATAAAAATAATAAATGCAGCCTTACAGATGCCAGGTTTATACGCCAGGTTAATTTAGATACAGGTATTTCTGACATGAGTTTTGGGATAATGACTAAAACAATGATATTTGATTATACTTGTCTTTATCCAAAAACAATTTGTATTATACTTACGGTTTTTATAATTTTGTTACTGGCCGCGGTTATAGTTGTTATCTGCCATAGTGTATCAACATGGATTAGAATGGAGTATATAGCTTTTGGAATTATGAAATCACAAGGATTTGTAAACTGGCAAATACAAATTATACTTGTTGTACAGTATTTTTCCGCCCAGGTTATAGGTACTGTCTTTGGAATACTGGCAGCAATTCCTATGTGCAGGATAGTTAGTAATTTATTTTTTCCTGTTACAGGCATTGTTCCAATAAAACAGATTTCTATAGGAAAATGCAGCATAATATTGTCAGGGATTTTTCTGGTTTCAGTTTTGTGTATTATTATTGTCACCAGGAAAACTGCAGATATATCACCAGTAAGGGCTGTTTCAGGATGGAAAAGTGAGATTTATTTTGACAGCAGGATAAAGGCGGCAATCAGCCAGAAAGCACTTTCTGCAAGCCTTGCATTCCGCCAGTTTACTTCAAATAAAAGACAGTATACAGGTGTAATTCTTGTAGTTTCTATGCTTGTTTATTTTATGGTTACTATGATGCTGCTTGAAAATTTAATTAATAAAACATCTGTATGGGATGCTATGGGAATTATGTATTCTGATTTAGAAATAAATTTAGAGAAAAATATTTCTGATACCAAGATAGCTGAAATAGAGGAAACAATTAGTAAGAGCAGTGGATTTAAAGTTTCTTATAAATGTTGTAGTAATTTTTATTTTTCTATAAATGGTGAGAAGATTTTATCAGCAATTTACAGCAGCCCGGAATATATAAAAGCGGTATCAAAAGGAAGAGCACCATTATATAATAATGAAATTGCAATAACAGAAATCACTGCTGGAAATCTTGGGTTAGAAATTGGGGATAAAGTATTTATAGGTTATAATGGCCAAAAAGAGGAATATATTATTTCAGGTTTAAACCAGGATATGAGGGATGCTGGGATAAATTGCAGCATGACTACAGAGGCAGCATCAAGAATTATGGATACTCATATTGTATATCTAGGATATATTCTTGATAACAGAGAAAAAGGAAAAGATATATCTGATGGATTAAACAATAAGTATGGGGATATATTGTATGCCTGTTTTAATGAATCACCTGGAATAGGCAGTACATTTGAGCTTACTCTTAATGTAATGACATTGGTTGTATATGCTTTTTCAATAGTTTTTGCTATGATTGTAGTACAAATGGTATGTTCAAAAGCATTTATAAGGGAACGCAGGGATATATGTATATATAAAGCACTTGGGTTTACTTCTGCAGGACTGCGTTTACAATTTGCAATAAGGTTTTTAATTGCAGCGTTTATAGGAACAGTTATAGGAAGTGCCGCTGCTATAATATTTTCAGAAAAAATGTTAAGTTTTATTTTAAGGGTAGTTGGGATTTCAAATCTCAAAGTTAAATTCAGTTTGTCTGTGTTTGTAATGCCAGCTGTATTGATATGTACAAGTTTCTTTTTATTTGCTTTTATTTCTTCAAGAAGGATAAAGAGGGCAGGAACCAGGGAACTGGTTATAGAATAAAGACAGTCTGGCAGGAGCCTGGACTCCTGCCGGACTAAGTAAGCCCTGGTAAATCAAATCCACCGCTTAAGAAGCGTGTATTTTAAAGGGCTTACTTAATGAGGTTAAAATTCTATTACATAAAGTTCTTTTTTCCTGTTTTTATATGTAAATTCTTTTTCTAATTTCATGCCAAGTTTTTGTGCTGTTTTAATTGAACGTGAATTATCAAAATCTATTCCAGCAACAATCCTGTGTATATCAAGTTCTTCCTTTGCATATTTTAAAACTGCGTTACAACATTCTAAGGCATATCCGTATCCCCAGTGCTGGCTGTCAAGCAGATATGAAAGCATTATCTCCTCCTTGCCATCAATTAACTGGTTCTCAATACCACATCTTCCAATAAGCCGTCCTGTTGTTTTGCTGAATACCCCCCATAGGCCATATCCATAGAAAGAGTATACATTTTGTATATAAGCTTTTTGTTTTTCAATTTCATTTTCCATATAATCATCTATATTTTCTATATATTTCCTGACATTAGGGTCAGTATAAATAGGATAGATTTCTTTAATGTCTGAAATAGCAAGTTCACGTATAACTAACCTTTTGGTATCTGTAATATATACAGGAAGGCCTTGGGAACGTTGTAATGTATATTCAAAGAAATGTGTGCTTAAATTGTTGAAACTTTCAACAAGTACATTAGCTTTTTTAAGTGACTGGTTAGCAGAATTTTTATTAATATATCCAATACATGCAATGCCTGCTGCTTTGGCTGCTTCAACACCATAGTCTGAATCTTCAATTACAATAGTTTCTTTTGCAGATACCCCAAGTTTTGACAGTGCAAGTTCAAATGTATCTGGAGCAGGTTTTGGGTTCTTTACATTTGAACTGGAAACAAGTTTATTAAAATACTTTCTAATTCCCAGTGCCTTTACTGTATCTT
Source organism: uncultured Lachnospiraceae bacterium (assembly GCA_948794795.1). Lineage (GTDB taxonomy): Bacteria > Bacillota > Clostridia > Lachnospirales > Lachnospiraceae > Butyribacter. The sequence goes on along the minus strand of CAQGLR010000002.1, from coordinate 215,817 downwards.
CAATTTCAACTGGTGAAGAAGAAGATGCAACTGCAAGTTTATAACCTGCTTTATACAATTTTTTAACCAGTTCCTGGATACCATCAATAATAATGTATCCTTCTTTTTTTACAATATCACTTTTTGCTTTGTTCATTTCATTAAGCAATGCATCTGTTGTTATATCAATGCCAAAACGCTTAATAGCGTCTTCGCACATATTTTTTGTTGAACTTCCAATAAAACTGTTACAATATCCAGTATCCACATCAATGCCATGGCTGCTAAATACTGAAAGTGCAGCACGTGCATGGGCTGGTTCACTGTCTATAATAACACCATCCATATCGAAAATAATTGCTTTTAACATAATTGCCGCCTCCTTTATTGCTATTTAATTAATAGACAGTAGTATTCTTAATTTTTATTATACCAGATATATATGTAGAAGTAAAAGAAAACTTAAAAGACAAATGCATGGATATACAGATAATTAGAAAATTTTTTTATGATACAAATATACAAAACAAACGTATTTAAACACCAGCATCAGGACCATTAACAATTATTGGCAATGTTTAGTTTGTTTTTTTCTGTTTTTTTGGTATACTATAGTTATACTATTTGAGCCGGCAAAACCGGCATGGAGGATTATTATGGCAAAGATAAAACCATTTATGGCAGTAAGGCCAGATGAAAAGGTAGCAGACAAGGTGGCAGCATTGCCATATGACGTTTATAACAGGCAGGAAGCCAAAGAAGCTGTCAAGGATAATGAGCTGTCATTTTTAAGGATTGACAGGGCTGAAACACAATTTCCAGACAGTGTAGATACATATGCCCCGGAAGTTTACCAAAAAGCAAAAGAGATTTTTGAAGACATGGCAGATAATGGCACTTTTATTACAGATAATGACAGATGTTATTATATATACCAGCTTGTAATGGATGGAAGGAAACAGACAGGAATTGCAGCGTGTGCAAGTATTGATGACTATGTAAATAATGTTATTAAGAAGCATGAAAATACGCGTGAAGAAAAAGAACAGGACAGAATAAACCATATAGACACACTTAGTGCACAGACAGGCCCTGTATTTCTGGCATACCGTTCACAACAGTGTATAAATAAAATAACAGACAGGGTTATTATGGAGGACAAGCCAGTTTACAACTTTATTGCAGAAGATGGTATCAGGCATACAGTATGGAAGATTTCAGATTCCAGTGATATTGCTGCTATTGAAAACGCGTTTGCTGCAGTAAGTGATATTTATATAGCAGACGGGCACCACCGTGCTGCTTCTGCAGTAAAAACAGGTCTTAAGAGAAGAGAAGCAAATCCTGGATATAATGGTACAGAAGAATTTAATTATTTCCTTTCAGTGCTGTTTCCAGATGACAGCCTTATGATTATGGACTATAACCGTTCAGTTAAAGACTTAAATGGCCTTACCAGGGATGAATTTATAGCGAGGGCCAGGAAGCATTTTAATATTACTAAAACTGGCAGTGCAAAATATCCGTCCAAAAAAGGTGAAGTAGCAATGTATCTTGGCAAATGCTGGTATATGCTGGAAGTAAAAAAAGAACTTCTTTCTGGCAAAGATGCAGTAGCATCACTTGATGTATCACTCCTGCAGGATTACCTGCTTGGACCAGTACTTGGAATAAAAGACCCAAGGACAGACCCAAGAATTGATTTTATTGGAGGAATACGTGGATTAGGTGAGCTGGAAAGGCGGGCAGACAGTGATATGGAAGTATCTTTTGCAATGTATCCAGTTTCAACAGAAGAGTTGTTTGCTGTGGCAGATGCAGGACTTTTAATGCCGCCAAAATCTACATGGTTTGAACCAAAGCTTAGAAGTGGCTTGTTTATTCACAGAATATAATATAGTATGCAAGGCGTAGCCGCCTGTTTTGATATTAGCGCACCAGCGCAGAAATGAGGGTATTTATGGATAAGAAATTATATGATTTAATGGACTGGGAAGGCATTGAAGCAATTGTGTATTCAGAAGAGGACCATCCTGACAGGATATTGGGGGCACATAAAGTTAAGGGTGGCATACTTGTACACGCATTTTTGCCAGATGCATCTTCTGTACAGCTTAAAATTAAATCAAGTGGCAAATGTTATGACATGGAAGAAGCAGACGAGGCTGGTGTATTTGCTGCACTGGTTCCAGGCAAGAAGACAGAGCCATATACATTTATTGTAAAATATGGTGAATCTTCAAAAATTGAACTTGAAGACCCTTATCTTTATACAGATATTATTGGTGAAAGTGATGCAGTACGTTTTGAAAATGGTGTATATTATGATGTATATAACTGTTTTGGTGCGCATCCTGTTGCAATAGACGGGTGTCTTGAAAATGCTGAGGTAAGGTGGGATGTTACAGAAGAAACAGACAAAAATAAGAAAAAGAATACTATATATGGTGTCCATTTTGCAGTATGGGCTCCCAATGCAGTGCGTGTAAGTGTAACAGGTGATTTTAACTTCTGGGATGGCAGGCGCCACCAGATGTGCCGTGTTGGGGATACAGGAATTTTTTCTTTATTTGTACCTGAGATTTCTGTTGGTGATATTTATAAATATGAAATTAAAAAAGACTACCAGACAGTATTTTTAAAGACTGACCCATATGGTTTTGCATGTGAACAGCGGCCTAATAATGCAAGTGTTGTTACAAATATCTGCACATATAAATGGGGTGATTCAGCGTGGCTTTCCGCACGTAAGAAAAAAGATTATAAGAAAGAACCTGTATCAATATATGAAGTCCATCTTGGTTCATGGCGTAAGAAGAAATGTGAAAGCAGTACACCAACATGTGATGAAGAGTTCCTGGATTACAGGGAAATTGCACCTATGCTTGCCAGTTATGTAAAAGAAATGGGTTATACACATATTGAAATAATGCCAGTTATGGAACATCCACTTGATGAATCATGGGGATACCAGGTTACAGGGTATTATGCAGTTACTTCAAGATATGGTACACCACAGGATTTTATGTATTTTATTGACTATATGCACAGCAAGAATATAGGAGTAATACTTGACTGGGTTCCTGCACATTTTCCTAGGGATGCTGGCGGGCTGGCAAGGTTTGATGGTACATGTATTTATGAAAATCCTGATACAAGAAGAGGGGAACATCCTCACTGGGGGACTCTTATATTTGATTATGGGAAACCAGAAGTTGATAATTTCTTAATTGCCAGTGCATTGTTCTGGATTGATAAATACCATGCAGATGGAATAAGAATGGATGCTGTAGCGTCTATGCTGTATCTTGACTATGGCAAGCAGAATGGTGAATGGCTGCCAAATATTTATGGAGGCAATGAGAACCTTGAAGCAATAGAACTGCTTAAGAAGCTTAGTGATATTTTCCATAAGAGAAAAGACGGTGCACTGCTTATTGCAGAAGAATCAACAGCATGGCCTATGGTTACAGGTGATACAGAGAAAAACGGGCTTGGTTTTGATTTTAAATGGAATATGGGCTGGATGAATGATTTTACTGGATATATGCAGACAGACCCGCTGTACAGGAAGGGAAGGCATGGTACACTGCTTTTCAGCATGGTTTATGCTTATAGTGAGTATTTTGTGCTTGTATTTTCGCATGATGAGGTAGTACATCTCAAGGCATCTATGCTTATGAAAATGCCTGGAAGCATGGAACAGAAATATGCGAACCTGCGTGCTGCTTATGGCTTTATGATGGCACATCCTGGCAAAAAGCTTATGTTTATGGGACAGGAATTTGCACAGAAAGAAGAATGGAATGAGAAAACCAGCCTTCCATGGGATGAGGCTGCTGAACCAGAGCATGATATTTTCAGGCAATATGTCAAAGCACTGAACCAGTTTTATTTAAAGCATCCTTCACTTTATGAGAATGACTATGATGAAACAGGATTTGAATGGATAAGCAGCATGGATGCAGACCACAGTATAGTTACTTTTGTAAGAAGGACATCAGATGAAAGTGAACAGCTTTTATTTATATTTAATTTTACACCTGTAATATACGAGAATTTCAGGGCTGGTGTGCCATTTAAAGGTAAATATAAGGAAATATTTAATAGTGATGATACCATCTATGGCGGGACTGGCCATGTAAACAGGCACCAGAAGAATTCAAAAGAAGTATCATGGGATGGAAGGGATAATTCAATAATTATTGAAGTCCCACCACTTGGAATGAGTGTATGGAGCTGTATGGAATCATAGAAAGGATTATATAATGTTATCTGTTCCTAAAATTTATAATATGTGCCTGCTTGCAGTAGAAGATATTTCTTCAATGGCAGGCAGTGAGATTGGTCTTGATGATGTAGAGAAAGTTATGAATTCAGAAATTTCCAATGAAGAGAAAACAAATTTCTTTATACAATATCTTCTTGCACAGAGGGAACCACTGCTTAATTTCTGCAAAACTCTTGTATTTGCGCTGATAGTTTTTATTATTGGAAGAAAACTTGTCAATATGCTGCTTAAAATGACTAATAAATGGATGGAGCGCCGTGGTGCGGAAGCTGGTATACAGAAGTTTGTTATGTCATTTGCAGGGCTTGTATATAATATACTGCTTATATTTGCTGTTGCAGGTATCCTTGGTGTAGGTACAAGCTCAATAGTTGCAATGGTAGGTTCAGCAGGGCTTGCTGTAGGGCTTGCCCTGCAGGGAAGCCTGTCAAACCTTGCAGGTGGTGTGCTTATATTGCTGCTTAAGCCTTTTAAAGTAGGGGATTATATTATTACTGTTGGTGAAGAAGGCACAGTAGAAAGTATAGATATTTTTTATACAAGGATACATACTACTGATAATAAAGTTATAGTTATACCAAATGGCACAATATCTAATTCAAATGTTACTAATACTTCAAACCAGGAAGACAGGATGCTTGTACTGGATTTTATGGTGCATTATGGTGCAGAAACTGCAAAAGTGCGTAAAATTGTACTGGAAATACTCAGGGAGGATGAGCGTATCTGCCAGGATAAGGATATGAGTGTGGTTGTATGCAAACTGAACCCTGCACGTGTAAAGATGCAGGCAAAGGCATGGGTAAAAAACAGTGATTACTGGAATACAAGGTTTGACCTGCTTGAAAGGATGAAAGATATCCTTATGGAAAATGGAATTGATATTTCGTAGCACTTATTGTAGAATGTAATGGTGTTGTAACAAGATATTTTGTATAGAATACAGAAAGCTGGTGAGATAAGGTGGTTAAGTTTTATAAGACAGATGACAGGAAAATCCATGAGGAAGATGGCCCAGTAGATGGTGTATGGATAGATATGTGTAATCCTACAGTGCCAGAAGGAGAGGAACTTGCAGCAAAACTAGGTATTGATATAAGTGACCTGCTGGCTCCATTGGACGATGAAGAAAGCTCCCGTGTTGAGCTTGAAGACGGATATACTCTTATTCTTGTAGATATACCAGCACTGGAGATACGCCACGACAAAGAGGCTTATACTACGGTACCTCTTGGAATTATACTTGCACAGGATATGATTATTACGGTGTGTTCTGTGGAAACACCTATCCTCCAGGCTTTTATAAATGGCAGGGTAAAGGAATTCAGTACTAAGAAGAAACTCAGGTTTGTATACCAGATTTTATTCAGGATAGCTTCATATTACCAGACTAACTTAAGGATTATTGATAAAAAACGTACTGAGATAGAAGAGCGTATAGATGATAATACAAAAGATATTGATTTAATTGATTTACATGCACTTGAGTCAACACTTGTATATTTTGCAACATCACTGCGTGCCAATGCGGTGGTACTTGACAGGCTTACAAGGTATAAAAGGCTTGAACAGTATCCTGATGATAAAGACCTGCTTGGAGATGTAATTGTGGAAAACCAGCAGGCTATTGAAATGACAACGATATACAGGGACATTATAAATGGTACAAGGGAACTGATGTCTTCTGTTATTGATAACAGGCTTAATAATGTAATGAAATCACTTACATCTATTACTCTTGTAATGGGTATACCAACACTTATATCAGGTATATATGGGATGAATGTAAACAGTAAGTGGGTCCCCCTTGCTAATACAACACATGGGTTTGCAATAATATGCCTGCTTATTACAGTAGTTTGTATATCGTTACTTTTAATACTGAGGCATAAAAGGTTCTTATAGGATTTTGAGAGATGCACTGGTTACATGGAAACAGGCTTAGGGCACAAAGAAAAAGAAATAGCCGCCACTACTATAAAATGGTATACCCATCGCCAGGCAGACATATAAAAACCTGTTACTTTGGAGATATTATATCAAATAGTGGCGGCTTGCCTTGTAACTGCATAGGCAGGCCAAAACAGCTTAAGGTTCTGCTGGTACAATATGCAACACTGTTGGTATTATTTTTTTCTATTAATAATTTCAAGCACTTCTGTTTCTGTAAGATTTACTTTGCTGGCAATTTCATTAGTATCCATATTCATTTCATAATATGCATAAACCATGCCTTCACGCCTGCCCTCCTGTCTGCCTTCACGTTTGCCTTCATCTCTTAGCCTTCTGGCTTCTGTTTCTATTAATGCTCCGCCCATAATACCACCTACACCTTTCTGTATATTTTCATATTTTTGTGCAATTTCTTTTATTACATCCCTGGAAAGCTCTATAATGGTACGCTTTTCAAATGTCCCAATTGCACCCTGGTCTTCCAGTGCATTAAGTCTTTCCAGTATTTCTTTATATTCTGCCTTCAGTCCTGCCAGCTGGGCTAAAAAATGCTCATTAGGACTGAATTCTATCTTTTCATTACCAGTATAATTCTCATGGAAAATTTCATTAATAATTGGAATAACTAGTTGCCAGCAGTCATTTAAGATTGTCCGGAACACTCCATCGTATATATCACCTATACTTATTCCCTCCCTGTTTTATGGTTTTATAATACCATATGTAAGCTCTGGATTCAACAAGTTCCCTTCTGTACCAGCTATCTGTATCACCTTTTTAATAGAATAAAACTGGAGTATAAAGATATTATCTGTTATTATTAAATAAAAATTTTGGTATTATACATATGCCAGAAGACAGATATCTTTCTGGCAGAATAAGAAAGAGAGGACAAATACATATGAAACATATTATTACAGAACAGTTAATTAATGAATTTAAGAAATATTTAGAATATGAAGAAAAAAGTGCTGCAACAATAGAAAAGTATATACGTGATATTAAAAAATTAATGGACTTTGCTGGTGGCAGGGAGATTACAAAAAACCTTATGATAGAATATAAAGAGAATCTACGTATAGAGCGGAATTACAAACTTTCAAGTATAAATTCTTTTCTTATTGCAGCAAACAGGCTGTTTGGGTATCTTGAATGGTATGGTCTTAGTACCAGGACATACCGGATACAGAAAGAAGCGTTTGTATCCAGGAAGAGAAATTTATCAATGTATGAATATAAAAAACTGGTGATGGCTGTCAGGAGCAAGGGTAACAGAAGGCTTGAAATGATTATACAAACACTGTGTTCTATGGGGATACGTATAAGTGAACTATCTTATATAACAGTGGAAAGTGTAAAAACGGGGGAAGTTGATATTTATGGGAAACGTAAACAGCGGAAAGCACTTATCCCTGCGAAATTACAAAAACAGCTTGAACAGTACATAAGTGACAATAAAATCAAAAGTGGTATTGTATTTCGTACATCCAGTGGGAATGCGGTGGACCGCAGTAATGTGTGGAGGGAAATGAAAGCGCTTAAAGAAGAAACACATGTTGAAGAGGAAAAAATTTTTCCACATAATTTAAGGCATCTGTTTGCAAAGACTTTTTATAAAACTGAAAAGGATATAGCAAAACTTGCTGATATACTTGGACATAATAGTATAGAAACAACAAGGGTTTATATAAGGACAACATGTGAGGAATATAAAAAGCAACTGGACAAAATGGAACTGGTAATATAACAAAAATATTTACATATGTGTTATATTATATAGAATATACAGCGTAATGAAAATTATGTTGTATCTGGCACAGTGAAAATAATAGCACAAAAAATTATATTTTTCAAGGGTTTTTGTCTAATTTTTTTTAGGGATATATATATTCTACCCTATACTTTTCCTTAAATAAGTTTTTATTATAATTATAGCAAACCTGATAATTTTGAGTCAGAAGAAGTACAACATAATTTTCATAATGTTGTAAAGGCATGTTAATTAGAGTTTGGTTGTTATATAAGAATTATTAAGAAAGACAAGGTATATGCAAAATGGTTTTTAGTTCTTTAGAGTTTATATGCGTTTTTTTGCCAGTAGTATTTGTCTTATATTATTGTATACCTGGAATATATTATAAAAATGTATTATTGGTTATAGCAAGTTTATTATTTTATGCATATGGAGAACCTGTGTATATTTTGCTTATGATAATTAGTGCAGGTTTTAATTATATAATGGCAAGAATAATTGCATATTCTTCTGGAAGAAGAAAAATATATTTATTTATAGATGTTATTATTAATATTGGATTGCTGCTTTACTTTAAATATATGGTATTTTTTATTGAAACATGGAATTATATATCTGGACAAAATTTAAATATTGTATATATAAAACTTCCAGTTGGAATTTCTTTTTTTACATTCCAGGCATTATCTTATGTTATTGATGTGTATTATGAAAGAATCGAAGTACAAAAAAGTTTTAACAGGGTTTTATTATATATTTCATTTTTTCCACAGCTTATAGCAGGGCCAATTATAAAGTATAGGGATATTAATTATAATCTTACAAACCGCCAAACAGATATTAACCAGATTTCTAATGGTGTAAACCGTTTTATTTTTGGTCTTGGAAAAAAAGTATTAATTGCAAATACTGTGGGACAGACAGCAGATACAATTTTTAATGCCTCCAGCTGGGAAATTAATATATTATCAGCTTGGATTGGAGCGGTATCATATATGTTGCAGATATATTATGATTTTAGCGGTTACAGTGATATGGCAATAGGACTTGGGAAAATATTCGGATTTGAATTCCAGGAAAATTTTAAATATCCATATGGAGCTGTAAGTATAAAAGAATTTTGGAGAAGATGGCATATTTCTTTATCAGGGTGGTTTAAAGAATACTTATATATTCCACTTGGAGGGAACAGGAAGGGAAAGATACGTACAAGCATAAATAAATTTGTTGTATTTTTTTGTACTGGATTCTGGCATGGTGCAAACTGGACATTTATAATATGGGGATTATATCATGGATTCTTTTCTGTAATTGAAGAATATGTTACATTTATAAAAAAAATACCTAAAATATTTACATATATTTATACAATGCTTATTGTATGCATAGGTTTTGTGATTTTCCGTGCAGATACTCTTTCACAGGCATTTTATATGCTTAGGCAGATGTTTACAGGTGTTTCATTTGATGATTGTAACATGAGTTTTGTAATAAGCCAGCTTAATCCGTGGTTTATTTTTATGTTATTCTCAGGTTTTATAGGAATGGCTCCTGTAAAAATTATAAAAGAGAAATTACAATATATATTATATATAAAAGAACTGCGTCTTACATGGAAATATACAATAATAAATATATTTTCTTATATAGTCCCGGTTATGCTTTTAGTATGGTGCATTATACGTTTATCTGGAAATACATATAATCCATTTATTTATTTTAGGTTTTAAATATAAAAAACAAAAAACTAGCGTGTATGCTTCTGGCAAGAATTCATTTTATAAATTCTTGTTGGTATTTTTAGGTTATAGCAATTTAGTATACTTGGGAAAGGATAAAAAATGAGGGATACAGGAAAATTTATTTTTACAGGTATTTGTTTGCTTATATGTGCATTTCCATTTTTGGGAATGTCTTTTAACCCCACTAATACTACAACAGAAAATAGAAAAATGGCGGTTCTGCCAAAGATAAAAAAAGCTAATGGAAAGCTAAACATTAATTTTTTAGAAGAGCTTGGAATTTATTTTGAAGATCATTTTGCTTTCCGTCCAGAGCTTGTATCTTTGGATGCAGAAATACAAAGCAAAGTATTTATGGTATCAAATGTAGAAACAGTAGTAACTGGAGATAATGAGTGGCTTTATTATTCATCAACAATAGATGATTATCTTGGAAGAAATATTATGTCTGGACGGTATGTAGAAAATATAGCACATAATTTATTATTAATACAGAAATATATAAATAGCAAAGGTGCAAAATTCATTTTTACAGTTGCACCTAATAAAAATTCTTTATATGGGGAAAATATGCCATATTATTTGCAGAAAAAATCAAGTAATATAAAAAGTATTGATATGCTTGAAAGAAACATAAAAAAATATAATATTTTTTATGTTGATTTATTCCAGGCTTTTAAAGAACAGGAAGAAGAACTTTATTTAAAAAGGGATTCACATTGGAACCAGAAAGGTGCAGTTCTTGTTTATAATACAATTTTAAACAGTCTTGGCATAGAACATGAAAATTATGAAAATATAAAACCTGAAAAATTAAAAAACGAATATGGTGATTTAAATAAAATGCTTTATCCAGTAACAGCAGTGCCAGAATGGAATTATTTTTATAATGAACCTTACAGGTTTTCTTATAAGACAGATACTAAAAATGTTGAAGAAGAATGGATTGAAACAGAAAATAAAAATGGTACAGGTTCATTGCTTATGTTCAGGGATTCTTTTGGCAATACATTGCTGCCATTAATGGCAAATACTTTTGCAAAGGGATATTTTTCAAAAAGTGTGCCACAAAATATTACAGAATATGTAGAAATGTATAATCCAGATATTATAGTTTTAGAAAAAGTGGAACGTAATATAAAAGAATTAGCAACAGAGCCTCCATTAATAGAAGGTATACCTGTAAATATAAACCAGGATATTACAACAGCAGAATCTGGCAGCCAGCTGGAAATATCAGAGAGTAAATATAATTCTGGATACATTGAGGTTTATGGAATATTGGATAATATGTTTTGGACACAGGATGTAAAAATTTATGTGAGGGTCACAGATGATAATGGGTGTAATATTTATGAAACATTTTATGTATCAGACAATAAATCTGAGTATGGATATAAGTTAAACCTCCCAAAGGAAAAAATTGCAGATAACCATGCAGTATTTGAAGTAATTGTTGAAAATAAAGGGAAATTCCAGATTATAAAATCTATGGAGCTAAACCAGGAAAATATAATAAAATTAAAAGGAGATGAGTACTTAGAAGAAAAAAACAGAATATTAAAGAAAAGAAAAACACCAAAACGTAAAATAGTATCCAGGGAAAAAATTTATGATTGTGATGGTTCAGGACGGGGATATTATATTATTAAATGGTCAGATGGAGAGGTAGAGTATAAAGATTTTTAATTTAAATAAGGAGAAAAACAGACCAGGAAACAAAGGATTATTGTGCTTGTGCCAAAGTTTATAGATTTTGGCTGGAATGGGGGATTTTATGAAATTGAAAAAGATTTATACTATAATAGCTGGGATGCTAGTGATTGTATTAATAATTTTTTTTATCACATATATTTGTGTTTTCAGGGTTGCGGGTGCTAAATACGAAAATCTTGCAAATGGCGGAAGACTGCCAGAAGAATATATGGTTAATGGTATTGATGTTTCAGGGCAAAGTATTACAGATGCAAAAAATGTTATTAAAAATATCTTAGGCAGTAAACAGATTGATTTATGTGGGGTTAATACAGATATTGGTGAATTTACAAATATAGATGTAGGACTTGAGCCAGATGATATTAGCATTTTTAGTTATATAATAAATAAAGGAAATATAGAAACAAGTACAGATTATGAAGTTGATAAAAAAAAACTTAAGAGTATTGTTAAAGGTATTAATTGTATAAAACCAGAAAATGCAAAGATTAAATTTGTTAATGGGAAAGCTGTTATAATTCCAGAAACATATGGCAATGTATTGAAAATTACAGACAAAGTAGTAAAAGAAGTGGAAAATTGCCTGTTAAATAATATAACCCCAGATTTATCAAAGTTTTATAAACAGCCTGGTATTACAAGTAAAGATTTAGAAAAAGAACTTGAAAAAGCAAGTACATGGAATAATTATAAACTTAATATTAATACAGATTGTGTGAATATTAAATCTTTAAATATTAGTATGCATTTGGAATGGAATGGTAAAAAAGCAGTTGTTTCTGGTAAATGGATAAAAAAAGAAATTCAAAAGCTTGCAAAAAAACTTGATACATATAATAAAATACGTGATTTTACAACTAATGGAGGAAATATTATTAAAGTTCCAGAAGGGACTATGGGATGGCAGCTTAATAAAGATGAAACAAAGAAAGTTATATGTAAAGCTGTAAGAAAAACCAAGAAGAATGTAGAAATAGTATGGGATAATAAGGGAGCTGTAATGTGGAATCCAGAAACAGGAAATGATATAGGAAATACATATATAGAAGTTTCTATAAACCAGCAAAAAGTCTGGTATTATAAGGATGGAAAACTGGAACTGGAATCAAATATAGTTACAGGCCTGCCAACTGCAGAAAGAATGACAAAAACAGGTGTACACCATATATTGTACAAACAGCGCAACAGGATACTAAGAGGTTCTGCAGGTGCGTGGAACTCTTTTGTAAATTACTGGATGCCTTTTACATGGGATGGACAGGGATTACATGATGCAAGCTGGCGCAGCAGTTTTGGAGGTTCAATTTATTCATATAATGGAAGCCATGGATGTGTTAATCTTCCTGTAAGTTTCGCATCACAGTTATATGAAGAAGCAGAAACAGGCACACCTGTAATTGTATATTAAGTTTCCAGAAAGGGGTAATATAATGCAAAAAAAGATTATATTTTTTATTTTATGTATAGTTATGTTTTTTAATTGTTATAAAACAGAAGTATCTGCATCTGATATGCCTGGATATGAAGAGAATAATCCAGATGATATTTTAAATGGTCTGGTAGAAGAAGATGGCATTTACTATTATTATGAAAATGGAGAATTAATCAAAAATAAATGGGTAACATCAGATGGTAAAAAATATTATTTATATGAAAATGGGCAGGCAGCAACAGGTATTATAATTATTGATGGTAATTTTTATTGTTTTAATACAAATGGAAAATATAATAAACCAAAAACGGTAAAAATACGTAAAGCTGCCAAATATAAAAAACCATTTGATAATTTAAAAAAGTTTATTGGAAAACCTAATAAAAAGAAGTATTATACAAGTTGTTATGGAAATGGAAAAGATGGTGTGTTGTCATATGATAATTTTACAATATATACATTTAAGCCAGATAAGGGAAAAGAAATTTTTATGGGAGCAGAATAAAAATATATGCCAAAATAAAGGAGACAGAATAGTATGGTGAAAAAAATAAAAGAAATCTTTAAAGGAACTACTTTAATATTAATTATTATTAATTTAGTTATATTTGCAATGCCAAGTAAAATATATGCTGCAAATACAGACAGCAATATTTTAGAAAAACAAATAGAAAAAGTTGTGAATAATAAAGTAAAAGAAACAGACAGTGAAAAAAAGAAACTGAAAAAGTTATTTGATTATATAGAAAAAAAATATGATTATAAACGTGTTATGGGGTTTGAAGCATATAAAGGCTGGGAGAAGGACTATGCCTTAGAGATGTATACAGAAAAAAAAGGAAGCTGTTATCATTTTGCAGCAGCATATGCTTTTCTTGCAAATAAGGCAACGGGTTACAAAGTACGTATTGTAATTGGAAAAACTAATGGATTTTCGGGAGCATTGCAGGAACATGCCTGGACAGAGATAAATATAGATTCAAAATGGTATATATGTGATTCAAATATGGATAAATATGCGGAAAATTCTTCTGGAAAATATTTTTTAAAGAAAAAAAGCAAATTAAAAAATATATACAATAATTATAAAAGTGTGCAATATTGTACAGTTATATTATAATACAGGAGCAGAAAATGAAACAAAAGTTTATAAAAAATATAGTATTTATTCTAATTATAATAGTTTTATATAAAGGAGTCCTTGTAAGTGCTGGTTGTAAAGCAGATAAGCCTGTTATGCCAGAAAATGGACAAATTAGCCAGGATTGTGTAACCGATGGACAACTTACAGGCTGGCAGGAAATAGAAGGAAAGAAATATTATTTTTCCATAGAAACAGGAGAGATGCTTACAGGCTGGCAGGAAATAGAAGGAAAGAAATATTATTTTTCCATAGAAACAGGAGAGATGCTTACAGGCTGGCAGGAGATAGAGGAAAAGAAATATTATTTTTCCATAGAAACAGGAGAGATGCTTACAGGCTGGCAGGAAATAGAAGGAAAGAAATATTATTTTTCCGTAGAAACAGGAGAGGTACTTACGGACTGGCAGGAGATAGAAGGAAAGAAATATTATTTTTTCATAGAAACAGGAGAGGTACTTACGGACTGGCAGGAAATAGAAGGAAAGAAATATTATTTCTCTATAGAAACAGGAGAGATACTTACAGGCCGCCAGGAAATAGATGATAAAGTTTATTATTTTAAGGAAAATGGTATTTTACAAACTTCTGGCTGGATAAATACTGGGAATGATACTTATTATTGTAAAAAGAATGGGATTCTTGTTTCTGGCTGGAAAAAAATCGAAGGTTCAAAATATTATTTTTGTACTAAAAATAACAAAATGGTTACAGGCCTCAATAAGATTAATGGAAATTATTATATATTTAATAACAAAGGAAAGCTTGCACAGTCAAATGGAATATCTATAGTTAAAGTAAAAGGAAATATGTATTGTGCTGCTCCAGATGGGAAAGCAGCTACAGGCTGGCAAATAAAGAAAAATAAACTTTATAATGCTACAAAAAAAGGAGTGTTAAGAAAAAATACAATATACCAAGGTATTATATTAACCAGAACTGGAGAAGCAAAAAGGGATATTAATTCGCAGCTTAAGATAAAACTTATAATGACATTAGAAAAAGTTATTAATAAAAAAATGTCAAAAAGTGACAGTCTTTATGCATGCTGGAGATATATAACGGGAGGAAGGTTCCATTATGCAAGTAAATATCCTGATTTAAATTTTTCAAACTGGTCTAAAAAAACTGCATATAACATGTTCTCTACATATTCAGGAAATTGTTATAGTTATGCATGTGCATTTGCTGCATTGGCATCAGAACTTGGATACAGGCCTTATATAGTATGTGGACGGGTACATGGTTCAAGAGACAGGGCACCAGACGGATATACACGTCATGCATGGGTAAAAATTAATGGCTTGCATTATGACCCAGAAGCACAATATGCTGGATGGCTGAGAGGAGTTTATGCAAGAAGCAGTTATCCAGCTGCACACAAGATCCAGAAAATTGTAGTATATAAGAAATAAAATAGTTATAAAGCCAGATTAGTCTAGATAAAAATATGTAAATAGCGTAATTGTTTTTTTATTTATTTTATTTTGTAAAAGAGGGAGGATATTTATTATGAATAAATTAAGAATAAAAACTTTATCTATTCTGTTAATTTTTGCGCTAATAGCCGGAGTGTTTGTACCAGCACAGAAAACACAAGCAGCAGGGGTAAGTTCTAAGTCATTTGTAATTACAATTAAAAGTAGTAAAAACTATATAAACAGATTTAAATTTAAATATAAGTTAAGCGGAAAATCATCTGCAGTAGCAGAGGTTAAAATCCTGGACGTAAAGGGAAAAGCAAATTCTTCTGATGATGAATGGGGTATTAGCTGGGGATATTTTGAGGATGATATGGGTAAAGGTTCATTATTTTATAATTTAAAACCAAAGGACTTTAAAAAAGGGTCTGTATTGACTTCATCAAATGATATTACTCTCTGTGGAAATGGTGAGGCAGAGATTGATTTACCTGATGGAATTAAGAAATTAAAAATAAAAGTTACATTTAAGACAACTGATAACAGCAAAAGCATTACAGAGATAAAAAAAGAAAAAGCTAAACTTGAAACATACTAATTATTTTATATATGGCAAACCTGGTTTTATATAAAAGTCCGCTATTAGATTATCTAATAATGGGCTTTATTTATTTTTGGGTTTTTCTATTTTTCAAGTTTCACAAAGAGTATATTGCGCTGGCAATTTCCAAATGTTTTACCATAAAGCAGCTGTTATGGATACGCTGGTGCTTAAGTCCCGTCTTAAATGTTTCGCAGAAACATTGGGACTTTATGCACCACTGCGCATCCATCCAAGTGCAAACGTGCTGCTGCTGGTAAACATTTGGAATTGCCAGCGTTAAGATACCAGTACCAGAATACTTGTGTATTAAAAAAACAAAGAAACCTAACTTATTTACCATATGGACAGTTTTATTGTTCTAAATACTTTTCATATATAGATATAACTTCCTTCATTGCTTCCTGTCCTGGTGCGCCTGTAGTATTTCTTTTGCTTGTACATGTTTCCATGCTTATAGCATTATATATATCTTCTTCAAATACAGGGCTTATTGCTTTGTATTCATCTAAAGACAGTTTTCCCAGTGGTTTATTATTATCAATACAATAAAGTACAAGCTTTCCAATTATACCATGTGCATCACGGAATGGGACACCATGGTTTACAAGGTAGTCTGCAGCATCTGTAGCATTAGTGAATCCACCTTCAGCACTTGCACGCATATTATCTTTATTGAAAACCATAGTGTCAATCATTCCATTAAATAAAAGTATGCATCCTTTGGTGGTATCAATAGCATCAAATACAAGTTCTTTATCTTCCTGCATATCTTTATTATATGCGAGGGAAAGTCCTTTCATTGTAGTAAGTAAAGACATAAGTGTACCATATACACGTCCTGTTTTTCCTCTTACAAGTTCTGCAATATCAGGATTTTTCTTCTGTGGCATTATGCTGCTGCCTGTAGAATATGCGTCATCTATTTCTATAAACTGGTATTCATTAGAATTCCATATAGTTATTTCTTCGCAGAAACGGCTTAAATGCATCATTATAATTGACATTGCAGAAGAAAATTCTATAAGGTAGTCCCTGTCTGATACAGAGTCCATACTGTTTAATGTAGGACCTTTAAATCCAAGAAGGCTGGCTGTATATTCCCTGTCAAGCGGGTATGTAGTACCTGCCAGGGCACCAGAACCAAGAGGGCAGTAGTTCATTCTTTCATAAATATCGTTAAGGCGTGACCTGTCTCTTTTAAACATTTCAAAATAAGCGCCAATATGGTGGGCAAGTGTTACTGGCTGCGCTTTTTGTAAATGTGTAAATCCAGGCATTATAGTTTCTGTATTTTCTTTCATTATTGAAAGAAGGCTTTTTAAAAGATTTTTAAGAAGAGTATCTATTCCGAGTATTTCTTTACGTGTATAAAGTTTCATATCGAGTGCCACCTGGTCATTGCGGCTTCTGCCGGTATGCAGTTTCTTGCCAGCATCACCAATCCGGCTTGTCAGATGTGCTTCCACAAAACTGTGGATATCTTCGTGTACATTATCTATTTCAAGATTTCCTGATACAATGTCGTCAAGTATACTGTTAAGCCCTGAAATAATTGATTCCTTTTCGCTATCTGTAATAATTCCCTGTTTTGCAAGCATTGTAACATGTGCAATGCTTCCTTCTATATCTTCTTTATAGAATTTCTGGTCAAATGAGATAGAAGCATTAAAGTTGTTTACAAGTTCATTTGTTTCTTTTGTAAAACGTCCTCCCCAAAGTTTCATTTCAGTCCTCCATTTGTAAAAGTTTTATAATGTTTTTAATATACACTGAAAATACCGGAATGTATTCCATTCCGGTATTCCTGTTTAATACATAATGCGTAGTATTGTCTGTATGCCATAAGCGGAAAATTAATCTTCAGCTTCAGGCTTATTATCTGAAAATTCAATAAAATCATCATCAAAGTTATCTGAATAATCATCAGAATCAAAATCTTCAAGATAATCAGGTGTAAAATATTTGTATACAGCGTATGCAATACCTGCAACAGCGGCAACAGCGCCAATAACTGCTAAGGCAATAACAAGAGTGTTTTTATTTTTCTCTTCAAGCTCTTTCTTGTGCAGAAGCTCATTTAACTTAGCAGTATTTAATATTTCTTCGATTTTTGAGTTTACATGCATAATAATTCCACCTTTCTAATAAATTTAATTCATAATGTAAATTATACCATAATATAGATATAATATCTATATTTTTTTTAATTTTGCAAAAGAAGCCATCATTTTACGTGTACAACCATTGTCAAAGTCTACACAGACTTCATAATCCCCTGATTTTTCATTAAGTGTTTTAACTGTACCTTCACCAAATCTGGTGTGTATTATTCTGTCGCCTTCTTTATAATCAACAGATACAGAACCAGAAGCTGCTGTCTTGTAAGAGGCAAATCCTTTGCTTATTAGTGGGTTGCCTGCAAAAAGCTGTCCATTTTTGCCAGTGTCCTTCTGGCTTTGCTTTTTAACAGTTTTTTCTGCCAGCGGGTTCCACAAAGCAGATTTACTGGCAGTATTTGTATTGTATGAAGAGTTTCCTGCATTTATACTGGCAAATTCTGATGCAGTATAAGATTTTTGTTTATTATATCCACTATTTCTAGAAGCAGTTTCCTCTGTAAGTTTATAATATGAGAAATTACTAAAACTTGTGCTTTGTTTTAAAAGATAACGTGGTATTTCATCTAAAAAACGTGAAGGCATATTATATTGCTGTTCACCATTACGGAAACGGCTTACAGCACAGCTTAGTGACAGTTTTTCTTTTGCCCTTGTAATACCTACATAGCACAGCCTGCGTTCTTCCTCCATATCTTCTGGTTCATCACTAACCACTGCGCCATAGCCTGGGAAGATTCCATCTTCCATGCCAACAATATATACATATGGAAACTCAAGCCCTTTTGCACTATGCAGTGTCATAAGCAGTACAATATCGTTATTTTCATCTACATTATCAATATCAGCGACAAGTGCTACTTCTTCAAGAAATCCACTGAGCGAAGGAGTATCAGTGCATGTTTCCTCATAAGAAGCAATTTTATTAATAAGTTCTTCTATATTTTCAATCCTGCCAAGTGATTCTTCTGTATCTTCCTCTTCAAGCATCCTTATATATCCAGTTTCTTCTGTTATCTCATGTATAAGGTCTGTAAGGGTACTGCCTGGTTCTTCAAGATGGCGTTTAAATGATTCTATAAGGCTTACAAAAGATTGTAGTTTTGCAGCTCCTCTGTTTATGCCATCAATATATTCATAACTTTTGAGTGCTTCATAAAAGCTTATGCTATGGCTTGTAGCATACATTGATATACGATCAATAGTAGCAAGTCCTATGCCCCTTTTTGGCACATTGATTATACGTTTTACAGAAATATCATCAAGCCCGTTTTCAATAGTACGCAGGTAGGCAAGCAGGTCTTTTATTTCTTTACGCTGGTAGAAATTAACTGCACCAATAATTTTATAAGGTATATTGCCTGTTACAAGCTTTTCTTCAAATACACGTGACTGTGCATTGGTACGGTAGAGTATGGCAAAATCCTTATAGGACGCCTGTCCTGATGAAACAGCATAACTTATGGCATCAGCTATTTCAGAAGCTTCTTCATATTCATTAGTAAAACGGTTAAAATATATTAAATCGCCTTTTTCTTTTTCAGTCCACAAGGCCTTGTCTTTTCTTACAGAATTATTCTTTATAACAGCATTGGCAGCATCAAGTATATTTTGTGTAGAGCGGTAGTTTTCTTCAAGTTTTATTACCCTTGTGCCAGGATATGACTGTTCAAAATTAAGTATATTATGTATATTAGCACCACGGAATTTATAGATTGACTGGTCATCATCACCAACTACGCATAGGTTGTGCTCAACAGAGCCATCTTCACCTGTCGTACTTGCAAGAAGATGGATAAGTTTAAATTGTGCAGTATTAGTATCCTGGTATTCATCAACCATTATATATTTAAAACGGTTCTGGTAGTATAAAAGTACATCTGGGTTCTCTTTAAGCAGTTGTATTGTCTTGGTTATAAGGTCATCAAAATCAAGCGCATTGGCATCTTTAAGCCTTTTTTCATATTCACGGTATGCACGTGCGTATATTTCTTTATTAAAATCACCCATTGCCTGGAGTTCATACTGTTCTGGCGTTACCAGTTCATCTTTTGCAGAAGAAATAACACTTAAAAATGAACGTTCTTTATATTTCTTGGGGTCAAGGTCCAGGAATTTGATAATGTCACGCATAAGTGTTTTCTGGTCATCACCATCATAAATTGTAAAACTTCTGGTGTAACCAATAGATTCAATGTGCCTGCGCAATATACGTACACATAGTGAGTGGAAAGTGCTTACCCATATATCCCGTGAGTTTTGTCCAGACACTATACTGTCAACACGTTCACGCATTTCACCTGCTGCTTTGTTTGTAAATGTAAGTGCAAGTATATTCCATGGGTGTACTCTGTGCTCACTTATAAGATAAGCAATTCTGTGTGTAAGAACCCTTGTTTTGCCTGAACCAGCGCCTGCAAGAATAAGTAATGGTCCTTTAAAGTGCTTTACTGCTTTTTCCTGTTCAGGGTTTAATCCTTCTAAAATCTTCATTTAAATCTCCATTCTGTTTACAAGCTGTCCCTGTATTTCTTAGCATTTTCAAAAAATTCCATAACCGTGCTGCCATCGTCTGTGGTTATTGCTTTTTTAATATCCGTAAGGATATTTATATATACGTCAAGAAGTGATGATATGCATTCTGGGTTTGTAAGGCATATATTCTGCCACATTTCAGGTGATGAGGACGAAATCCTTGTAATATCTTTAAAGCCGCCAGCAGCAAGTTTTTTATACATCCCGTCTTTATCATGGGATGCCACAAGGTTTACAAGTGAGGCTGAAATAACATGGGGACAGTGGCTTATTGCAGCGGTTACAAGGTCATGTTCTTTGTAATCCATAATTTCACAATATGAACCAGATGCTTTTACGAAATCTGCCATCCATTTAATATGTTCTTCTGGGTTGTTTCCAGAAGGGGTAAGTATATAATATGCTCCTTTAAGGTATGAGGCATCTGAATTGTCATAGCCTGTTTTTTCAGAGCCTGTCATAGGATGTCCGCCAATAAAATTATATTTAAGCCCAAGTTCTTCAGCTTTCTTATGTATATTTCCCTTGACGCTGCCAACATCTGTAATAATACATTCTTTAGAAATATATGGTGCAAGCATCTCAAGATATTTTTCGTTAGCAAGGACAGGGGCACATAAAAATATCACATCACATGCAGAGAAATCTGTAAGTGATGTGCTGGTTTCTGATAGTACGCCTTCGTTTTTTGCCATTTCAAGTTTGGGATGTGGCTTTGTGCCATAGTAATTGTATGCAATTATATGGGAAGAGGGGTATAAGTGGCGCAGCGAGTGTGCAATGGAACCACCTATAAGTCCAAATCCTATAAATCCAAAATGTAGTGTATTTTTTGATTTATCCATAATATACAGCCTTTCATAGGTTAAGTGCTATAGTATGCTAAAGCTTTAGATATTATTGTAACCTGCCAGGGGAATGGTGTCAAGCCTGCTGTTTTTTGATTTAAGTTTCCCTATTTAGATGCAATGTCATTTAGTTAAGCAGCCATATTGTAAATGGCAAAGTTATGGATGTTTGAAAATTAAATATTTTACAAGTTATACGGCTCTGGCAATTCCAAAATTTTACCCCAGGCAGCCGCTTCCGCTTGGATGGGATGCGCAGTGGTGCATAAAGCCCCAAATGCTTAATAGAAACAACTGTTTCTATTAAGCATTGAAGACGTGGCTTAAGCACCAGCGCCCCCATAACAGCTGCCTTTTGGTAAAACATTTGGAATTTGCCAGAGTAATATAATCTTTGTATAAATTTGATTTTCAAATACCCATAAATACATTGTTTATCAAGGTCTGCTTAACTAAATGATATTGTGTTTGGATGAGTCATCCAGTGGTGTATAAAATTTTAAACATTGAAACCAATATTTAAGCATTAGCCTTTCACCCAGACTGTCCAGAAACTCCTTTTTTAAATTTTCAGACATATTATCTTGTCTGTTGCTATATTTTGTGGTCTGGACTGTCCAGTTTTTAGTTTCCGGACAGTCCCCCCAACAGTTGTTTTTTGAGGGTATTCTTGAAATTCCTAGAGGATATACTCTTTGCGTAATTTAAAAAGTGCAGAAACCCAAATGTTATTTTAACCTCATTAAGTAAAACCTTTAAAATACACACTTCTTAAGCGGTGGGTTTGATTTACCAGGGCTTACTTAGTCTGGCAGGAAATTATAAAATAAAGGTTGACAGCTGTATACCAAAGTGATATATTAGGTATACAATATTATACCTAATATGGTTTTATTAGGATGTCCAGTGCAATATTATTTAGTCCAGTATAAAATGGTTTAACCTCATTAAGTAAGCCCTTTAAAATACACACTTCTTAAATGGTTGGTTTGTTATTGGGCAAGTAGCCAATGCCTGTTTGCAGGCAATGCGGATTGCGGATATCCGCTTGACATGTCAAAGAAGAAATATGCTATAGCAGGAATAAAGAAAGGAGATGGAAAATCTGGATATTTCAAAACAGGAATGGAAGATTATGCATTTATTATGGGAAAATGCACCTCAGACTATTACACAGATAACAAAAGTTTTAGAAGGACAGAAAGGTTTTAGTAAAAATGTAGTTATTACGTATCTGAACCGTCTTGAGGAAAAGGGAGCTGTTTATTATGAAAGAGGAGCAAAGGCAAAACAATATTTTCCTAAAATTACGCAGAATGAAGCAGAACAAAAGGAAATACTCTCACTTTTGGATAAAGTTTTTCATGGAAATGCAGGAATGCTTGTAAACACAATGGTAAAAGATGAAATAATATCAGAAGAAGAAGTTATGCAGTTATATAAATTATTACATGGAGGAAAAAATGATTAGGATAACAGTGTTATCAGGTATTTTGGTTATGGTGGTATTATTACTCCGGAAATGTTTTTATTACCATATAACAAGAAGACTGCAGTATGCATTGTGGCTTGTAGTTCCCCTGTATCTGGTACTGGTCCCGTTTTTATGTATTGAAATCCCTGTGCACGGCAGACAGGAATTGTGCTGGATAATGGAATCTGATAACAAGAGGGATTTAAAACAGGAGCAATATGCCACAGGCAATAAGCAGAAAGAAAATACAGGAACGCAGGTTAATAAACAAGAACATAATAAGGTTAATAATATAAATATACAGAATAAAATAAAAAGTATTAAACCACAGGCCAGTGGTAAGGGTAATATAGTTAAATACTGGCTTATAAAAATATTTAAAATAATATATTTTATTGTTTCTACAGGGATTATTATATGGATATTATTAAAAAATAGCATTTTTATTTCCAGGTGTTATAAAGAACGTAAATATTATAAAACAGATTCTGGCACAGGACTTAAAGTTTATATATGGGAAGGTGCAAGTACACCGTTTTTATTAGGGAAAAGTGTATATATAAGTCCTGTTATTATACAGGATACACAATATTTACAATATATTTTGCTGCATGAATACTGCCACTGGAAACATGGTGATTTATTATGGGTTATTGTAAAATATGGAATTATAGCACTTTTATGGTATAACCCTTTAATCTGGGCAGCATCATATTATGAGGAATGTGACTGTGAACTGGCATGTGATGAAGCAGTTATTAAAATTGCTGGACAAGATAAAGTTTTGCAATATGGGGATACTTTATTATATCTGGCTTTAAAAAAAGTAAATAGAAATATTATTATACAATCTATGGCAGGGAGGAGCAGTAATATGTTAAAAGAAAGAATTTCATATATTATTTTAGAAAAGAAGAATAAGAAAATTACTACTCTTGCTGCTATCTTAATAGCAGGAATAGTATTTGCAGGATTATTTGTGTCATTTACAGATAGTCCGCAGGCAATGCAGAAAACCAGTGTTTTATCTGGTGTAAATACAAAAGATAATGTTAAAAAAGCAGACAGCATTGAAAATAAAACAGAAATTATGGAAAACAATTATTATAATTGTATGAAAACAGATGGTACATATATTTATTATCCATTGAATAATAAGCTTGTGAGAACCTGTATAAAAACAGGTGAAAATAAAGAGATAGCAGAAGCAGGCAGGAATGGTTTCTTCAGGCTGGGGGATATTGCAGAAAATTATTTATATTATACAAAGGTTGGAAGTCCTTCTGTTATTGGGAGGATATCGTTGTCCAGTTTGTCAGATGAGATTATATATATAGAAGAAAGTGGAAATTCCTGGGGGTTTGGATGGCCACATATTGGCAGTGATGGGACAGTTTATTGTGAAGAGAAGATAGGGACAGTACAAAAGTGCCATATGTATAAATTTAATAATGGGGAGGGTATATGGAAAACGTGGAGTAACAGCCTGTTTATGAAGAAAGCAGAAGAAACAGAAGAGAAACTTAATGCGGATTTATTTAGTAATTATATACAGGCTGTTGAAAATAATATTATGCTTTTCTATAATCCATCTGGTCTTTTTATATATAACAAAGATGGAAAACAGCTGGATAAGATAGAAGGAACTTTTTCTAATATTATGCTTGTGGATAAAGGTGTTGTATATACAGATGAAGCATATAATATTTGTTTGTATAGTTACAATGAACCTTATAATAGTAATATTATTTTTAAGCCAGAAGAGCATATTCCATATTTTAATTATACAGTTTATGACCAGAATGGACTATACGGAATTTACAAAAATAAAGATAATAAGTATATACTTGCAAGGTTATCATGGAATGGTGGAATTAAAATATTACATACATTTTCATCTAAAGAAGAATTAACAGGTTTAGGTGTAAGTGCTTTTGGAAGTGGTTGTGCATTTTTAATTGATGGGAAATTTGAATTTATAGAATTCTAAAATTATTAGGATTTTGTTTTCCAGTGGGTAAGCAGCAAATGCCTGTTGACAGGCAATGTGGATTGCAGATATCTTTTGTACAGGATTATGGTAAAAAAACTGCCATATTGGGAAATACAATATGGCAGCCATTTTTATGCAGAAAGATAAATTTCTTTAACCTTTCCTTTTACAATCTTAATTTGTGTTGATATTCCTGCCCAGTCATCATCTGCGCCTATTTCCCTGTCTTCTATATATGAACTAATCAGATATGATTTTATGTCTGGACTTTCAAGTTCATAGACTTTACATTTTTTATCTGTTTCAAAAATACGGGTTTTGTTCCCAATCTTCTTGCCTTTGCCATAACCCGCTTTTTTGGCACCTTTTCTCATACCACCTTTGATGGTAAGCTTGCCATCATTGTAATGCATTTTTATATGGCACCCTTTCTCTCCGCCTAGTTTTTTAGTCAGGCGTGTTCCATATAGCCAGTAAGAGCCAGATGCTGCTTCAGCCTTTTGGTAAATTTCTGTACAGCCAGGAAATATTCCTGTAAGAAGAGCAAGTACAAGGATACTTGTTAATAGTTTTTTCATGCCAGGTTCCACCTTTCTGTTTATTTCCGCAAAGGTAAAGTAAATATGTGCACATCTGTGGGAACCAGATACCATACTTTTGGTGATGGCTTGCTAAAAAGAAGCCAGACCATACCCTGTTGCGGTATATTTTGTTTTATAAGAGCTTATCATGTATTTTTATACGAATCAACATAATTATAGTTTGAGTTTCCCCATTTTTTAAATTACACAAAGATTATATTACTCTGGCAAATTCCAAATGTTTTACCATAAAGCAGCTGTTTGGGGGCGCTGGTGTTTAAGCCCCGTATTTAATGTTTCTGTGAAACATTGGGGCTTTATGCACCACTGCGCATCCCATCCAAGCGCAAGTGGCTGCTGTTGGTAAAACATTTGGAATTGCCAGAGGCAAAATACCTGTGTATTAAAAAATGGGGAAACTCAAAAATTATAGAAATGTAAATAAAATTTAAAATTATATAACTATTTGTAATGGTTGTGTGATATAATGTAAAAGAATGTTTTAAAAAAACAGGTATATACCATTTTCCAGATTTTATAGCAATATATGCATGGAGATTGCATGCCAGGGGGATAGAAGGAAAATGGTACCAGCAATTATAGTATTTACTGTATTGAAGGAGGAATAACATGGGCAGTCAATTAGTATGGCAGGAACGCTTTAATATTGGCGTAGATTACATTGATGAAGAACACAAAAAACTTTTTGGTATTTTAAACAGGATGCTTATGTACAGGGACCAGGAGGTTAAAGGGCTGTGGGCATGTAAGGAAGGAATTAAATATTTTAAAGACCATGCAATGAAACATTTTACAGAAGAAGAAAATTATATGGCGTCTATTAATTACAAAGGATTTGAAACACACAGGCACTTACACGACAATTTCCGTAAAAAGACACTTCCAGCACTTGAAAGCGAACTGGAACAGAGTGAGTATTCTATGGATTCAATTAACCATTTTATAGGTGTATGTGCTGGATGGCTTATTGGGCATACCCTGATAGATGACCATGCAATTGTAGGAAAAACTGATAGTAAATGGGATAAACTTCTTCCAGAAGATGACCAAGGTATTATGAAACAGACTATAATCCAGCTTATCTATGATTTATTCCAGCTGGATTCAAAGGTGGTAAGTGAGTGCTATGGCGGGGAAAAGTTTGGAAAAGGAATATACTACCGCCTGGTTTATGGCACCAGTGGTAAAGAGAAATGGGAGATAATGCTTGTATTTGAAGAGAAACTTATCCTTAATACTATTGGAAACATGTTAGGCACACAGTCTGAAGAAGTAAATGTTATGCTTGTAAATGCTTCAAGATATGTGGCACAGCAGTTTGTTGACCGTATAAGGGATGATTTTATATCTTCTGGTACATATGACCTGCTTGAAGAAAATTTGCTTGATTATGAACAGTTCCGCAAAATTTTTGTAAAACAGAAACCACAGTTCAGCTTGCTGCTTAATACAGATGGAGGATATTTTGCGTATTGCGTAATTGCACCACATCTGCTGCAGAAAGGCAATGAAGTTTCCTTAAAAACGGAAAATGCAATGAAAGAAGTTAAAAAGTATCTTGAAAATAATAAAGCAGATGATAAAAAGAAGATACTTGTAGCAGATGATTCTGATTTTATGCTTAAATCCATGGAAGAACTGCTTAAAGGTGATTATAATGTTTCAGTGGCAAATTCAGGACTGTCTGTAATAAGGTGTATAACTCTTTCAAGGCCAGACCTTATTATATTAGATTATGATATGCCAGTATGTAATGGTGCGCAGACATTGGAAATGATACGTTCTGAGAAGGATTTTGCTAATATCCCGGTTATTTTCCTTACAGGAAGGGCAGACAGGGAAGCAGTTGAGAAAATAATACCATTAAAGCCAGAAGGATACATGGTAAAAAATATGCCGCCAGAAGATATTAAGAAAAATATTGATAACTTTTTTGCAAGAAAGAAAAAGTAAACATACATAGATAAATACCAGTAATGGTTGGTAAAAAGCCATAGGATTCTCCTATGGCTTTAATATATTAAAAATCAGGTACTTAGCTTTACATAAAGGATAAAAAACTGTATAATATGCATTATATAAGCACTTATGGAGGAAGCAGCTATGGATGTTGTAAAAAAGTTCTTCAGGGGAGTGGGAGGGGTAATACATATTGTTACAGGTACTGTATTCAGTTACCTTGGGATTTTATCTAATATTCTCGGTACTATTATGGGTATCCTTGCGTCTTTAGTGACTATTGGCATTATTGCAGGTATATGTGTTTATGTCAATGTGCTTCCAATGTTTACAGAAGCAAGGGAAGTAGTTTTTGATAAAATGGTACATATGAGCGAAGATGATTTTATTATGAAAGAAGATACAGTTATATATGATGCGAAAGGAAAAGTTGTAGGTTCGGTTAATGCAGGACAATATAAGTATGTAGCTATAAATGATATTTCATCATATATATATGATGGGTACATTGCTGTGGAAGACAAGCGTTTTAAAACCCACGGTGGTGTAGATGTTCTTGCAACACTCCGTGCAGGAGTATCTCTTTTAAAAAATCACATGCATATTACACAGGGAGGAAGCACAATTACCCAGCAGGTGATTAAAAATAATCTTCTTACGCAGGACAAGAGTTATACAAGGAAGATAGCTGAAATCCTGCTTGCGCCTACAGTCGAGGCGGAGTTCACAAAAGCACAGATAATGGAGTTTTATTGTAACAGCAACTACTATGGCTACAGGTGTTATGGGGTAGGTGCTGCCAGCAGGTATTATTTTGGAAAGAAAGCATCTGAACTTGAACCACAGGAAGCAGCACTGCTTATAGGTCTTTCCAATAACCCGTCAGCTTATGACCCGGTTATTAACCCTAAAGATTCGCTTAAGAAAAGGAACCGGGTTTTGGAAACAATGTACGAAGAAGGGGTTATCAGCCAAAAGGAGTATGAATCTGCTGTTAAAACGAAGATAAGGGTTAAACAGTATTCAAAAGACGGAAGGAATGAAAATTATGTTGTAAGCTATGCAATACATTGCGCTGCTAATGCATTAATGGAAAAAGAGGACTTCCAGTTCCAGTATCTTTTTAAAGATAAAAAAGATTACCAGGCTTACAAGGAGAAATATTCTAAAGTATATGGTGAGAAGTGTGAAGATATACGTGCAGGGGGATATAAACTCTACACTTCAATAAATATGGGCAAACAGAAAAAACTGCAGAAATCAATAGATGAAGGGCTTGCATACAATACAGATAAAGACCCCGAGACAGGCAAATATGCATTGCAGGGGGCAGCAGTATGTATTGATAACAATTCTGGCTATGTTGTAGCAATAGTGGGCGGGCGTGGCAAAAATGATGAATTTAACAGGGCATACCTGGCGGCAAGACAGTCTGGAAGCTCAATAAAACCATTAATAGATTATACACCAGGTTTCGAGTCAGGGGTATATTCACCATCTACCCTTGTTAATGACCATAAATTTGAAGACGGGCCAGAAAATGCAGGTGGAGGATACCATGGCAATGTAAGGATAAGGGAGGCTGTTGCAAGGTCACTTAATACAGTTGCATGGCAGGTGCTTGAAACAATTACTCCTGATTGCGGGCTGTCTTATCTTGAGAAGCTGCGCTTCCGTAATATAAGCTATATAGATAATGATAATATGGCGCTTTCACTTGGTGGTTTTACAGAAGGTGTACGTGTTGTAGATATGGCTAAAGGTTATTGCACACTGGCAAATAATGGGAGTTATAGTGACAGGACATGCATTAAAAAGATAGAACGTGTATCAGATGGTACAATTTATAAAAATAATAACCAGAAGACACAGGTATTTTCACAAGATACTGCATGGATGATGACAGATGTATTAAAAGGTGTGTTTAATGAGCCTTATGGTACGGGCCGTGCGCTTAAGCTTGATGGAGGCCAGATTAGTGCAGGAAAGACAGGTACTACAAATTCAAGCAAAGATGTGTGGTTCTGTGGCTATACTGGATATTTTACAACAGTAGTATGGGCTGGATATGATAACCCAAGACCTATGCCTGGTGCTTCTGGTGCTTCAATACCAGGAGTAATCTGGAAGAACTATATGAATAGTATACATACAGGGCTTGAACCACTTGATTTTGAAATGCCAGTTACTGTACGTATAGCAAAATATAATAATAAAGGTGATATAATTGAAGGTACAGCAGTAACACCAGAGGGTAAACGTAAAAATGGTATGGATTATTTCTCTACAATAATTCTTGAAGAAAAAGCAGAAGATGCAAAGATATTAAAAGATAAAGAGTACCAGAAAAAGGTTCTTAAAGAACTTAAGTTATTTGAGAAACTTTCCATTAAAAACCTGGCGGATTATTATAAGTTTGAAGAAAGGTATATTAAAGTCAGGGATATGGTTTCTAATATAGTGGATGATGATGTAAGAAAAAGTTATACAAGGCGTTTGAAAAATAAATATGATTCGTTGTATAATGAATCTGTTGAGTGGGGCAAGGCTGTAAAAGCATATGAAAAACAACAGGCAGAAGAGAACACACGTATAGCAGAAGAGAACAAGCGTAAATCTGAAGCAGCAAGGCTTGACTATAAACATAAAAATGATGTTGCACTTGCGGAAACAAGGATAAAACGCCTGCATGGGCACTTGTACCAGCCAGATAATATGGATGAAATGATAGAAGAAGCCAAAGAAGCGCTGGATGCATGCTCTGGTTATAGTGAATATACATCTTTAAAGGCGTTGTTTAATAAATATAAGAATGAAATAGAATCACTGCCTACATATGACGAATATATAAGTTCACATACAAGCCAGGACCCTGTACCTGGGACAGAACCATTGGAAACAGAACCCCCATTACAGACACAGGAACCACAAATATAATGTTTAGGACAAGTCTTGGAGAAGATAAGGAAAGGAGGCCTTATTATGGATGGTTTTGAAAATAATAAGCCAGCGGATATTATAATACCACCTGGCCAGCCAGAAACTCATTTGGGAAATACAAAGCCTTCCAAAAAACAGAAGCCTTCTGTAAGGCACACAAAGAGAAAACAAGGCAGCAGTACAAAATTTGAAAGACTGGCAGAGGCAGGAAGATGGTTCCAGATGATATGCTGGCTGAAAATACCTGTTATTGGTTTTATTTATATGCTAGGGCTTGCAATCAGCAGGAAAACGCCTGAAGATAAGAAGAATTTTATACTTGGATATATGTTATATAAGCTGCTTGTGTGGACGCTTGCAATAGTAATTGCCTATGTCCTTTATAAAGCTGGTTTAAGCTTTATAGACGGGATGTTGCAATATATATCATAATAATTAATTAAAATCCATATAATATATTACCAGGGTAATGTATTGGACTGGCTGGAACGGAGGAATTAAAACAGATATGAGAAAAACAAAAATAATATGTACATTAGGCCCGTCGACAAAGAAAGACGGGGTTTTGCGGGAACTTATAATGAATGGTATGGATACCGCAAGGATTAACTTTTCGCATGGTACAAGGGAGGCACATTTAGAAACTATCAATGAGGTGAAGAAACTTCGTGAAGAATTAAAAATTCCTGTTGCAATACTGCTTGATACAAGTGGTCCTGAAATAAGGCTTGGCAATTTTGCAGGCGGGAAAGCAGAATTAGAAAATGGCAGCCTTTTTACACTTACATCAGAGGAAGTAGAAGGTAATGCACAAAGAGCTTCTATAACTTATAAAGATTTACCAAAGGATGTAGAGA
Source organism: uncultured Lachnospiraceae bacterium (assembly GCA_948794795.1). Classification (GTDB taxonomy): domain Bacteria; phylum Bacillota; class Clostridia; order Lachnospirales; family Lachnospiraceae; genus Butyribacter. The sequence continues at coordinate 184,460 of CAQGLR010000002.1, read as the reverse complement.
AAGGCACTATTATACTTATAGATGACGGCCTTATAAAAATGGAGGCTGAAGAGGTAAGTGATACAGATATTGTATGCCGTATATTAAATGGCGGCACTGTTTCAGACCATAAAGGCATAAATGTACCTAATGTAAATATTAATATGCCTTATATAAGTGAAAAGGACAGGCTTGATATACTTTTCGGAATAGAAAACGATGTTGACTTTATTGCTGCATCTTTTGTAAGGTCAGCAGATGATATACTGCAGATAAGAAAGCTTTTTGAGGAAAATAACTGTAATAATATAAAGATTATTTCTAAAATTGAAAACAGGCAGGGAGTTGACAATATTGACGAAATACTTAAGGTCTCTGATGGTATTATGATTGCCAGGGGTGACATGGGTGTTGAAATACCTCTGCAGGAAGTTCCTGTTATACAGAAAAAGATTATTAAAAAAGTGTATAATGCGGATAAAATTGTAATTACTGCAACACAGATGCTTGATTCGATGATGAAGAACCCAAGACCTACAAGGGCAGAGGCTACAGACGTTGCCAATGCAATATATGATGGCACAAGTGCCATTATGCTTTCAGGTGAAACTGCTGCTGGCATGTACCCAGTTGAAGCATTAAAGACAATGATTGATATAGCAGAATGTGCTGAAGAGGATATTGATTATAATAAAAGGTTTAAAATACTTGCCAGGATGGATTCATATGATGTAACTGATGCTATATCACATGCTACATGTATGACTGCTATTGATATTAATGCAGCTGCTATTATAACTATTACTAAGTCTGGCAGGACTGCCAGGATGATTTCAAGATACCGCCCATGTTGTCCGTTAATAGGCTGTACCCCGTCTAAGAAGACATATTTCCAGATGAATTTGTCATGGGGTGTTAAACCAGTAATGATTAATGAGGAAACAGACACAGAAGAACTTTTTAATAATTCCATGAAAGCAGCACAGTTAAGTGGTTATATTAAAAAAGATGAACTTGCAGTTATAACGGCAGGTGTGCCGCTTGGTATATCAGGCACTACTAATATAATAAGGGTTATTGCGGCAGAATAGACAAGTGGTGGAACAAAAACTGTTCTGGAAAATAAATATAGTGTTATAAAAGTGGCATGCCAGGTATGGTGTGCCGCTAATTTAAAAAGAAGAGGTAATCAAAGAAATGAAAAAGGATGAGTGGTTTTTACCTGGTTATAATCCAGGGTTATCTGTTGATGACTGGGTAAAACTTTTAAATGACCCAGAGATTTTTAACAATTCAAGTCTTGAAATTTTGAAAAGATTAAAGGACTATGGTGGTGTTGCTACTTGTACACAGCTTGCTAATAAGTATGGGAGAACTGTAAATTTCTATAATTCAAATTCTTCAAGGCTTGCCAGGAGAATAATTAATAAAACAAACTGCAAAGTAAGCCGTAAAAAAGATGGAAGTATAAGTTTGTGGCCAGTTCTTTATCTTAGCAGATATGCAGACAAAGAAGAAGAAGGTACTTATATTTGGAAAATAAGAGATGAACTTTCAGAAGCACTAGATAAAGTTGATTTATCTAAAGTAAGTTTGTTTGCTGGTGAGAATGTAAGCTGTGATGAGTCCGGATATTGGTGGCTTAATGCAAATCCTAAAGAATATAAGTTTTCTGGTATGGATGTTGGAGAAAAAGTGTCTTATACACTTTATAATGATGATGGTAATAAAAGAAGAGTATTTAAAAATTTTTTAAATGCAGAAGAAGGAGATATTGTGATATGTTATGAATCTACTCCAATTAAGAAAATTGTTGCCATTGGAAAGGTAGCTGAAGCAAGTAATGGTGAAGAAATTATCTTTGAAAAGACAGAACATCTTAACAATCCGGTTGGTTATGCTGTATTAAAAGAATGTAATGGATTGCAGGATATGGAATATTTCGTAAATCCACAAGGAAGCCTTTTTAAACTTACAGAAAGTGAATACAATATTATTATAGATTTAGTATATAAGCAAAATCCTCCTAAATATACAAAAGAGAATTTTCTTAGTGAGGTATTTATGGATAGTGAAAAGTATGATACTTTAAAATATATCTTAAAAAATAAGAAAAATATAATACTTCAGGGAGCACCAGGTGTTGGTAAAACATATGCAGCAGAAAGGCTGGCTTATTCAATAATGGGAGAAAAAGATTCTTCAAGGATAGAATTAATACAGTTCCATCAAAATTATTCTTATGAAGATTTTATAATGGGATTTAAGCCAGAACAAGATGGAGATGGTTTTAAACTTACTCCTGGTATTTTTTATAATTTTTGCCAAAAGGCGGAGGCTAACCCAGAAAATGACTATTTTTTTATTATAGATGAAATTAACCGTGGGAATATGAGCAAGATTTTTGGTGAGCTTTTAATGGCAATTGAAAAGGAGTACCGTGGAAAGAATATTACTCTTGCATATAGTGGCATTAAATTTATGGTTCCGTCAAATGTTTATATTATTGGCATGATGAACACAGCAGACAGAAGTCTTGCAATGATAGATTATGCATTGCGCAGACGTTTTAGTTTTTTTGAAATAGAACCTGGATTTGAAACAGAAGGGTTTAAAAAATACCAGGCTATAATTAATAATAAGAAGTTTGATAAACTGGTACAAAAAATTATAGAGCTGAATTATGTTATAAAAAAAGACGAGTCATTAGGAACAGGATTTTGTATAGGACATAGTTATTTATGTAACCAGACAGAATGTACAGATAAGTGGATGGAAGCAGTTATAGACTATGATATTATACCTATGATAAGGGAATATTGGTTTGATAATGAAGAAAAACAGAAGAAATGGGAAGATATACTACATGGGGTATTTCAATGACAAAAAATAAAAATATATTAATTAAAAACATATATTATATGTTGGCATATGCTTTCCAGAAGGTTGAAAGATTTGAAGATATTCTGTCTGGAACAGAAGCATTTGATAACATACAAAACCTGTTTGCAGCAATATTATCTAATGAATTAAGTTACCAGATAAAAAGAGGGTTATACCAGGAATATGTAAATAAGACAGAAAATATTTATAAAATACGTGGCAGAATTGATATATCTGGTACAATGCAAAACAAGATTATAAGAAAAAATATAATATCATGCAGATTTGATGAGCTGTCAGCTGATAATATTTTTAACAGAATTATTAAGTCAGCTATGTTATTATTACTTCGTCATACTGATGTAGCTAATAAATACAAAGATAAGTTAAAAAAAGAATTGTTGTATTTTTCTGGTGTAAGCGGAATTGAACTAAAAAAAATAAACTGGTCCCATATTCATTTTGAAAGGAATAATTATTCATATAAGTTCTTAATTACAATTTGCCAGTTAATAGCAGAGGATATGCTTATGACAACGGATGATGGCAATTATAAATTAGCAAATTTTTTTGATGGAAAGCATATAAATAAACTTTACGAAAAATTTATACTTGGTTATTATAGAAGAGAACATCCTGGAATAAATGCTAGTGCTGCAAAAATTCCATGGGTAATTGATGATGGTAATAATGGATTATTGCCAGAAATGCATACTGATATAACTTTACAAAATAAAAAGGGCGATGTAGTTCTTATTATAGATGCAAAATTTTATTCACATACAATGCAAGAACATTTTAATGTAATATCACAAAAATCAAATAATATTTATCAGATTTTTACATATGTAAAGAATAAAGATTATGCTTTTGGCAATATTCCTCATGTTGTTTCTGGTATGTTATTATATGCCAGGACGGATGAAGAAATACAGCCAGATAATACATACCAGATGAGTGGCAATAAAATAAGCATTAAGACACTTGATTTAAATAAAGATTTTTCAGAAATCAGAAAACAGCTTGATAAAATTGTATATAATCATTTTTATAAATTAGGAGGAGATTAGGTGTTAGACATTTATTTTGATGATGGGACAGCGGATTTGGATAATGTAATTATTAATCTATGAAATATTTTGATTTTAAAAGAGAACCAAAGTGGTTAAATGATGAATTTGTAAGAAAAATGATTTTAGATATAGATGATGCTAAGGTTATACAAGATGAATTTATAATGAATAATGAAGGGAGGGCAATAACTCCTTTTCATTTATCAGGAGGAGTGAAGACACTAATTTGTATTTATGAAATGCCAGATAAATTCTGGTATGGGAGTACAATGGGTGATAACTGCTGCCATAATCTTGCAGAAATAGCACGGAAACAAGATATAAAAATACTTCTCAGGCATTTTATGGATATTCCAGATGATTGCGAAGATGTGCTTTATGTGAAAGGTACGAAAGTTACTATTGAAGAATATGAGGATGCTTATTGTGCTTATTGTGAGGTTATCAGGGAAAGGATGAAAGAATATGAATGAGATTATCCTTAAGTTTACTGAAAATGATACTGGAAGACAGGCAGAATTTAAGCTTATATCAAAATATAGCATAATAACAGGATTAAGCGGTATTGGCAAAACGTGGTTTTATAATTATGTTCTTGCAGATGAAATGGCATTTGTAAAAACAGAATGTGAATTGCCTGTAATTACTGCAACTGGTGAAAATATAAATGCCATATTTAATGAAAAAAATTTAATGGAAAGAATGGTTGTTTTTGTTGATGAACTTTTATTAAAACAGTATAGTATTCCAGAAAAACTTATTAATAAATCAAAACATCTGGTTTTAAGTATTAGCAGGAATATCCCATTCAAACGCAAGTGGGCAAAGCCATGTTTGCAACATGGCTTTCTGGTAGTAAAACTTTGGAATTGCCAGAGCCACATAACTTGTGTATTAAAAAAATGGGGAAACTCAAAAGATAATAGAACAAATGGCATTTTCTGGATGTATTTATCAAGCATTTGATTTGTGAAAATTGCATAAAATAATACTGTATATTTTGTTAAATTGAATAATAGCAACATAAATTACAGCATGGTATACTCATATTAGGACAAACGGTTGCGCAACAGATTTTAAAAGGGTTGCGCAGAGTTCTTGCTTATTAGTAACCATGTTTATAGTTGTTGGTAAAATTAAGAAAATGGAGGTATTATGCATGAGGAAATTTAAGAAACGGGCAACTGCTATATTGCTTGGTATAACTATGGCAGTTACACAGCCAGGGTGGGGTAATATTGGTATTTTGCCGCCAATAAGTGTGGAAGCAGCAGAAACAGATTACATCTTAAATGGAGATTTTGAAGATGGGCTAAATAATTGGAAGATTGAGGGATTAGAAGGTTTTGATACAGAGGATGCAGAGTATAAGGAAGGTGTTAATCATAGTGAAACAGGGACAAAATCTGGCCATTTCTGGAATAAAGATGCTGGTACATATAAATGTACACAGACTATAAGTTCACTTCCAGCAGGCACATATAAATTATCACTTTGGTCAATGGGTGGTGATGGTGAGAGTGTTTATCCTTATTTTGATGGTGAGAAAGGTGATGATGTCCAGACAGATTCTGGGTGGGTTAATTGGAAAGAGTCTGTTTATATAGTTAAAACAACAGAAGAAAAGACAGATGTTGAAGTAGGTTTTTATGTTGAAATAAATGCAGGTGGATGGGGTAATGTTGATGATGTTTCATTTATACCAGCAGATGGTCTTGATGATGAACAGCTGGAAGAAGCTAAACAAAACCTCCAGAATCTTGTAGATGAAACTAGTGCATTAAATGAAGGTGATTATACAACAGAAAGCTGGGCAGCTTTACAGTCTGCTTTAACTTCTGCAACTGGTATTCTTGCTAAAGCAGATGCAACATTGCAGGAATTAAAAGATGCATATACTTCATTAAATACTGCAAAAGCTGCTTTAACAGATGCATCTATTGTACAAGGTGCAGAAATTAATGTAGAAAAAATAAATGGGTTAAGTAAGGACTTTATTAAAGGTGTTGACGTTTCTTCTTATGTAAGCCTGATAGATAGTGGTGCCGTATTCCGTGACTGGGATGGCAATGTAATTGACGATTTAACATTTTTCAAACAGCTTAAAGAAGCAGGTGTTAATTATATACGTATCCGTGTATGGAATAACCCATATAACAGTGATGGAAATGGATACGGCGGTGGAAATAATGACCTTGAAAAGGCAAAGGTAATAGGCAAGTTTGCAACTGATGCTGGTATGAAAGTGCTTATTGATTTCCACTATTCTGATTTCTGGGCAGACCCTGCAAAGCAGAAAGCACCAAAAGCATGGGAAAACTATACAGTTGGACAGAAAGAAACAGCAGTAAAAGAGTATACAAAAGAAAGCCTGGAGACACTTATTAATAATGGTGTGGATGTTGGCATGGTACAGGTTGGAAATGAAACTACTGGCGGCATATGTGGTGAAACTGAATGGGATAACATGGCAAAAATCTTTAATGCAGGCAGTGCTGCAGTACGTGAAGTAGCAAGTACATCTGGTAAAGAAATTATGGTTGCGCTTCATTTTACAAATCCTGAAAAATCAGGACACTATGCAGGAATTGCCAAAAATTTAAGTGACATGAATGTTGATTATGATATTTTTGCTTCATCTTATTATCCTTTTTGGCATGGTACAACAGAAAACCTTACTGGGGTTTTAGGGGATATAGCAACAAAATATAATAAAAAAGTCATGGTAGCAGAAACATCATGGGCAACTACATTAGAAGACGGGGACGGACATGATAATACAGTGCGTGAAGGTTCTAATGATACAGGTATGCCTTATCCTTTTACAGTACAAGGACAGGCAAATGAAATACGCAGTGTAATGGAAGCAGTAAGTAAGATTGGTGAAGCTGGTATTGGTGTAATGTACTGGGAACCTGCGTGGATTCCTGTAAAGATTTATGATAATGATGCTGCAGATGCTTCAGATGTACTTGCTGCTAATAAAAAGGCATGGGAAGAATATGGTTCTGGATGGGCTTCAAGTTATGCAGGAGAGTATGACCCAGATGATGCAGGAAAATGGTTCGGTGGTTCTGCTGTAGATAACCAGGCACTATTTGATTTTTCTGGTAAACCACTTGCATCTTTAAATGTTTTTAAATATGTTGATACAGGTGCGGTAGCAGTTAAACGCCTTGATTCAGTAGTTAATCCTGATGTTGTAGAAGTTGCATATGGTGATAAACCTTCACTTCCAGAAAAAGTAAGTATTCTTTATAATGATGGGGATAGTGATGAACTGCCAGTTCAGTGGAACCAGGATGATATTGGTTTAATTAGTGCAGAAGGTACATACAAAGTAAATGGTACAGTAAGTTATACAGGTGATGATAATGTAACTTTAACCTTGAAAGTTGTATGTACAGTTGTAGTATTACCTGTGAACCTGCTCTCCAATGGTGGTTTTGAGGATAATTACAACGAATGGGCAAATTCATGGAATATTGCCGGGGATGGAATAAAGGATAAGGATGCTGACTTAAAGAAAGATGTAAGAAGTGGAAAACAGGCATTATCTTTCTGGCATGGTACAGCTGTAGATTTTACAATTTCACAAAGTGTTATGGTAGAAAAAGATGGTAAATATAATGCATATATGTATATACAGGGTGGTGAAGGGCAGGATTCAGAAGAAATAACAATTACATTAGCAAATAGTAATAGTGGTGATTCTAAAAATGCAGATGCAAAGTTACAAGGCTGGATGATATGGCAGCAGCCTAAAACAGAGGTAGTAGAAGCAAAGGCTGGTGATACCCTTGTTGTTACAATCGCTGTTAAAGCTCCAGGAGGAGCCTGGGGAACTATAGATGATGTTTATCTGTACCGTTCTGCTGGCCTTGTTGATTATTCTATAACTTATAATCTTAATGGCGGGACTAACCACAGTGAAAACCCTGCATTTTATAATGATGCACAAGCAATTACTTTTAAAGACCCATCTAAACCAGGATATATTTTTAAAGGCTGGTTTAAAGACAGTGGTTTTACAGAGCAGGTTTCTTCTATTGCTATAGGGACAACAGGTGATATTGTATTATATGCAAAGTGGGAAGAAGAACAAGGTAATAAACCAGAACCAGGAATTACACCAGAACCTGTACCAACCAAAAACCCTGGTGGTATATGGAACCCTGGTTATGTGCCAGCACCAGTAACAACACCAGTTCCAACAGTGACAGAAACTCCCCAGGCAACAACAGCACCAACAGTAACACCAGTCCCACAGCAGACAGCAGCTCCAGGCAATACACAAATACCATCTGCAACAGTAACACCAGGACAGACACCAGGAGTTATTATTGATACTGTTACAGATGAAACTACAGGTGCTGTTACAGAAATAACAACAAAAACAGAGGAAAATACAACTACTGTTACTGAAAAAACTGTAAATCCAGACGGTACACAGAATATTAAAGAGACTTTAAAGAACAGTGATGCTAATACAGCGCTAGTTACCAATATTGCTTCTTCTGCAGATGGCACTATAGTTAGTGCAGATGCAGTTATTTATACAGGTATACAGGGAACAGCAGATGTAAGCCCTGCCAGGATAACAATACCTGCAAGTTATTTAGAAGCTGTAAAAAATAGTAATATCAATAATGTTGCACTTTGTATAGAAAAACCTTCTGTTGATGCAGTGAAAGGAAATAATGAACGTAAAATGGTTATAAAAGCAGAAGTGCCATATATGGAAGGTGTATCTGTTGATAATATTATAATTACACAAGACAGCATTACAAGTGCAATGGAAAGTGACAGGAAACTTGTTGTAAAATTAGTAAATAGTAATCCACAGGAATCTTATACTTTAACAATCCCACAAAGTGAACTTAAGAAAATGGGAAATGGTATTAATGTAACAGTTAAGTCAAAGAAGATTTCTGATATGGACAGCAGCCAGAAAAAAAATATTAAAAATATTTTGTCATCTAATGGCGTAAAGACAGAAAATTCATACACTGTATCAATAGACACAAATGGTGTAAAAGCTGGTGTTAAGGTTACAACTGCCGTCCTGCCTTCATCAATCAAAGCTGGCAGTAATGTATATGTATACTGTTATAATAAGAATACAGGAAAACTTGAAGAGATTCCAAACAGTAAAAGAAAAGTCCTTGCTGATGGCACTGCAGGTATTGAAGGTTATGGAAGTAATGATTATGTAGTTACAAATAAAGAGTTGTCTGGTAAAAATGTTGTTACATTACTTGATAAAACAAAGGTATCATTTAATAAGACTACTGTAAAACAGGGTGGTAAAATAAAAATAAATATTGCCCTTCCATCTGGCCTTGCAATAAAACAGAACCTTAAAGATAACGTATCTTATGCAACACAGGCAGCAGTGGTAACATATAAATCTTCTGGAAATAGTGTAGCAAAAGTATCAAAGGATGGCACAATACAGGCAAAAGGTAAAGGAAAGGTTAAAATAACTGTAAAAATAAAGCTTGCTGGTGGAAAGACCAAGACAATCAATAAAAATATAACTGTAAAATAAAAAATGGGGTATTTTATGCATAGAATAGCAGTTATCTCGGATACCCATGGCATGTTAAGAAAAGAAGTCCTTGATTATGCAGGTACTTGTGAAGCGGTACTTCATGCAGGGGATACTGGTAAGCGGGAAATAATCCAGAAGTTAAAGAAAGTTGCTCCTGTTTATGTTGTAAAAGGCAATACCGACAAAGAATGGACAGATATTCCAGAAGAATTATATTTTGGATTGTACGGTTTTAATTTTTATATGGTTCATAACAAGAAGCATATAAAGGCAGATATTTCTAAAACTGATATAATAATTTATGGACATTCACATATATACAAAGAAGAATATTTAAAAGATATACTATATCTGAATCCAGGAAGCTGTGGACCAGGACGCTTCCGCCTTGCAATTACAATGGCAGTAATTACTTTAGATGAAAAGGAACATACATTTTCTGTTGAAAAAATTAACTGCCTGCATAAAGATACAGAACAGAAAGCAGAAACCTCCCAGAAAGATATGTATAATATTGTGAAGAAGGTAATAAAGGATATGGAGTCAGGTAAAGAAATATCTGTAATAGCAAAGAAAAATGGCATACAAGAAGAACTTACAGAAAAAATCTGCCGTATTTACAGTACACACCAAAACATAGATGTAGATGGGATATTAAACAGGCTGGACATATGGAATTTGTAGTCCAGATATACATTATTTTTCTAAAGAATAAAAAATATAATTTTATAAAAGAACAAATAGAGGTGCATTTGGATGTTAACCAGATAACATTGCCAGATAATAAAAAATATAATATATTGTCAATATGGGAAACCATAGAGCCAAAGGCGGCTTTACCCCTCCGGTAATTACCGGAGGGTATTAAAAGCCCTCCAGACCATAAGGAAAGGAGGGTAGTAATAATGTATATTACATATCAGGATTTAATCCAGATTGGAATATTTATTGTTGCTCTTATATGATTGTGTTATACAATCTTTAAGGAAAAGAAATATCCGTCACTACCACAAATAGTGATGGCAGTTTTTAAAAACTGTTTTGAGCTGTAAAGGGCAGAGCCATTTCTATGGCTTTCCCTTTTTATATGTTTAATATATAACATATGGCTTAAATATGTTTCATTTTGATATAGATGAAGTTCTGGATTTTTATTCCATACAGGCTAAAATGTGTGTTTTAAATTAATATATTCTTCCATTTTATATTACCATTTTTCCCCAGACAGAGCAGCAGATATTTAATCTTTTTCGTAACCGTTTCTTCTATATAGAAGCAGGAAAACAAGTAAGCTTATAATAAGTTCACTAACCAGTACAACAGCAGCAAGAGGTTTTAATACATATTTTTCACCATTTGCAAAACATTCTGTCATTTCTGTAATTACACCTGTAAATACAAAACCTGAAAGTTTATGAAGAAATTCTGACATGCCTCCAAGTAATGGCAGCATCATAAATAACATAATAAAAGGATATGAAATTAAATTTGCATTCATCTGGTTTTTAGCACATATTCCAACAATCATTCCAATTATGCAGCTTGTTAGTGATGCAATAATATTAACAACAAGGAACAAAGGCAAAGATACCTGTTCCATAGGGATGCCACTTATAAAAAGTATAGCAAAGTTTAAAACTATTGTAATAATAAACGGGTAAATAATACTTCCAAGGAAATATTGTATTCCTGTTACAGAAGATGTCATAAGCACACGTAATGTATGCTTTTCTTTTTCTTCTGCAACTTCTGTGCCTACCATAAGAAAGCCATCCATACATATATTCATGGAAATACCAAGGTTTAACAGAAGTGAAAGCAGGACAGGGCTTAAATGCCCTCCTGAATTTAACCCATATAAAAATTTATATCCCAAAACCATTAATATTGTTATTGCAATACCTGACATAAGTGTAGTATTTTTGCTTATGCAAAGCCATTTAATATGTGCTACAGCAGTAAATTTTCTTATATTTTCCATAATTAATCCCCCTTTATGCATCTATAGGTTTTCCTGTTACTTGCAGAAATACATTTTCAAGTGTTGGTTCGCATGAATGTATACACTGGATTAAATTCTGTTTCATCCATAAAGAAATCTTATCTGCATTTTCGGGATTTTGTTCTAATATAATTTCTTTATTATCTTCTAAGAGTATTTTATATTTTTTATTATGGTTATACTTAAGGCAAATTTCCTTTGGTGTGCCAATTTCCACAATGTTTCCATTATACAGTAATGCAACCCTGTCACAAAGCTTTGTGGCTTCATCCATATTGTGTGTTGTCAAAAATATTGCCATGCCCTCTTCCTTTAAAGACAGCAGCATTTTATGGATTTCAAGTGCAGTTGAAGGGTCAAGCCCGCTTGTAGGCTCATCCAGAAATAAAATCCTTGGCTTATGGAGTACAGCCCTTGCAAGAACCAGGCGCTGCGCCTGTCCCTTGGAAAGTTTGCCAGCCTGTTTTTTGCTATGTTCTGCCAGTCCTGTCTGTTCCAGGACTTCTTTAATCCTTCCAGATGGGACATTCCATATCTTTGCAAATACAGCCAGGTTCTGCCAGACAGTCATTTTGTCATAAAGACCACTGTTGTCTGAAACTACACCAATATTTTCGTAAATTGAAGCATTAATATTAACAGAATTTGTCCCTAAAATCATAGCTTCGCCAGATGTCTGGTGTAGTTGTCCTGTAATAATTTTAATAGCAGTGGTCTTGCCAGCACCAGAAGGCCCGAGGAAACCAAGAATTTCCCCCTTATAAAGCGTTATACTGATATCTTTTAATGCAAGTTCAGTTTTATAACGTTTAGAAATATGCGACAGTTTAAGTAAAATTTTTTGTTCCATAAAAATCTCCTTCTTTCTTAATTTTTTATGGAATTATCTTACTACCATGACGCATTTAGATGTTAAAATATGCCTGGATGGTATTGGTGGCTGCCTGGAAAGCATATACTGCTATATTTAAATTCTGTTTAAAAGCATTTTTCTGGCATTACGGGAGAAAAAGCATTTTTCACCATTGTTCATACGTATTTCTTTATGCTTTAAATCCAGTTCCCCAATCTGGCCTGAGTTGACCAGATATCCTCTATGGACTCTTATAAACTGGCTTCCAAGCTGTTCTTCCAGTTCCTGCATGCTTCCGATAAAATCCAGCCTGTCATTCAGGGCATGAAGTTCTATTCTGTGTGTACGTCCTGATGTTTCAAAAAACATAATTTCGTCTACTGGTATATGTTTAATAACATCAAGTACCTTAACAGTAAAGAATTCCCTTTGTTCCCCTTTTTCCATGGACATGCGTCTTGTAACTGTTTCAAGCCCCTGTTTTATGCCATTAAGCATTTTTTCCATATCGCCTTTTATAATATAATCAAGTGCTTCCAGATGGTAACGGAAAGTTTCAAATGCTAATTCTTCAAATGCTGTAACATAGATAATAAACCCTCTTGGGTCAGTTTCACGTATTATTTTGCCAAGCCCGAACCCGTCCATAGGCTCATTCTTTAGTTCTACATCTAAAAAATAAATTCCTCTTTGTGGGAAATTCATGGCTGATTTTATAATTTCCTCCGGATGCCTGCTGCATACAGCAATTTTCATATCATAACCATTAATTAAAATCTGTTTCTCAATATATTCTTTCTGGATACACAGTATTTCATAATCGTCTTCACATATATATACTGGAAGCATATAAAAACCTCCTTATTCCTGGATTTTTAGTTCTTGTATAAAATATCCGTCCTGTATAGATGTATATGGAAAAACATTCTCATAACATTCCAGGATTTTCTTATAATTTGCAAGCCCTGTACCTCTGCCATTACCTTTTGTAGAATAACCTTCAAGCCAGATTTTATGAAAGTCCACTTCTGAATAAAGTGTATTCTTAACTCTGAATGTTGTAAATCCATCCTGGCAGCTAACCATAATATTTATATATGCATTTTCTTTTCCACGCACTTCATCTATTGCATTATCTATAAGTATTCCAAAACACCTGCACAAATCTGTTCTGCGGAATGTGGTATCCAGAAACGGGTGGATTACTTCAAGTTCATACTTAATATGTTCTTGCTGCATAAGCTCCATTTTATTAAGCAGCAGTCCCTTAAGCTCCATAAGATGTATATTTCCGAGCTGTGTAAATTTCTGTATCTGGCTGCCAGCCTGGTGCTCAAAGTCTGAAGCCATATCCTGTATAAAATTCTGTACTGCTTTGGTATCACCTTCTTTTGCTGATAGATAAATTCCTGACATCATATTTTTGTAGTCATGCCTAAACCTGTGGATTTCAAGCTGCATTTGTTCAAGATTTTTTATATAAATACTTTGCTGCTGTATACTGATTTGCTGTGCCTCTAGTTTTTGCCTTTGTATTTCAGAGATTTCCATATAAGCAAGTATAATACTTACAATTAAAACAGTGATGACAGCAGAAACAGCATATTTATTTATTATCAAATTTTCTGAATTAATTATATATGCAATATATTTTATTGCTGGATACATGCTTAAAAGTATATTTTTCTTAGGGTTGCTGCTACAGTTATTAATCCTGTGTTTTATTATCCTGCCTGCTTCTGTTTTGAAAATTAATAAAATTACAGTAATTTCTATTAATGGCGTAGCCAGAAAGTTATATAAAATATAAAGCAGGAACTCATGCAGAATGGCAATATGGAACTGGAACTCTGGAAGGAATATAAGAATAATATACTCTGAAAAATTAAGTAACATGCAAAGGAATATTGTTGCAACCCACGAGTTTAAAATTCCTTTTTTAAATACTGATTGAAGGAAAAGAGTTACAGTTATTGTTGCTAAATAATCAATTATTATTTCAAATATATAAAAAGGCTTTTTAAAAAGTCCTGCAGAATAAAAAAATGCACCAGTTAAATCTGAAAAAATAATACTTAAAACTGTACAGGAAAAAATTATATAGTCCTTTTTCCTGGGTTTTATAACACTCCATCCCAGAAAAAATTTTGCAATTAAAAAAATGAATGTAAATGTGAACAAACTGGCTGATAAATTATAGGCCAATGCTTTTAAAAGAGGCATAATAAATCTCCTTCCAATTATATAACTTCTGCATAAATAATATATTACATTAAATAGCAGGGATTTACAAGTTATGTTGTGTTTTGAGTTTCCCCATTTTTCAAAAAACATGACCATTACTTAATAAAACCAGTTTTAATAATTCAGGTAATATTAAAATTCCAGTATATATCAATATTATTTTTATCACCAATTTCAATTTTCTTAATAAAATTGTGTAATAAAAGTTCTTTATAAAATAAACTGTTATTACAATTTAAACTATTAACAAATAAACTATACCAGCCAGAAGGAATGTCTTGTTTAAGAAATTCTTCTTGTATTTTTTCCAGACAGATATTATAAAGTATATCTGCCTGGATTTTTTTAATTTCACCATGACCGCAGTGGTTACAGCATAGATACCCTTTTTTTCTTCTGTCATAGCAAAGTGCTTTATGGCATGTCTGGCATTTAGTAATTCCATGGAATATATGGCGTTTCCCTTTTGGTATACTTTTAACAGGTTTATTGTTAACTTTATTATACAGTTCACTACATATAATAGCATTATGACTGCCTTTACTTGTCTTCCAGCAATTTTTTGGAAGCCTTACAGGCTGGTTTATCCTATAAGAAGGAGTTTCATATTTATGCCAGACATTAAGCCCTGTGTAAAAAGGGTTATTAAGCATAGACCATATATAAGAAGCATCCCATCCAGAACTTTTTCTTCCAGCAAAACAGTTTTCACTATTAAGAATACTAGCAATCGTCTGGCAGTTAAGCCCTGTACCTGCAAGTGAGAAAATTCTTTTTACTATTAAAGCTTCTTCTGTATTTATAATAACTTCTGGACCATCTGTACCCTGGATTATTTTATAGCCAAAAGGTACATTGGCAGTACAAAATATTCCAGCTTCTTTTCTTGCTGACAAGGAAGTCTTTACTTTGCGTGAAATATCATTACAATAATATTCATTAAAGAGGTTTTTAAATGGTACTGACATACTTGTGCTTCCATTTATACTGTCATATCTGTCCGTTACAGATATAAACCTTATGTTATATTTAGGAAATATTTTTTCAAGGAACTCAGATATTAAAATATGTTCTCTGCTAAAACGTGAAAAATCTTTAACTAATACCATATTAATATTTCCAAGTATTGTATTTGCAATTAATTTTCTGAAAGCAGGCCGCCTGCTGCTTCTTCCACTATAACCATCATCAATAAATATTTGTATATTGCATGTATCTATATTTAATTTCCGGGCTGCTTCATAAAGCAGCCCAGTCTGGTTATTTATACTATTACTAACAGAACCATTCCTTTTGTCTGTTTTGGAAATACGTGTATAAAATGCTGTTACCATATCTATTGCTTTATTATTCCTGTATTTTATCTTATTAAAAATATATTTATCTTTAATTTAAGTTATGCAAAAAAATAATAAGAACAAATTGTTATAAGAAAGGGAAGTATCTTTCTAAGACTTTTATAAAAAAATCTGTATAATTAAATATTAAGGAGTGGAAAAAATGAAAATTACTTTAAATGATAAAGAAATAGGAACACGTATTATGGATCTTAGAAAGGATAAGGGTTATTCAAGGGAGAAACTTGCAGAACTTGCAGGAATATCTTCAAAATTTTTATATGAAATTGAAATAAGGAAAACTGGTTTTTCTGTAAACACTCTAAGAGGTATTTCGCAGGCACTTGATATAAGCAGCGATTATATTTTATTTGGAAAGAGTAATAGTAAATCTGAAGAAAGGATTGCCAAAGTAACTGGAAAGTTTGAAATTAATACATTAAATATTGTTGAAGATTTACTTAATGTAGCATATGAATTATCACATAATAATTAAAAGGAAAATAAAAGGGGCATTAGTAATGGATTGTTATATAAATTTACATGCAGATAAAATACCAGGACAGTGGTATAACATACTTGCAGATTTACCTGGGGAAATTCCAGAAGAACGTGAATCAGGAAATAATCCCCACAGCAAGGAATTAATGCAGAAAATAAGGATTAAAGAGCTTTTAAAACAGGACGTTTCAAAGGAGCGTATGGTTAAAATACCAGAAGAAGTAATGGAAAAATATCTTGCAGCAGGCAGGCCTGTACCTTTAATGCGTGCATGGGAACTTGAAAGATATCTTGGTACTAAAGCCAATATATATATAAAAAGAGAAGATTTGCTTCCTACGCATAGTTTTAAACTAAATAGTGCATTTGCACAGGCATATTATGCAAAAGAACAAGGTATTACAGAACTGGTATCGGAGTCAGGTGCAGGACAGTGGGGGCTTGCATTGTCATATGCATGTAAGGTTTTTGGAATTAAGTGCAGGTTTTTCTGGGTAAAGTCATCTATGGTACAAAAGGCCGCAAGAGCAGACTGGTGCAGGTTATTTGGTGCAGAAATTACTGCTTCACCAAGCAATATTACAAATACAGGAAGGGAAATATTAAAAAAAGACCCTGGCTGTCCTGGAAGTCTTGGGATAAGTATTGGTGAAGCTGTGGAGTATGTATCTTTACATAAAGACTGTGCATATGTTTCTGGAAGCAACCTGCCTCATGTTTTAATGCACCAGACTATTATAGGACAAGAAGTAAAAGCACAATTAAAAAGTATTGGTGTAAAGCCAGATTTGTTTATTGCATGTTGTGGAGGCGGAAGCAACCTTGGCGGATTTATGGGACCTTTTTTCTTTGATAAGGAGTTTAACCAGGGAACAAGGTTCCTGGCAGCGGAGTCAGATGCTGCACCAAGGCTTGTACAAGGAAAATACAGATATGACAGTGCAGACCCTTTGGGGATTACACCACAGAATATCTCATATACGCTTGGCAGGGATTTTGTACCTCCTTTAAACCATGCTGGAGGGCTGCGCCAGCACAATGGTTCTCCTGTTATTGGGTTATTAAGGCATAAAGGGCTTCTTGATGCAGAAGCTTTCAGCCAGGAGGAGGCTTTAAAAGCAGGGAAGTTATTTTCTATGTTGTATGGGGTGTTGCCTGCACCTGAATCGTCACATGCATTAAGGGCAGCTATAAATAAGGCACTGGATGCTAAAAAAACACACAAGAAAACAGAGATTGTACTTTGCCTTTCTGGTAATGGCATACTTGATATAAACGCATACAGAAATATATAACTATATGGAATTTACGTTATATTCCAATTTGTACAATTATGGAGGTAAAATTATTGGAATTAAAGAAAAAGATTATTCCATTAAAACCAGAAACAGAGGTTTTTTATGGATATGATATAACCAGGTTTTTTACGGGAATTTTAAATAAATATAAATATGACAAAATATTTTTTATTGCAGATAAAGGTGTATTTAATATACACGGATATGAATTTTATAAAATGCTTATTGAGGAAGATATCACAGTTAAACTTCTGGTAATAGATGCAACAGAAGATTATAAAACTATAGCTGGACTGGAATATATCTGTACTTCAATGATAGCAGATAATATTTCAAAGGACAGCATTATAATAAGTTTTGGAGGAGGCGTAACAGGCAATATTTGTGGGATGGCAGCAGCACTTATCTACAGAGGTGTGCGTTATATTGAAATACCAACCACATTTATGGGGCAGACAGACAGTACATTAAGCAATAAACAGGCTGTGAATGGTTCTTCTGGAAAGAACCAGCTTGGCATGTATTATGCCCCAATATTTGTATGGACAGATATAAAATATGCTGTAACTGAAAAACACCGGCATATAAAAGCAGCAATAACAGAGGGAATTAAAAATGCATTAATATATGATAAGGAGCTGCTGCCTTATTTTACTGGAAAAGATTTTGCAAATAATAAGCCTGGAAGCAGCCAGTTATTAGAATTGTTTGAAATTATTACAAATTCAAAAAATAAGATATTAAGCCAGGACCCAGGTGAGAAAGATTATGCAGTTATATTAGAATATGGCCATACATTCGGACATGCAATAGAATACCTTACACATGGGGAAATTATACATGGAGAAGCGGTTGCAGCTGGAATGTGTATTGCAGCAGAAGCAAGTTTTTATATTGGAAAGTTAAGTAAAGAAGATTTAAAACTCCATTATTATATTTTATATGGATATATTCCACAGATAATACTGGATAACAGGATTATGGAACTGGTTTCCCCTGATAAAATTATTGCAGAAATACAGAGTGATAATAAGCGTTCTTTAAATGGAATAAGATATATACTGCTTGAAAAGGCTGGCAGCTGCATAAATCCTGATGGAAGTTACCAGGTACAGCTGGATAATACTATAGTTAAAGAATGTATTAACAGGTTTTTTAAGAAATTCAGGGATATAAGCAACAAAGCAGCTGGTAATAGTTTTGTGAAATTGTGGAATAGAAGCAGGGATATATTCAGCCAGAAGATATCTAAGGATACACTGGAAATATTAGAAGAATTTTTTGGAGAGGCAGAAGTACCAGGACAGTTAAAAAACCTAAAATTGCACCATGTAGCACTTTATGCAGGGGATTACCATGATGAAAGCCAGATACATGGGTTTGCAAGGTATCTTAAACAGACTGGGGACAGCAGGTTCTGCCTGGCTTGTTATGGGCCTTCTTATATTGCTGCAAAAGAATATGGCACACCTGGCTGGTGGTTTACAATAAATACTGGAATTAATATAGGATTAGAACTTTTTACATGTGAAAGTTTTGGAGCATGGAAAGAAAAAGAAGAACATGTTAAAACAAGGCTTATGTCACATTATGCATTAAGAGTGGATTTACCTGGCACACTTGAAGCTCTTGTAAAAGATATGGAAAATATTAAGGGCATTAAGAAAATTATGTATACAGAAGATAAGGTAAATAAACATGTATATGCACATTTTAAAAACCTAAAAAATAACAGGGTACTTGAATTAATTTATTGTGGGGAAAGTAACCTGGTTAAGAACTAACTTTAACAAGGAGGCTGGTTATGGAGAAAAGGATAAAGCAAAGACTGGAAATTTTTAAAGAAGTTAAAAAAAGTTTCAGTATGGGACGTGATGAATTAAAGGAGTACCAGCTTAAAAAACTTAAAAGCACATTATTACATGTGTTTGATAACTGTAATTATTATAAAAATAAAATGGAGAAGGCAGGTATTAACCGCCAGGTACTTGAAGATATAAAAAGCCTGGAAGATATAAGGAAGATTCCATTTACATCACGTGAAGATATAAGTGCACAATATCCATTTGGGCTGCTTTCAGTGCCACAAAGCGGGCTTTCACGTTATGGTGAAAGCACAGGGACTACGTCCTGTCCGGTTAATTCATGTTATACGTATGAAGACTGGTTTGAGAATAACTGCATTGTTGCATATTATCTTTCAAGTATTATAAGCCCAGAAGATACAGCAGCACTAATTGTGCCTTATGGATATGCATTAGTAGGGCAGGATGTTGACAGGGCATTGGAACTGGCAGGTGCAAATGTTATAGCTATTGGGACAATATCAGATGCATGTCCTGTGGAACGTGTAATACGTACATTAATTAATACAAAAACAACAGTCCTTGTATGTTCACCTTCAAGGGCAATTTACCTGGGTGAAGAAATTATAAAAGAGGGATATGTCCCATCAAAAGATTTATATATTAGAAAGATTTTATGTGTTGGTGAGGGTACTTCTAAAGAAAAAGCAAAGAAGCTTAAGGAACTTTTTGGTGCAGAATGTTATCCAATGTTTGGAATGACAGAAACTAATACACTGGCTATGCCTTGTATTAATAAAAGGCTGCATTTAGTAGAAAGCAAAGTGTTTTTTGAAGTTATAGACCCTGTGACCTGGCAAAGCCTTGATGAAGGTTTAAGAGGAGAACTTGTTGTGACAAGTTTTGTAAAAGGCATGCCATTAATAAGGTACCGCACAGGAGACCTTGTTACAATACATAATAAAAAATGTGGCTGTGGTTCTTCTTTTGCCTATCTTGAACATCATGGAAGAATACAGGACAATATTATTATTGGAAACAAAAAGTACCAGATTCTTGATTTGGAAGATGTAATATTAAAAACAAATGGTGTACGTTTTTATACATTAAAAGCCAGGGATGAAAGGCTTCAGGTTGGAATTATTATTGATAAAGAAATGTCTGGAACTGCGTGTGCAGAAATTAAAAACGGGCTTGAAAAAAGGTTTGGCATAACAGCGGATGTAATACGTGAAAAGGATGATAAAATAATACAGGTAATTAAAAATAAAGTAAAACCTAGTATTTCAAGTGTATTGGAGGCATAGATGGGCAGGGATACAGAGAATTTAGTAAGTGATATAAATTACTGGCGTGAATATCCAGAAAGGGATGTTGAATTTGTAAGATGGTATCCATGCAGGCTTGGAAGGCTGTCTCCAGACTCACTTTTTAAAAAAAGGGAAAGTTCATTTTATATACATATTCCATTTTGCAATAATATATGTACAAGCTGTCCATATAATAAATTTAATACAAAGCCAGATATAGTGGACAGGTATTTACATGCACTGGAAGAGGAAATTACTTTATATGCAGAAGAACCTTATATACAGCAGTCTGTATTTACATCAGGATATTTTGGAGGAGGGACACCTGCTTCATTAACAGCCAGGCAGTTAGACAGGCTGTTATCATGTATTTATAGCAAATTAAATATTTGCGGGGATGCATCTGTAACTATAGAAACAACACCAACAGATATTACACAGGATAAAGCTGTTGTACTAAGGGAACATGGTGTAAACAGGATAAGCATTGGGATACAGTCAATGGATAACCAGATGCTTAGCAATATAGGGCGTAATTACAATGCCAGTAGAGTAATGGAAGCACTGGAACTTATTAATAAAGCTGGATTTAAACATGTATGTGCAGACCTTATGTGGGGGCTTCCAGGACAGACAGAAGAGGACTGGCTGGACTCAATAAGCAGGCTTGCATCTTCTGGGCTTGTTGATGCGTTCTCAATATACCAGTATATAGTTATCCCGTCTTCGCCACTTTATTTAAAGATTAAAAGCGGCATAATGCCAGAGTGTCCTGGTAACAAGAAGCAGGAAGAACTTTACTGGAAAGGCGTTAGAAAGTTCCAGGAATATGGTTTTAAAGCACTGACCAATGTAGATTTTGTTAATATTTCACATTATAAGGAAGAAGACGGTGCACAGATAGAAACTTTCAGCCTGGGAGAAGCTGGCGGGGATGCTGTTAAAGCATCATCTGCAAGTATTGCAAAACATATTACACAGTCATGGTATTATGGCAAAGATATGCTTGCAGCAGGAGCAGGGGCATATGGCTATATTAATAATAATATGTACCTTAATGAACCTGGGCTTGACAGGTATATTGAAAGTATTAATAGCAGGAAGCTTCCTGTTGTTATGGGGACATATACAGAACCAGAAGAACGTATGGCAAAAATGATGGTAATGGGGCTTAGGCTGCTGCGTGTTTACAGAAAAGATTTTAAAGATATTTTTGGAATTGACATGATGGATGTATTTGCAGATAAAATTAACATGCTGCAGGAACGGGGGTTAGTAGTGCTTAATAATGAATATATACAGGTTACATATCCAAAAGGATGGTATTATATGGAAAATATCAGTAAAACATTCTATACAGATAAAAATAAGTTTCTTCCACAGCCTAATGCTGGAAGTACAGTTTTGCTGGATTTGTTAAATCCATAGAAGCAGAAGGTTATGGAGGGAAATTATGGAGAAACAGAGTTTATTTTCACTGGAGGAACGTGTGGCAGGACCCCAGGTATTTCTTGATAATATTAATGATACAAGGATTTATGATATTGATATCAGGATATCTATGAGTATTCCAATAGAAAAAACCAGCAGGATAATTGCAGATAAAATTAAAGAGGGTGACAAAGTCCTTGATGCAGGGTGCAATACAGGGCTTGTTGCATTAATGGCAGCTATGGCAGCACCAGCCTGCCAGATTACAGGTATTGAAGATAATAGTAACCTGGTAACAGTAGCAGGTGAAAATTACTGCCTGGCATCAATGATGTATGGTGCAATGAAAAATGCAGGTAAAACTAATACAGGTTTTGCTAATATAGATTTTAAATACAGTAATATGGAGAAACTGCCATTTCCAGATAATTCCCTGGATATTGTATATAGTTTTGCAAGGATGCACAGGTGGACAAGTCCTGTAAAGGTACTTAAAGAAATAAAAAGGGTATGTAAAAAGAATGGGATTATATATATCTGTGATACTGCCAGGGATGCACATGAAGGCATGGTTTCGTTTATTTTACAATATACCAGCAGAGGGGCAAAGGAATTTATGGAAGAATTAAAAGCGTCTTATACAACATCTGAGGTAAAAGAAATGCTTAAAGAAAGCGGGCTTGGAGACATGGATATATGCCTTGATGGTGTAAATATGGTAATTACTAATAAAGAATAACAATGGAGGATTTAATGGATATTGTAAAACTTGCTGTAATACAGCTTGAAATTAATACAGATGATGTAGAAGGAAATATATCCAGGGCAGAGGATAAAATAAAAGAATATGCAGAAAAGGGGGCAGATATTGTATGCCTTCCAGAAGCGTTTGCTACTACTATAAATATACGGAAAATCCAGGAACAGGCAGAGGAAATCCCTGGAGGGAAGATTCTTAACAGGCTTTGTATATGTGCAAAGGAGAATAGTGTATTTATAGCAGCAGGCATAATTGAGCAGGAAAGAGGGAAACTTTATAGTACAACTGTGCTTATAGATAACAGTGGGAATATGGCTGGAAAGTACCAGAGGAAGTCTGTCTATCCTTTGGAACAGAGTTTCCTTAGCAATGGGGAAAATACGGTTGTAATTAATACGAAGCTTGGAAAGATTGGGCTTTTAAGTGGCAATGATATTAATTTCCCAGGTACAACACAGCCTATGTTTAAGGAAAAAGCTGAAATTATAATATGTACTGCACTAATCCCTTCATGGTGCAGTGGAACTTCAAGTAAACTTGTGCAGGCAAGGGCTATTGAAAATAGCTGTTATTTTATACTAGCAAGCGGATGTGGATGTAATACTATTGCAGGGCTTGAATTTATGGGCAGCAGTATGGCAGTACGCAGCTGTATAAGGTTTAATCCGTTAAATTTAAAATATGAGATGCAGGAAAATATAATTGAGAAGTGTGGAAAAAGTGAAGGAAGTTTTATGGTTGTCCTTGATATGAAGCAGATAAGGCTTGAAATAGAAGAAAACCCACTCTATAAAACACTATATGGCAGCAGAGGAGTTGCGGAGGTACAGGCATGGCAAAGATAAGGGCAGCGTTAATACAGCCAGAATGGTATAAAGAACCTGAACAGGCACTTGAAGAAACAGAACATATACTTGAGGAATTATGCCAGAAAGAACAGCCAGATTTTATATCACTTCCAGAATTTTTTACTGGTGCACCATGGTATATGCCAGACAGATATAAGTATAAAGAAAGAATTACATATACTGTTCCAGGTGTTATTACACAAAGGCTTAGTAAGATTGCAAAAAAGTATAGTGTATTTATACTTTGTGGTACATTTGTTGAAGAAGAGGATGGCAGATATTATAACACATCTGTATTGCTTAACAGTGATGGGAGTATTGCGGGCAAAGCAAGGAAGATACACAGGTATGCGTCAGAATTATCAAATATAGAACCTGGAACCGGGCAGCTGGTAGTTAATACCCCGTTAGGAAAGATAGGTGTATGTGTGTGTTCTGATTTCTGGATTCCTGAAATGCCAAGGATGCTTGCATTGAAAGGGGCAGAAATTATATGTGTGCCAGGAAATTCACTGGTGCAGAACCTTGGAATAGTAAAGCCAGTTGTGCTTGCCAATAGTGTTAATAACTGCTGTTATACTTTATATAATAGTGTTTCAGGTATGCTTGAAGGTATACGTAATGGCAGGGTTATTAAAATAAAATTTGGCGGCTACAGTACAATATCAGGACCTGTTAATATAATAAACAGTCTTGGCAGGGAGACAGGAGTATGTATAGGGGAGCTTGACCTGGATTATTTAAGGGAACTTAGAAAGCTGGACGTTACATTTTCTAATACATCATTCTGGACTCTTCTGGGACGCAGGCCTGGATTATATAAAGATATTTTAAAACCTTATGAGGGTGCAGATGGCAGTTTTGAAGAACAAGTAAGGAACTATCTTGGAAAAGGGAGATGAATAAATGGTTTCATTGGCATATAATGCAAATGGTTTAAGGGATGTATCTATAGAAGATGCAATTAAAATAACTGCAGAAACTGGATATAAATATATTGAACTTTCACTGCACAAAAACCATATACATCCATTAAATTATACAGACAGGCAGATAAATTCAATAAAAGACTCATTAAAAAATAATGGAATTACAGCAGCCAGCCTTGCAACTGGTGCAGATAACTTATTGTCAGATATCCGGTTTGAACCATCACTGGTTACAGCGGACAAGAATGGAAGAAACAAAAGGATTGGATTAATTAAAAGGGCAGCAGATATAGCCAGGGAACTTGGCATACCCATTGTAAGTTTTGCATCAGGCAATAAAGACGGAAAGCTTACAGAACAGGATACTTATAAATACCTTAAAGAAGGTATAAAAGAATGTCTGGATTATGCAGGTGATGGAATTATATTTGCTATTGAGCCAGAGCCAGGAATGTTTATAGGAACTTCTGATAGCGCAAAAAGCCTGGTATGTGACATAGACAGCGGAAACTTCCGTATTAATCTTGACATAGGGCATGTTGAATGCTGCGAGCCTGATTTATATAAGGCAATAAAGGATGTTATTGGCTTAACAGTACATATACATATTGAAGATATTAAAAATAAAATACACCACCATGAAATTCCAGGAGAGGGTGATTTAGATTTTGAAAAAATACTGGGGCTGTTAAAACAATATAATTATAACAGGGCTGTAAGTGTTGAGTTATACCACCATAGTGCTGTTGCAAAAGAAGCACTTAGTAAAAGTTATAATTACCTGTCTGGCATAATAAATAATATAAATAGTGCAGAATAGACAGTATATACAGCATTTTCATTATTATCCATGGGGGATTATTATGTATAAGTTTCCAGATAATGCAAAAGACAAGCAGGAGATAAAGGAAAAGATAAGACAGATATGTGCCAGTAATTATAGCTACAGGGATGGCAGGATATTAAATTCTATCTGTAGTGAACCATTAGATATAGCAGTATGGGCATATAAACAGATGCTTTTATCAAATCTTGGGGATACAAGGATTTTTGGCAGCCTAAAAAAAATGGAACAGGAAGTAACAGCTATGCTTGGAAACCTGCTTCATAACAACAGTGCTGCAGGAAATATTGTTACAGGCGGGACAGAAGCAAACCTGCTTGCAATGTATGTGGCAAGGCAGGCTGGATTTCAGAAAGGTATAAAATATCCAGAGGCTGTTGCATCAGAAGCAGTCCATTTTTCTTTTAATAAGGCATGTGCATTTCTTGGAATTAAGCTTATTACAGTTAAGACAGATGAAAACTTCCAGGTGCAAGCCCAGGAATTAGAAAGTAAAATTACAAAAAATACAACTGCAGTTATAGCAACAGCAGGTACAAGTGAAACAGGTACAGTTGAACATATAAAAGAAACAGGGGAAATTGCAAAAAAATATGGTATCTATTTCCATGTAGATGCAGCCTCAGGCGGATTTTTATTGCCATTTATGGAAGATGCAGGTTATAAAAGTGTTCCATTTGATTTTGCCCTGGAAAGTGTAGATTCAATTACAATAGACCCGCATAAATATGGAATGTCAGTAATACCTGGAGGTTTTATACTTTTCCGTAACAGGGAGCTTATGGATTATATAAATTTTGAGTCATTTTTCCATGGCACAAAGGCACATACAACACTTGCAGGGACAAGGACTGGTGCAGGGCTTGCGTCGGTATATGCTGTTATACATAGTTTAGGTTATAAAGGCTTTGTTAATAATACAAAGTTAATTATGTCACGCAGGGAAATGCTTGTTAATGAACTTCATAAAAGAAATATAGAAACTGCTGGAAGGCAGGACTTAAATATTATTATGGTTAAAAGCAAAGACCCTGTTAAAATAATGGGCTTGCTTGAAAAGGAAGGATGGCTTGCCAGTGTTTCAAAACGTTATAATGCAGTGCGTATTGTAGTGCACAGGCATAATAGTGAAGACAGGCTTAAAGAGTTTGCAGAAACTTTTATGCGTCTTGAAAATACACTTGGTAAAAGAATATGAATGTATTATTAATTTCTGTAAATAAAGAAAAGTCACTGCGTCCTGTACTTCCATGTGGAATGGCAGTTATTGCATCTGTTTGTGAAAAAGCAGGACACAATGTAAAATGTGTTGATTTATGTTTTGTAAATAATGATAAAGAAGTTATAGAAAATGCCTTAGAAAGATTTAAAGCAGATATTGCAGGGATTTCAATACGCAATATTGATAACCAGTGTTTTTTTGAACCAGTATTTTATCCTCCTCTTGTAAAAGAAATTGTAAAAATATGCAGGAAATATTTAAAACAAAACCAGATATTCCTTGGCGGTGCAGGATTTAGCCTTGCCCCAGAAGAAATATTGGCATATACAAGTGCTGGATATGGAATTAAAGGCGAAGGGGAATTTGCAGTCCCACAGTTTCTTGATGCATTAGAAAATGGAAAAGATATAAAAAACATACCAGGGCTGGTTTATTATAATAGTGATGGCAGGCTGGTTTCAAACCAGGTTAAGGAATATGCGGAACTTGATAAGTGTGTATTTCCAGATTATAAATTCTATGATAAAGAATATTTCCAGCATGGATATTCTGGAGTATTAGAAAGTATACAGACAAAAAGAGGATGCGGGTTATCCTGTATATATTGTTCTAACTGCCTGATAGAGGGAAATAAAACCAGGGAAAGAACACCAGAAGCTGTAGTAGATGAGATGGAGAAGATTAAAAGCCATCCAGGATGTGCAGGCATTGAAATTACGGATGGTGTGTTTAATGTACCATATTTACATTCACTTGGAATTGTAAAGGAAATGAAACGCAGGAATTTAAAACTGCCATGGTATTGTATGCTAAATCCTGGTACGGTTACAGAAGAACTTGTATGTCTTATGAAGGAAACAGGATGTGCAGGTGTTGAATTTGGAACAGATTCTGGAAGTGACAGGATATTAAAAACATTAAATAAAAATTATTTTGTTAAAGATATAATTAATGCACATAATATTGTACGTTCTTATAATATTAAAATTGAACATTGTGTTTTTTTCGGGGCTCCTGGTGAAACCAGGGAAGATATTTGTAAGACAATAGATTTAATGGAACACCTGGCTCCTGATGGGGATGCAATGGCTAATGTATTCTGTACTCTTGGATTCCGTGTATTTCCAGATATACCATTGTATGAAATTGCTGTTAAACAAGGTGTTTTAAAAAGAGACTCTGATTATTTAATTCCAAAGTTTTATTGTGAACCTGCTATTATAAATAATCCAGATATACTGGACTATATAGAGGACAGGGTGTGCAGGCATAAAAACTGGTACCTGTGGTGGGAACTTCCATATACAAGGCTTAGGGATAAGGTTGTTTATGCAAGGAAATCTTTAGACAAAATGGAAATGCTAAACAAAGAATTTTGGGGGCGTGTTTGAAAATTAGATATTTCATAAGTTATGTGGCTCTGGCAATTCCAAATGTTTACCAACAGCAGCCCGTTTGCACTTGGATGGGATGCGCAATGGTGCATAAAGCCCCAATGTTTCTGCGAAACATTTACGTGGCTTAAGCACCAGCGCCCCCATAACAGCTGCTTTTTGGTAAAACATTTGGAATTTGCCAGAGTAATATAATCTTTGTGGAATTTTAATTTTCAAACATCAATAAGTTCTTTAATTTATTAGGTTTTGCTTAACTAAATGACATTGCGCTTGGCTGGATACGCAGTGGTGCATAACAGCTGCCTTTTGGTAAAACATTTGGAATTTGCCAGAGCAATATAATCTTTGTATAAATTTAATTTTCAAACACTTATTACTTTGGATATTAAAAATAATATTAAGAGTTTTATTACTTTAGATATTAAAAATAATATTGAGAGTTTTATTATTTTGGATGTTAAAAATAATATTGAGAGTTTTATTACTTTGGATATTAAAAATTGTAATGGGTATTTTATCCACTTGGCTAAACTATGGTAGTTTATAACCACTACAGTAATATAAGTGTAATGTTTATCAGGTTCTGCCCGCATATGGATTAAGGAGGAAACTTGTTATGCAGATAATATGTATAGAAGCACCAGGAAAGATAGTTTTAAAGAATGGAAGGCCACAGGAAAAGCTTGGAAGACATGAAGTAAGGGTACATATCAAAAGAGTGGGTTTATGTGGTTCAGATTATAAATTATTTGATGGAAAATATGATGCTCCTGGCACATATCCAGTGATACCTGGACATGAATGGTCTGGGGAAGTAGTGGAAACAGGCACAGATGTAATAAAAGTGGCGGCAG
The DNA here is from genome assembly GCA_948794795.1 of uncultured Lachnospiraceae bacterium. Classification (GTDB taxonomy): domain Bacteria; phylum Bacillota; class Clostridia; order Lachnospirales; family Lachnospiraceae; genus Butyribacter. The sequence goes on along the minus strand of CAQGLR010000002.1, from coordinate 155,336 downwards.
GGGACCATGTGACAGGGGACTGCAGCAGGTATTGTGGAGAGTGTAGTAACTGTAAGCAAGACAAGAATTTGTGCCAGGATATTGAAAAGTTTGGATTAACTGTAGATGGATTTTTAAGAAGTGAAGCTGTGGTTAATGAAAAATATATTTATAATACTGGGAAACAGCTTTCTTTTAAAGTGGGTGCACTGGCAGAACCTGTTGCTGTAGCATACCATGCGCTTTCAAGCCTTAGTATAGGGGATATTACAGGCAAAGTCCTTGTAACTGGATGTGGTGTGATAGGAATTGCAGCTTATCTTTTATTAAAATATGAGTTTAAGGTTAAGGATTTATATATAAGTGACTTAAATGATAAGCGTATTAACTGGCTTGACAGTATTACAGGGGAGAAAACACAACGGTATTTTTATAGTACAAAAGAAGCTGGTAAATCTTATAACAGTATGTATGCAGAAGGTGGTTTTAAACTGGTGTGTGAAATGTCTGGAAGCCCGGCAGCATTTAATACAGCCTTGGAAGTATCAGCTCCATGTGGGACTGTGGTTACAACAGGGCTTTATGGCCAGTGTTCTGTAAATGCAGGGTTAATTACTATGAAAAGATTAACGGTTAAAGGAAGTATAGGAGGAACAGGGGATTTTGAAAAGTCGCTGGAATTTTGCCAGAAGTACCAGGATATATTTAGACATGTGGTAACTTCAGAATATAGTTATAAAGATTGTAAGGATGCATTTATACAAAGCCGTATGGATAATAGTAATATTAAAACACAGATTGTATTTTAACCTCATTAAGCAAGTAGCCAATGCCTGCTTGAAGGCATTGCGGGTTGCGGATATCCGCTTGGCAGTGTATAAAGATGTCCTGGAAAGGAGAAGTATTATTGGAAGAAAATATAGGGATTATAGGGGCAGGGAGGCTTGGGAAAAGCCTGGCAAGACATTTCCCCAGGGAAATTAATGTATATATATGTGATAAAGATTTGGATGCAGCTGTTTACTGTGCAGAAAAATATAACAGGATTAGCTGTAAAACAGATGATATTATAGAAAAACTTAATTATATTTTTATCTGTGTGCCGCCAGATGAAGTAAAATGTTTTCTGGAAAAATATAAAGAAAGAATAAGTGAAAGTTCTTTAGTAGTTAATATGGCTACTTCTGTAGATACAAAATCCCTTAAAAGCAGTTTTAAAAACCTGGAAATTATACCACTAAAACCTGTTGCAGAAGCACTTGCACTTCTTAACGGGCTTAAAGGGGTATTTATTACTGATGGGGATGCATCTGGTTATACACGTAGGCTTTCTTATATATTTAAAGACTTAGGGGAAATAATTGCAGGTAATGAAATGGATGTGCAGCAGGTAAACAGGATTGCAACAATATGTGCGCTTAATTTTTATGACAAGCTTGAGAAAGAGCTTTCTGGACAAGGTGTGCCAGAAAAGATAAAAGATGCAGCAGTTAAATCAGTTGCAACAGGTACAATTCTTGGCTGTCCGCCAGATAAAGACAATTATTATATAAAAGGGCTTATGTATAAAAACAAGGAGAGATAAGATGGATAAAAGTATTGATATTTATTTGGATGAAAATGAAATGCCAGACAAATGGTATAATTTTATGCCATTCCTGCCAAAAGAGCTGCCAGCAGCAAAAAACCATGAAACAGGGGTGTGTAGTGACCAGTCTGGGCTTATGCAGGAAATAAGGCCAAAAGAGCTTATTTTACAAGACCATTGTAAAGAAAAATGGATTAAGATACCAGATGAAGTATTGGAGAAGCTTTTCCAGATTGGCAGGCCAACACCGCTTAGAAGGGCGGCAGCTCTTGAAAGATACCTTGGTACACCGGCACATATTTATTTTAAACGTGAGGATTTATTATTAACAGGAAGTTTTAAACTTTCAACTGCAATACCACAGTTATACTATGCTAATAATGAAGGGTTTAAAGGGGTTGTTTCTGAAACAGGGGCTGGGCAGTGGGGAATGGCACTTGCGCTTTCTAGTAAGTTTTATGGGATGGAATGTAAGGTTTTTATGGCAAAATGTTCACTGGAACAGAAGCCATACAGAAAGATTTATATGGATTTGCTTGGTGCAGAAGTAATGCCATCTCCAAGCAGTTTAACTCTGGTTGGCAGGGATATTCTTATGGAAAATAAAGACCATACAGGGACACTTGGCACTGCAATAAGTGATGCAGTTGCATATGCAAAGGATAATAAAGGTTTTGCTTACCTGTCTGGAAGCAATACAACACATGTGTTAATACACCAGACACTTTTGGGGCTTGAAACTAAAAAACAAATGGAGAAAGCAGGTGAAAAACCTGATATGCTTTTTGCATGTATAAGCGGCGGAAGCAATCTTGGAGGTTTTATGCTTCCATTTATTGAGGAAAGAATGAATAATGAAGTTTTGTATATAGGTGCAGAGTCAGAAGCAGCACCAAGGCTTACACAGGGAAATTATGAATATGATTATTCTGATTATAAAGGTTATACACCACTTGTAAAGTCTTATACAATGGGGCATAGTTTTATACCAGACCCTGTACATGCTGGCGGCCTAAGACAGCACAGTGGTTCACCAGTAGCAGGGCTTTTAAGGCATGAAGGGTTATTAGATGCTAAAGCGTATGGTGAAAAAGATGCATTTAAAGCAGCTAAAGTTTTTCTTGAAACAGAAGGTGTGCTTGTTGCACCTGAAACGTCACATGCAGTTGCTGCAGTAATTGAAACAGCATTAGAATTAAAAAAGAAAAACAAGAAAAAGAACCTGGTTATGTTGTGCAGTGGCAGCGGCATGCTTGATTTAGAGGGATATAAAAGTGTTATATAGGATACTTTTATATATTATTGTGTAAACTAACTGTTTTGCAGGATTGGCAAGGAGGACTTTGATTGGATTCTGGATATATCAGCCTGGAACACCATGTAGATGGTTTTGAGTGCTGCTGGAATGGTACTGAAGATTTATATATGGCAAAAAGCGGGATACAATGGATGCCATCTTGCTTTTTTATGGCATTGTCAGGGCTTGGTGAATTTAGTTATACAATACAACAGGATAATCCTGGTATAAGGATGGCAATGTGGAATATAGCCAGTGTAAAGAAAATGTATATGCACTTAAGCCCTGTTGCTGGTTTTAAATATAAGTTTTATGAATATAAGGATTTTAATTATATAATGGATATAATCAAAGAAAATATAGATAATGGATGTCCTGTTATGGCTGGTGCACTTGATATGTATTACCTTGATTACCATAAGAAATTCTGGCATAAACAGCATATACCATGCCATTATATACTTGTGTCAGGGTACTGTGACCAGAAAAAGTGTATATATTTGTACGATAATTCACTTGAAGAAATACAAGAATTGCCATATAGCAGCTTAAAACTTGCACTGGATATTAAAGGAGAGGGATATGCAGACCCTTGTGGTATATATTGTTTTAGCTTCCAGGATAACCTTCCAGAAGTAAGGGAACTGGCTTTAAATGGATTCAGGGCTAAGGCAGTACGTATGCTTAATCCAGATGAAGATACATGCGGAATTAAAGCAATGTATAGATTAAGCAGGGAATTTGGACAGTGGAGAAAAGATGCAGCTAATGAAGAATTCCGTAAGTGTCTTCTCAATATTACCAGGTATACAGGAATAACTATATTTGCAGATAATCTTATGCCATTAGAAAAAAGGATGGATTTTCCATCATGCGCAAGCAGGGATGTTATTGCATCTAATTTAAGGGAAACAGGCAGCCTATATGGAAACAAGCATTTTATCAAGGCTGCTGGAATGTTTACACAAAGTGGGAAGTATATTTCTGTAATGACAAGGATTTTAACAAATTATCTGCTTGATAAAGATGATGCACTTACACAAATTTCTGGAATTATTAAAAGAATTGCAGAAATAGAAGAAACTGCATATAAACTTTTAGAGAATAATACTGGTTTATAATAAAAAAATGTAGTAACTAGAAATTTTAAAGAAAATGTTTTTGTATGGTTTATGTTAATTTATATAAAGAGTATTGACTCTGACATTGTGTAAGGCTTTATAATGGTTACAGGCCTAAGAAAACACATTAATGTGGAGGTAACTTGTTGGTGAAGATTGGGGAATTTTCTAAATTATCCAGGATTAGTATACGTATGCTGCGGCATTATGATGAAATAGGACTGCTTAAACCAGAAACAAGCGACCCTGTAAATGGATACCGTTATTACAGTGTACGCCAGCTTGCAATTACAGGCAGGATTTATACATTAAAAGAGATGGGGTTCGGGCTTTCTGAGATATCTGAAATACTTAAATTTTATAATGACAGGGAAAAGCTTGGAAATTATCTATATGCACAGCAGGAAAAGCTTGTTAAAGAGGCAGAAGAAACGGCATACAGGATACATTTACTGGAAACAGCCATAGGAAGGCTGGGAAAGGATGATAGTATGGAATATAAAACAGAAATTAGAAAGATACCTGCAACAAAGGTTATAAGCATTGAAACTACTATACCAGGCTACAGGAACGAGGATGAAGCATGGGATAAAATGTCTGGCAGGTTAAAAGGCATGGATTCTGCTATATTAGAACCTGGCTATTGTAAAACTATTTACCGTGGTGCACAAGATGACGGAAGCCTTAAAGTAGAATTGCAGGTAGCAGTAGCATCTGGTACAGAGAATGGTGACGGACTAAAAGAAGTTCCAGGAATGGAATGTGCATGTGTATCATATAAAGGCGGATATGATAACATAAATGATGTTTATGATACAATTTCTAAATGGATTGAGGACAATGGTTACATAGTTGCAGGAGAGTCTTTTAATATTTACCATAAAGGCCCTTATGAAAATGAAATTAAAAAAGAAAGCATAAAAGAAGAAGAGTATTTTACGGAAGTATGCTTCCCTGTGAAAAAGAAATAAAATAAGGAATGGTAATTATTCCGCTTTATTACAAGGTTCTTGTAAATACATAATCTATTCCAGGAGCGCCAGGGCGTTCTTGCATGGAAAACCAGGAAGCCCGGCAGGTTTTGCCGGGCTTTTATATTATATTCTGGTTTTATTGCAAATTAAGCTTTTCCTTTAATGCATCTTGAAAAACTTGGGAAAAATTAATTCCTTTTTCTAAAGCAGCGTTATTAAGCTATACAGGAATAGTAAGAGTTTTTTGGACTGGTTTTTTAAAATGTTCTTTTGCATATAAGGCAACATCTACAGGTACCATATTGACAAAAGCTTTACACATAGGAGCTTCTGGGTCAAGTTCTTTAGCTATAGCTTCTGGATTTATATCTGATAATCCAGATGCTGCCGGGATATCATCTCCGTCCATTTGGCAAGTATAGAGATAACCTGCCAGACTGCCGCAAAGCGGCTATGAGGTTGGGTTGTTATTGGGCAAGTAGCCAATGCCTGCTTGCAGGCAATGCGGATTGCGAATATCCGCTTGACTGGCATTTCATTTACCTCACTGCATCATTATAATATCATTTCATATGTATAAAATCAATATATATTGTATTAATTTGAGTTTCTCCATTTTTTAAAATATACAAAGATTATATTACTCTGGCAAATTCCAAATGTTTTACCATAAGGCAGCTGTTATGGGGACGCTGGTGCTTAAGCCCCGTATTTAATGTTTCTGTGAAACATTTGTTTCGCAGAAACATTGGGGCTTTATGCACCACTGCGTATCCCATCCAAGCGGAAGCGGGCTGCCATTGGTAAAACTTTGGAATTGCCAGAGGCAAAATACCTGTGTATTAAAAAAATGAGGAAACTCAAATCAAAATTGTTTTAATATTGACATTAGCTGTACATATTGTATAATAATTACTTTACAGGTTTCCAGTATTAATGAAGAAAGGAAAAAGACATGGCAAAAAAATTAATTGAGCTTGTTGGAATTACAAAGTCTTTTGGTAATAAGACCATATTGGATGAGATGGATTTATTTATGAATGAGAACAGGTTCCTTACGCTTCTTGGCCCAAGTGGATGTGGCAAAACTACAACTCTTAGGATTATAGGCGGTTTTGAGATGCCTGACAGCGGAAAGGTACTATTTGAAGGCAGGGATATTACAAATACGCCGCCAAATGGAAGACCATTTAATACTGTATTCCAGAAATATGCACTATTTACACATATGAACATAGAAGAAAATATAGCCTTTGGGCTTAAAATAAAGAATAAAACAAAGGAATATATAAAAGATAAGGTGAAATATGCCTTAAAGCTTGTCAACCTTGACGGGTATGAAAAGCGTATGCCTGATTCATTAAGTGGCGGACAGCAGCAGAGAATTGCCATTGCAAGGGCTATAGTTAATGAGCCACGTGTTTTGCTACTTGATGAACCACTTGGTGCACTGGACTTAAAATTAAGGCAGGATATGCAATATGAGCTTATACGCCTTAAGAATGAGCTTGGGATTACATTTATTTATGTAACACATGACCAGGAAGAAGCACTTACTATGTCTGATACGATTGTGGTAATGAACAAGGGATATATACAGCAGATAGGTACACCAGAAGATATATATAATGAGCCACAGAATGCATTTGTAGCTGATTTTATAGGTGACAGTAATATTATGAACGGCATTATGCTGGAAGACCATCTTGTAGAAATATTTGGTACAAAGTTCCAGTGTGTTGATGAAGGCTTTGGCAATAACAAACCTGTCGATGTTGTTGTAAGGCCGGAGGATATTGTACTTACAGAGCCTGGTAAAGGTATTATAAAGGGCAGGGTGGTTTCTGCCATTTTTAAAGGTGTCCATTATGAGATGGAAGTAGAAGCATGTGGCTTTGACTGGCTTGTACATAGCACGGTGCTTGTAGAACCTGGCAAAGAGGCGGGGATATGGATTGACCCGTTTAATATACAAATAATGAATAAACCTGAATCTGAAGATGAGGAGATTTTTATAGAAGAGTAGGAGGTGCATAGATGAAAAAACTGGGTTCAAGGCTGCTTGCCGGACCATATGTATTGTGGATGGTATTATTTACAATTATACCATTATGTCTTATTTTATATAATGCGTTTACTAATATTGATGGTGGTTTTACATTGGACAATGTAGCAGCGGTAACTGATTATGTTAATGCAAAGCCGCTTTTTCTAAGCCTGGGGATGTCACTTGTGGTTACTTTGGCTTGTTTTTTGCTGTCATTCCCTCTTGCGCTGGTACTTAGTAAATATTCTAAGAATAAAAACAGTATTATAGTTATGGTATTTATACTGCCAATGTGGATGAACTTTATGCTGCGCACACTTGCATGGCGTCTTATATTGCTTAATAATGGGTTTTTAAACAGAGGGCTTGACATACTTGGCTTTGACCCTGTTTACCTTATGAATACAAAGGCAGCAATTATTTTAGGCACAGCATATGATTATTTCCCATTTATGCTGCTGCCAATTTATAATGCACTTGTAAAGATTGATAAGGATGTTATAAATGCAGCAAAAGACCTGGGAGCTACAAGTTTTATTATTTTAAAAAAGGTTATACTGCCTTTAAGCCTTCCAGGCATAGTAAGTGGTATTACAATGGTATTTGTGCCTTCAATGAGTGAATTTGTAATTGCAGATATGCTTGGTGGAGGAAAAGTTTATCTTATTGGCAATGCTATTGAACAGGCTTTTAATTCAGGATATGCAGATGTACATTTAGGTTCCGGGCTTTCGCTTTCACTTATGGGACTTATAATTATAAGCATGGTTATATATAAATTCTTTGACAGAGGGGAAGGAGGACATGGGCTGTGGTAAAAGGTGTTAAAAGGGCAGCAGAGAGGGCATATATGGTTTTAATACTTATGCTTCTATATATTCCAATTGCTATACTTATAGTTTCCTCTTTCAATGCGTCAGAGAAAAACAAAGCAGTATGGGGAGGGTTTACATTAAAAGCATACAAAGACCTTATAGGTGATGAAACTGTTATGGGTGCGCTTTATAATACACTTCTGCTTGCGGGAGGTGCATCACTTATTGCAACAGTGCTTGGTACTCTTGTATGCATTGGAATGATAAATATGAGAAAACGTTCAAAGTCACTTATAATGGGAGTTACACAGATTCCATTGCTCAACTCTGATATTGTTACTGGAATTGCGCTTATGCTGCTTTTTACAAGGGTTGCAGACTTAAGCTTTACAACTATGTTAATAGCGCATGTGACATTTATTATACCTTATGTTGTATTAAGTGTGTATCCAAAGGTGCTCCAGATGAACCTGAGCACATATGAAGCGGCACTTGACCTTGGTGCATCACATTTGTATGCTATGTGGAAAGTTGTAGTGCCAGAGATAATGCCAGGAATTCTTTCAGGTTTCCTTCTGGCATTTACAATGTCACTTGATGACTTTTCAGTCACATATTTTACAAAAGCACCAGGGCTTAATACAATGTCAACAATGATAAATGCAGAGTACCGCAAGGGCATACAGACAGAGATATATGCACTTTCAACAATAGTTTTTGTAGTGGTGCTTATGGTACTTTTTGTAATTAACAGGAGAAGTGAAAAGGCAAACAAGTTAAGTGAGGAAAGTGAGGCGGCGTTGTAATGCAGAAAAAAACAATAAGATTTAAAGCTGTGTCTGTATTAACTGCTGCTGCCATGCTTTTTGCTTCTTGTGGCAGAAGTGCAGAAGAAAAGGCAGCAAACCAGATTATTGTGTTTAATTATGGTGATTATATAGACAGGGATGTACTTGGGCAGTTTGAAGAAGAAACTGGCATTAAAGTGGTTTATGAAGAGTTCCTTACACCAGAGGCAATGTATACAAAGTATAAAAATGGTACAATAAAGTATGACCTTGTGTGCTGTTCAGACTATATGGTTGATAAAATGATTAAAGAAAAAGAAGTAAAAGAAATTGATTACGCTTCTATGGAACATATTAGCAATATAGGTGATACTTACTGGAAGGTTTCTGAAAACTTTGATGCAGGACATAAATATACTGTGCCATATTTCTGGGGGACGGTAGGGATTTTATATAATACAACTATGATAGATAAAGTCCCTGACAGCTGGAATGATTTATGGGATAAACAATATAAGAATAATATTATTATGCAAAACAGTGTGAGGGACAGTTTTGTGCCGCCACTTGTGCTTGACGGATGTTCAATTAATACAAAAGATGAAGCAAGTTTAAGAAAGGCACTGGATGCACTTAAAGAGCAGAAAGACCTTGTACAGTCATATCTTGTTGATGAAGTAAGGGATGATATGGTAAATGGGCAGGCGGCAATGGCAGTTATATATTCTGGTGAAGCAAGCCTTGCAAGTGAATATAATGAAGACCTTGAATATATAGTGCCAAAAGAAGGTACTAATATATGGATGGACAGCTGGGTTATACCAGAAGGCGGAAGAAATTATAATGGAGCTGTTAAGTTCCTTGATTTCCTGTGCCGTGAAGATATTGCACAGAAGAATTTTGACTATGTTTATTATTCAACACCAAATGAAGCTGTGCTTGATGGCATTGATGAAGAGGAAAAGGAAGAAGATACAGCTATTTTCCCTGAGGATGATGTGCTTGGAAGATGTGAGATGTTTACGTATCTTGGACCAGAAACAGAGGAGCTTTATAACAGGCTGTGGAAAGAGCTTAAGGTATATTAAAGCAGGTTTTTGACAAATCCTGTAACTGTAATATAATAGAACTTGATGTTTAGTAAAAATACAGTAAGGAGGCAAAGTATGATTAATGATAAAAAGGTTTTATACAGCGGAATGCAGGCAACAGGTAATCTTACACTTGGTAATTATCTTGGGGCTCTTAAGAACTGGGTCAGCCTTAATGAGGAATATGAGTGTTTTTTTGGTGTAATGGATTTACATTCAATAACTATACGCCAGGAGCCTGCTAGTTTCAGGAAACGTGCCAGGAACCTGCTTGCGCTTTATATTGCAGCAGGGCTTGACCCTGTTAAAAATTGTATATATTTCCAGTCACATGTTTCTGCACATGCAGAGTTAAACTGGATACTTGGATGCTTTACTTATATGGGTGAGCTTAACCGTATGACACAGTTTAAGGATAAAGCAGCAAAACATTCAGATAATATTAATGCAGGGCTTTATACATACCCTGTGCTTATGGCAGCAGATATACTTCTTTACCAGTCAGATTATGTGCCAGTTGGCAGGGACCAGCAGCAGCACCTTGAGATAACACGTGATATTGCACAGCGTTTTAATGCAATATATGGAGATGTATTTACAATTCCAGAGGGGTATTATGGCAAAAGGGGAGCAAAGGTTATGAGCCTCCAGGACCCTTCTAAGAAAATGTCAAAGTCTGATGAAAACCCTAATGGAAGCATTTACCTGATGGATGACGCAGATACAGTTGTACGTAAATGTAAACGTGCTGTCACAGATTCAGGCAGTGAAATCCGTTATTCAGAGGATAAACCAGGAGTAAGCAACCTGCTTGAAATCTATTCAGCATGTACAGGCAAATCAATAGAAGAAGCTGAAAAGGAATTTGATGGCAAAGGATATGGTGAATTTAAGCCAGCTGTAGCGGAAGCTGTCAATGCTATATTAGAACCTATGCATAAGGAATTTGAACGCATTTTGCAGGATAAAGGTTATCTTGACAGCATTATTAAAGAAAACGATGAAAAAGCAAGGTATTTTGCAAATAAGACACTACGTAAAGTGCGTAAAAAAGTTGGATTTACAGATATTCCACGTTAGCAGAAAGGGGTATTTATAATGGCTGGTTCGTCTTTTGGAAATATTTTCAGGATGACTACATGGGGGGAATCACATGGCAAGGGCATAGGTGTTGTTGTAGATGGCTGCCCGGCAGGTATTTTGCTTGATGAAGCAAAAATACAGGCATATCTTGACAGGCGTAAACCTGGGCAGACAAAATATTCGACACCACGTAAAGAAGATGATGTTGTAGAAATACTTTCGGGGGTATTTGAAGGCCTTACAACAGGAACCCCGGTGTCAATGGTTGTGTATAATAAGTCACAGAAGCCAAAGGATTATTCTGCTATTGCAGACTGTTACAGGCCTGGACATGCTGACTATACATTTGACCAGAAATATGGTTTCAGGGATTACAGGGGAGGCGGACGTTCTTCAGGGCGTGAAACTATTGGAAGGGTAGCAGCAGGTGCAGTTGCACAGGAGGCACTTAAAGAACTTGGTGTTGATGTATATGCATATACCAGGTCTGTATGTGGGATAAATATAGATGAAGGTGCAGCACTACGTGAAAATATAATGAAAAGCCCTCTCTATATGCCAGACCTTGAGGCGTCTGCGAGGGCAGAGGATGCGCTGGAAAAGAGGATGCATGAAAAGGACTCAGCAGGCGGCATAATAGAATGTATTGTAAAAGGTATGCCAGCGGGGGCAGGAGAACCTGTATTTGAAAAGCTTGACGCCAATATTGCGAAGGCTGTTATGTCAATAGGTGCAGTTAAAGGCGTAGAGATTGGTGCAGGGTTTGGTGCAGCATTTTCTTCTGGCTCTGCCAATAATGACAGCTTTTATAATGATGCAGACAGAGGGATTATTAAAATTACAAATAATGCAGGCGGGATACTTGGTGGTATAAGTGATGGAAGTGATATTATTGTAAGGGCAGCAGTAAAACCTACCCCGTCCATAGCAAGCCTGCAGCATACTATTAATAGAACAAGGGATAATATAGATATAGAAATAAAAGGACGGCATGACCCTGTTATTGTGCCAAGGGCTGTAGTAGTAGTTGAAGCAATGGTAGCTTCTGTTATTTTTGACATGCTTATGGCATCAATGTTTTCAAGAATTGGTTCAATAAAGAAATTCTTTAACATGTAAAAGTTTTGTAACTTTTGTAACAAAAGTGATATTTTATCATATGTTAATACCGGAGGATTTTTTAATTAACATGCCATTTATATGGTTTATTGGAAAAGAGGCAGGATATGAGGTATTATCATTATGGATATAAAAATAACAATAATTTTACAGAAGAAAATGATTTAAGGGCATCAGGCAGTATATGTGTAAAAGAAAAGACAAAAAATACACAGGGCAGTCTTGTTATAGAAGAGGATACGGTTTATGAAATAGATGAAGAGTGCATAAAGTGCAGGAGATAATTATGGCATAGAATACCCAGGCGGTGTGTAATTTTTATTGTGGAATTTTAGCAGGGGCTTTTGCTCCTGCTAAAACAGGCAAGTTCCATACTAAAAAAGCAGGGACTTGCCTGTAAAGGTCCAGCCAGGCTGGCACTGGCATATGTGCTGCTGGTACCAGGCTGGTTCAGGGTTTATAGTGCCTGGAATTAATACAATGCTATACCTGTATTAATTAGAAGCATCCACATCCATTGCCACAGCAGCAGAGTAAAAGTAAAATCCAGATTATTGAACCACATCCGGACTCACCACCACAGCCTCCGCCAAAGCCAAAGCCTGAACCGCCGCCACAGCAGCTGCAAAGGAGAAGCAGGATAATTATCCAGCTGCATCCGTTCTCTCCTGAACTACATCCACCACAATTTGTTGCTGCTAAATCACTCATAAAATCCTCCAATCTGCCGTTCATGCGGCAGTTAAATTTATTTACAATCTTATAGTATGCGGTACTGCTTGGACAGTTTACAAAAAAATAAAAATAATTTTTGGATTGATATATACAACATATTCCGGTAAAATGTAAATAGCTGGTATTATAATTAAATTGAATGGAGACAGATTGCAGTAATGAATAAGTACAAGTTTATAAAAACCATATGCAGTCTTTTAATGTGTATCTGCCTGGCAGGATGTGCAATGCCTGGCGGGACAACAGATGTATACACACCAGATGAAAGCCCAGAGGCCACTGCCACAGGAGAACAGAAGAAAGGCTTAAGCAAGGAAGAAGCTGTAGAGGCCGCTGCTGGTTATATGGAGAATATGACTGTAGAAGAGAAAGCAGGGCAGCTGTTTATAGTAAACCTTGAACTGCTTGACCAGAAGAATGGCAATTATTATGAGTGGAGGAGATTTACCAAAAGAATGAAAAAATCCCTTGATAAGTACCATATTGGGGGAGTTATATTATTTTCAAGGAATATAGCTGGAAGAAAGCAGACAGAGAAGCTGGTAACAAGGCTTCAGGAGAACAGCAGTATACCACTGTTTATATCAGTAGATGAAGAAGGCGGTGATGTTGCGAGGATTGCCAATAATAAGAAAATGGGTACAACTGTATTCCAGACTATGGAAGAAATAGGAAAGACAAAGGATGCATCATATGTATATAATATGGGGGAAACTATTGGCTCAGAGATAAGCAGCCTTGGTTTTAATGTTGATTTTGCCCCTGTTGCGGATGTAAAGACAAGTGAACTTAATTTAGAGATAGGGACAAGGTCTTTTGGCGGCGAGCCTGATAAAGTAGCAGAGTTTACATCTGCATTTGTTAAAGGGATACAGAAACAAAATGTAAGTGCTACATTAAAGCATTTCCCAGGACAAGGTTCTTCAAGTGGTGATACACATATAGAAAGTGTAAATATAGACAGCAGCATTGCAAGCCTTAGGAAAAATGATTTTGTGCCTTTTGAGGCGGGTATAGCAGCAGGCGCTGATTTTGTAATGGTGTCACATATTTCTGTAAGCAAGGTGACAGAAACAGCCCAGCCAGCAAGTATGTCAAGCCTGGTGATGGACACTATACTGCGTGATGAACTTGGTTTCCAGGGGGTTATTATTACAGATGCTATGGATATGGCATCAATAACAGATAATTATACATCAGCGGAGGCAGCATATGGTGCTGTGAGTGGCGGGGCAGATATAGTCCTTATGCCTCTCGACCTTGAGATGGCATATAATGAAATTATAAGCAGGATAAACAATGGTTCTATATCCAAGGAGCGGCTTGATGCATCTGTATTAAGGATACTTACAGTTAAGTTTATGCGTGGCATAATGACAGTGGAATAATACAGGTTAGTTGTATCTGTATTAAAAATCTGGCAATATGACGCAGGTTTTATAATTATGTAAATATTTTCCATCCAGGGGCACGCTTGCGCTACGTTAGAAACGCAGCAGTGCATAGAAACCGTTCCAGAAAATATTTAATTTATTGCTTATTAACAAAATGTCCGCAGTTTATTTAACCATGTGTTTGTCTTGTGGCTTATTGATGTTTGAAAATTAAATTTATACAAAGATTAAATTACTCTGGCAAGTTCCAAATGTTTTACCAAAAAGCAGCTGTTATGGGGACGCTGGTGCTTAAGCCCCGTATTAAATGTTTCTGTGAAACATTTGTTTCGCAGAAACATAGGGGCTTTATGCACCACTGCGTATCCCATCCAAGTGCAAACGTGCTGCTGTTGGTAAAATTTTGGAATTGCCAGAGCCATATAACTTGTGAAATATTTAATTTCCAAAAATCCATAAGACCGCTGTTTAATCTGCTACTTGCGCTTTTTATGGAAATTGGTATAATGTAAATTGTGGTAATTGCACGGGATTTTGCGTTTTGCATTATAATCTGGAGGAAAGAATGGATAAAAAATCAAATCATAGCAATGAACCTTACAATAACAGGCAGGGAAAAGAAACAACTTTTCAAAGCACTGGCGGAACAGGACTGGGTGAGGAGTGCGGGGTATTTGGCATGTATGACCTGGATGGCGCAGATGTAGCACCAGCAATATATTATGGCCTTTTCTCACTACAGCACAGAGGACAGGAGAGCTGCGGTATTGCCGTCAGCCGTACAGACGGCCCAAAGCGTAACTCATGTGTATGCAAAGGGATGGGGCTTGTCAATGAAGTAATTAATGCAGAGTCTCTTGAGAAGATGCGGGGAGATATTGGTGTAGGGCATGTGCGTTACTCCACAGCAGGGGCAAGTATTGCTGAAAATACACAGCCACTTGTGCTTAACTATATAAAAGGGACACTTATAGTTGCACATAATGGCAATCTTGTCAATGCAGTAGAATTAAGGAATGACCTGGAGGCAAACGGGGCTATTTTCCAGACAAGCATTGACTCAGAAGTTATTGCTTATCTTATCGCACGTGAAAGACTTAAATCTGGGACAGCAGAAAATGCAGTTAAAAAAGCGATGGAGAAGATTAAAGGTGCATATTCACTTGTAGTTGCAAGCCCAAGGAAACTTATTGGTGCAAGGGACCCATTTGGTTTCAGGCCGCTCTGCATTGGAAAAAGGGATAATGCATATGTGCTTGCATCAGAGTCATGTGCGCTTGATACAATAGGCGCAGAATTTGTACGTGATGTAAAGCCAGGTGAGATTGTGGCAATCACAGCAGACGGGATAAAGTCAGATATGAGCATGGCAGGCGGAAAGACAGCCAGATGCATATTTGAGTATATCTATTTTGCGAGGCCAGACAGTTATATAGATGGCGTATGTGTGCATGAGTCAAGGCTTATAGCAGGTAAAATCCTTGCACAGACCTATCCAGTAGAAGCTGATATTGTAATAGGTGTACCAGAATCAGGTAATGCTGCGGCGATGGGATATTCACTCGAATCAGGGATACCTTATGGTACCGGGTTTGTAAAGAACAGCTATGTAGGCCGTACATTTATTAAGCCAAAGCAGTCTGCCCGTGAATCAAGTGTTATGGTTAAGCTTAACGCACTGCGCAATGTTGTAGAAGGCAAAAGGGTTATTATGATAGATGACTCTATTGTACGTGGTACTACAAGCGCACGCATAGTAAAGATGCTAAAAGATGCAGGGGCAAAAGAAGTCCATGTACGCATAAGTTCACCACCATTTTTATATCCGTGTTATTTTGGTACAGATGTGCCATCGAGTGACCAGCTTATGGCATATAACCATACGGTTGATGAGATATGCAGGCTTATAGGTGCAGATTCTCTTGGATATCTTGATATCAGCCGTCTTGGCGAACTGGCAGGTAAAGAACTGGGATATTGTGATGCATGTTTTTCAGGCAATTATCCTGTAACACCACCAAAAGAGGATATACGTGGTGACTATGAACAGTAATTAATGCAGCCAGGCTGTGCTTTGGCGCTGCAGCACAGACGGTATGGCTATGCAGGCGCAGAAATGAGGAAGATTATGAGCAACGACAGATATACAAGCCCGCTTTCAGAACGTTATGCAAGCAAGGAGATGCAGTATATTTTTTCACCAGACAAGAAGTTTAAGACATGGAGAAAGCTCTGGATTGCACTTGCTGAAGCTGAAAATGAGCTTGGGCTTAAGAATGAAAAAGGGGAACCTGCAGTTACAGCAGGGCAGATTGAAGAACTTAAGGCACATGCAGAAGATATAAACTATGATGTTGCAAAAGAACGTGAGAAACTTGTACGCCATGATGTAATGTCACATGTGTATGCATATGGTGTGCAGTGCCCGGAGGCAGCAGGAATTATACATCTTGGAGCTACATCATGTTATGTAGGTGACAATACAGACGTTATAATTATGTCTGAAGCACTTAAGCTTGTGCGTGTAAAGCTTATTAATGTTATTGATAAACTTGCAGGTTTTGCAATGCAATACAAAGATATGCCATCACTTGCATTTACACATTTCCAGCCAGCCCAGCCTACAACTGTTGGCAAGCGTGCAACACTGTGGCTGCAGGAGTTTATGATGGACTTAGAAGACCTAGACTATGTTGCTTCAACAATGAAACTTCTGGGTTCAAAAGGAACAACAGGCACACAGGCAAGTTTTATGGAACTTTTTGACGGGGATGAGGAAAAGGTTAAAGAACTTGACAGGATTATTGCAGGCAAGATGGGCTTTGATGCATGTTTCCCAGTATCAGGACAGACATATTCACGTAAGCTCGACACACGTGTGTTAAATGTACTTGCAGGGATTGCCGCAAGTGCTCATAAGTTCTCATGTGATATACGTCTTCTGCAGCACCTTAAAGAAGTTGAAGAACCATTTGAGAAAAACCAGATAGGTTCTTCTGCAATGGCTTATAAGAGAAACCCTATGAGATGTGAGAGGATTACTTCACTTTCAAGGTATGTTATGTCTGATGTTACTAATGCAATGTATACATCTGCATGCCAGTGGTTTGAGCGTACACTTGATGATTCTGCTAATAAGCGTATAAGCATACCAGAAGGATTTCTTGCTGCTGATGGTATACTTGACCTTTTATTAAATGTAGCAGACGGGCTTGTTGTTTATGATAAGGTTATAGAAAAACATCTTATGGCAGAACTTCCATTTATGGCAACAGAAAATATAATGATGGATGCAGTTAAAGCAGGTGGTAACAGGCAGGAACTGCATGAAGAGATACGCAGGCTTTCTATGCAGGCAGGTGAGAATGTCAAGAAGTACGGCAAGGAAAATAACCTGCTTGGGCTGATAGCAGAAGATGACAAGTTCCCTGTTAGTGAGGAAGAATTAAAAGATGCAATGGAACCTTCAAGGTATACAGGGCGTGCTGCTTCGCAAGTTGAAGAGTATATAACAGGAATAGTAAAACCTGTGCTTGATGCTAATAAGGATATACTTGGGGTAAGGCCAGAGATAAATGTGTAAATAATTTTATCCATACAAAGTTTATGTGGATAAAATACAGCAACGTTGTAATGTATAAAAAGTCTGTGCCATGCCATGGAAACTGGCATGGCATGAAGATGGACTGGGGGTAATATGGCAGCAAAAAGAATTTTAACATCAAGGGCAAAAGTTGGCATGGTAACAGCTGATGATGTATACACATCAGATAACCAGCTGGTTATACCAAAAGGAACAGTCCTTACAGAAGAAATTCTTAAGGCATTAAAAGAATATTCTGTATTTGCAATAAGAGTAGAAATAGAAGAGACAGATGGACAGCAGAAAGAAGTCTTTGTGCCAGAGGAAGAAGAAATTCCTGATATAAAGGAACTGGAAGAAGAGGAAGAAGAAGGTATAGTAAATATCAGGGAAACCAAAGCTTTCCAGGAATTTGAATCTTCATTTATGGAAAGTGTTGATGATTTAAAAGATGTCTTTAACAGTGTTGTAACCAATAATGAAGAGGTTGATACAGGACTGTTGCTTTCTGATGTCAAAAATGTTATTTCAAAAGGAAAGAGCAGCCTTCATATCCTTGATATGCTGCAGTGTATGAGGGGTTATAGTGATACAACCTATGTACATTGTATGAATGTAGCTTTATTGTGCAACTTGATTGCAAGGACTGTTTATCCTGATATGACAAAAGAAGACCTGGATGTCCTTACATTAGCAGGCCTTCTATGTGATATAGGAAAGATTCTTGTGCCAGAAGAAATTACAATGAAAAAAGGAAGGCTTACAATTCCAGAATACAATATTGCCAAGACACATGTATTCCATGGAAATAATATTTTAAAGAGGCTTAACCTTGACCCACGTATCGCAGAGGTTGCAATGCGCCACCATGAGAGATGTGATGGAAGCGGATATCCAAGCGGCTATAAGACAGAACAGATAGAAGAATTTGCAAGGATTGTAGCAATAGCTGATACATATGATGCAATGACTTCTGAAAGGGTTTACCGTGCAGCTATATGCCCATTTGAAGTAATACATATGTTTGAAAGGGAAGGGCTTTCAAAATATGATGCCAGGTTCCTTATACCATTTCTTGAAAAAGCTGTACAGGCATATATTAATACAAAGGTACTGCTTTCAAATGGCATGACAGGAAGGGTTATTATGATTAACAGAAAAGACCTTGCAAGGCCAGTAGTTAAGGTTAAAGATGAGTTTATTGACTTGTCATATGATACTTCTATAAAAATAAAAGAGGTACTGGTATAAAAGATACAGGATGTTTACAAACATGCCGTGTGGCGGCAGAATGGAGGATACTATGGTAACAGCTATTGTTGGGGCTAACTGGGGAGATGAAGGTAAAGGCAAGATAACTGATATGCTTGGGGAAGAATCAGATATTATTGTACGTTTCCAGGGAGGAAGCAATGCCGGACATACTATTATAAATGATTATGGTAAGTTTGCTTTGCATCTGCTTCCATCTGGTGTTTTCTATAACCATACAACAAGTATAATTGGAAATGGTGTAGCTTTAAATATTCCGTATTTATTTAATGAGATAAATGAACTTGTGAAAAGAGGAGTTCCAGAGCCAAAGATTCTTGTATCTGACAGGGCACAGATTCTTATGCCATACCATATAGCATTTGATGAATATGAAGAAGAGCGTCTTGGAAAGAAGTCATTTGGTTCTACAAAGTCAGGAATAGCACCATTTTATTCAGATAAATATGCTAAAACGGGTATCCAGGTTTCAGAACTCTTTATGGATGATGATGCATTAAAAGAAAAGATTGCAAGAATCTGTATACAGAAAAATGTTATTCTTGAGCATCTTTACCATAAGCCTGTAATTAATGAGACAGAACTTTTAGAAACCCTGCACAGTTACCGTGATATGGTTGCACCATATGTATGTGATGTATCAGCTTATCTGCGTAAAGCACTTAAAGAAGGCAAAAACATCTTGTTAGAAGGACAGCTTGGTTCACTGAAAGACCCAGACCATGGTATATATCCTATGGTTACATCTTCTTCAACCCTTGCAGCATATGGTGCAGTAGGAGCAGGCATACCACCATATGAGATAAAAAGGATAGTTACAGTAGTAAAGGCATATTCAAGTGCAGTTGGAGCAGGTGAATTTGTAAGTGAAATACTTGATGAGGAAGAAGCTGGTAAACTTAGGAAACATGGCGGTGATGGCGGTGAATATGGAGCGACTACAGGACGTCCAAGGCGTATGGGATGGTTTGATTCGGTTGCTACACGTTACGGGTGTGAGATACAGGGAGCTACAGAAGTAGTCCTTACAGTGCTTGACTGCCTTGGCTACCTGAAAGAGATACCTGTATGTACAGGTTATGAAATTGATGGGGAAGTAGTAACAGATTTCCCTGTTACAGCCAGGCTTGCTAAGGCAAAACCTGTATATGAAGTGCTTCCTGGATGGGAATGTGATATTACAGGTATAAAGGAATATGACAAGCTTCCAGAAAACTGCCGTAAGTATATTGAGTTTATTGAGAAACAGATTGGAGTACCTATAAAAATGGTTTCCAATGGACCAAAGAGAACAGATATTATCCGCCGTGGATAAGAGCCATTTTGTGGCAGAATATTAAGGCAATGCACTGGCATTGCCTTTTTTGGATAAACCAGTGATATAATTTTGATAACTGATGTCTATGCCACTAAATGCACAGCATGGGCTTAACAGGAAATGGGGGATTTTTATGAATTATGGCGAACAGCAGATAAAAAGGAAAATCCAGGGGCTTGCATCATCTAAAAGCAAAGTTTTAAACAGGATACGTCTGTTTGGTATTGTTTTTTCGGCTGTTATGGTAATTGTATTATTTTTAACAGCAGCTTCATGTGTGGCAGGTGTTTTACGTGGGCTGGTTGACAGTACACCAGAACTTAGTGAAATAGAAATTATGCCAACAGGTTATGCCACTTCCATTTATGATGCAGATGGAAATGTTACACAGACTTTGGTAGGTTCTGATGCTAACCGTATATATGTGGACATAGGACAAATTCCACAAGGTGTATGCAATGCATTTATAGCTATTGAAGATGCAAGGTTTTATGAGCATAAAGGTATTGATTTAAAAGGAATACTGCGTGCATTATATTCAGGTGTAATGAGCAAAGAAGGCCTTGAACAGGGTGCAAGCACAATTACACAGCAGCTTCTTAAGAACCAGGTTTTCGGGGGAGGCAATGAAAACTCTTTCTTTGCTAAATTTACACGTAAAATACAAGAACAGTGCCTTGCTGTAAACCTTGAAAGCAGCATGGATAAAGACCAGATTCTTGAATATTACCTTAATACAATAAACCTTGGGCAGAATACATTAGGAGTTGAAGCAGCAAGCAGAAGATATTTTGACAAGTCTGTTTCAGACCTTACGGTATCTGAGGCATCAGTAATTGCTGCTATTACACAGAACCCGTCAGAAAATAACCCTATTACCCACCAGGAAAATAATGCCGCAAGAAGGAAGCTCGTGCTTAAAGCTATGCTTGAACAGAACCATATATCAGAAGATGAGTATGAAGACGCCCTTGGTGATGATGTTTATTCTGTTATTGCAGAAGTTAATAAAAGAAAATCTTCAATTAAAAGACAGGTTAATTCATATTATGTGGATGCAGTTATAGACAGTGTGGTAAAGGATTTAAAACAAAAGCTTGGCTATACAGAAACCCAGGCATATAATGCAGTTTACAGAAGAGGGCTTAAGATTTTCTCATGCCAGAAACAGGAATTACAAGATATCTGTGATGAAATTATTAACGATGACAGTTATTATCCAGAAGATGTAGTGAAATATTTATCATATGCACTGTCTGTTGAAAGCCCTTCTGGTGAAGTTTCAGAGTATACAGAAAATAATATAAAAGCTTTTTATTCTGCTAGCAAAGGCAGGGAGATAAGCCTTTATTTTAAAAAGAAAAAAAGTGCAGATAAATATATAAAAGTATTTAGGAAAAGTGTATTAGAGGATGGAAGCAAAGTTTTAAGTGAAAAGATTAACTTTATAAAACAGCCACAGGTATCTTTTGTGCTGCTTGACCAGCACAGCGGGCAGGTAATGGCGGTTGCGGGCGGAAGGGGAGAGAAAACAGCAGACAGGACATTTAACAGGGCAACTCTTTCAAAAAGGCAGCCAGGTTCTACATTTAAAATATTGTCCACATACCTTCCAGCACTTGATACACGTGGAATGACACTTGCAGATGTTGAAAATGACGCACCATATAAATACCCAGGCACTAATATAACAGTAAAAAACTGGGGGACTACAAGTTATAAAGGGCTTATAACATTAAGGGAAGCAATTACCAGTTCTGATAATGTGGTAGCTGTAAAGACATTTGAGAAGGTAACACCGCAGACAGGATTTGATTATCTTGTAAACCTGGGGATTTCTACACTTGTAGACAAAAGACAGTCCGAAGATGGCAGGGTTTATACTGATATACAGCTGCCTACAGCACTTGGAGGGCTTACAGAGGGGGTTACTAACCTTGAGCTTACAGCTGCATATGCAAGCATAGCTAATGGTGGCACATATATAGAGCCTGTATTTTATACAAAGATAGTTGACCATGATGGCAATGTTCTTTTAAATAATGAGCCTGAAACTAAAAGAGTAATGAAAGAAACGACTGCATGGCTTCTTACAGATGCTATGGAAGATGTTATTTCGGAAGGTACCGGGACAGCTGCAAAGTTTGAAAGTATAGAAATGGCACAGGCAGGTAAGACAGGTACTACATCTGATAATACAGATTACTGGTTTGAAGGGTATACACCATATTATACAGCTGGTATATGGTCTGGTTATGATATTAATACACCACAGCCAGACGGAAACCATCATAAAAAGATGTGGAAAGATATTATGGAGAAAATCCATAAAAAAATAAAACTTCCTGCTAAAAAGTTTGAGAAACCAGAAGGAATTGTTTCGTGTAATATATGTAATAAATCAGGGCTTCTTGCCAATATGGACACATGTGCATATGCAGAGGGTGGTTCCTGTGTACGTCTTGAATACTTTGCAAATGGCACACAGCCACAGAGAAAGTGCGATGTCCATATAAACAGCCAGTTTACGTTACAAGACACACAATGACATTTATGATAAAGTAATATGTATAAATTTATTAGACAGACAGGTATTCCATGTAAAATAAGAAATGAGGTGCACTATGCAGATATCAAGCAGATTTACAATTGCTGTACATGTTCTGGTATGTATAGAAACATTTAAAGATAGTTATAAAGTCACAAGTGATTTCCTTGCGTCAAGTGTTAATGTAAACCCTGTCGTTATAAGGCGTCTGTTACAGCAGTTAAAAAAAGCTGGCCTTATAAATGTTAAGCGGGGAAGCGGGGGAGCAGATATAGAAAAACCCTTAGATGAAATTACATTACTGGATTTGTATAATGCAGTAGAATGTGTGGAAGATGGAAATCTTTTCCACTTCCATGAAAGTCCTAACCAGCTTTGTCCTGTAGGGAAAAATATCCATACACTTTTAGATGTAAGGCTGGAAGAAATACAAAAAGCAATGGAAAAAGAAATGAGGTCAGTGTCAATACAGGATATTATGAATGATGCAAAAGAATTGATAAAGATGTAAACTACCCCACATTTTTCATATGGAGAGGGGATGCTGTATATTTTATAAAAATGTGTTGTAACTATTGACAGTACAATAGAAAAGTGATATACTCGATGTATCAATTAAAGTTACAATAAACATTTGGAGGTAAAGATTATGGCAAATTTTAGTAAGGTTAGTGTGGCACAGGATGCAAGGACAGAACTTCATGACAAACTTTCTTTGACAGGGGCAGAAGTTAGTATTAACAGTCTGCCAGCAGGAGCAAGTGTACCTTTTATTCATTCCCATAAAAACAATGAAGAAATATATGCTGTTCTTGAGGGAAAAGGAAAAGCAGTTATTGATGGGGAAGATGTAGAACTTGCGGCTGGTGACTGGCTCCGTATTTCTCCAGCTGGAAAGAGACAGTTTTTTGCAGCAGAAGATTCTGCAATCAGTTTTATATGTATCCAGGTTAAAGAAAATTCCCTTGGTAATTATACTGTGGATGATTCGGTGGTTGATAATTAAAAAGGGTCCAATAAAAAAACAATGGATACCATACAAGGCACCAGCCAGGGAACGGCTGGTGCCTTGTATATAGAAAAGAAAAATAATTTTTTGTTCCTTAATTGGCATGGGCTGGATAACATATTATTGATACAGCACAAAATTATATGAATGAGAAAGCTGCCGGCTGCATAATCAAAGAAAGTGGTCTTCTATATATGAACAAAACCAGCATGTCCCTGCATCCATATTGTGCCTTTAAAACGTCTTCCTGTCATTGGTTCACCTATAAGGTCTTTGCTGTTTATACATATATTAATAACTATATCATTACAATTTACCAGCAGTTCATATATGTCCTCATTGGTATAAGGGTTGTTTGCCTTGTTCCAGTTAAGTATAGTCCCGATAATTGAATAGTTATCAGATTCAGAACCATATGGGATAAAGCTTGTTTCGACTATGCTGTATAAATCTTCTGATAGTATCCGTCTGTTTATACGTGTACTTAAATCTATCTCATCTATTGTAAGGCTGTCTATTGCTTCCTGGTCGCCATTCTTGGCTTTGGCAACAAGCTGGTTACGCATATGTGTTTTTAAGCTTTTCTTTTCCTGTGATTCGTTATCCTGTGCAATCCCAAGAAGGATGCAGCCTCCAAGTGAAAGCCCTGAAAGTGATAACTTTGCTTTGCATGGTGTGTTTTCAGGACAGCCAGCATGTATATAATCTACAGCATTTTGTAAATAAAATATCATTGAAATACCTATGCGCAGGTCATCACACATACCAGTAAAAGCACTTGTGTCTACTCTTTTATTAACTGTTATATCTTCATGGGAAGTTATAAGCATACTTTCACAATATGGAAAATAGTGTTCCAGATAAAAGAAACCAAGCTTGTCATATTCACCACGTAATGTAATACCTGTATGTGGGGCAAACTCTTTAGTTATTTCAGTATATATATTTTCACTGCCCAGGCTTGCTTTTTTTGTTAAATTTGGCTGGTCCATAATAACGCCAACCAGCTTGTCCAGTTCATGGCGTGTCTTTATGCTGCTAAAGCCTACAGCACGTAAAAAACGATGCATCGCTACCTCCGCTTATAGTATTTTATCTAAGACATTGTTCTTGTGAACCTGTGGAAACCAGATGTTCCTGTTTCCAGAGTGGAACATCTGGTTTTATAACATATATGTCATAATACTACCAGGGGCAGATGTACGCAAGTAGAAATTATATTTTTTCAGGATAAATTTATAATTAACATTTTCCAGGCAAATATTAAACAATTAAAGGGGCAGGGTCTGGCTTTTTTCGTTACAACAAACAAAATGCATGTGTAATAAAAAAATGGGAAAACTAAAAACCCAGAGAGGTTGTAAATAATGTAAAATTCATATATAATATTTGGAAATAAGTTACAAGCCCTGCCTGGTTTGTAACCATAATAAGGCAGAATGGAGATTTGTACTATGTTAGAATTACAGAATGTAAGTTATCAGGTAAATGATAACAGCGAAGATAAGGAAATATTAAAAGATGTCAGTATAAAAGCCTGTGACCACCTGGTAGTGGTTACAGGTCCAAATGGCGGCGGTAAGTCCACACTTGCAAAGATAATTGCAGGAATAATAAAGCCATCATCAGGCAAGATTATACTTGATGGTGAAGATATCACAGAATTGTCTGTTACAGAGAGGGCAAGGAAAGGTATAAGCTTTGCATTCCAGCAGCCTGTGCGTTTCAAAGGGCTTACCGTTATAGATATGATACGCCTGGCAGCAGGGAAAGAAATTACAATAGCAGAAGCATGTAACTATCTTTCGGAAGTAGGTCTTTGTGCCAAAGATTATATACACAGGGAAATTAACGCAAGCCTTTCAGGTGGTGAAGTAAAACGTATTGAAATAGCAATGGTCCTCGCAAGGGGGACAAAGTTCTCAATCTTTGATGAACCAGAAGCAGGCATAGACCTCTGGAGCTTCCAGAACCTTATACAGGTATTTGAGAAAATGTACCAGAGGATAAAGGGAAGTGTGCTGGTTATTTCACACCAGGAAAGAATATTAAATATAGCAGACAGGATAATTGTAATAGCAGATGGAAGTGTTGCAGATGAAGGAAGCAGGGAGGAAATTATGCCAAAGCTTATGAAAAGTGATATAGCATGTCCTACACTGTTAGACAAGATGAAATAGGAGGCAGGAAAGTTGGATACAATAGAGAAAAATTTACTAGAACAGGTAGCAGACATCCATAAGGTACCTGAAGGGGCATACAATATACGCTCTAATGGAGAGCTGGCAGGCAGGAACACTACTGCTAATATTGATATTGTGACAAAGGAAAACAAGTCTGGCATAGATATAATTGTAAAACCAGGCACCAAGAATGAAAGTATCCATATACCAGTTGTATTAAGCATGTCCGGGCTTAAAGATATGGTGTATAATGATTTCTATATAGGTGAAGACGCCGATGTTACAATAGTTGCAGGATGTGGAATACACAACTGTGGTGTAGATACATCAGAGCATGATGGTATCCATACATTTTATGTAAAAAAGGGTGCAAGGGTAAAATATATTGAGAAACATTATGGTGAAGGGGATGGTAAGGGCAAGCGTATACTTAATCCTACTACTATAATAAATATTGAGGAAAATGGATATCTTGAGATGGAGTCTGTGCAGATTAAGGGTGTTGATTCAACCAGGCGTGATACAAGGGCAGTCCTCAAAGATGGTGCAACTCTTATTATTAATGAAAAGATTATGACACATGGGTCACAGACAGCAGAAACTAATTTTGAAGTGGACTTAGACGGAAAAGGCAGCAGTGCAAATGTTGTTTCACGTTCTGTTGCAAAGGAAAAATCAAAACAGGTTTTTAATTCTAAAATAAATGGAAATAATGAGTGTAGCGGGCATACAGAGTGTGACGCTATAATAATGGATGGTGCAAGCGTAAGTGCTATACCACAGCTTACAGCAAATAATATTGATGCTGCACTTATACATGAAGCAGCAATAGGAAAGATTGCAGGGGAACAGATTATTAAACTTATGACACTTGGGCTTACAGAAGAAGAAGCAGAAGAACAGATAGTTAATGGTTTTCTAAAGTAAGGCAATCCATGCACCAGCTGGGAGCAAAATATATTCTGGCTCCAGCATAATACTGTATAATTATAGTTGTGAAATTTTAGAAAGGCGTGTAAACTGATATGGACAAAGTTGCAATAGTTACAGACAGTAACAGCGGGATTACGCTTGATGAAGCAAAGAGGCTTGGGATAAGGGTAGTCCCTATGCCATTTCTTATTAATGGTAAGACATATTATGAGGAAACCAGCCTGTCACAGGAAGAATTTTTTAAATGTCTTGAGGAAGATGCTGATATATCAACTTCGCAGCCTTCACCTGGTTCAGTTACTGATATATGGGATGAAGAATTAAAAAGTGCAGAAGAGGTTGTATATATACCTATGTCAAGCGGCCTGTCAAGCTCATGCCATACTGCGGCAATGTTGTCAGAAGACTATAATGGGAAAGTACAGGTGGTGGATAACCAGCGTATTTCTGTTACACAGCGGCAGTCTGTGCTTGATGCAATAGAACTGGCAGGCAGGGGTATGGATGCAGCAGGGATTAAGGAGTATCTTGAAAAGGTAAAGATGGAGTCCAGTATATATATAATGCTTGATACCCTTAAATACCTGCGCAAAGGTGGAAGGATTACACCAGCTGCTGCTGCCCTTGGTTCTGCATTAAGGTTAAAACCTGTGCTGCAGATACAGGGTGACAAGCTTGACGCATTTACTATTGCACGTACAAAGAAACAGGGAATAAGCAAGATGCTGTCTGCAATGGAAGATGATATAAATACACGTTTTGGTGGTATTAATAATGTCCATCTTGAAGTTGCACATACACAGAATGAAGAAGCAGCACTTGGATTTATAGAAGTAATTAAAGAAAAATTTGGGGCAGACAGTATTTATATGGCACCATTGTCATTAAGTGTTTCCTGCCATATAGGGGCAGGTGCGCTGGCAATAGCATGTTCTGCTGTTATTAATTAAAGATAATATATAATAAAGAAAGGTGGCCTTTATATGGATTATATCAGCCAGTTAGGTGAAAATGCAAAGAAAGCAAGGGAAAGTATAGCTAATGCACAGACAAGCAGAAAAGACCAGATTCTTGAAAAGATAGCAGAGAACCTGCGTAAAAATAAAGACAGGATACTTGCAGGCAATAAAAAGGATATAGAAAATGCTGCGGATAATGGGATATCTGAGGCAATGACAGACAGGCTCAGGCTTTCAGAAGAACGTATTGATGGTATAGCAGATGCATGTATGGAACTTGTGTCCTTAAAAGACCCTGTAGGGGAAGTAGTGGAAGGATATATACGTCCAAATGGAATGAGGATTACAAAGACAAGGGTGCCTATAGGTGTAGCTGGCATTATATATGAATCAAGGCCAAATGTTACAGTAGATGCTGCCGCACTTTGTATAAAGAGCGGCAATGCTGTTATACTCCGTGGTGGCAAAGAAGCTATCAATTCTAATAAAGTGCTTATGGATATTATGCGTGAATCGGTAGCAGAGTGTGGTTTTCCAAAGGATATAGTACAGCTTGTGGAGGATACTTCAAGAGATTCTGCATCAATGATGATGAAAGCCAATGGATATATTGATGTACTTATACCACGTGGAGGAAAAGGGCTTATTAGTTCTGTTGTAAATAATGCAACAGTGCCAGTAATTGAAACAGGAAGTGGAAACTGCCATATATACATAGATAAAAGTGCAGATATAAATATGGCTGTAGATATTACTGACAATGGCAAGACACAGCGCCCAAGTGTATGTAATGCGCTTGAAACATGCCTTGTCCATAAAGATATAGCAGAAACTTTCCTGCCAGAATTAAAGAAAAGGCTTGACAAGCATAATGTTGAGTTAAGGGGATGTGAGGAAACAAGGCGTATACTTGGTGATTGTGTAATACCTGCTACAGATGAAGATTATGCTACAGAATTTAATGATTATATATTGGCAATAAAGGTAACAGAAGGCATAGAAGAAGCAATATCCCATATAGGCAGATATTCTACAGGACATTCTGAGTGTATTATTACACAGGATTTAGTTAGTGCAGAAAAGTTCCAGAAAGAAGTAGATTCAGCATGTGTCTATGTAAACTGTTCTACAAGGTTTACAGATGGTGGTGAATTCGGGCTTGGAGCAGAGATAGGCATATCTACACAGCGTTTACATGCAAGAGGGCCTATGGGGCTTGAAGGGCTTACAACGTTTAAGTACCTTATTAATGGCAATGGACAGACCAGGAATTAAACTATAGAGAAAGATGGGGTTAGTATGGGTTTAAATACAACAATGCAGGGTGACAGGATACAGATTACAATTTATGGCAGAAGAAATGCAGGTAAGTCAAGTATAATCAATGCTATAACAGGGCAGGATATTGCGATTGTATCTGATGTAAAAGGCACAACTACTGACCCTGTATCCAAGGCAATGGAAATACTCCCGCTTGGGCCATGTATGGTTACAGATACCCCTGGGCTTGATGATGAAGGGGAGCTTGGAGCCAAAAGGATAGAGAAAGCGTTGAGGGTGTTAGATAAGACAGATATAGTGCTTCTTATTTCAGATATTTCTTCAATTACGGCAGCAGATTTAAACAGCAGCCGGGGACTTCCAGCAGGTGAAAGGCAGATAATAGCCCTGGCAGAAGAGAAAAGGCTTCCATATATTATTGTGCTTAACCAGACAGACCGTATAGATACAGAGATGGCAGAAGAGATTAAAAAAATTGTTTCTGCTAAAAATGCAGGAAAAAGGGTATGTCTTACAAGTGTACTGGATAATACTGGGATTGAGGATTTAAAAGAACAGCTTGTATCAGTCCTGCCACAGACAAGCAAGGAGCTTGGTATTATTGACGGGCTTGCAGGGCAAGGGGATATAGTGCTTCTTGTAGTGCCGGTTGACTCTGCAGCACCTAAAGGAAGGCTTATTATGCCACAGCAGCAGGTTATAAGGGATTTGCTTGACCACCATGCCGTTGCTGTAGTTACACAGGTGCCAGGCATTAAAAACATGCTTGGGCTGCTTGGGGATAAGGTTAAGATGGTTATAACTGATTCACAAGTATTTAAAGAAGTATCTGAGGCAGTACCAGATGAAATACCACTTACATCATTTTCAATACTTTTTGCAAGGCATAAAGGCAGCCTGAAAAAGCTTGTGGAAGGCGTTGCAGCAGTAGAAAGCTTAAAAGATGGTGACAAGGTGCTTATAGCAGAAGGCTGCACACACAGAAGGCAGTGTGAAGATATTGGCACAGTAAAAATACCAGCATGGTTAAAAGAACATTCAGGAAAGCAGCTTTGTATTGAAACATGCAGCGGGGCGGATTTTCCAAAAGATTTATCAATGTATTCACTGGTAATACATTGTGGTGGATGTACCCTTAATGAAAAAGAAATGAAGCACAGGATACAAAGTGCAGGCAGCCAGGGAGTGCCTATAGTAAATTACGGAATATTTATTGCATATGTAAATGGCATATTAAAAAGAAGCATAGAACTTTTTCCTTCTGTAGCTTCACTTATAAATTAAAAGGCGGGAGATTATGCAGAAAAAGAAATATTACCTGAATATTATATTTATGCTTGTCCTGCTTGGGCTTGTATTTTATACAATTTTAAAAGAAGAGGATACCAGCAGTATACTTGATGCTTTAAAAGATGCCAGTGTTTTCTTTATGTCCTGGGCAGCAGTAGCAGGGCTTATATATGTAATTATGGAAGGTGTATCTATGCAGATAATACTGCTGTCTTTAGGAATTAAGACTAATATAATACAATGTACAAAATACTCGTTTATAGGTTTTTTCTTTAATGCAATTACGCCTTCTGCTACGGGAGGGCAGCCTATGCAGGTGCTGTATATGAATAATGATGGCATAAACATGGGTGCTTCTTCAGTAACTCTCTTATTCTGGACTATTATATATAAAGTTGCGCTGGTTATAGTTGAAGCACTGGTATTTGTATTTATGTATGGCTTTGCAAGGCAGCACCTTAAGGGGTATATGTGGCTTTTTATTATTGGTATTATAGTAAATGTTGTTTCAATATTCCTCTATTCAATTATTGTATTTTCACAAAATGGTGCTAAAAATATTGCATACTTTGCTACATGGCTGCTTCATAAACTAAGGCTTGTTAAGAGAAAAGAAAAGATAGAGAAAAAACTTGATAAACTGCTTATGTCTTATAAAGAAGGTGCAGAATATATGCGCAGCCATATGAAGACAGCAGGTGTGGTTTTGTTTACAACAATTATACAAAGGGTTTCATATTTTGCAGTAACATGGTTTATATACAGGGCACTTGGGCTTTCTGGCTATACATGTATAGAAATAATTGTACTGCAGAGTTTTGTATCAGTATGTATAGATATACTTCCATTTCCAGGTGGTGTAGGCGTTAATGAGGGTTTTTTTGTAAAACTTTTTGCACCAGTTATGGGTAAGAGCATGGCAGTATCTGCAATGCTTTTAAGCAGGGGCGCAAGCTTTTATGTACTTCTTATAGCAAGTGCTGTAATTACAATGGCAGCACAGGTACACCAGATACATATGGAAGGCAGGAAGATAAAAATTAAAAAAGATAAAGAAGGTTCTTCTTAAATTGGCCAGGAGGGGGCAATGGCAGGTTACAAAATTGTATATAGCGGCGGAAGCGCTGAGATTGTTGAGAAAAAGTCAAGGTTTATAGCTAATGTATTTCCAATTGGAAGCGAAGAAGAGGCAGCAGGGATACTTGAAGGGATTAAAAAGAAATACTGGGATGCAAGACATAACTGTTATGCATATGTTACAGGCGGGACAAGCAAGTGCAGTGATGATGGTGAACCATCTGGTACAGCAGGCAGGCCAATACTTGAAGTAATCACAGGTGAGGGTATTTCTGATGTACTTATAGTTGTTACAAGGTATTTTGGCGGTACACTGCTTGGAACAGGAGGGCTTGTAAGGGCTTACTCAAAGTCAGCCAAGGAAGGGCTTTGTGCAAGCAGTATTGTATATAAGGAACCAGGGAAAATAATTACAATAACTACAGATTATAATGGAATAGGGAAGCTTAAGTATATTGCATCACAGATGGAACTTGCAGTTATGGATACAAAATATAGTGAAAAGGCAGAGATGGAACTTGTAGTTTCTGATGGCAATATAGACACCTTTGTAAAAAAAGTTACAGAAGCAACATCAGGGCAGGCATT
Source organism: uncultured Lachnospiraceae bacterium (assembly GCA_948794795.1). Classification (GTDB taxonomy): domain Bacteria; phylum Bacillota; class Clostridia; order Lachnospirales; family Lachnospiraceae; genus Butyribacter. The sequence goes on along the minus strand of CAQGLR010000002.1, from coordinate 123,264 downwards.
AATTAATAAAGGTGATAATATATATTTTGCAGTTATAGATGGGAAACCAGTAGTTTTTGGTTAAGGGGATAGATTGAAAAATGATTCTAAGTCAGCAAAAAACGCTGCCTGGTAATCATTATGGTTTCAATTTTGTGCCATACAAAGCATGGTATGGGGGATTAGTATGGATTTATTTGATTATATGAGGGATATAAATAAAGAACAAGAGTCACCACTTGCCTCAAGGATGAGGCCTGTTACACTTGAGGAGGTTGCAGGGCAGGAACATATAGCAGGACGTGGCAAACTTTTATACAGGGCAATTAAAGCGGACAAACTTGGTTCGGTTATATTCTATGGCCCGCCTGGCACGGGGAAGACAACACTTGCCAAAGTGGTTGCTAATTCAACGAGTGCTGTTTTTGTACAGATTAATGCAACATCTGCTGGCAAAAAAGATATGGAAGAAGTTATTAAACAGGCTAAAGACAATGCTGGAATGTATAGCAGGAAGACAATTCTTTTTGTTGATGAGATACACAGGTTCAATAAGGGGCAGCAGGACTATCTTCTGCCTTTTGTTGAAGATGGGACAATTATATTAATTGGTGCAACTACTGAAAACCCATATTTTGAGGTAAACAGCGCATTGGTTTCACGTTCAGTTATATTTGAGCTAAAGCCACTGTCACCTGGCAATATCAAGGAAATTGTATTAAGGGCAATAAATGATGAAGAGAGAGGCATGGGCTTATATAAAGCGGAGATAGATAATGATGCACTAAGCTTTCTTGCAGATATTTCTGGTGGTGATGCCAGGCTTGCACTTAATGCTGTTGAACTTGGGGTGCTTACAACAAACCGTGGTGATGATGGAATTATACACCTTACACTTGAAGTTATATCTGACTGTATACAGAAAAAAGTGGTAAGGTATGACAAAACTGGTGACAACCACTATGATGTTATATCAGCGTTTATCAAAAGCATGAGAGGTTCCGACCCTGACGCTGCTATATATTATCTTGCAAAGATGCTGTATGCAGGTGAAGATATACGTTTTATTGCAAGAAGGATAATGATTTGTGCAGCGGAAGATGTTTCTAACGCAGACCCACAGGCACTTGTGGTTGCAACCAGTGCAGCACAGGCGGTTGAAAGGGTTGGTATGCCAGAAAGCCAGATAATACTTGCACAGGCAGCCACTTATGTTGCAAGCGCACCTAAAAGCAATTCAGCAGTAGAAGCAATAAGTATGGCTATGGAAGCTGTAAAAAATGAAAATGCAGGAGGAGTTCCACCGCACCTTATGGATTCACATTATAAAGGTGCTGATAAGCTTGGGCGTGGTATAGGTTATAAATACGCACATTTATATCCAAAACATTATGTAAAACAGCAGTATCTTCCAGACGGGCTTGAAGGCAGACGTTTCTATATACCATCAGATAACGGGTATGAAAAGACAATACAGGAATACTTTAGATACATACATGAAGAATAATTATAGAAAACAGGAGAAATATGGATAAGCTTAGAAGAATATTTGCAGCGGCTGGAGCAGTGGTACTTCTTGGCATGTACCTGCTTACATTTATATCTGCAATACTTGCAACACCTGCAACACATGCGCTATTTTTAGGAAGTCTTTCTGCAACAATTATCATTCCAATATTTTTATATGCATATACTCTTATATATAAAATGGTATATAAGAAAAAAGATGAAGATAAAGAAGAAGCAGATAAGGACAAGAAATTATAAGCCAGCCTGCTTACATTACAAAAATTATAAACCGGTTTTTGCTGGATAAAAAAGTGTAAAATTGGCAGTATATGGCAATTTATATCAATAATAACTGAAATATTAAGGTTTCATTACAAAGTTCATAAAAACCTTGTTACATGTATGCTGGTTGTGTTAATATAAGCATTGGAAGGATGTGCGTGCCATAGCTGGCGGAACAATTACGGTTTATTCTGTCTGCCATAGCATGCACTTTATAAATTAAGGGAATTGTATTTTGGTGTATTATTTAATCTGTTAAATTTTGCAGTTTTTGCTTACCTGAAATTCCTGGTGTAGCACCACTACGCCTGCATTTCCAGCAGATGTCCTTAACAATTTATTCTGCGCAAAATTCTGTAATATTTAATTTCCAGATTAATAGTTTTGTATATAAAAAATGGGGGACAAGTCTATGCGCAGAAGGTTAAAAAATTGGTATGAGGCATATATTGGAAAGGTTATTCCAAGATATGCGTTTTTTTCTGTTATATTCTGTTTTGTTTTTAACTCACTTATTTATACAGGCACACAAATTATAATGAAAGATGCAAAGCATTATGATTTATCAACACCATTTGACTACAGTGTACCCTTTATACCAGGATGGGTACTTGTATATGTTATATGTTTTGGGTTCTGGGCTGCTAATTATATAATAATAACACGTGAGGGAAATGAAGACTGGTTTAAATTTGCAACGGGGGATTATCTTTCAAGAGTTGTCTGCATGGTATTTTTTATACTGCTGCCAACAACTAATACCAGGCCAGAAGTTACAGGGGATGGAATTGTGGAAAATATTATGCGTTTTATTTATTTTGCAGACCCTGCAACCAACCTTTTCCCATCAATACACTGTCTTGTAAGCTGGCTGTGTTATGCAGGCATAAGAGGAAGGAAGATAATACCATTGTGGTACAGGGCATTTTCGTGTATATTTGCTATTATGGTTTTTATATCTACACAATTTACAAAACAGCATTATATTGCAGATGTTATTGGCGGGGTGTTAATTGCAGAAATATGTCTGTACATAGGAAACCATACAAAATTATATAAAACAACCAGTAAAATTTTTGGTAAAATAAATCAAAAAGTTTTTGGAGATATTATTTATGACAGGGAAGAGGAACAGGAATATTTTTAATGCTTTGTTTCTAACTGCTGTATTTGCAGTAACAATGTGTTCTGTATTCTATAATGAAGACCTTGGCTCTATTATAGGTTATATTAAAAGTGCAGACAGCAGGTACTGGTTAATAGGTGTAATATTTGTAATAATTTTTATTGAAAGTGAGTCTGTAATTATATATTATATGTTTAGAAGCCTTGGGGAAAGTGTAAAGCTTACACATTGCTGCCTGTATTCCTTTGTTGGTTTTTTCTTCTGCCTTGTAACGCCATCTGCTACAGGAGGGCAGCCTGCACAGCTGTATTTTATGAAAAAAGATGGGCTTTCCCTTACTGTTTCTACAATGGTGCTTGTTATAGTGACAATCACATATAAAATGGTGCTTGTGGCTGCTGGTATAATAGTATTTGTACTGCGCCCTGCCAGGATTTTCTATTACCTTAAACCTGTAATGCCATGGTGTGTACTTGGCATGGTATTAAATATTATCTGTATACTGGTTATGCTGTTATTTGTATTTCATCCGCTTTTTGCAAGGAATACAGCAACATTTATAATATGTACAGCCAGCAGGCTGTTCAATTTAAAGAATAGCAAGAAATATATAGATAAGGTTAGTTCTGCAATGGACAAGTACAGGGATACGGCAGAATATTTTTCTTCACATAAGTTTATAATATGGAATGTATTTTGTATAACAACATTCCAGCGTATTTTATTATTTGCCGTTACTTATATAACTTGTCTGTCATTTGGCACTGCAAGCGAGGGCATAGTGGTAATAACAAGTTTACAGGCTATGATTTCAGCTGCCGTTGATATGCTTCCACTTCCAGGAGGCATGGGAATTACAGAGAAACTTTTTAAGGAAATATTTACCCCTTTATGTGGTGGAAGCCTTGTACTTCCTGTTATGATTGTGAGCAGGGGGCTAAGTTACTACACACAGCTTTTTATAAGCGCTGTTATGTCAGTTGTAGCATATATAAAAATAATCTATAGAAAAGGAATACAGTAAGATGATAGGATTTTATAATTATACAGTAATTCTTACATATGTCAGCCTGCTTATTTCAGTTTTTGGCATGATACAGGCATTTGGAGGCAGGTTCCGTACTGCAATTATGTGTCTGGCACTGTCTGGGCTGTGTGATATGTTTGATGGTAAAATTGCAAGGAGTAAAAAGGACAGGACAGATGACGAAAAACTTTTTGGAATACAGATTGATTCTTTGTGTGATGTTATATGTTTTGGGATGTTCCCTGCAATGATATGTTTCCTTATAGGGGTAAGAGGTCCGCTTGGAGCGCTTTTTGTAGGATATTATTGTGTGTGTTCAGTAATAAGGCTTGCATATTTTAATGTACTTGAAACAAGAAGGCAGGCAGAAGAGGACGGGGTTAACAAATATTACCATGGGCTTCCTATTACATCAATGGCAATAATACTTCCAGTAATATTTTTACTGCAGTCTTTTTTGCCAGAAATTGTTTTTATAATTATTTTGAATTTTGTATTATGTATTGTAGGGACATTATTTATTGTAGATTTTAAATTGAGAAAGCCAAATAATATTACACTGTTTTTTATTGTAGCAATAGTTGCTGCAGCAGTGCTTATAATAATAATATTTTCAAGTTACAATGTGCCAAAACTAAGGTTTCCAGAGATGCCATTGTGGCCTGTTATTAAGAAATTATTTGGAGTATATTATGGAGTATAAATCTATGGCGTGTTTGAGGATTAAAAAGTGCACAAATTTTTGGGATTTTTTATTTCTAAACATGCAATAGAATAGCTTTTATATTTATTTAAGCCGTTGTAAGTGGCAGGGGGGATTAATTATGGAAAATGAAAGAAAACGTGTGCCTTTAAGGAATAAAAATGGCATACAAGACAGGATGTTAGGATTTTTATATAAGACAAAACCAGGGAGGGTTTTATTAAGGTGGCTTATAGTTCCAGGTGTTTCAAAAGCAGCAGGATACTTTATGGATTCTTCTTTTTCAACATTATTTATTAAGCCTTTTATAAAGTATAATAAAATAAATATGGATGAATATGAAGAACGTGAATATAAGAATTTTAATGATTTCTTTACACGCAAAGTAAAAGAGGGAAGCAGAAGTTTTTCAGAAGAAAAGACAGATTTATGTTCGCCTTGTGATGCGAAACTTAGTATTTATGATATTACAGAAGATGCTGTTTTTTATGTTAAAGGGACACATTATAATATAGAAAGCCTTACAAAAAGCAAGAAACTTGCACAGTATTATAAAGGTGGGACTCTCTGTATATTCAGGCTTTGTGTAGATGATTACCACAGATATGCTTATATTGATGCAGGAAAACAGAAAAGAAATTATAAAATACCTGGTGTACTGCATACAGTCAATCCAATTGCATGTGGTGAGTTTCCAGTTTATAAAGAAAATTCCAGGGAGTTTTCTGTGCTTTACAGCAAGAACTTTGGCAATGTGCTTACTATGGAAGTAGGTGCAATGATGGTTGGCAGGATAAAGAATTATAAAGGTGAAACATATGCGTTACGTGGACAGGAAAAGGGCAGGTTTGAATATGGTGGTTCTACAGTTATCCTTGCATTTGCAAAAGGAGAAGCTATAATAGATGAAGAGATAATTAACAATAGCAAATATGGTTTTGAAACCCTGGTAAAAATGGGTGAAGTTATTGGGAAGAAAGGTCCAGGAAATACAGAAGGAGGTTTTTTGGAGGATGAATATGGATACGCCCATATATGATTTTATTGAAGAGTATAAGGCGTCGGGAATATCCCGGTTCCATATGCCAGGGCATAAAGGAAAGAAATTTCTTGGATGTGAGAATTCTGATATAACAGAAATAGAGGGTGCAGATGTATTGTGTATGGCAGATGGCATTATTGCCAGAAGCCAGCATAATGCATCGCGCCTTTTTTGTACAGGAGAAACACTTTATTCTGCAGAAGGTTCATCACTTTGTATTAAAGCAATGCTTATGGCTGTACTTATGGAGTCACGCAGACATAGCATTTCTAAGTATGAATATATATTATCATCAAGAAATATACACCGTTCAATGGCTGATGCATGTGCACTTACTGGTATTGAAATTGAATTTATAATAAACAGCAGAAGCAGTAATATATGTGAAAGTATAATTACACCACAAGACATAGAAAGTTTTCTTATAATAAAAGAAAAGAAAGATTATCCAATAGCAGTATATATAACATCCCCTGGTTATCTTGGAGGTATAGCTGATATAAAAGGAATTTCAGGCATTTGTGAAAAATATAACCTGCCATTGCTTGTAGATAATGCACATGGTGCATATCTTGCATTTCTAGAAGATAGCCTGCATCCAATAAAACTTGGGGCAGCAATGTGTTGTGATTCTGCACATAAAACACTTCCTGTACTTACAGGAGGTGCATACCTGCATATTTCCACCAGATACAAGGAAAGATACCTGGAAGTGGTAAAGAGAGGGCTTGCAATATTTGGTTCAACAAGCCCGTCATATCTTATATTACAGTCACTTGACCTATGTAATAAATATCTCTCAGAAAGTTATAATAAAAAGCTTGCTGCTTGTATATCAGATGTAAACAGAATTAAAAAATATATGCAGGACAAAAAAATCCCTGTAAAAGATACAGAACCATTAAAAATTGTTATAGATACTGCAAGCGCAGGTTATACAGGTACCAGTACCAGTATAGAAATGAGAAAATATGGCATTGAATGTGAATATGCCGATATACAGTATGTTGTCCTTATGGTTACACCTGAAAACAACCAGCAGGATTTTGACAGAATTAAAAAATGGGTTTGTAATACAAATATATTAAAACATAGAAAACCAGATATTGAAATCCCTCAGGTTTATACAAGTGTGCCAGAACGGCGGTTTAAGATAAGGGAGGCAGTTTTTGCACCAACTGAAATAATAGATGTAAAGGACAGCCCAGGGCGCATATGTGCAGCAGAAACTGTGTCATGTCCGCCAGCTGTGCCAATAGCGGTATGTGGGGAAGTTATAGATGAAAATATGGCAAAGTTATTTGAAATATACAATATACAAAAAGTATGTGTTGTAAAACAAACCACATGATTATGCAAATTATGGTTATCTTTATATTTTGGGGTTATTGGAATTGCCAGAGCCAATAAATTTGTACACTTTTTAATTTTATAACAAGCCATAAGGATTATATTATAAATTTAGGGAAAGAAAAGATAAACTATAGTTATTAAAGAAACATTGTATCTCTTGTAAATTAGTATCTTGTTTGTTATACTAAAAATGGTTATCTATACTAAATTAAATACACGGGAGGTTATAAGATGAGTATTGTAAAAAGTAAATTTGGAACTAGCAAAGATGGACATGAGGTCACAAAATATACCCTGAAAAATAAAAATGGCATGGAAGTATCATTTATTGACCTGGGTGCTGTAATTACCAATATTATTGTACCAGACAGAGATGGTGTATTTGAGGATATAGTGTCCGGATATGGTGAAGTGGCACCTTATGAAGTAAACATGCCTAGTTTTGGTGCACCTATAGGAAGATATGCCAACAGGATTTCTGGTGCAAAATTTGTTTTAAATAACAAAGAATACCAGCTTGACCAGAATGATAGTACAAATTGTCTGCATGGAGGCTTTTTAAGATATAATTGTTGCATGTATAGTGTAAAATGTGAAGAATTTGAAGAAGAGGACAAAATTATATTTTCAAGGCATAGTCCAGACGGGGAACAGGGTTTTCCTGGCAACCTGGATTATTCAATTACCTATATATTAGACGATGATGATGAGCTGATAATTGGATACCAGGCAGTGTGTGACAGTGATACAATAGTGAATTTTACAAACCATTCTTATTTTAACCTTGGAAAAGGCGGACATAAATGTCCTGATGTATTAAACCAGGAAGTCCAGATAGAATCAGATTATTACACGCCTGTAAATGATATACTTATACCTACAGGTGAATTAAAAGAGCTTGCAGGCACAGCACTTGATTTCAGGGAATTTAAGAAACTTAAGGATGGCATTGGCAAAGAAGATGCATATGGTAATATAGTAACAGGTTATGACTATAATTTTGTACTTAGAAGCGGTGGCAAAGAAGGTGTGAAGAAAGCGGCACAGTTCAGGGACAGCAGTACAGGACGCATTATGGAAGTATTTACTGATTTGCCAGGGTTGCAGATATATACTGCCAATGACCTTGATATAGACGGTTGTAAAGATGGGGTACACTATGGTAATTTTTGTGGTGCATGTTTCGAGTCGCAGAATTTCCCAAATGCTATAAACACAGAAGGATTTCCAAATGCTATATTAAAAGCAGGTGAGAAGTTTGAAAGCATTACAGTGTTCAGGTTTAAAGTATTTTAATATTAAAAGGCAAGCCATTAAAAAGTACATTGGTTAAGTGGCAGGGCTGGAACTTGGTTGACAGGCGGGCAAGTAACAAATACCTGTTTACTGCCAGTGTGGATTATTGGTATCTGCCTGGCAGAAGGGATGTTTAAAGATGGTTTTATTGCAGAAAGGAACCAGTACAGAAGTAATATGGAGGTAGTATGGAGGAAAATATTATTACGGTTGATATAAGGGTTCTTGTTGTAGATGACAATATAGTTAATTCAATGGTACTGTCTACAATGCTTGAGCACTATGGTATACAGGCTGATATAGCTAGTTCAGGAATGGAAGCAATACAAAGGGTATGCAATGCAAAATATGATATAATACTTATGGATTACCTTATGCCAGATATGGACGGGGTAGAAACTACAAAACAGATAATGTTTGTATCAAATGGAAAGAGCAACCCAAAAGTTATAGGGGTTTCTGCAACTGTTGATGCTGAAGTTACAGAATTGTTTATATCAGCTGGGGCAGACTGTGTGTTAAAGAAACCTGTGCGTACAGAAGATTTTGATATGAAGCTCAGGCAGTATGGGTTTGTGAAGGAAGAACCAGGAAGCAGCAGTACCAATAGTGATGGAAGTGTTGATTCAGCGGGGTTTCTTTCATCAGTTGAAGGGCTTAATTATGATGAAGGTATTTCACTTATGGCAGGAAGCCTTGCCAATTATATGAAAGTCCTTAATGTTTCTTTAAGAAATGTGTCAGAGAATTATAATAAATTAGATGCTATCAGGAATACAGGACAGTTAGATGCAATGTCACTGCATTTCCACAGTCTTAAAGGGATTTTCCTTAATATAGGTGCATCAAGTCTTGCCAGCTATTCAAAAGCAATGGAAGGGGCAGCAAAGGAATTTAAACGCATGTATGTGCGCTCACAGATGGATGAATATATGGAAAGTGTAAAAATATTCCATGACCAGCTTAAAGATGCATGTGAAAATTATAGTGAAAAAGTTATGTCTTCAAAGTCTAATGTGGATATGGAAGAAGACGAGTTTATGCAGAAACTTAGCGAACTAAAAGGTAATATTGAGGAGTTTGAGTATACAGGAATTACAGAAATCCTAGAAGAACTGCTTGCTGGAACAAAAGGGCAGCGTCTTGAGAAATTACAGAACATACAGGATTATATACAAGATTTCCAATACGATGAAGCTATGGAGATTTTATGTACAATGTTATAATCCAGAATACATCCGGCAGATTAGAAATTAATGTGGCAGTCTGGCAGATTTAATATGAACGTATTTTAAAAAGCCACATAAATTAAATATAATGTTGCAATTAAGGCGGTGTATTATTAAAATGAACGTTTTTAAAAAGTGTTTAAGGAAACAGTTTGGAAAAAGTAAATATATGTCATATGTCAGGATGTGTGAAGAGGAAGTTTTAAAGAATACTTATTCAAAAACAAAGATGGAAGATAAAAAGATTTTCCAGGATATGTATGAACAGTTAAGTGGGAAAAATAGTGAATATATAAAAGAACGCAATGAGCTTCTGGCAGATGTGTTGTATACAGCATTACAGATAGGAAGGAAGTTTTTTTCGGTACTTATATTTTATATAATGGCTAATATTGTACTTCTGGCATTGCAGCTTGATTATGCAGTAACATGTATAAGTGTTACATTTATGGGAATTTGTTTTCTTTATAAACTTGTAGAATTCCTTTCCAATAAATATTGTTTTATTGATGCATATCTTATTATGGTATATAAGTCAGTGCTTGAAAAGTTATCTGGAAGAACCGCCAATGGCCAGGGATAAATACCTCTGGTGGATGTGAGGCATCTGGGATGTATTTTGGGATAAATATTAAAGATTACTGCCAGAAAGAAGCCGCCGCATAAAGCAAAATATTTTGTATATTTTGTTTTTTATGCGGCAGTTTTTTATATAAGGTTAAAATGTTTCATGGCATTGTAAATTCCATCATCTAATATATTATCTGTCACGAAATCTGCATACTTTGTTACTTTTTCAGGACTTTCCCCCATTGCAATACTTGTACCAGCAAATTCAAGCATTGTAAGGTCGTTGGTACTGTCTCCTGCTGCATATGTATGTTCAAGTGGTATATTAAAATAATCCATAAGGAATTTCATACCTGTTGCTTTGGAGTATCCATATGGTATTATTTCAAATATGCCGCCATCACGGTCTATAAATGTAAGGGATTTAGAATATTTATTTCTAAAATATTCAAAATTACTGTCTGGAAGAATTCCTGCACAAAACTTGTCAAATACAAGGTTGTGCGCATCTTCTGGAGATACAATTATACAAGAGTCTGGAGATGCAAATGCACTGTTATTTTCTGGCAGGAAATCTTTCAGGTGTGTTTTATATGGTCTTGTACTGAAATATACGGCACTTGTGCCTTCGAGCATCCATTCAATCCCGCATTGGCTAAGGTCTTTAATTATCTCATTACCAAGGGAAAAAGGAATTGTTTCGGATAAGAGAATTTCATTATTATAACTTATATATGTGCCACATCCACATATATAACCATTAACATCCAGGCTCTGTACTACGCTGTCCATTTCAGACATTGCCCTTCCTGAATTTATAAAACATAAGTTGCCATTCTTCTGAAGAAGTGCAAGTGCATCAGTTGTACTTTGTGGTATAATAAATTCATTGTTACATTTAGTAATTAACGTTCCGTCTACATCAAAAAAAATAAGGTTTTTCATTGGTATTCCTCTCTTTTATTATTATTGTTTTCTTTATGTCTGAGTCTCCCCTTTTTTTAATACACAAGTATTTTGCCAGAGCAATATAGTCTTTATATAATTTAAAAAATGGGGAAACTTAAATTTCCAGGACAAACACATGAGTAAATAAACTGTGAACATTTTGTTAGTAAATAATAAATTAAATATTTTCTTAAGGGATTTTAGAGTAAAAAATTGATAAAATCAAAATAGTATACTAAAAAAATGCTCATAGTAGCGGTTTGTATACAAATTGTTCATTTATGCGTTTGTCCTGTTAAATTTCTTTGTGGTATTTACAATATAAATGATATATGCTATATATGTCAAATTAATATTTTTGGAAAAAATTTGGGAAATTTGAAAAAAGTTATAAATTATTTCCAATATCTTTCGATATATTATATAGTTAAATATAGTTATGGAATAATAGTACAATGGATAAATGATATCCAATGCATGTAATTTATAAAGTAAAGGAGTGAGTGTTATGTCAATTTTTTCAGTATCATCAGGTTCAGGTAATAATTTCTACAATATGTTTTTTAATACATCAGGCTCAGGCAATAATAATGCAGCAGCAGGAATTTTTTCAGGCGGGAGCACAGCAATAGGTGACCTTTCACTTATAAAGAGCGGTGCTTATAAGAAACTGCTTAATGCTTATTATGATGTACAGAAACCAGAAAAAGGAAGGACTTCATCATCATCTTCCACAACAGCTTCAAAGTTTATAAATGGAGTTGAAGATTCTACTGGTAAATTACAATCAGCAAAGAATGATGCATCTTCACTTTCAGATGCGCTTAAGAAGCTTAGCAACAGGTCTTTGTATATGAATAAGAGAGATGAGAAAGGCAATCTTGTAAAAGGTGAGAAAGGTGAAGCTGTTTATGATACAGAGGCAATAGGCAAGGCAGTTAAAGAATTTGTTGAGTCATATAATTCATTTATTGACTCTACAGGTAACCTTAACTCAACTAAGATGCTAAGTAAGACTCTTGATGTTATTAAAACTACATCTAAAAATGCTGGTCTTCTGGCTGATATAGGAATTAGGATTGGAAGTGACAATAAGTTAAAACTTGATGAAGATAAACTTAAGGAGGCTAAGGTATCAACAATTAATTCCCTGTTTACGGGAAGTGGTTCATATGGTTCAAATATTTCTGCAAAAGCAAATGAGAGCTTCCGTATAGCCAGCAGTTCTTCTTATGCAGGAACACGTGCATCATCATATACATATAGTGGTGCATATTCAACACTTGGTACAACAAATGTACTTAGCAAATATATGTAACAGATATTTATAAAAGTTTTAAATAAAAACCATCCTGTGTATGTGGGATGGTTTTTTTGTAACTATGTTTTATATTTGTGTATGATATGTTATAATATTTATCCAGAAGCTGTTTTTGTTCCAGAATAGTTATTAAAACCAGGAGTGGAGATAGGTTGGGAAATCATTCTAAGGCAGCAAAAAACGCAGCTTAAGAATAATTATGGATTCAACCCCAGAAAACGCAGAAACAGTGTTTTTCATAGCTATTTAAGCCGCAAAAGGTGTGGCATGGGAGGATTAGTATGTACCGTTTTTATATTAGCAAAGATAATATTAATAATAAAAATATTGATATAACAGGACCAGATGTAAACCATATTAAAAATGTATTGCGCTTAGAAAAAGGCAGCTGGATTATTGCATGTGACGGAAAAGGCACAGACTACATTTCAAGAATTATGAATATGGACAGCAAATGTGTAAAACTGGAAGTAGAGAAAATCCAGGAGTCTGGTACAGAACCAGGGACGAAACTTGTACTGTTCCAGGGACTTCCTAAAAAAGACAAGATGGAATTTATTATACAGAAATCAGTTGAACTTGGGGTATCAGAAATAGTTCCTGTTATAATGAAAAGATGTGTAGTTAAACTAGATGAAAATAAAGCACATAAAAAACAGGAACGGTGGCAGGCTATTGCAGAAGCAGCAGCAAAGCAGTCTGGCAGGGGCATTGTGCCAGAAGTGTATATGCCTGTTACATTAAAAGATGCATTTGACATAGCAGCTGGCTTGGAGTACAATATTATACCATATGAGTTACAGGACGGAATGGAACAGTCAAGGAAGATTATAAACGAAGCCTGTAGTAAAAAAAGTGCAGGAATTTTTATAGGACCAGAGGGCGGATTTGAAAAGGACGAGGTCGTGGAAGCAGCAGACAGGGGAATCAGGCCTGTTTCTCTGGGAAAAAGGATTTTACGCACAGAAACAGCAGGAATGGCAGTTTTATCTATAATGATGTTCCAGATGCAGGAATAAATTACAACTGGTGAAGAATGGAGAAAATAGTGTGAAAAATATTTCTAAGGCAGCAAAAAACACTGCCTAAGAAGTATTAAGTTTCACACAGGAAAAACGCAAAAGCGCCGTTTTTCATACCTATTTGAGCCGCCAAAGGCGGCATGGAGGATTATTATGGAAGCATATCTTGACAATGCCGCAACTACTTCTGTATTTCCAGAAGTGGCAGATATTATGTTTAAGGTAATGAAAGAAGATTATGGAAACCCATCATCAAAACATACCAGGGGAATGGAAGCCGAAAGATATATTAATAATGCAGCAGAAGATATAGCATCACTTCTTAAGTGCCAGACAAAGGAGATAATATTTACATCTGGTGGGACAGAATCAAACAATATGGCTCTTATAGGAGCAGCACTGGCAAATAAGCGTAAAGGCATGCATATTATCACTACAAGTATAGAACATGCATCTGTGCATGAACCGCTTGCCAGACTGGAGGAACAAGGATTTGAGGTTACATACCTGCCTGTTGGTAAAAATGGTATTCTTGATGAAACTGTACTGGAAGATGCATTAAGGGAAGATACAATTCTTGTATCAGTTATGTATGTTAATAATGAAATTGGTTCAGTACAGGATATTAATAAACTTTGCAATATAGTTAAGAAAAAAGACAACAGCATATTATTCCATACAGATGCAATACAGGCATATGGCAAATATAGAATAATACCTAAAAAACTTGGTGCAGACCTGGTTTCTGTAAGCGGGCATAAAATACACGGGCCAAAAGGCAGCGGGTTTTTATATGTGAAAGATAAGACTAAAATACACCCTCTTATTTTAGGTGGCGGACAACAGAGAGGTATGCGTTCTGGAACAGAGAATGTGCCTGCAATAGCAGGTTTAGGGCTTGCCTCAAGGCTTATTTATAGTATGGAAGACCATGTGGAAAAGATGTATGCATTAAAAAAGCAGTTTATAGACAGGGTTAAAGAACTTGGAGGCATTACAATAAATGGCATAGATAACATACCTTTAGAAGAGACTGCGCCACATATAATAAGTGTTCTGTTTGAAGGAACCAGGAGTGAGGTGCTGCTCCATGCACTTGCTGCCAAAGGTATATATGTTTCTTCTGGTTCTGCATGTTCTTCAAACCATCCAGAACTTAGTGGTACATTAAAAGCAGCAGGTGTAAAAGATTCCCTGCTTGATTCAGCACTAAGATTTAGTCTTTCTGTATTTACTACAAAAGAACAGATAGATTATACAATAGATGTACTGGCAGAGGAACTTCCTGTCCTTAGGAAATTTACCAGGAAATAATTATTAATTGAATGGAGAATTAATATGGTACAAGGTTTTTTATTAAAATATGCGGAAATTGGGATAAAGGGAAAGAACAGGTATAAGTTTGAAAATGCACTTTGTGAACAGGTTAAAATAAAACTTTCTAAAATAGATGGAGATTATACTGTAGTACGTGAACAGGGAAGGATATATGCAGAGGCCTCTGGCAGTTTTGATTTTGATGAAGTTGTAGAAGAACTTAAAAAGGTTGCAGGTATAACAGCAATAAGCCCTGTAGAAGTTATAGAGGACAAATCATGGGACAACCTAAAAAAAGCAGCAGGGGATTTTATAGAGAAGCAGTATGACAAGACAGACTTTTCATTTAAGGTAAAAGCAAAGAGAAGTGATAAACACTATATTTATACATCACCAGAAGTATGTATAGAGATGGGTGCATATCTGCTTGGGCGTTTTGGAGGGCTTAAAGTAGATGTGCACAATCCAGATGTATATATATGGATAGAGATAAGGGACAAAGCATATGTTTATTCAAAAGTTTACCAGGGACTTGGCGGTATGCCACTAGGTACTGCAGGAAAGGCAATGCTTCTGCTGTCTGGGGGTATAGACAGTCCTGTGGCGGGTTATATGGTGTCAAGGAGAGGTGTTAATATTGATGCAGTATATTTCCATGCACCTCCATATACAAGTGAACGTGCAAAACAGAAAGTAGTGGACCTTGCGGAACTTATATCACAGTACACAGGTAAAATTAATCTTTATGTAGTTAATTTCACAGATATACAGATGTATATTTATGAACAGTGTCCACATGAGGAACTTACAATTATAATGCGCCGTTATATGATGCGTATAGCAGAAGAATTTGCTGTTAATAATAACTGTATGGGTCTTATAACAGGTGAAAGCATAGGGCAGGTGGCAAGCCAGACGATGCAGAGCCTTGCAGTTACTAATGAGGTCTGTACAATGCCAGTTTACCGCCCGCTTATTGCGTTTGATAAGCAGGATATAGTAAATATTGCTGAAAAGATAGGTACATTTGAAACATCAATACAACCTTATGAAGACTGTTGTACTATATTTGTAGCAAAACATCCTGTGACAAAGCCTGTTGCAGAGGTAATAAGAAAGTCTGAAAAGAAACTTGAAGAGAAAATAGATGAAATGGTTCGGGAAGCAGTTAATACTGCAGAAAAAATAGAAATAGACGGGTAAAGAAAAAGAGAACACCCTGTGGTGTTCTCAGTAACTTTCCTGTTAATAAATTTTTCTGGCTGCTGTTATTCAACGATGTATGGTTCTAATGCCTTAAGTATGTTGTCGATATTGTCATCATCATGGATGTTTAAATCAATAGCCTTTGAAAGGTCAAGGCTGAAAATACCCATAATAGATTTAGCATCAATAACATACCTGCCAGATACAAGATCAAAATCTGTGTTAAACTTAGTTACATCGTTTACAAATGCTTTTACCTTGTCAATTGAGTTTAAAGAAATCTTAACAGTCTTCATGCTAATTACCTCCCTTTGTTGTTGTACTACTATATAGTATCATTACAAAGAAAAAAGTCAATATACAATCTAGCCAAAAATTACGACAGTAAACTAGCCAAAAGTTGGAATTTAAAAAATTTTATCTATAATTAATACAAAACATAAGATTATTTTTGCTAAAACAGGAGGTAAATTGTGAAGGTTGCATTCTTAACACTTGGTTGTAAAGTTAATTCATATGAAACAGACAAAATGAAAAAATCATTTGAAGATGCAGGATATACAATTACTGCATTTGATAAATCAGCAGACGTGTATATTGTGAATACATGTACAGTCACTAATATAGCTGACCGCAAATCAAGGCAGATGCTGCACAAGGCAAGGAAGCTTAACCCAGATGCGCTTGTTGTAGCAGCGGGATGTTATGTGGAGTCTGCAATAAAGAAAGGTGAAACTGATAAAAGCATTGATATTTTTATTACAAATAAAAATAAAGAACACATTACAGAAATTGTAAATAATGCAATAAAAAAAAGAGTTCCAGATATACAGGAAGAAGTGCTGCCACAGAAAGAACATACAAGGGCTTATATAAAAGTGCAGGATGGATGCTGCCAATATTGTACATATTGTATAATTCCATATGTAAGGGGAGGGCTGTCAAGCCGCAGTGAAGCAGATGTTGTGACAGAAGCCAGGGAACTTGCTTTAAAAGGTTATAAGGAAATAGTAATTACAGGAATACATCTGTCCTCATATGGTACCAGCATAAACAAGGCGGATAGTTTTATACAGCTTGAGGGAAAGCCGCTTTTGTCCCTTCTGGAAGCATTAAACAATATAAACGGGATTGAAAGGATACGTCTTGGTTCACTTGAACCACGTATAATTACTAGAGATTTTGTAAAAGAACTTTCTACCATACCTAAACTGTGCCCACATTTCCATTTGTCACTCCAGAGCGGCAGCAGTACAGTTTTGAAACGGATGAACAGGCACTATTCACCACAAGAGTATCTTAACAGTTTAAGTATACTTAGAGAATATTTTGATAATCCTGCAATAACCACTGATATAATTGTTGGGTTTCCGCAAGAAACAGAAGAGGAATTTGAAGAAACAATGGAATTTGCACATAAAGCAGGATTTGCAAAGATACATGTATTTAAGTATTCAAAACGCCATGGTACTATAGCAGGCCAGATGCATGGCCAGATACAGGAAATGGTTAAATCAGACAGGAGCAGCAGGCTTTCTGCACTTGAAAAAGAGCTTGGGGAAATATACCAGCAGCAAGTTACAGGCAGATATGAAAGGGTACTTTTTGAAGAAATCACAGAAATTGATAATAAGAAATATATTACTGGCTATAATGAAAGATATATAAGAATTGCAGTACCATCATACAGTGGGGAAGACTTAAAAATTTGCAACACTATACAAGAGGTATGTATTTCTGGAAGAATACCTGGCGGAATACTTTTTGGATACATTGGACAATAAATTTATCTTTATATTTTAGATATGGGGACATGACGGTTTCCATGTATGGGCAGACATATCCAATCCAAGCGGAATGCGGCAAAGCCATGTTTGCAACATGGCTTTTGGGGTAAAATTTTGTAATTGCAAGAGGCAATAATTTGTAAAGCATCTAATTTTCAAACATTTAACTAAATGGAATTGAAAAATAAAAAAGTGTTGTTTTTTTAGTTTAGATATATTACTATAGTGGTATAAGATTTGTACGTGGAGGAATGGAGGTTAGTACCTTTATGCAAGAGATTAATAATACACAATATTTCAAAGTCCAGAAAGAACAGGAAATTGAAGTAAAAGATGTAATTGCAAGAATATATGAAGCCCTTAAAGAAAAAGGATACAATCCTGTAAACCAGATAGTAGGTTATGTAATGTCAGGCGACCCGACATATATCACAAGCTATAATGGGGCAAGAAGCCTTATAAGGCGTGTAGAACGGGATGAGATAATTGAACATCTTTTAGAGGATTATATTAAAAATAATTTTGAAGGTTAGAGAATATTTTATGAGAATTATGGGACTAGATTATGGGGATAAAACTGTAGGAGTAGCAGTTAGTGACGGCCTGCTTCTTACAGCACAGCCTGTTGAAACTGTAAAAAGGGAACGTGCAAATAAATTAAGGCAGACATATGCCAGGATAGAAGCACTTATACAGCAGTATGATATTGAAAAAGTAGTAGTCGGGCTTCCTAAAAATATGAACAACGAAGAAGGTATCCGTTGTGCCCAGACACGTGAGTTTGCTGGAACATTAGAAAGGCGTACAGGGCTTGAAGTTATATTCTGGGATGAAAGGCTTACAACAGTAGCAGCAGATGCTATTTTAGAAGAAGGTGGTGTAAGCCGCCAGAAGCGTAAAGCATACATAGATAAAATTGCAGCATCTATGATTTTACAAGGATATCTTGACAGCCTGTCTGGCAGCACAGGGCAGGATAATGTGTCTATGGACGGAGGAAATATATAATGGAAGAAAACCAGGCTATAATTGAATTTACTTCGGATGATGGCAGTACCATATCTTTTTTTGTTCTTGAACAGGTTAAAATAGCAGGTGTTAATTATATACTGGTTACAGACAGTGACACAGGATATGGTGAAGAAGATGCTTATATCCTGAAAGAACTGCGTGAGGAAGATGGAGAAGGCATATATGAGATGGTAGAGGACGAAGAAGAGCTTGCTGCCATTTCAAAGGTTTTTGAAGAAACTCTTGAGGATGTAGATATTGAAATGTAAACCATTGCTGGTTTTAAATATAAAAAAGATAATATGCAGGCCTGCCTGGCATAGCCAGGCACCTTTTGCCATTCTGGCATTTATATAGAGCGGGAATATAATTTTTATGATTACGGAATAGATAGAAATTGTAGAAAATGTGGTAATAGCCGTAGCATGACAGTCTTAATATTCTTTTCCTGCTGATATAGTGAGAGGGGTTTATTAAGCCTGCCTTTATACGGGTGTTACTGTAATATTAGAAAGGCAGGATAATTTAGTGAAAAAAGAAAACGAAACAGAACTTTTATTTGGGGAAACAATACCTGAAACAGAAGAAACAGCCAGGAAAACACCAGTTACAAGAAAAAGGATGGCAAGAACCAGCAGCATAAGCATTACAGAGAAAAAAGCGTCTTATGGCAGGCATAAAAAGGCAAAGGGCGGATTAGGACACGGTCTTAAGATTATACCACTTGGTGGTCTTGAACAGATTGGAATGAATATTACAGCGTTTGAGTATGAGGATACTATAATAGTAGTTGACTGTGGCCTGTCTTTCCCAGAGGATGATATGCTTGGAATAGACCTTGTTATACCTGATATAAGTTATCTTAAGGAAAATATCAGTAAAGTAAAAGCATTTGTTATAACACATGGACATGAAGACCATATAGGGGCACTTCCTTATGTCCTTAAGGAAATTAATGTGCCAGTATACGCAACTAAGCTTACAATGGGGCTTATTGAAAATAAGCTTAAAGAACATGTGCTTCCAAGGCCTGTTAAGCGGAAAATTGTAAAATATGGCCAGTCAGTTAATCTTGGATGTTTCCGGGTGGAGTTTATAAGGACAAACCACAGTATTTCAGATGCAGCAGCACTTGCCATATTTACACCAGCTGGGATTATTGTACACACAGGTGACTTTAAAGTTGACTATACTCCGGTTAATGGGGAAACTATTGATTTACAAAGGTTTGGCGAGCTTGGGAAAAAGGGTGTGCTTGCACTTATGTGTGACAGTACCAATGTTATGAAACCTGGATATACAATGTCTGAAAAGACAGTAGGAAAGACATTTGACAATATATTTGCAGACAACGACAGAAGCCGTATAATAGTAGCTACATTTGCTTCAAATGTTGACCGTGTACAGCAGGTTATTAATTCCGCAGAAAAATATGGGCGTAAAGTTGTAGTTGAAGGCAGAAGCATGGTTAATGTTATAAGCACTGCTACAGAGCTTGGATATCTTAATGTACCTGAAAATATTATAATAGATATGGAGCAGATGAAGAACTATCCATCTGAGAAGCTTGTGCTTATTACAACAGGCAGCCAGGGTGAAGCTATGGCAGCACTTTCAAGGATGGCAGCAAACATACACCGGAAAGTGTCAATAGAACCAGGAGACACAGTAATATTCAGCTCAAGGCCTATACCTGGCAATGAAAAGTCCGTTTCAAAAGTTATAAATGAGCTTTCTGAAAAAGGTGCAAAGGTAATAGTCCAGGATACACATGTGTCAGGCCATGCTTCACAGGAAGAGATTAAGCTTATATATACGCTTACAAAACCTAAATATGCAATACCTGTACATGGTGAGTACCAGCATCTTAAATTCCATGCGGAGCTGGCACAAGGTCTTGGTGTGCCAAAAGAAAATACTATAATATTATCATCAGGTGATGTACTTGAGCTTACAGAAGAACATGCTGCACTTGTAGGAAAGGTACAGGCACAGGGCATTATGGTTGACGGGCTTGGGGTAGGCGATGTAGGAAATATTGTTTTAAGGGACAGGCAGCATTTATCAGAAAACGGGCTTATTATAATAGTGCTTACACTTGAGAAATATACTAACCAGCTTCTTGCAGGCCCTGATATTGTATCAAGGGGGTTTGTATATGTACGTGAGTCAGAGTACCTTATGGATGAAGCTAAAAATATTGTGTATGCTGCACTTGAGAGATGTCTTGACAACAATGTATCAGACTGGACGAAGATTAAGACAGAGGTAAAAGACAGCCTTAGTGATTATCTTTGGAAGAAAATGAAGAGAAACCCTATGATACTTCCTATAATAATGGAGGTTGAATAGGATTACAGAAAGGGTGGTTTTATTGCAGCCAGAAGAAATAATGGATAACCTTATAAATGCGCTAAAAGGGACAAGTGAGTATAACCAGTACCACAATCTTTTAGAACATATTAAATCACAGCCAGAATTATATAACAGGATAAGTGAATACCGCAGAAGAAGCCTTGCAATGCAGATGTCTGACAGTGAAAACTTTATACATGAGAATAATAAGCTCCAGAAAGAATATTATGATTTGCAGAATAATGCTCTTTCAAATGAATTTTTCTCTGCTGAACACCAGTATTGTGTGATGGTACGTAATCTACAGAACAAGTTTCTGGAAGGTACAGGTATTGAAACAGATTTTCTGGAGGACTGATAATTTATGTCACAGAATGTACAAAGCAGGAAATATGTACTATTGCTTCTAAGGGGAAGTTTGTATCTGCTTGTGAATATAATGCTTGTAATAGTAATAATTTATGGGACTTTTTATATGTGCCGTTCTGGATATAATTTCTGTTATGGCATTTTCGGGCCAGTAGTAGTTGAAGAGCCACCAGGAAGTGACAAAGAATTTGAAGTCAGGGACAGTGATGATATGTTTGACGTTGCTACAAGGCTTAAAGAAGATAATATTATTACAGATAATTATGCATTTTATATACGTACAAAACTTATGGATACAGACAAAACTATATTAAAAACCGGGGTGTACACCCTGAATACAAGCATGGATTATGAAACTATTATAAATATGCTTACATTTAAAGAATAGATTGGCAGGGGGCGGATATGGTTATTGAGAAAAGATTGTCAACATATATAGATTCGCTTTCCTGGGATATACCAGAATACCTGCAGGAAGTGGAGAAAGATGCTGTTATGGCGGAAGTCCCTGTTATAAAGCGTTCTACCCAGACATTGCTTGCTTTTCTTCTTGATATGGCAAAACCAGCTGCTGTCCTTGAAATTGGTACAGCAGTTGGTTTTTCAAGTATGCTGGTTAGTGAATATACTAAAGAAAGCACAATTATAGATACTATAGAAAAGGTACCTGCCAGGATTAAATGTGCAAAAGAAAATTTCAAAAAGTATAATAAAGAAAGCAGGATAAACCTTATTGAAGGGGAAGCATCAGAGATATTAGAATTACTTGCATCACAAGGTAAAAAATATAATTTTGTATTTATGGATGCTGCAAAAGGACAATATATGAATTTTGTAGTACCTGTGTATAAGATGTTGTCTGCTGGTGGGATATTAGTAACAGATAATGTACTGCAGGATGGTGATATATTAGAATCACGTTATGCAATAACAAGGCGTGACAGGACAATACATGGCAGGATGCGCCAGTATTTATATTACCTGACACATTCGGAAGAGTGGAATACTGTTATATTGCCAGTTGGTGATGGTGTTTCAGTTTCTGTGAAAAAGGTTAAGGAGGGTTCTTAATGTTAGCAAATGGGAAACCTGAGCTTTTAGTACCAGCAAGCAGTCTTGAAGTGCTTAAAGTAGCTGTAATGTATGGTGCTGATGCTGTATATATTGGCGGGGAAATGTATGGGTTGCGTGCCAAGGCAAAGAATTTTTCAAAAGAAGATATGAAAGCAGGCATAGATTTTGCACACCAGCATGGGAAGCGGGTATTTGTAACAGCAAATATAACTGCACATAACAGGGACCTTGACGGGGTTCGTGTTTACTTTGAAGAATTAAAGGAAATGGACCCAGATGCCCTTATTATCTCTGACCCTGGTGTATTTGCAATAGCAAAGCAGGTGTGTCCTGGAACAGAGGTGCATATAAGCACACAGGCAAATAATGTTAATTACATGACATATCTTTTCTGGCAGCAGCAAGGTGCAAAAAGGGTAGTATCTGCCAGGGAACTTTCGTTAGAAGAGATAAAACAGATACGCCAGAATATTCCTGATGGCCTGGAGATAGAAACGTTTGTACATGGGGCTATGTGCATATCCTATTCGGGAAGATGCCTTCTTAGTAATTATTTTACTGGGAGGGATGCTAACCTTGGGGCATGTACACATCCATGCCGCTGGAAGTATTATATAATGGAAGAAAGCCGTCCAGGAGAATATCTTCCTGTAGAAGAGAATGAGAGAGGCACTTATATATTTAATTCAAAAGATTTATGTATGATAGAGCATATCCCAGACCTTGTAGAAGCAGGTATTGACAGCTTTAAGATAGAAGGCAGGATGAAGACTGCGTTGTATGTGGCAGATGTGGCAAGGACATACAGACAGGCAATAGATGATTATTTCCAGTCACCTTCACTGTATGAATTACGTAAGGAATATTATATGCAGGAGATTTCCAAGTGCACATACAGGCAGTTTACAACAGGGTTTTTCTATGGACCAGCTACACATGATACACAGATTTATGATAATAACACATATGTACAAGGTTACACATATCTTGGGACTGTGGGGAAGGTTACAGATGATGGTTATATTTCCCTTGTACAAAAGAATAAATTCTGTGTTGGTGATGTGGTTGAGGTTATGAAACCATCAGGAGAAGATATTAAAGTGCATGTCAGTGATATGAGGGATGAAAAGGGCATGCATATTGAAAGCTGTCCGCATCCAGGGCAGAATATACAAGTGCTTCTGGATGGGAAAGCAGATGAAATGGATATAATCCGTGTTAAGGCAGATTAACCTCTGCCAGTATTGGATTAACACACGTCCGTTTCATAAATTCAAATAATTTCTATTTATTTATTTTTGAGGGGACGGACGGTTTCCATGCCAGAGCCAGAATATTCCACACAGGGGTACGCTTCCGCTACGATAACCCACGCAACAGTGCATAGTATCCTTGTTTTATAAAAGAAATTGGCATTTCTTTTATAAAACCTAAGACAGGATACAAGCACTGGCGGGGTTAAAGTACCCCTTTTGTGGAATTATTGCTGGCTCTGGCATCGGAAACCCTGTGTACTGGCACTTTCAAAAGATAAATAGGAACTATTGGAATAAAATTTATGAAACGGACGTGGGATTAACAGGACTGCCAGCCGTCAGGCTGGAAGGACCCCATTGGCGCAGTGGTATAATGTATTTATATTTACATTATTAGTACTTTGCTTTTGAGGGAATAAATTATGGGGAGAAAAACATATGACTGTACAGGAGAAGTATTTAAAGATTGTAGATGATGTTATTGAAAAAGGGTCATACAAGCCAGACTGGGTTTCATTGTCTGGGTATGAAGTCCCAAAGTGGTTTAAGGATGCTAAATTTGGTATATTTATACACTGGGGGCTTTTCAGTGTGCCAGCATTTAATAATGAATGGTACTCAAGAAACATGTATATACAAGATATGGAAGAATGGCAGCACCATAGGGATACTTATGGGGAACATACCCAGTTTGGGTATAAAGACTTTATACCAATGTTTACAGCAGAAAAGTTTAACCCAGATGAATGGATACGCTTATTTAAAAAAGCAGGTGCAAGATATATAGTTCCTGTAGCAGAACACCATGACGGTTTCCAGATGTATAACAGTGAAATAAGTGAGTGGACAAGCGTTAAAATGGCTATGAAGCGTGATGTGCTGGGTGAATTAAAGGCTGCTATTGAAAAAGAGGGGCTTATATTCTGTGAATCAAACCACCGTGTAGAACATGCATTTTTTATGGGGCATGGATGTGAATTTGAAAGTGATGTAAAGCAGCCAATGAAACTTGGGGATTTCTACTGGCCTGCAATGCCTGAACCTGATAACCAGGATTTATTCAGTCCTGACCCTCCAGAAGAGTTTCTGGAAGACTGGCTTGCACGTAACTGTGAGATTGTAGAGAAATACAGGCCGTCAATGGTTTATTTTGACTGGTGGATACAGCACAAATCTGTAAAACCGTATCTTAAGAAATTTGCTGCTTATTATTATAACAGGGCAGCAGAATGGGGAATACAGGCAGCTATATCTTATAAACATGATGCAATGATGCCTGGCACAGGTATACTTGATATAGAAAGAGGGCATTTCCAGAATGCCAAGCCGTTCTTCTGGCAGTCAGATACTTCAATGTCATTTAATTCATGGTGTTATACAGAACAGAACCGCTTTAAGAAGACAGAACATATACTGCAGGACCTTGTTGACATCACAAGCAAGAATGGATGCCTGCTGCTGAATGTAGGACCTAAAGCGGATGGGACAATATGTGATGAAGAAGTAAAAATGCTTGAAGAAATTGGCAGCTGGATGGCAGTAAATGGTGAGGCTATATATGGCACACATCCATGGAGGGTACAGGAAGAAGGGGAAACTAAAGCTGTAGAGGGCATGTTTTCAGAAGAAGGGCGCAATGAGTATAATTCTTCTGATATAAGGTTTACATGTAAGGCAGACTGTATATATATTATACCTATGAAGCAGCATGGGGAAGATATAATAGTTAAGAACATGGGAGAGGATAGTAAAGATTTCCATGGGATTATTACAGAGTTTACAGTACTTGGATATAATGAAAAGCCAGAATATATAAGATATGCAGATAAGATGGTTATACATGCGCCATTTGTGGACAGTGGTAAGCCGGTTGTATATCGTATGAGGCTTATGTAAAACAGAGGCTAAATAGTTAAGACATAAACTTTATGGAATATAAACCAAAAAACAGGGACTGTTTATACAGTCCCTGTTTTGTTATAATCCCCTGTCTGAAAATCAAAAAACTTTTAAAATAAATCTCTTTATATAAAAATTAAGATGAATCCACGCATTGATTATAACACGTAAAATAAAAACTGGAATTAATTAACCAACTTTTACTACGTTTGAAGCCTGAGGCCCTTTTTCACCGTTTACAACATCAAATTCAACAGCTTCACCTTCGTCAAGAACTTTGAAACCATCCATCTGAAGGGCTGAAAAATGTACAAATACATCCTTGCCTGTTTCATCTGAAATGAATCCAAAACCCTTTTTTGCGTTAAACCACTTAACTGTACCTCTCATTATAATGCCTCCTAAAACTGAAAAAATATTTACAAATGCTTTGTATCCTTACAAAGCTGATAACAATATCTAATCTATCATATTATTACAGAAGTGTCAATGAAAAAATCATACTTGTGGCAAACTTACCAGTATTTATGGTGAAAAAAATATAATATTGATATGTAACAAGAAATATGGTATATTACTAAAGGAGTAACCATGTTACAAGGTGGCGCCTCCCAGGCCTTATAAAGGAAGGGAGGTGGTGCAGATGGATACATATGAAGTTTTAAGCCTGTTATTTTTAGGCGGTTCATTTCTGTTAGCACTGCTTGCCTACATAGATAGTAGGAATAACAAGCGTAAATAAGCCTGCCTTGTAATCTTAGCGGATGCAGGCAGGCTCATAGTTTTTGCTTGGGAAGCTAACCACTTTGTGGATGGTTACTTCTTTTAAATTCAATATAACACAAATATTATAAGGGTGCAAGGGATTTTTAATTTTTATTATCCACTTTTGTGGGGAAACTTAAGTGGGGTATCTGGCTTTACAACTGCTGTGCTAATTCTTCAAGATACATCCATCTGTCCATTTTTTCAGAAAGGTTATTTGAAATTTCATCTTTTTGTGAAGACAGTTCATTAAGTTTTACAAAATCATGGGAATATTTTAGTATGTCTGCTTCAATATTTTCAAGTTCTTCTTCAAGTTTTGCAATATCATCTTCTATAGTTTCATATTCCCTTTGTTCTTTATAGGACATTTTCTTTTTCTTCTCCTGGCCGTCTTTCCAGTTATTACGGTTTAATGATTTGCTACTGTCCTGTGGCTTTGGGGAATCTTTTGTGTTATTGCTGTTACCTGTAACTGCAAGTTTTCTGCCAGAAGCATTAATATAGTCAGTATAGCCGCCTTCATATTGTTTAATTACACCATTTTCTTCAAATGATAAAATCCTTGTAACAGTGCGGTCAAGAAAATATCTGTCATGTGATACTGTTATTACAATGCCGTCAAATGTGTCAAGGTAATCTTCAAGCACTGTAAGGGTTGTTATATCAAGGTCATTAGTAGGTTCATCAAGCAGCAGTACATTAGGTGCTTCCATAAGAATTCTTAAAAGATAAAGCCTTCGTTTCTCACCACCTGAAAGCTTGCCAATAAGTGAATATTGCTGTTCTGGAGGGAACAGGAAACGTTCAAGCATTACAGAAGCACTTACAGTGCCATTATTTGTTTTTATAACTTCCCCGCCTTCACGTATATAGTCAATTACACGCATGGAATTATCAAGAGCTTTATTTTCCTGTGCAAAATAACTAATCTTGACAGTCTGCCCTATAGTAACTTCACCACTGGCTGGTTTTATATTGCCAGAGATAATATTCATAAGAGTAGACTTGCCACATCCATTTGCCCCAGTTATACCAATACGGCTTCCACGCAGGAATATATAAGTAAAATCTTTTATCAGGACATTGCCATTATAAGAGTGGTTAATGTCCTTAAGTTCAATAGTAGCTTTACCAAGCCTTGATGATACAGAACTTATCTGTGCTGTTGCATCAGTTACAGGTGCTTTGGTATCACGGAGTGCTTCATACCTTGCAATATGTGCTTTCTGTTTAGTTGAACGTGCCCTTGCACCACGTTGCATCCATGCTATTTCTGTACGTAATATACTCTGGCGTTTTCTTTCTGTGGCACGTTCCATTTCTTCACGTTCTGCTTTCTTTTCAATAAATCCAAGATAATTACAGTTGTAATTATATAATTTGCCTTTATCAATTTCAGTTATGCGGTTTGCTACACTGTCAAGAAAATAACGGTCATGTGTTACCATTATAATAGCACCATTGTAACTGGAAAGGTATTCTTCCAGCCAGGAAGCCATTGCACTGTCGAGATGGTTGGTAGGCTCATCAAGTATAAGTACATCTGCTGGTGTAAGAATTGTCCGTACAAGAGCAATTCTTTTGCGCTGGCCTCCTGAAAGCTTTGCAATATCCTGTGTGAGGTCTGTAATTCCAAGCTTTCCGAGAAGGCTCTTTGCCTGTGGGATAAAACTGTCCTGCTCATTTGAAATTTCTTCCTTTAATGGAAGGGAAGCATCAAGTACACAAGTCCCACTGGTAAATACAGGGTTTTGTGGAAGATAGCCCATACGCAGGTTCCTTGCTGTGGTAACTGTTCCTTGTCCAGGTTCTTCCCTGCCTGCAATTATCTTTAAAAGCGTAGATTTTCCAGTGCCATTTATACCTACAATCCCAACTTTTTCATTTTCATTAAGATAAAATGATGCATCATCAAAAAGAAGCCGGCCTGTATATGTGTGGGTAAGGTGTTCTGCTGTAATAAGATTCATAAAAGCCTCCATGCGGTTTATTATTAAAATAAGAACAGAGTTTTTGCATGTACTTTATCTATGGAATATTTGAAAATAAAAAATGACAGATTTGCTGCCAGAGCCAAAATACTTGTGTATTTAAAAAATAGAACCCTGAAATTTATATAATATTTAATTTTCAAACACTCCCTAGGGGTTGAAAATTGCTTTTAAACCATCAAACTGTACAAAGATTATATTACTCTGGCAAATTCCAAATGTTTTACCAAAAGGCAGCTGTTATGGGGGCGCTGGTGCTTAAGCCCCGTATTAAATGTTTCGCAGAAACATTGGGGCTTTATGCACCACTGCGTATCCCATCCAAGCGGGAGCGTGCTGCCTGAGGTAAAATTTTGGAATTGCCAGAGCCACATAATTTGTGCACTTTTTATTTTTCAAACATGTCCTGGTAAAAAGTTAAAAAAACTCTAAACATTAGTTAAATTATATGATATACTTTAATATAGTACGTGTCAAAT
This sequence comes from uncultured Lachnospiraceae bacterium, assembly GCA_948794795.1. Classification (GTDB taxonomy): domain Bacteria; phylum Bacillota; class Clostridia; order Lachnospirales; family Lachnospiraceae; genus Butyribacter. The sequence continues at coordinate 94,345 of CAQGLR010000002.1, read as the reverse complement.
AAACATTACCAGTGCATTGGATGCCAGTTGTTATACTGGTTATGTAGTCCCCGGAGGTTTTACAATGGAAGGAAAATATACAATTTATAAGCGGAAGATGAATTATTATGAGACAGACCAGATGGGTATAATACATCATTCAAATTATATAAGGCTTTTTGAAGAAGCCAGGCTTGACATGATGGACAAATCAGGCATTAATTATGCAGGGATTGAAGAAATGGGAATTATTATACCCGTTATGTCTGTGGACTGTAAATATCTTATTCCGTTATATTATAATGACAATATTGAAATACATTCATATGTTACAAAGTTTGATGGCATAAAAATGGAGCTTTCTTATGAAATATATAAAGAGGGTTCTAAAGAAGCCTGTACAAAAGGGCATACAGGCCATTGTTTCCTTAATAAGGATATGAAACCATTCAGGATGAAGAAACTTTATCCTGGTTTATATAGTAAACTAAAAGAAATGGCTGTATAGTATTGAGAAAAATAAAGATAGGGAAAGGAAACCAATGAAATGAAAAAAAAGCTGATTACTGTTCTTGTTACAAGCCTTATGATGATAGCTGCAATAGGAGCTTTTTTATGGAAGATGAATGATTTGTCAAAAAAGCTTGAAAAGCAGAATGAGGCAGCGCTTGATGAAGAAAGAGACCTGGCAGAATACCAGCATGGAAAAGCTATTGACAGTATAAAAGAGCTAGATATAATACCACTTTATTTGTCAGGTGACAGGAAAAATGTTGTGACAATAGATTATGCTTCAAAAAGTGATATATATGATGTGGCAAAGTCTGCCAAAGCTGAACAGACAATTACAGATGTTAAGAAAAGGACACAGACATATACACCAGAAGCAGCACTATGGGCATATAACCCATATGGTACTAATAATAATTCAATGTATGCTTATTTTAATACAGATGGCAGATGTTACTGCAAGTATACAATTTCTGTAAAAGATAAAAATATACCTGATTTTACACGTACTCTTATAAACCATCTTTCAGGAAGTGTTTCATCAGAACATGAATATAATATAACAGGGCTTGTACAAGGAAAGACCAATTATATTATATTAAAGTTTTATAACAGGAACAATGAACTTGCAAGGACTTACACATATAGTGTTGATATACCAAAAAGTGACATGGGGACACAGAATATTATAAACAGCACTGAAGGACGCAGTAAAACAAAACTTAGCAACGGGCTATATACTGTATTTTCAGCTGGAGGCACTGAGAAAGTACGTGTTACACGTATAGTAAACAAGAAAGTTAACAGAAACGGAAGAAGGGTTACAAGGCGTGTAAAGAAAACTGCATGGAAAAGAGTGCCAAAGTGCGCAATATTATTATATGACAACTCTGGTGTTTTAAGAGGGGAAATACCTCTGGATGGATATTGTGGAAGAAATACCAGCCTTGTGTATGATGGTGTGGTATATTCATGTGCGGAAGATAAGATTGCACTTGTGAATGCACTTGGACAGGTTACAAAGGTATACAAAATTAATGGTTATAAACAGAGTGGTGAGTTTGCATATGATGATTTTGGAAATATATATGTTATAGCTACACCAGCCAGAAAGAAAGCTGTTAAAAACAGCTGTGTAGTTAAGGTAGAACTTGAAAGTGGAAAGACCACTGTTGCACTTGATATGAATACAATGCTTCCTTCCGTTTACAAAAATGCTGTTAAGAAAGCAAACCGCAGCAATCCAGACTGGGTAGACCTTAATTCAGTACAGGTGACAGGAACAAACCAGCTGCTTGTAAGTTCACAGGCACTTTCAAGTATATTTAAAATAAACAATGTAAACAGCCTGTTGCCAAAGCTTGATTATATTATTGCTGACAAGAGTATCTGGAAAGATTATAAGAACCTTAAGAAAAAGGTATTAACCAAGGCTCTTGAAGGTGAAGCTACCCCTGGACCAGAAGAAACACCTGTAGTTGACTCTATACTTGATACTCCAAAAGAAAAGAAAGAGCTTTTTAATTCACAGGCAGGACAGAATTCTGTTGTGTACAGCAGGACTTCTTCACTTGCAGAGGGACAGTATTATTTAACAATGCTTAATAATAATTCAGGTGTAAAGGCAACCAGGTCTGGCAAGTCATATTATTATAAATTCCTGGTAGATGAAACAGCAAGGACATATGCACTTTCAGAAATAAAGAGTTTTGACCAGACAAAAGACGAAGGAAATATTACAAAAGCAAATAATGTATATGTATACTGTAATGCAGACGGGAATAAATTCACTGAGTCTGACAGTTCAGGCAAGCTGGTTAAAGAATTTTCTGTTAAAAAGGGATTATACCGTATATATAAGGATACCTGGAAAGATTTCTGGTTTAAATAATAATAAAGGAAAAATATAACATTAATTTATGGTAAATTATTGACCAGTTTTTTTAAAAGTTGTATAATATTTTGGAATAATGTAAAATGTAATTATCCATTATCCCTGGCAACTGGATTTTGGATAGTAACAATAAATAAATATATAGGAGGATAAGATATGAAACTTTTTATTGACACAGCCAAAATTGAGGACATTAAGAAAGCAAATGAAATGGGGGTTATCTGTGGCGTAACAACAAACCCTTCTTTAATTGCAAAGGAAGGCGGAAGAAGCCAGGAAGACGTTTTAAAAGAGATAGCATCTATAGTTGATGGTCCAATCAGTGGTGAAGTTAAGGCAACAACTGTTGACGCAGAAGGAATGATTGCAGAAGGACGTGAAATTGCAAAACTCCATCCAAATATGGTTGTTAAGATTCCTATGACAATAGAAGGCTTAAAGGCTACAAAAGTTCTTTCAAGTGAAGGAATCAAGTGTAATGTTACTCTTATTTTTACAGCTAACCAGGCACTCCTTGCAGCAAGGGCAGGTGCAGCATATGTATCACCATTCCTTGGACGTCTTGATGATATTTCAGTAACAGGTGTTGAACTTATCAGGACAATCACAGAGATTTTTGACAATTATGGTATTGAAACAGAAATTATATCTGCAAGTGTACGTAACCCAATCCATGTTACAGATTGTGCCCTTGCAGGTGCAGATATTGCAACAGTTCCTTATTCTGTAATTGAGCAGATGACAAAACATCCTCTTACAACAGAAGGCATTGCAAAGTTCCAGAAAGATTATATTGCTGTATTTGGAGAGTAATTCCAGCAGGTGATACATATTTAATTTCAGTTAGAAAGGAAAGAATTATGGATACTTTAGCATTAAAGAAAACTGCGAATGAAGTACGCAAAGGAATAGTCACAGCAGTACACAGTGCAAAATCAGGCCATCCAGGCGGTTCTTTGTCAGCAGCAGACATTTTGACATATCTCTATTTTGAAGAGATGAATATTGACCCAGAAGACCCAAAGAAAGCTGACAGGGACAGGTTTGTATTATCCAAGGGACATATAGCACCAGGATTTTATTCTACACTTGCCAACAGGGGTTTCTTCCCTGTTGAAGATTTAACAACACTGCGCCATACAGGTTCTTACCTGCAGGGACATCCTGATATGAAGCATATTCCAGGTGTGGACATGTCAAGCGGTTCATTAGGACAGGGTATTTCTGCCGCAGTAGGTATGGCACTTTCTGCAAAAATAGACAATGCTTCATACCGTGTATATACACTGCTTGGTGATGGTGAGCTCCAGGAAGGCCAGGTATGGGAAGCATCAATGTTTGCAGGCGCAAAGAACCTTGACAACCTTGTTGTGATTGTAGATAACAACGGGTTGCAGATTGATGGCAAAATTGATGATGTATGTTCTCCTTATCCTATTGCTGACAAGTTTAAGGCATTTAATTTTAATGTTATTGAAATTGATGCACATGATTTTGAACAGATTGCTTCTGCATTTAAGAAAGCAAGGGAAACTAAAGGCATGCCAACAGCTGTAATTGCTAAGAGCACAAAGGGCAAAGGTGTATCATTTATGGAGAACCAGGCAAGCTGGCATGGTACTGCACCAAATGATGAACAGTATGCACAGGCAATGGCAGATTTAGAAAAAACCGGTGAAAGCTTGAAATAAGCAGATAGGAGGAAGAAATGGCAGATGTAAAGAAAATTGCTACAAGGGAAAGCTATGGTAATGCTTTAAAGGAGTTTGCAGATGCATATCCAGACCTTGTTGTACTTGACGCTGACCTTGCAGCAGCAACAAAGACAGGTATTTTCCAGAAAGCATACCCAGACAGGCATATAGACTGCGGAATTGCAGAATGTAATATGATGGGCATTGCAGCAGGTCTTGCTACAACAGGCAAAATTCCTTTTGTAAGTTCATTTGCAATGTTTGCATCAGGGCGTGCATATGAGCAGGTACGCAATTCTGTAGGATATCCAAAGCTTAATGTAAAAATCGGCGCAACACATGCAGGTATCTCTGTAGGTGAAGATGGTGCAACACACCAGTGTTGTGAAGACCTTGCGCTTATGCGTACTATCCCAGGCATGGTAGTTATGAACCCTTCAGATGATGTGGAAGCAAAAGCTGCTGTAAAAGCTGCACTTGACCATGAAGGTCCTGTATATATCCGTTTTGGAAGGCTTGCAGTACCTGTAATTAATGACAAGCCAGACTATAAGTTTGAGCTTGGAAAAGGTGTTGTACTCCGTGAAGGCAAGGATATTACATTATTTGCAACAGGACTTGAAGTATCAGAAACTCTTGATGCAGCAGAAAAGCTTGCTAAAGATGGAATTGATGCAAAAGTAGTTAATATACACACAATCAAACCTCTTGATGAAGAGCTGGTAATTGCATCAGCTAAGGAAACAGGCAAGGTTGTTACAATAGAAGAGCACTCTGTAATCGGAGGGCTTGGAAGTGCAGTATGTGACTGCCTTTCAGCAAATGCACCAACAAAAGTTCTCAAAATTGGCGTGAATGATGTCTATGGTGAGTCAGGACCAGCAACTGAGCTTATTAAGAAGTACGGGCTTGACAGTGAAGGCATCTATACAAAAGTTAAAGAGTTTATGGGCAAGTAACTGGTGCCTGCCTGCAGGCAATGCGGATTGCAAATATCCGCCTGGCTAGCAATTTATCCCACTTCCCAAATGGGGTGGATTGAAATAACAGCATTATTTAACGGGCTGGAATATTCTTAATTGAGTGTTCCAGCTTTTTAAATGTATTGTCCAATGAGCTAGAAAAAATTATATAATTATTTGATTTTTTTAATAAAAATCCCTATAATGTTATTAGCACATATTGGGGACGGGCAGAGGACATTTATATATAAAACAACTTATAGGATGTGAAAAAATTGTACTTTATAGCATTATGTGATGATGAGGCAAAAGAACTTGACCAGATTGAGGACTTACTTGCAATGTACCAGGATAAAAAACAAATACTTGAATATAAAACTGAACGTTTTGAGAGCGCAGAAGCACTTCTTAAACGTATTATAGAAGAAAAATATACACCAGACCTTCTGGTTTTAGATATTTTTATGTCAGGAAAAAGTGGTATGGAAGCAGCGGAAGAAATAAGGAAGTCTGGCTGTGTAATGCCAATAGTTTTCTTAACTGCATCAACAGGATATGCATTGAAAGCATATGGGGTAGATGCCATCCAGTACCTTGTAAAACCTCTTGACAAAGAGCGTTTTTTCCATGTTATGGATTTTGTATTTGGACATATACACAAAATGAAAGAAGAACACGTTATTATTAAGTCCGCAGGTGCAATCAGGCAAATAAAACCAGATAACATTGTATATTGTGAATCACAGAAAAATTACCAGGTATTGTACCTTACAACAGAAGAATATAAAGTCCGGATGACAACGGCAGCTTTATGGGAAATTCTGGAAAGGTTTCCGCAGTTTGGAAGGTGCAGCCGTTCATATATCCTGAATATGAACCATATTGTTTCGGTAGAACGTGAAAAAGTTGTTATGGATAATGGAAGTGTAATTTATATATCACGTAATAAAGTGGCAGAATTTAAGAAAGAATATTTTTCATATTATTTTGGTTAAATATAATAATGCTGGTAAGAATGGGCGTTTGGGCGCTCATTTTTTGTCCCCAAAAAGTGACTAAATATCCCATTATATAGAATTATTTTTAAGTAAATGATATAGTTTGTTAATAATATTTGGTGAATAGTGTAAGGAGGTATAAATTTATGCTAGGAGGTTCATTTTTGGCAGCAGTTTTGCGTAATACAATTAGTTCAGGCCTGATGCTTTCCTTTTTTCTTATGCTGGACCGTCCTAGATTTCCTATAAAGAAAACGGTATTTTATTATATATTATTTGGTACATTGCTGGTAACTACATATAGTATGTGGTACTTGTATGGAAATAGTAGTTTTGTAAAGTATGCAGGCATATCTATACTCCCGGTTATTGGGATTTTCTGTGGAATTATGAGCAGGGATGTTATTTATTTGTCTTTGTATAAAATTGCACTGGCATTTTATTTGTTTTCTGTATGTACATTTTGTGGTGTAGATGTTGCACGGTGGGGATTTAATGGAAATTTGTGGATAGATATTATGGTACGTATAATTTGTTCTTTAATAATATTAGCTGTTACATGGATTAAATTCAGAAAACCATTCTTAAACAGAGTTGATTTTCTGGTTGAAGAGATGGATTTATTTAGCTCTGCAACACTTTTTGTTTCAGTTATGCTTGGTGCCATAATGGCTTACTGGCCTAACCTGCAAGGATTTTCAATATTTAATATGGTACGTGCATTTTTGATTTTATTTATGGCAGGGGTTTTACAATTTACAATACTTCATTTGTATATACACCTTGGACAGGAACACTATTACCAGGCAGAAAAGGAGCTGCTGGAAGTAAATGAACAGCTTCTGCACCAGCAGATGGAGATTATGAGGGAATCAGAAAAAGAAGCAGCCAGGATACGCCATGATGTGCGGCATCATACATTTTTAATTAAAGAATATGTACAGAAAGGTGAATTTGACGGGCTTATGGAGTATCTGGACCAATATGGCAGCGATATAGAGAACCAGAAAGTAAAATATATATGCCAGAACCGGGCAGTAAACAGTATATTGTCAGTATATGCAAGAAAAGCTGAAAACCAGGGTATTGAGACTGAAATGGATGTAAGAGTGCCAGAGGGACTGGTAATAAGGGATATTGACTGGGTTGCAATTCTTGCAAATATTTTTGAGAATGCTATACATGGCTGTCTTTGTTCTGGGATTTCTGAAAATAAAATTAAGATATATATTAACCAGAAAGGAAATAAAGTAGTAATCCAGTGCCGAAATACAAGCAATAGTAAGGTGAAATTCCATAAGGGGCTTCCTGTATCAGATAAAGGTGGTGGAATTGGAGTGTCTAGTATTATAAAAGCAGCTTCACATTATGACGGGGAAACGGATTTTACCATTAAAGATAATATGTTTATAACAAGTATACTTTTAAATATTAATGTATAAACAAAGATATTTTACAACTAAGAAAAAGGACGGGCTGATATGCAGGGAAATGCTTTTTTAAATAACAAAAAAATACACCAGAATATATTGCCAGGAGTATTTATGACAGCTGCAGTGCAGATGGTTAATATAACAGACAGTATAATTGCTGGCAATATTTTAGGGCAGGATGCAATAGCTGCGGCTGGGATTTCTATGCCAGTATTATTATTAATCCAGATACCAGCAATAATACTGGCAATGGGAGGGTCATCAGAAGCAGCATTGTTTCTTGAAAAGCATGATAAACAAAAAGCAGACAGGGTATTTAGTGCTTCAGTTGTGGCGGCTTTTATAATATCACTGTTTATTGCAATACTGTCACCATTTCTTATAGAAGAATTAGCTATAACACTTTCTGGCAATGCAGCCCTGGCAGAATTAACAGAGCCATATATCAGGGTGAATTTTATGGGAATTCCAGTTTTGTCTATGGCAATTATATTTTGTTACTTTATTAACCTTAGCAGTAAGCCACATTTAGGAAGCATTTTTCTTATAATTGCCAATATGTTTAATATGGTATTTGATATTTTGTTTTTGAAATTCTTTGGAATGGGAATGGATGGATGTGCCATTGCTACTTTAGCTGCTTATCTGGCAGCAATGGTGGTAACAGTAGTTTATTTTATGCCAGGAAACCACCAGTTCCATTTAAGAAGACTGGACAGAAAGTTTTTTGGTTATACATCGCTTGTTGTGAAAACGGGAATTTTAAAAATGGATTTTACATTGATGTCTGTTTTAAAACCAGTTATAATTAATTTTGTGATTGTAAGGTTTCTCGGAAATAGTTATATGGCAGTTTATTCCGTTTGCGTGGGTACAATGTTAATTGCCGGGTTATGTGCAGACAGCATTGCCAGAATGGTGAAAAATACTACAGGTATTTCTGGCAGGTACAATGATTATTATGATATATATCCATCTTATAAAAAGAAAATTAAATACAGCTGTATAATTACTGCAGTGCTGATAATATTATTTCTCACTGCCCCACAGGTTATTACAGACCTTTTTGGGATTACAGAAGAAAATATGATGGCACTTTGTAATCCTGCACTGCGTATATTTGCATGCAGCTTTCCATTCTGTTTATATAATAAATTAATGATAATATATTACCAGAATATCCTTCACACAGGACTGTCTGCAATAATTATGTTAATGCAGGAATTTCTGCTGGCTGTGCCATTGGTACTGGCGGGAATGTTTTTGTTTGGTTTTACAGGTATTTGTATTATGACAGTTGTAAGTGAAGCAGTTATAGCACTGCTAGTTTTCTTTTATGGAATATGGGGACAATATAATGACAGGCCTGGCGGCTGGCTGGATTTATATATATTTACACGGGCAGCTGATGAAAAGTTTATGGACTAATGTAATAAATAAGATAATATGCTAATTGTTGTATATAAATGAAAAATTACAGAGAATGGATATAAAATATTAATTAGAGAGGACTGCTGTGGTTATGGAGCTGGTTACAATAGAAGAATATGCAGCAAAGCTGTATATAATGGATACATCAGAACTTGAGGATGATGTAGTTTTTAATATGAATTATAAAAGGCTTTCAAAGGAACGCCGTGACAAAATTGATTCATATTATTTTAAAAAAGATAAAAGGTTGTCTCTTGGGGCTGGCATGCTTCTTGATATAGGCCTTTCTGATTATGGGCTTAAGGAACCAGAAGTTTCTATTAGTTATGGAACTAATGGAAAACCTTATCTGCCAATGGAACCACATATACATTTTAATATTTCACATTCAGGGAAAATGGCTGTGGCGGTATTTGCAGATGTAGAAACTGGATGTGATATAGAACTGGTACAAAAGGCAGACCTGTCTTTAGCAGAGAGGTTTTTTTGTGCAGGGGAATATGGTTATATAGTACAGCAGGATGGAGAAGAACAACAGGGAGAAGCATTCTACCGTTTGTGGACACTTAAAGAGAGCTTTATTAAAGCAACAGGTATTGGATTGTCACTGCCGTTAGATAAATTTGAGGTAAATGTATGGGAAGGTGAAGAAATAACAGTCTGCCAGTATGTAGATAATGCAGTATACCATTTCAAAGAATATAAGACTGAGGGATATAATATAGCAGTTTGTTTCAGGAACCAGGAACCTTAAATTAAAAAAATATCCCTGTATAAGTATTAATTGTCCCATATTATACAATATAGAAAAGAAATATGATATAATTTTTTATATAACAAAGTTGCAAAAATTGTAATATATTTTTGTTATTTATATAATATATTAAATTTTATTTTGCATACCGTGGCACCCCCTTTTATTTTAAAAGCCACAAAAAGAGTACACTTATTTAAGGTGTACTCTTTTGCATTTAATAAGAAATTGCAATAATCTTAGAATTGCCATATGCAGGTGCAGTAATATGTGTTTTTTATAACATATGATAAAGTATAAATACGTTTATTTTTTTACATAGTATATAAAAAGTGTTAACATAATAATGATTTGTTAAATAGTTTTAACTGGAAATTTTCAAATGCTTCTTTTGTTGTGGATAACATTTTACGGCTTATATTCAGATGGTGGCCATTGACCAGTATAATTGAAGATGCATCTATATGGTTTATATTATACATATTTACGATATAGGAACGGTGTATTTTTATAAAACCACATGGGGCAAGTTCTGTTAACCAGTTGTCTATGCTCTTTCTAACTAAGTTTTTGTAATTATCAGCCATATATAATACAGTATAATTATGGTCTGCTTCAATATATAAAATATCATCAGAAGAAACATATGTATTATTATTAATATATACTGGATAGTTTTGTTCCAGTTTTATACTAGTTTTATCAATATATAGTTTTATTTCATGTAAGGTAATTGGTTTGTATATAAATCCAAGTACATTAGCTCCAAATCCTTCCTGCATCACTTCTGTATGTTTAGTATAAAATACTATGTAAGTATTTTTTCCCTTTATTTCAAAGATATTTTTAACTTGTATTCCTGATATTTTATCCATCTCAATATCAAGAAATAATAAATCTAAAGAAGGCATTTTTTCTAATAGTTCTTCACCTGAATTAAAAACAGCAATGTCACTATATCCTAATTTTTGGAAACAGTTTAAATATTGTGTCTGTTCTTCAATACTATCTTCACATATCCCGATTTTCATAATTTTTACCATTACTCAAATAAAAATACCAAGGTTTTTATTTGAGATGCAAACATAAAAAATGGAAATACAAGGTTTGCATTTTATCCTTTCTTATTTTTTATCTAATAGGTTTATTTAAAACAATATATGTATAGAACATATAATTTTTATATGTGGTTTTTATAAATCCATGGTATTTTCCAGCGGTTTTCTTTATATTTGCCAGACCAAGCCCATGGTTTTTAGTATCATTTTTAGTTGTTTTTACATTATTAATTATGTTTTTTTCATAATTAACTGAAGTGTTTTTCATTAGAATTGAAATACGGTTTACAGAACTTTCTATATCAATATATACTTCTTTTCTTCCAGGTATATCTTTTCTCGATAATGCATCTAATGCATTATTTGCCAGGTTTGATAAAATAGTACATATATCAAAGTTTTCAACAAAACATTCACTATTAAAATAACCACTCGTTTTAAATAATGTATCCTTATCCAGTGAATTATATAAATTGTTTATAATAGCATCTGCAATTAAGTTTCCTGTAGAAATATAATAGTTGTTAATATGTACTTTACAAAGTTTTTGTAAATATGTTTTTAACTGTTCCCATTGTTCATCATTGGCAAGTTTTTGCAATATAAACACATGGCTGTTAAAATCATGGCGGAAAGCCCGTAAATCATCATTTTTTTGTTTAAATTGTGTATAGTATACCTGCTCCATCTCAATATATTTCTGGTTTATTTTGTTTTTTTGTGTTAATGTGGCATTATGGTACTGGACTGTTAAAAATGCAAGCAGTGTAATTAACAGTATTATAATAAGTATAAATATTAAAAAAACTATAATGTATTTAGGTATCTGGTCTAAGTTTTTATAAAACAATACTTCTGATAGTCCCAATAATATATAAGAAATAAAACAGGAAAATATAATAAAACAATAGTTACGTTTTTGTATTTTTTTAATAATGTATTTTCTAGTATTACGGCTTTTATACGTACAAAAGGAAAAAATAATAAAAATAATAAATAAAATTCTGTCAGAATATCTTAACAAGATTTTTAAAGATACACTGTTATATAAATAATTATAAAATATATATAATATGTTTGAAAAAATATATGACAATATTCCCTCAGATAAAGTACATATAGCAAGCCAGCAAAGTTTATATAATATACTTCCTTCAAATATAAGTATAAGTATTGTAAAGATTGAAAATATATTCATAATAGGAATTTTAAATAAACTAATAGAAACTGTCTGCAGTACCAGCTGGGTTATAAATAGTGCAGCAAATGATATTATTTTTACTGGTGTTACTGAAAAATCATTTCCAAGTATAAAATAAAATATAAATATTATAGCAGCAAATTCTAATATTGTATTTATTATCATAAATAATTGCATATAGATACTTTTCCTTCCGTAAATATTTATGGTAATACCATTTATAGATTAGCTTGTTGCATTTCAGCCCATTATTTTGTGTTTCAGCCCAAAGGTGTTGATATAACTAAAGTGGTATATTATAATTTAGTTATTAAATGATAACAATATTATATACATTGTTAATATAAAATTATATATAGTAATTATAACATTATTTCAATAAATTGTAAACTTATAATATCATTTGAGTTTCCCCATTTTTTTAATACACAGGTATTTTGTCTCTGGCAATTCCAAAGTTTTACCACCCAAAAGCCATGTTGCAAACATGGCTTTGCCGCATTGCGCTTGGATGGGATGCGCAGTGGTGCATAAAATCTGAAAGAACCAGATTTAAGCACCAGCGCCCCCAAACAGCTGCCTTTTGGTAAAACATTTGGAATCTGCCAGAGTAATATAATCTTTGTGTAATTTAAAAAATGGGGAAACTCAAAATAATATCATTAAAGAACAAAAATATTATATTTAATAATAGAATTTATAATAGTAAATATACTTATTTATGGGATTATTTTTAAGGAGAAGATATGGAATTGGATAGCTTATTTGAGGATTCTGTAATAGCCAGAAGGCATAATGGCTATGTTTTATTGTTTAATAGAGAAGAGGGAAGCTGGATTAAATTGTCTGAAAAGTTATATAACAATGTTTGCTGGTATTTTCAAAATAATGAAAAAATTGATGACAGATATAATGCTCTGCTTGATGAATTAAACAATAAACAAATGTTGAAAGCGGCTAATAGGAATAAAAAACTAGAAAATGTTGCTGTAATGTTAACAAATAGGTGTAATTTATCATGTAAACATTGTTGTGCATCACAAATTATGTCTGAAAAAGATATTTCATTTGACATAGTAAGAAAAGTAGTAGAATTAAATCCACATCAGATATGTATTACAGGTGGTGAGCCTTTATTATATAAAAATATTGAAGAGGTTCTAAAGTTTATAAAGAAACATTATAATGGAAAATTGCTTCTCGCTACTAATGGACTTTTAGTAAATAAATATATTGATATGATTGTTAAATATTTTGATAAAGTAGAAATAAGCATAGATGGATTAAATGATGATGAAACATCAAGATACAGGGAAAGAGGAGTATTTAAATGTGTATTAGATGCTGTAAAAATGCTTAAAGATAATGGTTTGAGAGTTGCTATTTCACTTGTTACATATGATGGACATGAAACAGAAGAATTTAATAAGTTAAATGAAGAATATGGAACAGTTCCTATATTACGTAGTTTGTTTATTAATGACAGGGTAATAGAAAATATTGATAAAATTATACCAGGTGGAGAAGAACAGTATATTAAGGTTATGAAGGAAGTAATAGAAAACCAGGAACAAGGTGAAAAGTTATGTACTTGTGGTTCAGTTTCTTATCAAATACTTATTGATTCAGAAGGATATGTATATCCATGTGGAGGTTTAGCAGAAGAAGATTTTAAGATAGGAAATATATTAGTGGATGATATTTCAGATTTAGTAAAATACCATTCTGGAAAATACTATGGAGAAATTATTTCAAAAATACTTAGTAATGAAAAGTTTTCAAAATGCAGGAACTGTATAGTGAGAGAGTTTTGTTGGACATGTCTAAGTGAGGTATTATCAAAATCTATGTATAATGAAGTATTTGAAGCATTTTGTGATATGAACTATAAGAAGTGGAATAAAATTGTATGGGAAAACAAGGGGAAGAAATAATATGCAATATACAATCTGGGTTACTTATGAATGTAATTTAAAATGTACATATTGTTATGAAGAAAAAAGAAATGGTTATTTGAGTAAAGAAAAAGCTAAGGATATACTGGATTTTATTATAAAGAGGAGTAATATATACCAGGATAATAATATAAGTATTAATATACATGGTGGAGAACCTTTACTTAATTATGATGTATTACGTTACATTGTTGAAAATATCAGGTCATGGAACAGAAATGTTTTTATTAGCATGACTACAAATGCAGTTTTGTTTAATGAAGAAAATATAGATTTTATTTTAGAAAATATAGATGAAATATCTGTTAGCATAGATGGAACTAAGGAAATACATGATAATAACAGGATATATAGCAATGGGGAAGGAACATTTGATAAAGTAGTTAAAAATTTAAATAGAATACTTGAAAAAAAGAAAAATACAATAGCTAGAATGACAGTTACTCCAAAAACAGTGTCTAGTCTTTATAATAGTGTTACTTTTCTACATAATTTAGGTTTTAGTATTATTTCACCAGTAATTGACCAATATGATACCAGATGGGATGAAAATAATATGGAAATTTTAGAACAACAGTTAAAGATGTTGTCTGGATATTTTGCTGTGCAAAATGAAAGCCTGAAAGTTGGAATGTTAGAGCAGGCAAAATATAGAAAAAAAAGCAAATGTTGTCCAGGTACACAGACCATGCATATTGATACTAAAGGAGATATATATCCTTGTGCTTATGTTACTGGTGATGAAAAGTTTAAGTTAGGAGATGTATATACTGGTATATCAGAAGAAGCAATAATAAAAATAAATAATATTAACAATAAAAAATTTGAAAGATGTGAAAGTTGTTTTTGGAAGGATTATTGTTATGGATATAGGTGTAAATTATTTAATTATGCTATATCAGGGGATTTTGAACCAAATTATACAGCATGTAAATTAGAACATGTATTTTTAAAAATACATAAGTATTATAAAGTATCTGGGAAGTAAGTTTGTTTTATAACAATAATTTTGTTATCATTGTTACATAAAATATTAGTAGTTTTATTTTTATGTTATATGGTATATATAATAAAGTGAGGGGAGGTGTAATGTATGGAGAAAGAAAAAATTGGGCTTATGCCATTATCAGAAGAAGAGCTTAATGACTATTATGCAGGTTATGGTGCTTGTCATTGTCCTGGAACTTCTGAAGATGAGCCAGGTCCTTATAATCCAGATTGTTGCTGGCATGATTGTGATAAGGGAAATCAAAGCACAAAGTTTTTAGCTGGATGGGCTTGATATTTTATTATGTTTTGAAAAGTTAATTTTTTAAAGATTAGTTTACCTATATAGTTTTAAATTGTATATAGGTAAACTATTTAATAGTTTTAGATTGGTGTAAAACATGGAATGTATAATATATAGAGAAAGAAAAGTATAGTTTTATGTCTGTATACAGAATTTAATGATTATTATGATAATATTTTTTATAGCTGTGCTGTGATTTATAATCCAGATTGTTGCTGGCATAATTGTGATAATGGGTATAAAGCTACAAAGGTTTTTATTAAAATATTTTAGTTGTTACAAATTGATTTTTTATTTAAAATCCAGCCTGCTTATATATTATTGTATTTGTTTATTAACAATTACAGTAAATTAAAGTGCTAAGCCACAATTATATTGATTCAAATTAATAATAGGTACGTTATATAAAATTGTATTTAAGAGGTTTAATTTATGTTAAAATTAGAAAAGTATAAATTATTCAAAAGAAAAATGGTGCTAGTTTTAATGACTGGTATTTTTTTAATTGTATTATTACAGGAAATCCGTGCTTTCCGTATATATAAAAATATGCAACAACAAATTGAAATAAGTGAAAAATATAAAGGAATATATACAGATTCACGTTTTTCAAAATATTGGAAGGAATATTCACAAGCATATGATGGTTCTTCAGCATATAAGCCATATTTTTTTGATGGTGACAGACAAAAGACGGCAAAGGAACTCTTTCCAAACGCCAGCTTTGATATATATTTTGGTTCTTTTGAGAACTGGTCAGAACTTTTTTTTACTATGACTGGTGATTTAAAATGTATACCAATATTTATTGCATTTGCATTTGCAGGAATATTTTCATATGAAAATGAGTGTGGTATGCAGGAGATACTTTTAAGTACAAAAAATGGACGTAAAAGATGCAGTAAGGCAAAGTTAAAACTTGCATTTATAGTAACTAATATATTTTACTTCGTTATAATTCTTATACCAATAGCAGATATGCTGGTTATTACAAAGGGTGCAGGCTGGAAGACAAGTGTCCAGATAATGACATGGCTTAGCGGTTGTAGTAATGATATAAATAATTTAGGGGTTTTGGTACATACATTGTTTTTATCATTTTTATCAATAAATATGATAGTTTTAATAACACTGCTTATTTCGTTTTTATCAAGAAGCCCTGTAATCTCAATATGTGTAAGCCTGGGAGTATTATATGCATTACGCCAGGATATAATATATGGACTTTCTGGGGGAGGCATTACCAATTATATTGTGTCACTTACACCAGTAAATGTACTTGATACAATATATCTTACATCTTTCAGACCGGTCCGGTTATTTGGGGTTACAGTACAATGGCTTTATATTGTTGAAGTTATTTATGTAATACTTCTGGTAGTCCTGACTGTAGTTTTTTATAAAACAATGTCAAAAAACCAGAGATACTATGCAGCATAAAATACTATTGGAAAGTCTGGAGTATGTTATTAAAATTAAAGGTATTTAAGGGGAATAACAATATGTTAAAGTTAGAAACATATAAGTTGTTTAAAAGAAAAATTGTATTGGTTGTAATAGCAGGGTTTCTTCTGGTTCTGGCTGCAAAAGAGATATCTGCGCATAGTACATATAAAATGTACCAGCCAGAAATGGAAACTTATGGCTGGTGGTGGTTTTTTTATATTATAAATGGCAACCTGCAGATATTGCCAGTATTTATTGTGGTTGTATTTTCTGGTATATTTTCATATGAACAGACATTTGGTATGCAGGATATTATTTTAAGTACAAAGAATGGAAGGATGAAATGTACTAATGCAAAAATAAAACTTGCATTTATATTAACTAATTTATTATATATAATTACTGTATTTGTATCTATAGTCCATATAGCAGCTGTTTCTGGAGGCAGGGGCAGAAACACAAAAATACAAATGATTCATCATACAGCTTTCAGGCAGAGCACTCTTAAAGTGGATAACCAGGGATTGTTATTACATATACTTGTTTTGTCTTTTATGGCAGTAAATATTATATTGCTAGTTACACTTATAGTATCATTTTTATCAACAAAATCTGTAATATCAATGTGTGTGGTTATTGTAATACTGTATGCATGGCGTCCAGATGTAATGCTTGTATTTTTTGATGCAGATAGTGCTATACGTGTTTTATCGTTTATACCAGTAAATGCAATGCATATATTGCATTTACTGCAGTGTACGCCAGTAAATATAACAGGTAAGGAAGTGCAGTGGGTTTATATACTTGAAATGGTTTATGCTGTTGTATTAAGTGCTGGTTTTTGGTTCTTTTATAAAATATTGTCAAAAAACTATAAATATTATGCAGCATAAATTTTATATGGCTTAACAGGAGGAAAATAATGGAACTGGAATTAAGAGGTGTTAAGAAAAGTTATGGCAATAAGGTTGCCGTCAATGGGCTGGATATTGTATTCAGGCCAGGTATATATGGCTTTCTTGGACCAAACGGGGCAGGTAAGTCAACAACTATACGTATGCTTTGTACTGTTGAAAAGCCTGGTTCTGGAAGTATACTTTATAATGGCAATGATATTTATAGTATGGGTGAAGACTACAGGGACAAGATTGGATATGTGCCACAGAAAGCAGGGTATTATCCAGATTACACAGCAGAAGCTTTTTTAAAGTATATAGCAGGGCTTAAAGGCATAGAAAATGAAGACAAGATAATAAGGGAGTATCTGGAACGTGTAAATTTATGGGATGCAAAGGGTAAGAAGCTTAAAGCATTTTCTGGAGGAATGAAACAGAGGGTAAATATCGCGCAGGCACTGCTTAATGACCCATGTATACTTATACTGGATGAGCCAACAGCAGGGCTTGACCCAGATGAAAGGCTGAACCTGAAAAATCTTGTGTCTGGTTTTGCAGAGGAAAAGATTATTATTTTTGCTACACACATAGTATCAGATGTAGAGGGCATTGCAGACAGGGTGGTAATTATTAATAAAGGTAATATACTGGTTAATGAAGAAACTGAAAGCGTAGTAAATAAAACAGAAACAAAAGTATGGCAATGTAGTTTAAAGGATATTAAGGAGATAAGTTATATAAAAAGTAAATATAGGGTGAGCAGGGAACAACATCATAAAGGGGTTGTTGATATGAGAATTATAAGTGATGTGAAACCATGTGAAAATGCTGTTGAAACATCAGCAAGCCTTGAAGAAGCTTATTTGAAAATTATAGGAAATAAAAGGAATGATACAAATGAAAAGAGTTAGGTATATACCACAAATACAACAGACGGAGTGTGGAATAAGTGTTATTGCAATGATGCTTGATTACTATGGTGCACACTATAGTTTGTATGATATAAGGGAGTTTTCAGAAATTGGAAGAGATGGTATGTCTGCTGCTGGTATTATAGTAATATTAAAAAAATTTGGAATGGAAGCCCAGGCTTACCATTGTGATGATATTAAGCTGTTAGCACAACTAACAGCTCCTTTTATAATTATTGAAGAAGAACAGCATTTTATTATAGTTGAAAAGATAACAAAAAAAACTGTATATATAACAGACCCTGGAATTGGACATATAAGATATTCATATGATGAGTTTTTAGAAAAGTTTGATGGTATATGTATTGAAGCAAAGCCTGGAAAGGAGTTTAAAAAGAAAAGAAAGGAATATAAGATATTAAAAATATTATTTCCGCTTATTTCTGGAAATAAAAAGCAGTATCTTGTATTTACAATATTTTCTTTTTTAAATTATTTGGTTATGGTTGCTTTGCCTGTAAGTATACAGAAACTGGTTGACGGGGTCTTTAATAATGTCAGTTTATCAAAACTGGCATTAGCTATATTTATAATATCAGTTTTTTATATAATATTTAATTTATTTATAAAGTTTAGTGCTACAAAGCTTAAGATTGATGTGGATAAAAAAATTAATAAAAAAGTTATAAGCCATATGATGCAGTTGTCATATTTATATTTTGATACACGTAAAAAATCCAGTATAATATACACTTTAAACCATATTTCAAGTGCAAGGGATGTTTTTGTGACAAATTTACTTAATACAATTTTAAATGCTGGTATGCTGGTTGTTATATGGATTTATTTTTTAATGTCAGACACAACTATAGCATTGGTATTAAATATAGCATTGCTACCTAATATTATATTATCTCTTATATCACAAAAAATATTGATAAGTAATATGAAAAAGCTTGTTATGGAAAATAGTAATGTACAGGGATACCAGACTGAAATTATTTATGCAATGTTTGCTGTTAAAGCTGGTGCAAGAGAAGATAATATTTTATATGAATGGAATGAAAAATATGATAAGTATATTAAAAAGTATGAAACTAATGAAAAAATAACAGCAATACTTGGCACTTTATTAAATATGTCACAAACTTTATCACCAGTTTTAGTCCTGGTAATAGGAATTTTTATGTCTAAAACGGGAATATTGTCAATAGGAAAAATAGTTGCTTTATTTTCATTATCAGAAATATTTTTTTCACAAGTTTATGGTTTTCTTGATTCATTATTAAATATTGGTCTTAATTATGTATATATAGAGCGGCTCGGAGATATTCTTTTGGCAAGAAAACAATATATGCCAGGTGCAGATACAAAACCTATAGAAAGTATAAATACAATAGAGTGTAAAAATCTTTCATTCCGTTATACTGATAATACGAATTATATTCTTAATGACATTACTTTTAAAGCATGTAAAGGTGAGATGGTTGCAATAACAGGACGGTCTGGTTCTGGAAAAAGTACATTATTAAAAGTAATAAGTGGTTTATATGAAATTTCAGATGGCATGCTGCTTATAAATGGAATAAGGTATAATGAAATAGAAAGAAAGAGTATAGTAAACAAAATTGGCATAGTTCCACAAGAATCATATTTATTTAATAAGACAATTTATGAAAATATTGTACAAGAACAGGAGAACGTAACAAAAGAGGAACTAGAAAAAGTCTTAACTATGGTAAATATATATGATGAAATTACAAATATGCCAATGGGATTAAATACTGTTGTTTCTGAAATGGGTATGAATTTATCAGGAGGACAGAGACAGCGTATCGTAATCGCCAGGGAATTAATTAAACATCCATCAGTTTTAATTATGGATGAAGCAACATGTGCTTTGGACTTTGTTAATGAAAAGCAGATTCTGGAAAGAATATCAAAGCTAAATATTACCATAATACTAGTTACACATAGGCTTGCTTCTATACAAAATGCAGATAAAATTTTATTTATTGATAATGGACGTATTGCAGAACAAGGCAAACATTCAGAGTTAATGGATAAACAAGGTAAATATTATAATATGTATTCTGGAAAATAAAATTATTAATAATACAGAAGTAAAATAATAAATTGTATAACAAATATTAATCCAGAAGCTTTACTTTTCTGTTTGTTATCCATTTTATTTACATATTTTTGGGATTTTATATTTTTATAATAAAGCATATCGTGAACTGCCCATTGTCTAAAGCCAGTGGGATTGCGGCCACATTATTTTGATTTTTATCCTGGTAATGATATTTATTATAATATTTTTATATTTGTCTTTATAAATATAAAAAGGTCTGTTAATCACCCTGTTTTTATTATATAATATTTCTTATAAAAAACATCTGGAAAAAGAAAGGAACCATAAAAATGGCGGGGACAAAGGAAAACTGGGATGGTAAAGAAGAACGTGCAAAACAGGCAAGGAAACATACAGAAGAGATGGAAAACCTGTATGGTGGAAAGATTAAGGAAGTTGTAAAAAATTCAGTTATTTATGATATAGATTTTAAATGTAATATAAAAAATTCTTGTGAAAATATAATTATAGTGGACGCATTGGACAGTGTTTCAGCAATTATGAAATATGCCAGAGATTGTAAAAACCGCATTGCTGTATTAAACTTTGCATCATATAAAAATCCTGGAGGTATGTTTATTAATGGCAGCAAAGCACAGGAAGAATGTTTATGCCATGAATCATTTTTATATAATGTATTATTACAATTTGTGCAGGAATTTTATGACTGGAATAATAAAAACAAAAACAAGGCATTGTATTTAAACAGAGGGTTGTATTCTCCTGGAATAGTATTTTGTAAAGATGGAGAAAGTGCTATATGTGATGTTATTACATGTGCCGCTCCTAATAAAGCTGCGGCAAAAAGATACCAGCATGTCCAGAATGAAGAAAATACAGAAACATTAAAATCAAGAATTAAATTTGTACTTGATATAGCAGAGGAAAATAATGTTGGAACTTTAATTTTAGGAGCATTTGGCTGTGGCGTATTTGGACAAGATGCTAAAGAGGTTGCAGGAATTTTTAAAGAATATCTTGAAACAACACATAAATGTTTTGAAAAGGTGGTATTTGCTGTTCCAGAAGGAAAAGACAAGAATTTAGAGAGTTTTAAAACAGTATTTAATTTTTAAATAAGATTTTTATATTGTGTTTTACACAAGTTTAGAGAAATACCTGGAAATGAAAATATATGAAAACAACTGTAACCCAGTATATTATGCTTATAATCCATGATATACTGGATTTTTATTAATTAAAAAATAATTGTAACTATTGACATTACAACAAAAAGGTGTTATAGTGGATTTATGAGATGTAATAATGATTGTAACATTAATTCTGGTTTAATTAAAGAAAGGATTGGTGTATATAATGTCTGGAGAACAGTTTTATATTGATAATAGTGATATAGAGAAACTGCATAATGCACTGGTACAGGCGGAAGCAGTTGTTATTGGTGCAGGTGCAGGACTTTCTGCATCTGCAGGTTTTACTTATAATGGGGAACGGTTTCACAAATATTTCTGGGATTTTGAAGAAAAGTATGGATTTAAAGATATGTATTCTGGTGGTTTCTATCCATTCAGCCTGTTGGAAGAATACTGGGCTTACTGGAGCAGGTACATCTATATTAACAGGTATATGGATGCACCAAAGCCAGTTTACCAGCAATTATTTAAACTGGTAAAAGATAAAGATTATTTTGTAATTACTACAAATGTTGACCATTGTTTCCAGAAAGCAGGTTTTGACAAGCAAAGGTTATTTTATACACAGGGGGATTATGGTTTATTCCAGTGTAGTGGCCCATGTCATCAAATAACATATGAAAATGAAGATATAGTACGTAAAATGGCTGAGTCACAAGGCTATGTAATTAACGGAAATGGTATATTGGATTTGCCAGATGGTGTAACACCTGGAATGGCTGTTCCCTCTGGAATGGTTCCTTATTGTCCAATATGTCATAAACCTATGAGTATGAACCTCCGTGTGGATGATACTTTTATTGAAGATAAGGGCTGGCACCAGGCGTCAGGACGGTATGCAAAGTTCCTGGACAGACATAAGAACCTGGATGTACTCTTTTTAGAGCTTGCAGCTGGATTTAATACACCATCCATAATAAAATATAGTTTCTGGCGCATGGCATATGAATGGAAGAAGGCAACATATATCTGTCTTAATTATGGTGAGGCATACGCCCCTGATGAAATAAAAAAGAAATCTGTCTGTATTAATGGTGATATTGGAGAAATATTAGACAGGCTGTAATCTGGTAAACTGGGAATGAAGGAGTTGTGATATGGAAAAAATATAATAACTTTAGGAATGTATCCTCAAAATATGGGTCTGGAAAAAGAAGTAATAGAATGGATTGTTTTTTAATGAAGATTGTGAAGATTATAATAAAGGTTCATGGTGGCTGCGGTACTGTGGAGAGAGTTATGAAAAAATAGATGGA
Organism: uncultured Lachnospiraceae bacterium; assembly: GCA_948794795.1. GTDB lineage: Bacteria > Bacillota > Clostridia > Lachnospirales > Lachnospiraceae > Butyribacter. The sequence goes on along the minus strand of CAQGLR010000002.1, from coordinate 71,388 downwards.
AGATATAATTGTATAAGTTGTGTTAATTTTGATGGATACATTGAAGAGATAGCGGCAGATGTAACAGGAACAAATTGTTGTGTCCGTCCTGCATTTTGGTTAATTACAGATTGACAGCATGATATCCAGAATTTGGAGAAGTAGTTTATGAAAGAAAAAATAATGTGTTGTTTCCGGCAGATAACCAATGCCACTATAATAGCAGGTATTATTATTTTATTTATAGGATTGTATTATTCTATAGTTAAAGCAGGTATTCCTTACCAAGACCCTCCATTAGATTTGTGGATACAATATGAAACTAATGCAAGGATTGGAAGTTTACTGACAGGAATAGGTCTTAAAACCACAGTATGCAGCATTATTATCCGGTTTGTTTTGGAATTGATAAGGAGGATTTTTCTATGACACATAGTGAAAAAAGATTATATTTAATTAAAAAACTGCTGTCAGAACAGCATCAATATAAAGGTATAATAATTCCAGATAATACAGATGGACAGAAAAAGCTTCTTAGAAGCCTTATGAATATCCGTTCTCCTTATCCTGTAAGTGAGGAGTTCCTAAAAGTACAGGATGAATATTTAAGTGAAGAAGTTATAGAGAAAGGGATTACTGGTATTGCTGGGCTTCCTGTATCACCTATAGACAGCCGTCTTGTACTATGGCGTGGGGATATTACAACATTAAAGGCAGATGCAATAGTAAATGCTGCTAATAGTGCTTTAAGGGGATGTTTTATACCCTGCCATTCATGTGTGGATAATATTATACACAGTATGAGTGGTATCCAGCTCCGCCTTGCTTGTGATAAGCTTATGGAAGAACAGGGATATGATGAACCAGTGGGCAAAGCGAAGATTACACCAGCTTTTAATCTTCCATGTAATTATGTTATCCATACTGTTGGCCCGGTTGTACAAGGTACACTTACAGAAACACATTGCAGGCAGCTTGCAGACTGTTACCGTTCATGCCTGGAACTTGCTGCTAGTAACAATCTTAGAAGCATTGCTTTTTGTTGTATATCTACAGGGGAATTTCATTTTCCACAAGAGAAAGCAGCTGTAATTGCCGTACATACAGTTACAGAGTTTTTACAGGCAGATACACAGATAGAAAAAGTTATATTTAATGTTTTTAAAGAGGAAGATTATAATATTTATAAAACAATTCTGCATATTTAAAAAAATATAATACATTAAGAAATATTCCAAAAGGTCCAATTATATGCAGGAACCTGTAAACTTAAAGACTACATATGGCACTTCTAAAGTAATATAATATTTGTATATTAAAAAAATATGAAACCCTAAAAATTTAATAGTATTGTATTTATGTTGTTTTATAATATAGTGGAACGGTTTTTCTTTTTCCATTCACTGGGGGATTGCTGCATATAATTTTTAAAAGCCCGTGAAAAATGAAACTGGTTGCTATAACCAACAAGCAGTGCAATTTCCCCAATGCTTAATTCTGTAGTACGAAGAAGCTCACATGATTTGTTGATGCGGTATGCAAGCAAATATTCTTGTGGGCTTTTTTGTGTCATTTTTTTAACAAGTTTGCTGAAATAACTGTAGCTTAATCCAAGGGCAGCAACAATAGATTAAATGGCATGAGCCATATTTTCCATAGATTGTACCAGTCAAGGCTGGCAAGAGGAAATGGCGTGATAATGATAAAAGGTGAACTACCCATTGTCTAAAGCCAGTGGGATTGCGGCCATAGTATTTCAAGGGAAGATGTGGTAAATGGTATTTACAGCCAGTTAGAAAATGTCTTCCAGGATGTACATGTTTCCTATGTAAAGTGGGATATGAACAGAAGCTGGAACTTTTTTATTTTCTAACAATCCTTCTTTTGACAAATAACCTGGCTAGGCTTATACTTAGATAATATATTGTTTTAAAATTGAAAGGCTGGTTAATACAGATGGATGTTTACAAAGTGAAAAAAGCCAATAAACCTGTTAATATATGTGTAGATGTGCCTGGTTCTAAAAGTATTACAAACAGGGCACTCCTGCTTGCAGCAACAGGTAATGGTGAAGCACTGCTTAAAGGTGTGCAGTTTAGTGATGATTCTTATAACTTCCTGAAAGCCCTTGGAGACCTGGGATTTAAGACAGATGTGGATAAGGTTTCACAGATAGTAAGGATTACTGGCATGTCTGGTTCTATTCCTGTAAAGGAAGCTTCTATATATGTTGGAAGTGCAGGTACAGCAGCAAGGTTTTTAACTGCATTTACAGCAATGGGGGATGGTGTATACACGGTTAATTCCTCCGGGCAGATGAAGAAAAGGCCAATAAAGGAACTTTTAGAAGTCCTTGAATACCTGGGGGCAGATTTTGAGTGGCTTGGTGAAGAATACAGTTTCCCTATGAAAGTTACAGGAATTTTGCATAAATATAGAAACAATCCTGGAATACTTAATGAAAGGACAGTTTCATTAAATATAGACAGAAGCAGCCAGTTCCTGAGTGCGCTCCTTATGACAGCACCTGCTGTATTTGGTTCATTAACAATTAACCTTACAGGAAAAAGGGATGCAAGGTCATATGTAGAAATTACAGAACAGATGATGAAGCAGTTTGGACATAAAGGGGTGGAAAGGCTTGGTGCAGACAGCTACAGGGTTGGACGTGGTTCCTATAGTATAAGGGAGTACCAGATAGAACCAGATGTTTCAGCTGCATGTTATTTTTATGCTATAGCAGCAGTAACGGGAGGCACAGCAGTAGTAAACCATATAAGCAGGGACAGCCTGCAGGGTGATATGAAATTTATTGATGTCCTTATAGCAATGGGATGCAGGACAGAATGGACAGGCGGGCAGTTAAAGCTGTATGCGCCAGAAGATGGAAAACTTAAGGGCATAGATATAAATATGGGTGACTTTTCAGACCAGGCACTTACTCTTGCAGCAATAGCACCATTTGCGGAATCACCTGTGGCAATAAGGGGAGTAAGCCATATAAGGGGCCAGGAGTCAGACAGGATTAAAGTAATTGTAAATGAACTTGGGCGTATGGGAATAAAGTGTGAAGAACTTGAAGACGGGGTTGTAATATTTCCTGGAACCCCAAAGGCAGCAAGGATTGCAACTTATAATGACCACAGGGCAGCAATGGCATTTACAGTTACAGGAATGGCAGCAGATGGTATAGAAATAGAGAACCCAGCGTGTTGTGGGAAGACCTTTGCAGGGTATTTTGATGTTATTGAAAGCCTTTATAATAAATAATGTTTACTAATATATTATATATAGAATGGAGAATTGCAATGGAAACTATAATTGGATTAATTCAGAAAGAATTATGTGAAGCATTTAAAAAGGCAGGGTACAGTGAAAAATATGCAAAAGCAGCACTGTCAAACCGTCCTGACCTGTGCCAGTACCAGTGTAATGGTGCACTTGCAGCAGCGAAAGAGTACCATAAAGCCCCAATACAGATGGCAGAAGAAATAGCTGGTATATTAAAAGAAAGCCATAGCTTTAAAGAAATAACAGCACAGAAGCCAGGTTTTATAAATATGACATTAAGTGACAGCTTTCTGGCAGCATATATAGACCGGATGGCAGAGAGCCAGACATTTGGCTGTGATAAGGCAGACAAGCCTGTAACAATAGTAGTTGACTATGGCGGGGCAAATGTTGCAAAGCCTTTACATGTAGGACATCTGCGTCCTGCTGTAATTGGTGAAAGCATAAAACTTACTGCACGTTATCTTGGTCATAATGTAATTGGTGATGCACATCTTGGTGACTGGGGGCTTCCAATAGGCCTGATTATTACAGAGCTTAAGAAACGCAACCCTGGACTTGTATATTTTGATGAGGGTTTTGAAGGGGAATACCCAGAGGAAGCACCATTTTCAATAAGCGGTTTAGAGGAAATATATCCATATGCAAGCCAGTATTCAAAAGAACATCCTGAATACAAAGAAGAGGCACAGGAAGCAGTAGCACAGCTGCAGTCAGGCAGGAAAGGTTATATTGCGTTATGGCAGCATATTATAAATGTATCTGTAAAAGACCTTAAAAAGGTATATACAAGGCTTAATGTGGAATTTGACCTCTGGAAGAAGGAATCTGATGCACAGCCATATATCCCTGATATGGTAAAGTACATGAAAGAGGGCGGTTATGCACATATAGATGATGGTGCGCTTGTAGTTGATGTTAAAGAGGAAACAGATACAAAAGAGATACCACCATGTATGATACTTAAGTCAAATGGTGCAACCCTTTATAATACAACAGACCTTGCAACCATTGTAGAACGCAGGAAATTATTTGACCCAGACAAAATTATATATGTAGTGGATAAACGCCAGTCACTTTATTTTGAGCAGGTATTCAGATGTGCATTTAAGACAAAGATAATAGGAAGTGATACAAAACTTATATTTATAGGTAATGGCACTATGAATGGCAAAGATGGAAAACCTTTCAAAACACGTGACGGAGGTGTGCCACGTCTTGACAGCCTTTTAGATGAAGTAGAAGAAAAGGTATTTGAAAAGATGAAAGACCGTGATATGCCAGAAAGTGAAACCAGGGAAATTGCTGCTAAAGTAGCTGTTGCAGCAATTAAATATGGTGATTTAAGCAACCAGGCATCCAAAGATTATATATTTGACATGGAACGTTTTACATCATTTGAAGGAAATACAGGTCCATATATTTTATATACAATAGTACGTGTAAAGTCACTGCTTGCAAAGAGCAAAGAACTTGGATATGTTGTGGATATGGATGCACCATTTAAGCCTTCACAAAGCCAGAGTGAAACAGATGTAATGCTGTCACTTTGTAAATGGCAGGATACAGTGTACACAGCATATGAAGAACAGGCACCACATAAAATATGCCAGTTTATATATGAGCTTTCTGATGCATTCAATAAATTCTACCATGAGAACAGAATTGTAAATAATGAAGATGAGGGCACACGTAATTCATATATAAAACTTAGCTGCCTTGTGGGAAATATACTTGAAACAGCAACAGGGCTTCTAGGTATTGAGGCACCAGAGCGTATGTAATGCATATATATATTGGAGGTATGGCAAATGTACCGTTTAATTTCAAAACTTGTAATTTATAGAAATACTGGCAAAGACAGTATCTTATTCAGGCTTGCAGATATATGCCAGAAATTTGCTGATGGCGGGTATGCCAGGGAAAACCTTATAACAGAGATTTATATTGAAATAAACCGTCTGTTAGATATTGCAACCTGCTATGGTTTTGACAAAAATTTATGGCATAATTATTTAGCATTTATACTGGCAATGAGCGAGAACCCGTTTACTCTTGTTTCTGAAAAGACAGGAGCCAATGAAGGCACAGTAAATAAGTTTGCAATAGGGGATTTCTTTATTTTTAAGAAGCTTTTTGACTATGACTTCTCTGTAATGGAAAAAGAACTTGGGATAAACTGCTTCAGCATAATACTTGATTATAAGGCAGTAGCTAAAAGAGGGCAGATGTCCAATAAAAGTGTAGGTGAAAAAGTACAAGAACTTAGTGACAGTATTGAAAATGCTACTGATGAAAAGCAGATGTATAATATTGTTACAGGGTTCTATAAAAAATATGGCGTTGGAAAGTTCGGGCTTAATAAAGCTTTCAGGGTGTCATATAATGAGAAAACTGGGGAAGTCCTTGTACCTATAACTACTACGGGGGATACAACCCTTGATGATATTATTGGATATGATACACAGAAACAGAAACTTGTTGAAAATACAGAAGCATTCCTGGCTGGAAGAAGTGCTAATAATGTGCTTCTCTTTGGAGATGCAGGTACAGGAAAATCTACAAGCATCAAGGCTGTGTTAAACATGTATTACAGCCAGGGCCTGCGCATGATAGAAGTTTATAAACATGAATTTAAAGAACTGTCACGTATAATTTCAGAAATCAAGGACAGGAACTACCGTTTTATAATATATATGGATGATTTGTCATTTGAGGAGTTTGAGATAGAGTATAAGTATCTGAAAGCAGTGATAGAAGGTGGTCTTGAGAATAAGCCTGACAATGTGCTTATATATGCCACTTCAAACAGAAGGCATCTTATACGCGAAACATGGAGTGACCGTTCAGATATGTCCAAAGATGAACTTCACCGTTCGGATACTATGCAGGAGAAACTTTCGCTGGCGGCACGTTTTGGGGTATCAATAGGATTTTATAAACCGTCACAGCAGGAATATTTTAATATTGTAAGAGGCCTTGCTGCAAAGCATCCTGGAATTAATATGACAGATGAAGAACTGTGCCTGGAAGCAAATAAATGGGAATTAAGCCATGGCGGGATATCAGGGCGTACAGCACAGCAGTTTATTAACCATCTTGCAGGAATGGCTGGCAGCCAGTAATATAATAAAAGTGTCCTGCTGCTGTAGATGTGTTACAAAAGATTTTGGAAGTCTGGGAGGCCTTGTTTATATGGTTAATTTAAGAAGAACATTGCCTAGAACAGTTTTGGGCAGTATTGTGGCATGTTTTATGGCTGTCTTTGTGATAGCAGAAAGCAACAGTGCAAAAGCAGCGTCAAAGGTGGATTTTGAAAATATTAAGAATGATATTATAACAGCATATAAGAATTACCAGCATGAAGTTGATTTATCAAAGTATAATATTTATGACAATATTGACGATACATCTCTTAAGGAGGTTATGACAGAAATTATAAATGAAACACCATATTTGTTCTATACGGGACAGGAATATTCAAAGAGAATTGTATCTGGAAGCACACTTATTAAAAATGTGGTACTCTCATATTCAAAAACTTATATAAAAGCGGATGGTTCAGTAAATATTGCCAAAATTAAAAACACCAGGAAAAAGATAGATTCTGCTGTAAATAAAGCATTGAAAAATATAAACAGCGGGATGGATGATGTTGAAAAGGCTATGGTGCTGCATGACTATATTGCCATTAATACTTCTTATAGTGACCAGCCTTCTGACAGCAGCAGGCTCAATGAAACAGGAGTATTTATTAACCACAAGGCTAACTGCCAGGGATATTCAGTTGCTTATGGGCTGCTTTTAAACAAAGCTGGTATTGATGTACAGTATGTGTCTTCATCTGCAATGGGACATATGTGGAATCTTGTTAAGATTAATAATGCATGGTATAATGTAGATGTTACATGGGATGACCCTGTTGATACATATTCAGGCAATGACCAGTATGGTTTTGCCATGCACAAATATTTTCTTGGAAGTACAAGCAGTTTCAGGACAAAAGGACATTATGGGTTTAATGCAAGGCAGGCTTCTGACAGAAGATATGATAAGATGTACTGGAAAGATGTGACATGCAGCTTTGCCTATTCTGGAGGCAAGTGGCTGTATATGTCAGACAAAGGGATTTCAGAGAGGGAAAGTCTGTCTTATGGTACTGCAAAGCTGCTTTATAAAGTAAATGGCATGTCTTTTGTCAGGTTTAATGTAAATAAATACTATTTTATATCAGACAATAGTATTTATATTTATAACAGGAAGCCGGATAATGTAAGGCTGGTATGGACAGTCCAGGGGAATTATAACAGTTCTTATTATATTACACAGATAATGTATTCTAATGGAAAGGTCTGTTACCGTGTGCTGAAAGACAGGAGGTATAAAACAGGAAGTTTTAAAGTTAAAAAAAGCGGGATGGCAGCATGACTGCCAGTAAGTATTAGGAGGTGCGCCGATGAAAAGATACGGTAAATACATAATTGTGGCTGTAATGGTGGCAGTTCTTTGTGTGACAAGTATAACCAGCGGGATTAATGTTAATGCAGAGGATGCTACAAAGCCAGTGGAAATTACATCTATTGATTATGACAACATGACTATATCATTGAGAGGTGAAGGTGATACAGAGTTTTATATTTCTGACAGCCGGCAGAAGATATGGGAGAAAGTACATACAACGGAGAAAAATGGAATTATGCTTATGGATATCTCATGGATTCCTGATGTACGTAGTTATGATTTGTATATAAAGGGAAATTCAAGTGCCAAACCTGTAAAAATTACTATTCCATCAGTTTATACTGGTTTCCAGGTAACTTATGATAATATATCTGGTACAGTTGCTTACAATGGAATACCTTCAGGTTTTGACGGAAGTATACAGTGGAGGTTTAAAGATTCTTATGTGTGGCATGATACCTCAGATACTACACAGGCACGTGCTGCATTAGCAGAGAGCTTGTCATATTATGCAAATACAGAGCATGCAACAACTGTATATTTCAGGCTTGGGCAGGACAGAGGCAGGTCAGATATTTTAACAGGTTCAAGACAGAGTAACGAGGTAACAATTATACTGCCTAAAAAGGCAGCAATCCCTGTTGTTGAGGTTAATAACCAGAGTATGTCTGCAACAATACAAGGCCAGGCCGGTTACAGGCTTAAGGGCCAGGAGAGATGGGAACATGGTTCTTCAATAGACCTTAAAAAAACAGCACCAAAAGCTTTTTACTCAAATGATAATCTTTCACCTGTGGACCAGCTTATAGAAATAAGGAAAGATGCAACAGCAACTGAAGGAGCGTCCGCTTCTGCATTTATAAGGTTAAATGCACCAGGAGATGCCAGTACTAATACTGTAGCAGAAAATCTTTCTTACACAGGCGGCAGCAGGGCAAGGGCTGCTGTAAAAACAAGTATTAGTTTTGGTAACAGGATGAAGGTTTCAACAGCTGCGGCAATTACTGTACTTGAAACTAATTATGACAATAACCAGATACGCCTTGGCATGAATGGAAATGAAATGGCATTTTATTCAACAGATATGGTGAACTGGTATGCTGTAGGAAATGCTGGTGGTACAGGTGACAATGTTTATATGGATACCAGCTGGTTAAATGACAGTATAGATAATACAATTTACATAAAAGGTGATGCAGCGTCAGAACCAGATAAATACCAGACAGTTGTTATACCTAAAAGAAATACAGCTGTAAAGGCAGTATTTGACAAAAGCAGTGCACCAGAGTCACCAAAGCTTACAGTTACAGGCAAGGGCAGTGCTGTACAGATTGAGTGGAGAAAGAAGAATACACAGGAATGGAACAAAGTAGCAGCATCTTCTGACGATGTATTTATACCAGAACTTGAAGATTTAAGGACTAAAGGTGCAAGAATAGTAGTAAGGGCATCTGCTGTAAATGGCAGTGCTGCAGGAGCAGGGATACTTCCATCTAATGAGTGTACTGTCCTGGTTCCAAAGAGACCAGCAGCACCAGCATTAAGAATAAACCCATCAGCATTTACAGTTAATACATCCACAGCTATGGAATACTATGATACTACAACAAGCAAGTGGAATGAATGTAAGAAATCAATGAGTGTATGGGATATTCCTGCTGTAAAGAAGACTACACAGGCAACAAAAGATACACCAGGTGCAGATACTTCAGTAATGTTCAGGAAGAAAGCAACTAGCACTAATGGGTGTTCACAGCCAGTGACAATTCTTTTCAAAGGACAGAAAGCGGCACCAGTAATTGGTTTCCTTGAAACATGTGATGTTGTATACAGTTATGAAACAAGGACTGTAGGCGGTCTTAAGAATATGTACCATACACTGAAATTTAAAAAGGCTACTTCAAAACAGCAGTACCAGTATGTTGTTCTTTCAAAATCAGATACTTTTGATGAAACAAAGGCAAACTGGAAAACTGTTAAGAGTGCAACAACAGTTACACTTAAAAGCAAGAAAGCTGTTACAGGTTCAAAGATATATGTAAGGGTTAAAGGTGTAAGCCCTGATAAAAATAAAAATACGGCAGCAGAGCTTCCTTCAGTTACTAATACAACTTTTGAGATTCCAGCTCCTTGACAAAATGTTGCCATATTGTTACAATTAAATGTAGTGCAAAATTAGCAGGAAGATAGAAAGAGCAGGGATATTAGCATGAGAAAGAAAGTTTTATCTATTTTAGTTGATAATACATCAGGTGTACTTAGCCGTGTTTCTGGTTTATTCAGCAGGCGTGGATATAATATAGACAGCCTTACAGTTGGGGAAACAGAGAATCCTGCATTTTCACGTATGACCGTAGTGGTCAGGGGAGATGACCATATACTTGACCAGATAGAGAAACAGGTCGCAAAGCTTGAAGATGTAAGATGCGTAAAAGAGCTTAAGAGTGGCCATGCAGTATGCCGTGAACTTGTTCTTGTTACAGTCAGTGTAAGTGCAGAAGAAAGACCAGCAGTAGTTGCGGTTGCGGATATTTTCCGTGCAAACATTGTAGATGTAGGAATGGATAGCATGATGATTGAGCTTACAGGCAACCAGGCTAAGATAAGTGCATTTATTAAGCTGCTTGACGGATATGAAATTAAGGAACTTGTGCGTACTGGAATTGCAGGCCTTAGCCGTGGGGCAGAAACTCTTTTAGAAGATTAATACAACAGATAATAAACTGGTGTACTGCCTGTATAATTTTTCTATGGCGGCCATACTGCCACGTATTGTATACCAGGATAATTATTTGCTGCGTTAGGGCATATGCCTGTCATATTAATAAAATATAATATTTTAAATATGACAGATATATACCGCAAATTTTTATATATAAAATTATGTTTTACAGGAGGAAAGTAAAGATGTCAGAAGCTAGGATATTTTATCAGGAGGATTGTAATTTATCATTATTGGAAGGCAAGACAATTGCCATAATAGGTTATGGAAGCCAGGGGCATGCACATGCTTTGAACTTAAAGGATTCTGGATGCCATGTAATCATTGGCCTTTATGAAGGTTCAAAGTCATGGGAGAAGGCTGTAAACCAGGGATTTGAAGTTTATACAGCAGCAGAAGCAGCAAAGAAGGCAGATATCATTATGATACTTATTAATGATGAGAAACAGGCTGCTATGTATAATGCAGATATTGCACCAAACCTTGAAGCAGGCAATATGTTAATGTTTGCACATGGATTTGCAATCCACTTTAACCAGATTATCCCTCCAAAAGATGTTGATGTTACAATGATTGCACCTAAGGGACCAGGACATACAGTACGTTCAGAGTACCAGGCAGGAAAAGGTGTACCTTGCCTTGTTGCTGTACAGCAGGATGCTACAGGCAAAGCACAGGAGATGGCACTGGCTTATGCATTAGGTATAGGTGGTGCAAGGGCAGGTGTCCTTGAAACAACATTCCGTACAGAAACAGAAACAGACCTTTTTGGTGAGCAGGCAGTCCTTTGTGGCGGTGTATGTGCACTTATGCAGGCTGGTTTTGAAACTCTCTGTGAAGCAGGATATGACCCAAGAAATGCTTACTTTGAATGTATCCATGAGATGAAACTTATTGTAGACCTTATTTACCAGTCAGGTTTTGCAGGCATGAGATATTCAATTTCAAATACTGCTGAGTATGGTGATTATATTACAGGTCCAAAGATTATCACAGAGGATACTAAGAAAGCTATGAAGAAAATCCTTTCTGATATCCAGGATGGTACATTTGCAAAAGATTTCTTATTAGATATGTCTGCAGCAGGCGGCCAGGCTCATTTCAAGGCTTTAAGAAAGATTGCTTCTGAGCATCCATCTGAGAAGGTAGGAGAAGAAGTACGTAAGCTTTATAGCTGGAATAATGAAGATGATAAGCTTATTAACAATTAATATAACGGCCATCCAGGGTTGTGAATAAATATATAAAAGGCGGGCATACCATATATGTCTGCCTTTTTAATGGATTAATAACAAAAAACTTGTCTTATGCTTTTTGTTGAAGTATAATTAGAAAAGAAAGGCAAACGGAGCTAAAAAACAGGGAGGTGCTAAATAATGGCTTTATTAGCAGGAGTAGTAATAGGGGTTATTATAGTAGCGGTTGTAGTAGCTGGCATAGTTACAGCAATAGTTGCAGCGGCAAAGGACAGTTTAAGTGATGAATAATACAGTAAAGGCCGGCAATATATGTATTGGTGACGCTATTCCTAAAATATGTGTTCCTATTGTAGAGGAAACGCAAGCTGGCATATTTAAGATGGCACAGGCTGTATATGAAAGTGATGCAGATATTGCAGAATGGCGTGCAGATTTCTATAATGACTGCTATAATACAGAAAAAGTTATGGAGACACTTTCACATATAAAAGAAATTCTTAAAGACAAGCCAGTGCTTTTTACTTTCAGGACTGCAGCTGAGGGTGGCAATAAGGATATCAGCTATAAAGAATATGCTGCACTTCTGGCTAGGGCATCAGCTAAGGCAGACCTGGTTGATACCGAGATGTACCGTTCAGAAAATATTATGGAGCTTACCAGTATTATCAAAAAATCTTCTGTAGTAGTAGGTTCTTACCATGATTTTGTAAGTACCCCTGCTACAGAAGAAATAACGGACAGGCTGGTATATATGTACAATTCTGGTGCAGATATACCTAAGATTGCAGTTATGCCTGCTTCGGAGATGGATGTAATACGGCTTATGGAAGCTTCGCTTAAGGCAAAAGAGCTGCTTAAAGGAAATCCTGTTATTACTATGTCCATGTCTGGAATGGGTCTTGTAAGCAGGATAGCAGCAGAAAATACTGGTTCGGCAGTGACATTTGGATGTATTGGCAGACCAAGTGCACCAGGCCAGATAGAAGTGGATAAATTAAAAAAGATGCTAGATATACTTCATTATAAAACAGAAAGGGAAACTGCAGATGGCCAGGCTTAAAGAACATATTTTTTTAACAGGGTTTATGGGGGTTGGCAAGACAAGTACGTCAAGGGCGCTTAGCCGTATGCTTGGAGTGAAAGAAACTGACACTGATGCAATGATTGTTGAAAAAGAAGGATGCCAGATTCCTGAAATTTTTGATAAAAAGGGAGAGGCATATTTCCGCAGCCTTGAAACAGGGATACTTGATGATATTAAAAATATGAAACCATGTATAGTATCATGTGGCGGCGGTATGGTAATGCGCAGTGAAAATGTCAGGAAGATTAAAGAAACAGGCAGGGTAGTCCTTTTGTCTGCATCTCCTGAAACAATATATTTACATGTTAAAGACAGTACAAACAGGCCATTACTGAATGGCAATATGAATATTCCATATATAAAGAAACTTATGGATGAAAGGATGCCTAAGTATCTTGATGCAGCAGACGTTGTAATTGTGACAGACGGGCTTAATCCAAAGGAAGTAGCTGATAAAATAGTGGAAACATACTTGAAATATATTCCAAAATAGGATACACTATAACAAGGATTTGTGGATTTTGCTGTCCACAGTTACATTAAGGAGGATTTTAGAATGGTATCAGCAGGTGATTTTAGAAATGGTTTAACTATTGAGTTTGAGGGTAATGTATACCAGGTTATTGAGTTCCAGCATGTAAAACCTGGTAAAGGAGCAGCATTTGTAAGGACAAAGCTCAAAAATATTAAGAATGGTGGTATAGTTGAAAAGACATTCCGTCCTACTGAAAAATGCCCACAGGCCCATATTGAGCGTTCTGATATGCAGTATTTATACAGTGATGATATGTACCATTTCATGAATACAGAAACATATGACCAGATTGATATGACAGCAGACCAGGTTGGTGATTCTCTTAAATTTGTAAAAGAGAATGAGATGGTTAAAATGCTTTCCCATAATGGGGAGATATTTGCTATTGAACCACCTCTTTTTGTAGAATTAGAGGTAACAGAAACAGAACCAGGGTTTAAAGGTGATACAGCACAGGGTGCTAATAAGCCAGCTATTGTAGAAACAGGTGCACAGGTTGCAGTACCTCTTTTTGTAGAAACAGGCGACCGTATCAGCATTGATACACGTACAGGTGAATATCTTAAGAGAGTTTAAGATACAGGCAGGTTATTAATGGATTTTGTTAAAAGTCCCTCCATGGTATAAGATAATACCACAGAGGGACTTTTAAATATTATTATTGCCATTGTAAAGCTAAAATTATAAATTTAACTTATCTAATAAGTTTTTAGTGATTTTTCCGTTCACAGCCATTTTCTTGTTTTTCTGGAATTTTTTAATTGCTTTTTTTGTTTTAGTATTATATACTCCATTGGCACTGCCACATTTATAACCAGCTTTATTAAGTTTAGCTTGCACCTTTTTCACAGTAGAAGCCTGGTAATACTGGTATTCCTGGTCTGTACAGTAATATGGGCATACTCCGTCAGGATGTGCGTGGTCAGGATGGCTGCTACAGTCATAATCATTATTTATACAGTTATTATGTCCAGCATGATGTCCATAATCATCGTTATAATCATAACTATAGTCATAATCGTAATGGCAGTTACCATTATGGCAATGTGCAGATACAGTATTAGAATTAAAAACAAGACAAGCACATGCAGCTATAACAGCAAATTTCTTGATTTTCATAAGCGTTCCCCCTTTTTTAATTTATTAAAAATATACTTAATATAATGATATCAATATAGCATATGGCACATATGATGTCAATAAATGGAAATTTAAAAGCATACCTAAAAAAGTAATTTTTAGATATGATGCCAGTCTTGACATAAAAATAATGAAAAGGTTATAATAATTTCGTAGTTGTTTTTTGTGTGAAGCTGCATAGGCTGGCAAATAACCAATAGGCAGAAAGGTGCTGTCTGTTGGTTAATATAGTCCTGGCAATACAAATATGGTTTTTGCTTTGTTGTTTATGTTACAAAAGATTGGCATAGAGTTATAGTAAGGCTATAAATATAAGATAATAGCAGCAGAATGGAGTTATATAATGAAAAAAAAGTGGAACAGAAGAAGAACAGACAAAGAAATCCCTTTGCTTCTTTCCATTATATTGGTTTTTTTTATGCTGGGAGTTGTTGTATTTTCAGTATCACGTAAAATAACTAAGGAAATGTCTGATTCAGCAATACAGAACTTAAGTGAAAGCCTGGATTTAATGAAAGGCACTTTAGAAGCAATCTTAGTAAAAGAGGCAGAATTCCAGAAACTTATTGCACAAGAAATTGCAGCAATGGATAATCCTGGTGAATTTATCCATTCATATAACAGAAACCATACTATGGTAAAGATATCGCTTGTCCCTGCTGGTAAAAAAGAAGGTGTTTCTAATACAGGTGAGGCATTTTCAGAAGAGGGACTTGATTTTTCGGCAGGAGAAACAATAGACGGTCTTCCATTTTCAAGGTCTTATCTTAACTATATGGGAACATGGGCATATTCTATGAAGTGTCCTGTTGAAAAAGATGGTAAGGAAATAGCAACCCTCTATATAGAGTATGTTTATGATTCGTTTGATGAATCACTTCCAGATGGATTTTACAATGGAAAAGCAATGTTGTATATTATGGATTCAAAAAGTGAAAGGCTTGTATTAAAGCCTAAAGGAATGGGAGAGAGAGATGCAGGACACCTTAACCTGCAGGATTTTTACAGGGCAAACAATATTTTGGAAAAAGGACTTCTTGAAGAAGTTTCTGAGTGTGTAGATAATGGGAAGAATGTGTTATTCTACCATGATATACGTGGTAAAAGTGCACTTAATTATATGTGGCCAGTGAATGGTGGTACAATATATCTTATTGGATATGTGCCCGTTGAAGCAATACAACAAGAAGGCAAAACTGTAAACCAGAATATTTTTATTGTTGTATTTGTTATGTTTGTTGCATTTACATTATGTTTTATTTTATATTATTTTAACCAGAAACAACAGAACAGGGTAAGGAAAGAACGTGAAAAAGAAAGGGAAATACATAATAAACAGCTGGCAGAAGCATTGCAGGCAGCACAGCTGGCAAGTAACTCCAAAACAACGTTTCTTTCAAATATGTCACATGACATACGTACACCAATGAATGCAGTTCTTGGATTTACAGCATTGCTTGCAAGGGATGCAGAAAATCCAGATAAAGTAAAAGAGTATACCAGGAAAATTACTGCATCGGGCCAGCACCTGCTTAGCCTTATTAATGATATACTGGATGTTTCTAAAATTGAAAGTGGCAAGGTAGTGCTTAATGTAGATGAATTTACCCTGAATGACCTGGTGTCTTCTGTGGATGCAATTATACGTCCTATGGCAAAGACAAAGAACCAGAATTTCTATGTTGAAGTAACAGGAATTAAACATGAGTACCTCTTAGGTGATGAAACAAGGATTAACCAGATTTTAATTAACCTTCTTTCAAATGCTGTTAAATATACACCAGAGAATGGAAACATATGGTTCCGTATTATTGGGCTTAAGCAGCGTTCAAGCCAGTATGAGCATATAAGGATAGAAGTGCAGGATAATGGTTATGGGATGACTCCGGAGTATCTCAAAACTATTTTTGATGCATTTACCAGGGCAGAAAACAGCACAACAAATAAAGTACAAGGTACAGGACTTGGAATGGCTATTACAAAAAATATTGTAGAACTTATGGGCGGTACTATAGATGTTACAAGTGAAGTGGATAAAGGAAGCCTGTTCAGGGTTGATATAGAGTTCCGTATACCAGAAAGCCATGCAAATAAACAGTTTTGGAAGAGTAATGGCATTTCACGTATTCTGGCAGTTGATGGGGACCCAGAGATATGTAAAAATATCCAGATGCTTATGAAGGGAATGGGAGTGCTTGCAGATACAGCATTTAGTGCAGAAGAAGCTCTGGGAATATTAGAAGATATACCTATGGGAAAAAGTTATAACCTGTTTTTATTAGATTACAATATACCAGATATGGACTGTATCCAGATGGCAGAAAAAATAAGGGATATTATACCAGATAATGTACCAGTCCTGTTTCTTGCAGACTATGATACAGAGGGCATAGAAAAAGTGTTTGGAATTAAAAACTCAGGAATACTTACTAAGCCGTTTTTTGTATCTGCATTTAAGGAAAAGGTTGAGGAAATACAGAAAGGTTTAAAAGGCGGAAGTACAGATACAGAGCAGGATAATAGTCTTGAAGGACTGCATTTTCTTGCAGCAGAAGATAATGAAATTAATGCTGAAATCCTGTCTGAGATTTTATTAATAGAAGGGGCAGAATGTGAAATTGTTGGAAATGGAAAACTGGCAGTAGAACGTTTTATTAATTCCACAGAAGGAGAGTTTGATGCAATTTTAATGGATGTACAGATGCCAGTGATGAATGGATATGATGCAACAAGGGCAATCCGGGCACTGGAACGTAAAGATGCTGCTAAAATACCAATTATAGCAATGACTGCCAATGCTTTTGCAGAGGACGAAAAAGAAGCTATAAAAGCAGGTATGGATGTCCACATGGCAAAACCAATTGACCTGGAATTACTAAAGAAGGTTATAAAACAATGTATACAGGGAAAGGAATAAGAATGGTTAAAAAGAGAAATTTAAAAAAAATTGCCATTACCTGTCTGGCAGTAACAATAGTATTTATAATGACAGCTTGTGGAAATAAGGAAGGGAAGAACAAGAACCTGGTTAATTCTGCTGGTAAAGATAAAAAAGTAGTAAACTTATTTGGACCTATGGAAAAATCAAATCCAGATGCTGATAATATGGCAAGGACAGCATTTGATATAACTATTGGCATAGCAGAAAAGAAGCTGGGGCTTAATGTGGAATACAGGACTTATACAGCAGAAAATTACCAGGAGAAAACATATGATGATGTAACACTTGACCGTGTACGTAATGATATGGATGATTTATATCTTCTGAACCCTGATACAATACAGATACTAGGTGAAGAAGGAGAACTGCTGGACTTATCAGTGCTTGACAGTGCAGAAAATTTGCGTGAAGTTGTAAAAATGGCAAATATGATAGATGGAAAACTTGTAGCAATTCCACAAGAGGTGGTAGCATATGGTTTGTTTGTCAATAAGGATATGTTTGACAGATATAAACTTGGACTGCCAGAAACTCCTGAAGATTTCCTGGAATGTTGCAGGGTATTTAAAGAAAATGGTATTGAAACACCTGTTGGTGCAAACCGCTGGTGGCTTGAGAATTTTGTATTTGCCCAGGCATATGCAGATTTATATAATGGAGGCAATACAGATGCAGAAATAGAAGCGTTAAACAATGGTAAGAGCAAATATAGTGACTATATGCGTACAGGGTTTGAATTTTTACAGAAACTAATAGACCTTGGCTATATTGATACAAAGACAGCTTACACTTATGAGGCTATTGAAGGAGAGGGACCAGGCTTTCTTGCACAGAAGACACCAATTGTAATGGCATACTGGGGAGCTGCGAATACAGAAACAGCTTATGGAAATACAGATTTTGAACTGCAGGTAATCGGTTTTCCAAGTAAACTGGGGCAGATGCCAGTAGTTTCAATGACAGGATATAGTATTAATGCAAATGCAGAGCATCTGGAAGATACTATTAATACTATGGATATAATACTTTCTGATGAAGCACTACAGCTTTATACAGAAACTAATAAAGTAATTTCACCTTCCAAAAATGTTGAGGTAGATTGTATTAAGGCATTAGAACCGCTTAATAACAGGATAAAAGAAAATATATATGTCCTTGGTTCTAATGCAAGCATGAAAGTAGAACAGTGGGGCAATACCTGCCTGGTTGTGCGTAATATGTTAAATGGGGCTACAGTAGATGAATGTCTGGCAGAACTTGATAAACTTCAGGAAGAATCACTGGAAAAATAAAAATTTACTTAATAAGGTTAAATTATATGTACTGGGATGGAATTAAGCCTGTCCCAGTTTATTTTAATATAATCTAATTTATATGTTTCACATATATATGGTTACTGTACAGAGGTATATTTCCATGTGTACAATATAAAAATAACTGTAAATTACCTCTTGACTTATTAGAATAAAATTGGTAAATTATTTATTAGGGCAACCGATTGCGCAAATGGCACGGTTATAATTCTGCTGTTATGGGGGATATATTAGAGTGAGTAAGAATATTACAATCGCAAATATAGCAGAGGAACTTGGCATATCAAAGACCACAGTTTCACGTGCTATATCAGGAAAGGGGCGTATAAGTGAAGCTACAAGGCAAAGGGTAAGGGAGTACATGGAAGAAAATAATTATAAACCCAATGTCATAGCACAAGGTCTCGCAAAATCCAAAACATATAATATAGGAGTAGTTATGCCCTCAGACTATGGGCTTGAGGATATGTCATACTTCCAGAACTGTCTTGTAGGGCTTCAGGAAATGGCTTCTATATATGGATATGATATAATTTTAACAGTCTGCAATAATAATGATTTAGGGCAGCTTAAACGCATAATTTCAAATGGAAAAGTTGACGGGGTTATATTAATGCGTACCCTTATAGAAGATGAGGCAGTAAAACTTTTATTAGAACAGGAATTCCCATTTGTAGTTATTGGAATGTCTGGATATAATAATGTTATACAAATAGAGCATAACCATTATGAAGGCTGTAAAGAACTTACATCAATGCTGCTTATGAAACAGCTTAAGCGTATAGCAGTAATAGGCGGAAGTGAGGCACATATGGTTACAAGAAGCCGTATTAAAGGTTATATGGCGGCATATGAAGAACTAAATATACCTGTGCCTCCTGGTCTCGTATTCCTGAACCAGGATAATTATATAATGGTTGAGAGGGCTGTTGACAATATATTCAAGAAGGGTGCAGACTGTATAATATGTATGGATGATTCGATATGTTCTGCTGTGTTAAACAAACTGAGACAAGAAGATATAAAGGTCCCTTCTGATATTAAAATAGCATCATTTTTTGACAGTATGCTCCTGAAACATAATATACCTGCAATTACATCACTTTCATTTGATGTACAAGAGATTGGAAGGGTTGCCTGTAAAACACTTATAGACTTGCTTGATGGTCTTAAAGTCCAGGAAATTACTTATCTTGGATATAAAGTAGAACTGAAAGAATCAACAAGATAAAATGGGAGGCTTGTTTATGAATAAATTTATCAAGGGAATGGATATTTCTACTCTTATAGAGTTAGAAAAATGCGGTGCAAAGTATTTTGACTGTGGCAAAGAAGGGGACTTATTTGATATACTTAAAGCATATGGTACTAATTCTGTGCGTATAAGGTTATGGAATGACCCATATGACGGACAGGGCATGCCATACGGCGCAGGTACTAATGACCTGGAAACAATGGTTATGCTGGCAAAAAGGGCCAGACAGCATGGAATGGGTATATTACTTGATTTACATTACAGTGATTTCTGGGCAGACCCGGGTAAGCAGTTTAAGCCAAAAGCCTGGAAAGATATGGGAGTAGATGAACTTGAAGAGGCTGTGTATAATTACACAGTTGATGTCTTAAATGTATGTAAGGATAATGGCTGTCTTCCAGATATGGTACAGGCTGGCAACGAGCTTTCCAATGGTATGTTATGGCCTGACGGGCAGATTTTTGACGAAAGCAATGCTGCTGGCCATGAAGGGCATGTACCAGAATATGACAACCTTGCACGTTTTGTTAGTGCAGGAATACGTGGTGTAAAAGCTGTAAATCCTGGTACAGAGATAATGATACATCTTGATAATGGCGGCAATAATGCATTATACCGCCGCTGGTTTGATAATTATATAAAACGTGGAGGGGAAGACTTTGACATAATAGGACTGTCTTACTATCCTTTCTGGCATGGTTCACTTAGCAGTTTAAGTAACAATATGCATGATATTGCAAAACGTTATGGTAAAGAGCTTGTTATAGCTGAGGTTTCCATGGGCTTTACAATGGAAGATTATAAAGAATATGAGAAGTTAGATGATGAAGAGCGTAAAGGCATGGCAACAAGGCAGGAACTTGTTGATAAAATAGAGTATCCAATGACAAAAGAGGGGCAGGCAGATTTTATAAAAGATGTTCTTGACAGGATTTGTGCTGTACCTGGTGGTCTTGGCAGAGGTTTCTATTACTGGGAACCTGGATGGATACCTGTATCTGGCTCAGGCTGGGCTACAAAAGAATCCCTTAAATATATTGAAGACCCTGGCCCATGTGGTAATGAATGGGCAAACCAGGCGTTATTTGACTATAATGGAAATGCACTTCCTGCACTTAAAGTTATAAGGGATTATAAGGCTGTAAGAAATGGTAAAAGTTAATAGTGGTATTTGGTCTGTGGTTTTATGCCAGGAATAATATATCCTGGATTTATATAAAGAAATGGAGGGATTTTTATGAAGATTTTAGTATTAGGCGGAGCTGGTTATATTGGTTCACATACTGTAAGTGAGCTTGTAGATGCAGGTGAGGAGGTTGTTATTGCTGATAACCTTGAAACAGGGCATATTGAAGCAGTAAACCCAAAGGCTAAGTTTTACGAAGGTGATATACGTAACAGGGAATTTGTAGACAGTATATTTGATAATGAAAAGATAGATGCTGTTATACATTTTGCTGCTAATTCACTTGTAGGCGAAAGCATGACAAACCCACTGAAATATTATGATAACAACCTTTATGGTACAAAAGTGCTTCTTGAAAGTATGGTAGCACATGGTGTTGATAAGATTGTATTTTCATCAACAGCAGCAACATATGGTGAACCTGAAAGCATACCTATTCTTGAAACAGATAAGACAGAGCCAACTAACCCATATGGGGAGACAAAGCTTTCTATGGAAAAGATGATGAAGTGGACAGGTGTTGCACATGGGCTCCGTTATGTTGCATTAAGGTATTTTAATGCATGTGGTGCAGATAAAAGCGGGGAAATAGGTGAGGCACACAGCCCTGAAACACATCTTATACCACTTATCCTGCAGGTTCCAAATGGACAGAGAGAGTCAGTAAGCATATTTGGTACTGATTATGATACAAAAGATGGTACATGTGTAAGGGATTATATACATGTAACAGACCTGGCACAGGCACATATACTTGCAGTTAAATATCTTGCAAAAGGTGGGGAAAGTGATGTATTTAACCTTGGCAACGGTGTAGGTTTTACAGTTAAAGAGGTTATTGAAACAGCACGTAAAGTTACAGGCCATCCAATACCAGCTGTGGAGTCACCACGCCGTGGAGGAGACCCTGCAAAGCTTATTGCTTCAAGTGAAAAAGCAAAGAAAATACTCGGTTGGAAGCCAGAACATGCAAGCCTTGAGGAGATTATTGAATCCGCATGGAAATGGCATAAAAACCATCCAAATGGATATGCAAAATAAACAATATAAAAAACAGGCAGTTAGCAGGCAGCAGTATTGCTGCCTGCCAGTTGTGTGTATAGTATAAGATATATGACAGAAAGGGCATAGTTAAATGGATTACGGTCTGATTGGTGAAAAGTTAGGGCATAGCTATTCTAAAGAAATACATGAAATGCTTGCAGATTACACATATAATATCCATCCTTTAAGCAGGGAAGAGTTTAAAGGTTTTATGGAAAAACATGATTTTAAAGCAATTAATGTAACAATTCCTTATAAAAGGGATGTTATACCTTTTCTTGATGGCATGGATGAAAATGCAGAAGCAATAGGTGCAGTTAATACTATTGTTAATAAAGATGGAAAACTTTATGGGCATAATACAGATTTTTCAGGTTTTATGTATATGTTAAAACAGCATAATATTAATCCTGAAGGGAAAAAATGTGTTGTGCTTGGTGATGGAGGTGCTTCCAAAGCTGTAGCCGCAGTTTTAAGAAAAATGGAGGCAAGTGAAATCGTTGTAGTAGATATTATAAAAACAGAAACATCAATTACATATGATGAGTGTTTTGAAAAGCATACAGATGCGAAGATAATTGTTAATACAAGCCCTGTAGGAATGTATCCAAAGAGTGGTGCAAGTCCTGTAGATTTAAAGAAATTTCCGGAATGTGAAGCAGTAGCTGATGTTATTTATAACCCACTTGAAACAAAACTTGTGGCACAGGCAAAGGAAATTGGCATAACAGGAGTAAATGGTCTTGAGATGCTTGTAGCACAGGCACTTTATGCAGTAGAATTCTTTCTTGAAACAAAACTTGATGAAGCAAAGATTGATGAAGTATATAAAAAGATATATAATGATAAATTAAAAGAACAGTAATATATATGCCATAAGCATAAAATTATTATATTTAATTATCCCAATACTTTAGTAATAAATATATAAAGTATTGGGATAATTATTTCCATTTTTGCTTTTACATGGATATATGGATTAATGTTGTATTCACTGGTTAATTTCACGTATTACATGGCATGGATTGCCAACTGCCAGGGAGTTATCTGGTATATCTTTTGTAACAACACTGCCTGCTCCTATAACAGAACCATTACCAATGGTTACGCCAGGAAGTATAATTACACCTCCGCCAATCCAGCAGCCATTGCCAATAGTTATTGGAAGTGCATAAGTGCGGCAGAAATATTCATCACTTCCAGGAGTCCAGCCAGGGGTCAGGCGTTCAGACAATCCAACTGGATGTGTTGCTGTATAGAGCTGTACATTTGATGCAATAAGTACATTGTTTCCGATTGTGATTTTATTGCAGTCTACAAATGTACAGTTCATATTTATTGAAACATTGTCCCCAATATAAATATTACGTCCATAATCACATATAAATGGCAGCCCGACTGACGTGTTTCTGCCAATTCTTCCAAATAATTGTTTTAAAATTTCTGTTTTTTCTTTTTTCTGGTCATATTCTAGTAAATTATATTGTTTTAATAGTTTTCTTGTATTTTTTTTAAAATCAAGGAAAATTTTATCATGGCAGTTATAGTATTCACCTGCCATACATTTTTCAAGTTCTGTCATAAGACTGCTCCCATTCATTTCGTATTATTCCATATAAAGTACAATTATGAAATCCATTCCGTGTTTTATAGTAATGTTGTAAAATACCTTCATAGTGCATCCCAGCCTTTTCCATCACTTTTTTTGAAGCAGGATTTTCTACTGGACTAAATGCATCAATCCGTTCAATATCTGTATTACGGAACATATAATCAATAACAGCTCTTGCTGCTTCACTTGAATAGCCTTGGTTCCACCAACGGCTGCCAATCTTATAGCCCAATTCACCCTTAAAATCATATTCTGAGGTTATAGTGATGCCAGCTGACCCAATCATTTCACCATTTTTTAGGTATATTCCCCAATAATAAGTAGAATCATACTGATAGTTATTAATCCATTGTTGAATCATGTTCCTGGTGTCATCTATCGTTTTATGTGCATCCCACCGCAAAAAACGTGTAACTTTATCATCACTTGTCCAATTCTTAAACATCATTTCCGTATCAGTAAGGCTAAGTTTTTGCAATGCCAGCCGTGCAGTTTTGATTGTTTTTGTTCCTGCATGTTCCAAGCATATCTTCCTCCTTCCAAATTCCATTTTACTGCTATAAGTATAACATATCCTTATACCATTTGCTACAAGAAATATAGGGCATAGGAACCATTAATAGAAACAACATTTGAATGTATTATAGAATTTTCCATTAGTGTATTATTATAAGGGCAGCCAGCTTTATTATTCTTTTAACAATTATATTTCAGTAGTTGTTTTTAATATCCTCCATTGCCAGTAATTTTATATTTGGGAAAAGCCAGGGAAATATTAGTATATTGTACTGTAAATTTTGGGGTATATAATTCTGGTGTGTTAATTGTATTTTCTGGAATGGTATTGTATAATTGTACCTGGAATATTTATGGAAAATAAACAGGGATGTGAAAATATGTATGTAAATTTTAAACTTCCTGAAATAACTATGGAGCTTTATGAAACAGATATCCAGGTATTATATAAATTTATCTCTAGCCAGGAAATAGATGGGGAGATTACAGAAGAATACCAGGTATTATATAATTTTGCAACAGACTGCAAGTATTCAAAGAATATCCAGCCAGAGTTAATCAGGTATCTGCTGCCATTTTATTTAAAAGCAGCAGAGCAAACTGTTTTATATAATAATAAAATAACCAGGGATGTTTATTATGAATTTAATACAGCAATGTTTTTTAACAATGGGAATTTCAAGTCTGCTGCAGGTACAGAAAATTATAATTATATTATGTCATACTATATTAAATATACAATTAAGAAAATGGAAATACATAGTAATTATATGCCTGGATGGATTTCGTTATTCAATACTACAATAGCTCTTTGTAATGATAATATTATCCAGTTATTTGGACAGGTTTTCCAAGGTTCATTAATAGTAAAATATTCATTTTTCCAATATCTTTCTGTACTTCTTTTTAAAGAAAGTGATAATTTACTTGCAGCAGATGAAGCAAAGCCATTCTGGACAAGTGATATATGGGATTTTGATGATGGATATTGTTTAGGAAGATTTGTCTGGAATAATTATATTGTTGGAATTTTTGACAAAGAAATAAACAGGGAACGTATAGAATCTTTATTCCAGGAAGTAAAACCATTAATTTGTGATATTTTTGGTTCTGGTATTACCAGCCTGTTTTGTGATGAAATGGACAAAAGCTTTGAAACAGGCATTTTTTATAGTAGGAAAAATGAGTATTTGAGAAAGATAAATAATGTATCAGAAAAAGATTTATATTGGGATTTAACTTTTTAAATAATGAAAATTAAGTTATCTAATTATATCAAGTCTGGACTGCAGGCGTAGTATACTTATACTATGCTTGTGGTCTTTTTTTATTTAAGATTGTTTGCATAAACCCATTTTCTTTTCATATACATGGTGTAAGGGCATAAATATTAACCATGTAATATAAGGAGGGACCAGTGATGGAAAGTGGCAGGGATAATACAGGACAAGTTCTCCAGGTTCTGCCTGTTGCAATAAGAAAGAGGTTTGCAGAGGTTTTTAAGGATTTATCCGATGTACAGGAGATACGTCTAAGAGCAGGGAGGCCACTTATAATTATATATGGCAAGTCTGAATATTTTTTAGGAATAAACAGCGGGCTTACGCATAGTATAGAAAAGGCATATTATGTTTCTGCCAGTGAGTTAAGGGAAGCTATGGATTATATAAGTAATTATTCAAGGTATGCATTTGAGGAAGAACTGCGGCAGGGATATATTACTATACAGGGAGGGCACAGGATAGGGGTGGCAGGGAAAATATTATGGGAAAATGGGAGAGTTAAAAATATGGGTAACATATCATTTATGAATATAAGGGTAGCACACCAGGCAAAGGGATGTAGTGAAAAGATTATGCCATATATAAGGCATGGTAATGGTATTTATAATACATTGCTTATTTCACCGCCAAGATGTGGAAAAACTACTTTGTTAAGGGATATGATACGTATACTGTCTAATGGTGATGGTTATAACCGTGGATTTACGGTTGGTGTTGTTGATGAACGTTCTGAGCTTGGGGCATGTTATAAAGGATGTCCACAGAATGACCTTGGATGCCGTTCTGATGTACTTGATGGCTGTCCAAAGGCAGAGGGCATGATGATGCTTGTCCGTTCAATGGCGCCAGAGATAATTGCTGTAGATGAGATTGGTTCTAATAAAGATGCAAGTGCAGTAAATTATGTAATGAATTGTGGGATACATGTAATTGCAACAGTACATGGACTTGATATGGGGGAGATAAGGAACAAGCCTGTGCTGGGAAGCCTTGTAAAGGAACAGGCATTTAAAAGATATATATTATTAGAAGCGGGTAAAATTGGAAAAGTAAGCCATATATTTGATGAAAGAGGCGTAGTTTTGTACAGGCAGGGCTGTGTAGTTCCAGAAAGGACAGTTACAGGCGGGGTGGTAAGTGCGTGATAAAATTTATAGGCGTGGTGCTTATAGTATCAGGCGGAGTGCTTCTGGGACATTATTTTGCAGAAAAAACCCTTATAAGGATACATATTTTAGAAGAGTTTGAACAGGCCCTGCAGTTTATATATGGTGAGATAGAATATGCTGCAGTGGATATTGGGGAAATATTTGGAAGCCTGGCAGTAAGAAGCAGGTATTGTGGCGGCTTCTGGGCTTATATGTATGACAGGCTGTTAGAAAATAATGGTGGGGATTTGTATAGTATATGGCTTGACGGGTTAGATAACAGCACATGGACCAGGTATCTTTTATATGAAGACAAGCTGTTTATAGAGGAAGTTGGAAAGAATACTGGCAGCCTGGACAGGCAGAGCCAGCTGCATACACTTGAAATTTTTAAAAACAGGCTGGAGGGCATAATATCAGCTGCAAGAAGCGAATATAAAGGCAAAGCAAAAGTATGCCATGCTGTTGGGGCGGCAGCAGGGATTTTTATAAGCGTACTGCTGGTGTAGTTATATCTGGAGGAGGATTAAAATGACAATTAATCTTATTTTTAAAATTGCTGCCGTGGGAATACTGGTGTCGGTACTTGGACAGGTCCTTAAACATTCTGGAAGGGATGAGCAGGCATTTCTGGTAAGCCTTGCGGGACTTATACTTGTGCTTTTATGGGTAGTGCCATATATAGAAGATTTATTTGAGACAATACAGAGGTTGTTTGCAATGGGCTGAACAGAAGGAATATGCCCTGGGGTATTTGGAATTTGCCAGAGTAATATAGTCTTTGTGTAATTTTCAAATATGTCCTGCCTGGTTAATATTAGTTATTAATACAAATGAAACACTATATTTGGAAAGGATGGGGGATTTATATGGTAAAGGTTGCTGTTATAGGGGTAATTGCTATTTTCCTCGCGATGTCTTTAAAAAGTGACAAACAGGAATTTGCAATGCTTGTAATACTTGCTGCTAGTCTTATTATACTTGGGCTTGCTTTGTCAAAGATTGATGATGTACTTAGTGTAATCCATATGGTAGAAAGTTATCTTGGTGATAATTCAGTTTATATAAATATACTTCTCAAAATGGTGGGGATTACATATGTTGCAGAATTTTCTTCTAATTTGTGCAAAGATGCAGGATATGGTGCAGTGGGAAACCAGATTGAATTTTTTGGAAAGGTTATGATAATTGCTGTAAGCATACCTGTTATTAAATCACTTATACAGACAATATCAGCATTTTAAATTTCCAGATATATCCATATATATATAAAATCATACAAATTTATTAGTTATTGCAATTTAAAAATAATCTTGAAACACATTATATAATAACCTTGAAATATATTTATCTGGTAAATTTTAAACAGGCAGCAGATTTCCAGATGTGCATGGATAGACATTATTCCGTAAAGGGGCTATCGTAGCGCAATGTCATTTAGTTAAGCAAAGCCTTATAAATAAAGGTCTTATTAATGTTTGGAAATTAAATTTATACAAAGAGTATATTACTCTGGCAAATTCCAAATGCTTTACCATAAAGCAGCTGTATGGGGACGCTGGTGCTTAAGCCTCGTATTAAATGTTTCTGTGAAACATTTGTTTCGCAGAAACATAGAGGCTTTATGCACCATTGCGTATCCCATTCAAGTGCGAACGTGCTGCTGTTGGTAAAACTTTGGAATTGCCAGAGCTGCATAACTTATGAATATTTAATTTTCAAACATCAATAACTTGCCATTTACGGGATGGCTGCTTAACTAAATGACATTGTATCATAGCTAGAGCGTGCCCCTTGGAGGAATATGTCTGTCCATGCACACCCGGAAACTGCGTCCGTTTCCATCCAGATAATATAAATATCTTGTATAAAAAGGAGGCTGGTTTATGGATAGTATTACTGATGGCATTATGCAGGAAATATCAAGTGATGACATACAAAAGGTTATGGATTCTACTCTTAAAGGGCAGTCATTTGATTTTTCAGAATATGTAGGAAATATAATAAACGGACAAAGCCCTTTTTCCTTTGAAGAAGCAGGTAAATATATACTAGAGGGTATACATGATAACATTGTCCAGGAGAAAAATATATACATATATCTGGTTGTAATAGCCCTTATGGGGGCTTTAATAGCTAATTTTTCAAAACTTCTCCAGGGCAAGAAAGTTGCAGAAACAGCTTTTTATATGGTGTACATGCTGTTTTTCTCAATACTTGCAGTATCATTTACACAGTTGTGCAATGTTGCAACAGAAACATTAGAAAATGTATTTGATTTTATAAAAATATTTTCCACAGCATATTTTACATGTATTGCATTTACCAATGGAAGCATAGCAGGAAGCGTATTTTATGAATTTACACTTGTTATGATGAGTGTGGCAAGTTATGTTGTTATAAAATTTGCACTTCCTGCTGTACAGTTTTACTTTTTTCTGCGGATTGCCAGCCAGATTTCTGAAGAAGATGTATTTTCAAGGCTTGCAAAACTTATTAAAGATATTGTAAGTACAGGGCTTAAGACAATGTTTGGTATAATTATGGGGGTTAATGTTGTACAGGGGCTTATAGTTCCTGTTGCGGCAGAAGCCAAAAATTCAATTATAGTAAAGATGGGCAGTTCAATACCAGGCATTGGAAATACAGTAGGAAGTGTTGCAAGTACAGTATTATGTGCAGGAAAGCTTGTTAAAAATGCAGTTGGCATAGCAGGGATAATTGTAGTAGTTATTATATGTGTAATTCCCCTAATAAAACTTGTTGCAGGCAAATTTGTATACCAGGTGATTTCTGCTTTTATACAGCCTGTATCAGACAAAAGGATTGTAAACTGCCTGGATGCTGTAGTGGATGCTGTAAAAATGCAGATATATGCAGTTGGTACAGGATGCATGATGTTTGTAATATCAATAGCATTAATAAGTGCTATGACAACATGACAGGAGAGGGTTTTTATGACAGGGTTTATTAAAAGTGTACTTATATTTACATTGGCTGTAACATTAATGAAAAGCCTGGTCAATAATGAAAGTTTTAGGATATATTTTAAATTCTTCAGCGGGCTGGTACTTATACTTCTTATGGTTAGCCCGCTTATAAATTTCCTGTCTGGGGACGGGAGCTGGTATAGCAGGCTTGAAGAAGAGATTTTTAACTTTAACCTGGAAGGGATAAATGATGAACTTAAAGTAGCAGATGGAATATTTGAGGAAATTATAAGGGAAGAATGCAAAGAGAATATTAAGGAACAGATAAAAAACCTTGCACAGAAAAGAAATGTAAATATTGCAGATATTGATATTGTGCTGGATGAAAAAAGCAATTCTATACAGGTTGTATCAGTGGATATCAGTACTACAGAAGATAACAGGAGTGAAAGAATGGAAGATAAACTGGCAGATGGTGATATAGATATAAATGTTGATGTGGAAGCTGTAAAAGTGATGTCCGGGGAGGAGGGGAAAAGTGGGGAAGGTAATAATACAAGAGTTATGAGGGAGGCAGAAGGTAAAAATATAAAAATGCTAAAGAATGATATAAGCAGCTATTTTCTTATAAAGGAGGCGGCAATAAATATATGGGAATAAAGTGGGATGGAAAGAATTTTAAAGAATTTGTGGAGGACAGAAGCCAGATAATACAGAAAATAGGGCTTCCACGCATTTTGTTAATTATAATTGCAGGAATTGTGCTTGTTGTAGCGTCTGTTACTGATAAAAAAGGGAATAATGATGTTTATGAAGATGATGTTTATACACCTGGCGGAGGGGATAATAATATAAATGGTTCTTATAATTATTCCAGTGAATCTGCTGCCTTAAATGCAATGGCAGAATATGCATCAAGGGAAGAGGGCAAGCTGGAAAGAATATTAGGGCAGGTTGAGGGTATAGGTAAAGTAAAGGTTATGATTACACTTGCATCATCTGAAGAACGCATGACATTACAGGATACTGACAATACAGAAAGCAGTACAGATGAACAGGACAGTAACGGCGGCAGCAGGCAGCAGGAAGAATATATTTTAAAAAGTGAAAATGTAATAATTTCATCAGATGGTAATGAATATCCTTATGTTGTACAGGTAAATTCACCTAAGATAGAGGGAGTTGCAGTAGTTGCAGAGGGTGCAGGCAGTGGAAAAAAAGATAGTGAAATAATTGATGCTGTTGTGGCATTATTTTCAATCGAACCTCATAAAATCAAAGTAATGAAGATGGAATAATACAAAGAAAGGATATTAATGAAATGAAAAAAACGTCACACAAAAACCAGATTATAGTTACCGCACTCGCTGTAATGATAATTGTAGCAGGCTACCTGAATTTTACTGGCCAGGAAATAAGCACAAGCGGGCTTACTAAAAGCAGCAAAAATACTGCAGGAAGTGATACTGCTGGGGAGAAGAAAGATACCAGTGATGGGTCTGTAGAAACAGCTGCAGATGGGGAGAGCACTAAAACAGATATTTCAGCAGAGGATATAGGCAATGATGACTATGTAGTTTCTGATACTGGAGAGGTAGTTGCATCAGAAGAAAGCCCAGGAGAAGCTGTAATGGTTTCAAATACAATAGGGGCAGATTATTTTGCATCAGCAAAGCTTACCAGGGAACAAACACGCGCTAAAAATAAAGAAACACTTATGAATATAGTTAATAATAAATCTATTGCATCTGCTGATAAGAAATCAGCAATAAAGCAGGTTGCTAATATTACAAAAAATTCTGAAAAAGAAAATGCTGCAGAACTTATGTTACAGGCAAAGGGCTTCCAGAATGCCATTGTAAGCATAAATGATGGCAATGCTGATGTTGTAGTTGATTCTAACGGGCTTACTGAACAGCAGATTGCACAGATAGAAGATATTGTAAGACGCAAAACTGGCATAGAAGCAGGTAAAATTGTAATAACACCTGTAAAAGTTACAGATAATAATGAATAGAAACTAAAGTAAAGATTGCAAAACTTCTGCATTTTGGTATAATGGATTAAATATAGGATAGTAAATATACAGAACTAAGGAGGGTACTGGTGTGTCAAAAGAGCAGGAACCAAAGGAGTATGTTATGGAGAAAAAGGGAACAGGCGAGGTTAAGATTGCATCAGATGTAGTTGCAATTATAGCAGCACTTGCCGCTACAGAAACAGAAGGCGTAAGCTCAATGGCAGGAAATATTACAAATGAGCTTATAGGAAAGTTTGGCATGAAGAACTTGTCAAAGGGAGTTAAAGTAACAATGGAAGACGGGCTTGTACATGTAGATATTATGCTTAATGTAAAATATGGCTATAGCATAAGGAATGTATCAGAACAGGTACAGAACAGGGTAAGCCAGCAGATTGAAACTATGACAGGTCTTGTAGTTCCTGAGGTAAATGTCCGTGTTGCAGGCGTAAACTTGAGTGAATAGGCAGAAAAGTTTGTGGCAGGATATAGAAAGTAAGGTACAATAGATTATGACAAGGAAGAAAATCAGGGAAAATTTATATATTATGCTGTTCCGTGTGGATTTTTATGAAAAGGAAGAACTTAAAGACCAGGCGGAAATATATCTTGGGGAGGAGATAGAAGGCGCATCAGAAAAGGAAAAAGAGGAACTCCGGAATAAGTTTGGCACTGTACTGGATAACCTGGATATGATTGATGCAGAGATTGAGTCAAAAGCAAAAGGCTGGACAGTGAAAAGAATAGCAAAGGCAGAGCTTACTGTGCTGCGTCTGGCTGTATTTGAAATACTTTATGCAGATGATGTGCCTGATGGTGTAGCTATTAATGAGGCAGTGGAACTTTCAAAACTTTATTGCGCTGACAAGGCAAAAGGTTTTATAAACGGGATACTTTCATCTGTTGTCAAGGCTAAGGAAAGTGGTAATAAAGACAACGTCATGGAAGACCAGGATGGGCAGGATAATAAAGAAGATTAACATGCTGCAAGGTGTGTGGCATGTTTTGTATGGAGCGTAAGTTTATGGATGAAGTAAGTTCCGTTTCCCAGGTTAATATGTATATTAAAAATATGTTTACCAGGGAGTATGCCTTGAATAATATTTCCGTAAGGGGAGAAGTATCTAATTGTAAATATCATTCATCAGGGCATATTTATTTTACAATAAAAGACAATTCATCACAGCTTTCCTGTGTTATGTTCGCTTCTATGCGCTCTGGATTAGGTTTCAAGATGGAAGAGGGCAATGGCGTGATAGTGCAGGGAAGCATAAGTGTTTATGAGCGTGATGGCAAGTACCAGCTTTACGCCAGAAAGGTTACAAGAGATGGTGAAGGCAGGTTATATGAAGAATATGAGAAGATGAAAAAGCGCCTTTTAGCAGAGGGGCTTTTTGATGCAGACAGGAAAAAAAAGATACCATTATATGCCAGAAGCATAGGAGTGGTTACTGCACCAGAAGGTGCTGTTATACATGATATATGTAATGTTGCATGCAGGCGTAACCCTTATATACAGATTTACCTTTATCCTGCAAGGGTACAAGGTGAAGGGGCAGAGGATACAGTTATAAAAGGAATACAGTATTTTGAAAAAACAGATGTTGATACAATTATAATAGGCAGAGGGGGAGGCTCTATAGAAGATTTGTGGGCATTTAATTCTGAGAAACTTGCAAGGGCAGTTTTTGCATGTACTAAACCTGTTATTTCTGCTGTAGGGCATGAAACAGATACTACTATAGCTGACTTTGCAGCTGATTTAAGGGCACCTACACCATCTGCTGCGGCAGAGCTTGCTGTATATCCATATAAAGAAGTGGAAGCAGCATTAAGGGAGGCAGCATATTCCCTTAAATGGCAGATAAATAATATTTTAAAAATAAGAAAATTAAAACTGGAACAGTACCAGATGTCACTTAAGCATTTAAGCCCAAATGATATCCTGCGCCAGAGAAGGCTTTATACCGCAGACTGTGAGGAAAAGCTGCGCCTGGTTATGGAACAGAGGCTGCTTGCTGCAAGACACCAGCTTGAATTGTATGTGGAAGAACTTAAAGGACTTTCTCCATTATATAAATTACAGGGTGGTTATTCTTATGTAACAGACAAAGATGGCAATAGTGTAAATTCAGTTAGCAAAATAAAAGAAGGTGAAAAACTGGTGCTTTACATGCAGGACGGACAGGCAGAGGTTAAAGCAGGCAGTGTTACAAGAAAGGCATGGTTTAATTATGGCAGCAAAGAAGATGACGCTTGAACAGTCATTTGAAAGCCTTGACAGTATTATAGGGCAGCTACAGAGCGGGGAGCTTTCATTAGAAGACTCTTTTAAAAAGTATGAAGAAGGCATGAAACTTGTGAAGAACTGCAATGATACACTTGATAAGGTAGAGAAGAAACTTATTATAATAGACAATAAAGAGTGAGGACATGTTGAAATGGGAGAACCATTATTTATGGATAAGGCTGCTTTTAGGAAGCAGCTGGAAGAAGAAACGGAATGGATTGAAGGAAATATAAAAGAATTCCTGCCAAAGGACGTAACATTGCAGAAGACAGTATATAAGGCTATGGAGTATAGCATTATGGCAGGCGGAAAAAGGCTGCGCCCTATGTTTATGTGGGAAGCATATAAGATGTCTGGCGGAAAGGATGAAAATGTTGTACTTCCTTTTATGGCTGCCATAGAAATGATACACACATATTCCCTTGTACATGATGATTTGCCAGCAATGGATAATGATGAATACAGGCGTGGCATGAAGACTACACATATAGTCTATGGGGAAGATATGGGTATACTTGCAGGTGATGCACTGCTTAATTATGCATTTGAAACTGCATTGTCATGTTTTAATGATGGCACAGATATTATACTTAAGGCAAGGGCACTTAAGGTTCTTGCCAATAAATCAGGCATATATGGTATGATTGGCGGACAAGTTGCTGACGTTGAGAAGACTGGAAAGACTCTTTCAAAGGAAGAACTGGATTTTATATATAGTTTAAAGACAGGTGCACTTATAGAAGCAGCGTTTATGGCAGGTGCAGTGCTTGCGGGTGCAGATAGTAACATTGTGGAAGCATTTGAAAAAGCGGGCCATTGTATTGGCATGGCTTTCCAGATACAGGATGATATACTTGATATTACAAGTACACAAGAAGAACTTGGAAAGCCAGTACACAGTGATGAAAGAAATGAGAAGTCAACGTATGTGGCTGTTTATGGAATGGACAATGCATTAAAGGCAGTTAAGGAATATTCGGGACAGGCACTTGGTATTTTAAGCAGTATGCCTGTACAGAACAGTTATCTTAATACATTAGCCATGATGCTTATTAACCGTAAAAAGTAAGGAGAATTATTGTGTGTGGATTACTTGACAGGATAAACCAGCCAAATGATATAAAAAATATAGATGCTAAAGATTATAGAAGGCTTGCATGGGAGATAAGGCGTTTTCTTGTAAGGAATGTAAGCCGTACAGGAGGACATCTTGCTTCTAACCTTGGTGTTGTTGAGCTGTCAATGGCACTGCACCTTTGCTGTGAGCTGCCATATGACCAGATTATATGGGATGTAGGACACCAGAGTTATACACATAAGATACTTACAGGAAGGAAGGAACAATTTGGAAGTTTAAGACAGTATGGCGGATTAAGCGGGTTTCCTAAACGTGCGGAAAGTGGATGTGATGTATTTAATACTGGACATAGTTCAACTTCTATAAGTGCTGCTATTGGCCTTGCAAAGGCAAGGGATATAAGAGGCGGTGTACAGAAGATTTTTGCAGTAATTGGGGATGGTGCACTGTCCGGCGGCATGGCCTATGAAGCTTTAAATAATGCTGCAAGGCTTAAGTCTAACCTTATAATTGTACTGAATGACAACCAGATGTCCATTGCAAGGAATGTAGGGGGCATGGCAGGGTATCTTGGCAATATAAGGACAAATACAAATTATACAGGTCTTAAAGAAGATGTTGAAAAAGTCCTTAAAAAGATGCCATGGATAGGAGAAGCCCTTACTGGCAGTATAAGGGGATTTAAGGATGTATTAAAAAGGATATTTATACCTGGAATGCTTTTTGAAGATATGGGTATTAAGTTTATAGGTCCTATAGACGGGCATGATATAAAACAGATGGTGTCTGCGTTTGATGCTGCGGCAAATGTAAAAGAGGCTGTGCTGGTGCATGTATGTACAAAAAAAGGGAAAGGTTATCCTCCAGCAGAGAAAGACCCTGCTTCATTCCATGGCGTGGCACCGTTTTTTGTGCGTGATGGTACGCCAAGGGCAGATGCCAGGGGTAAGGAAACTTATACTGATGTATTTAGCAGGACAATAACAGCACTTGCAGACAGGAATACCAGGCTTACAGCAGTGTCAGCGGCAATGCCTGCTGGTACAGGGCTTGTACCATTTTCGGAGAAATATCCTGGAAGGTTCTTTGATGTAGGCATAGCAGAAGAACATGCTGTAACATTTGCAGCAGGAATGGCAGCAGGGGGGCTTAAACCTGTAGTTGCTATTTACTCTACATTCCTGCAGAGGGCATATGACCAGATACTGCATGATGTCTGTCTTTGCAAGCTTCCTGTTATATTTGCGGTTGACAGGGCAGGAATAGTCGGAAGTGATGGTGAAACCCACCAGGGTATTTTTGATATAGCATTTATGATGCCTATGCCAGGAATAACTATTCTTGCGCCTAAAAATGCCTGGGAGCTTAAAGTTATGCTTAAGTTTGCTGTAGAATACAACGGGCCTGTGGCAATACGCTATCCAAGAGGTGAGGCTTACACAGGGCTTGAAGAATTTAAGCAGCCCATAGAATATGGCAGAGGTGAATGGATATCCAGGGGGCATGGTATAGTTCTTCTTGCTGCTGGAAGCATGGTAAAGACAGCCATGGAGGTATACCATATATTCAAAGGTCGTGGAATTAATATATCTGTTGTTAATATGCGCTTTTTGAAACCACTGGATGACATTATCCTGGAAAAAGCGTTAAACGGGCACAGCCTTGCTGTAACTCTTGAAGAAGGTGTTGTAACAGGAGGTTTTGGACAGGCTGTTGCAGACTGGGCAAACAGCAGGAATACCAATGCAAAGGTATTGTGCATAGGGCTTCCAGATAAGTTCTTAGAACATGGCTCTGTTAGTATATTAAAAGAGAAATATGGAATAGATGCAAAAAGTATTGCTGAAAGGGTGCTGAAAGCATATGAAGAAGAAAAAGGAAAGGCTTGATGTCCTTCTTGTCAAAAGATGCCTTGCAGAATCAAGGGAAAAGGCGAAAGCAGTTATAATGGCAGGGGATGTATTTGTCAATGGGCAGCGTGAGGACAAAGCAGGAAGTACATTTGAAGAAGATGCCAATATTGAGGTAAAAGCTGCTGCCATGAAATACGCCAGCAGGGGCGGCTATAAACTTGAAAAGGCAGTTTCATTATGGGATATCAGGCTTGAAGGAATGGTCTGTATGGATGCAGGGTCTTCTACAGGAGGGTTTACAGACTGTATGTTACAGAATGGTGCAAGTAAAGTATATGCTGTAGATGTTGGTACAAACCAGCTTGCATGGAAGCTGCGCCAGGATGAACGTGTAGTTTCTATGGAGAAGACCAATATAAGATATATAACACATAATGATATTCCAGATAAAATCAGCTTTGTGTCAATAGATGTTGCATTTATTTCACTTACGAAGGTGCTTGTCCCTATACGTGATATACTAGAAGACGGAGGAAGGATAGTGTGCCTTGTAAAGCCGCAGTTTGAGGCAGGACGTGAAAAGGTAGGGAAGAAGGGTGTTGTCCGTGACCAGGCAGTACACCTGGAAGTCCTGGAAAATATTATGGTATATGTATTGTCAGAAGGGTTTAGTATTATAGATTTAAGCTATTCGCCTATAAAAGGGCCAGAAGGCAATATAGAATATCTTCTTTATATTGAAAAGAAATCAGGTGGTACAGAAAGCCTGAATCTTGGTGAAGCAAAGGAAATATTTAAAAGCAGGTATATGCAGCTGGCAGCGGATATTACAGGACAGGCACATAACAGCCTGGATAAGTGAGGATTGGCTATTATGGAACATTTTTGTATTATTACAAATAGTGATAAAAGCGCAAACCATGATATGGCAAAACATATTATGGAATATATGGATAAACGTGGAAAACAGTGTATTATACTTGAGAACCGTATGTATTCTTCAGCAGGCATAAGGCATTTTACAGATGTGTCAAAGATACCAGGTAATACTGAGTGTGCAATAGTCCTGGGCGGCGACGGGACAATGATACAGGCAGCGATAGACCTTGTACATAGAGAACTTCCTATTATTGGTGTAAACACAGGAAACCTTGGTTTTCTTACAGAAGTGGAGCGGAATAATGTTGATAATGCATTAGAGAAGCTTGTTAATAATAATTATGAAATAGAGAACCGTATAATGCTTAAGGAGATTTCTTATTTTAAGCAGCCTGACAGCCGTTCATCGTGTTATGCCCTGAATGATATTGTTGTAAGTAAAAGGGGTGGCATAAGGCTTATTACAGTAAAGGTATTTTTAAATAATGAACTTGCTGATATTTACAGGGCAGATGGTATAATAATATCAACCCCTACTGGTTCAACAGGATATAACCTTTCGGCAGGAGGACCTGTACTGGTGCCCCACCTTAAGGCTGTAATAGTTACGCCTATATGTCCTCATTCACTTAATAAAAGAAGCCTTATTGTGGATGCATCAGACAGGATAACTCTTGAAATCGGACAGACAAAGGATACAGGCAAAGACCTTGCAGTTGTTGCTGCAGATGGAAGGAACGTAGGTGGACTGGCTACAGGTGACAGGCTTGTAATTGAAGTGCCACATGCAGTAACACAGATTATAAAGCTTTCTGGAATAGGGTTCTATGAGAGGATGAGGGAGAAGCTTAACCAGGCATAAAGAAACAGGGCATATCTGGAAAACTGCTGCCTGCTGGAGATGCCAGGGCGTGTTTGGAAATTAAAAAGTATACAAATTATATGGCGCTGGCAATTCCAAATGTTTTACCAACAGCAGCACGTTTGCACTTGGATGGGTACGCAATGGTGCATAAAGCCCCAAATGCTTAATAGAAACAAAAGTTTCTATTAAGCATTAAAGACGTGGCTTAAGCACCAGCGTCCCCATACAGCTGCTTTTTGGTAAAATATTTGGAATTGCCAGCGTAATATACTCTTTGGGCAATTTAATTAAAAGTAATTTTAAAACACGCCCTAGAGCTAATAAATTTGTGTACATTTTAATTTTCAAAATCAAAAACTTTAAGTTAATGATATTGGTGGTATGGGGGAATGTTATGAAAATAGAGCGACGGGCTAAGATACTGGAACTTATTGGAAAATACCAGATAGAAACCCAGGAAGAGCTTGGTGAGTGCCTTGAGAGGGCTGGTTTTCCAGTTACGCAGGCAACTATATCAAGGGATATAAGGGAACTTAAGCTTACTAAAGTTGCAGTAGACGGAGTACACCAGAAATATACACAGTTACAAGAAAAAGAAACTAACCTTTACAGAAAGTATGTAAGTGTGTTAAGGGATGGTTTCTTATGGATGGAACAAGCAGAAAATATTCTTGTGATAAGAACACTTTCTGGTATGGCAATGGCAGTGGCAGCTGCTATTGACAATATTGAAATACCAGGCGTTGTAGGGACTATTGCAGGTGATGATACGGTTATGTGTGCTGTCAGGTCAACAGGGGAAGTTGCCGGGGTTATGGGTAAGATTGACAGTTTTATGAAAGAAGGGAAGACATAATTATGTTATTAATAGCAGTATAATTCCGTTTCCATATCCCTTTAAATATTTTTTATTAAAAGGATATGGAAACATTTTATATTATCCTTGTACTACCAGACATTCTTTTTTATAAAAGCATAACCCATATTTAAGGATATCTGTGTAGCCTTCTTTTATAATATTATTATCATAGTGCAGTCTTTCTATTTGTCCAAGTGCTTCTTCATAGCCCTTTTCCAGCCCGTTTATATTGCTTGCTACTTTAAATTCCAGTATAATAGCCCTCCCTTTACGTATCCTTTGTGTATAAAGGGTTAAATCATATCTTCCAAGCCCGCTTTCCCTATTATTTGAGTTTCCTCACTTTTTAAATTATACAAAGACTATATTACTCTGGTAAGTTCCAAATGTTTTACCATAAGGCAGCTGTTATGGGGACGCTGGTGCTTAAGCCCCGTTTTTAATGCTTAATAGAAATATTTGTTTCTATTAAGCATCTGGGGCTTTATGCACCACTGCGTATCCCATCCAAGCGTAAGCGTGCTGCCATTGGTAAAACTTTGGAATTGCCAGAGTCAAAATACCTGTGTATTAAAAAAATGGTTAAATTTTTTAAAATTATTAAACTTAATTCTTTCTGCATAGACAATATTTAAAAAAAGTGGTAATGTATATAAGACAGGCAATTTTAAGGAATATATGATATGAAAGGAAGATAAATAAATGTCAGGACATTCAAAATTTGCGAATATAAAGCATAAAAAGGAAAAAAATGATGCTAAAAAAGGTAAAATCTTTACTATTATAGGAAGGGAAATAGCAGTTGCAGTTAAAGAGGGGGGTGCCGACCCTGAGAATAACAGCAGGCTGCGTGATGTTATTGCCAAAGCTAAAGCTAATAATATGCCAAATGACACTATTGAGCGTGGAATTAAAAAGGCAGCAGGTGATATTGGCAATGTTAATTATGAAGAAGTGACATATGAAGGATATGGGCCAAATGGTACAGCAATTATAGTAAAAGCACTTACAGATAATAAGAACCGTACTGCAAGCAATGTGCGTAATGCATTTACTAAGGGAAGCGGAAGTGTCGGGACACAGGGCTGTGTATCATATATGTTTGATGAAAAGGGACAGATTATCATTTCAAAAGAAGAAATGGATGATAATAATATAGAAATGGAAGCAGATGATATAATGATGCTTGCGCTTGATGCAGGTGCAGAAGATTTTTCAGAAGAAGAGGATTCTTATGAAATAATCACATCACCTGGTGATTTCAGTGCAGTACGTGAGGCACTTGAGAAA
The DNA here is from genome assembly GCA_948794795.1 of uncultured Lachnospiraceae bacterium. Lineage (GTDB taxonomy): Bacteria > Bacillota > Clostridia > Lachnospirales > Lachnospiraceae > Butyribacter. The sequence goes on along the minus strand of CAQGLR010000002.1, from coordinate 30,615 downwards.
GAGAAGCTTCCAATGGCAAGCGCAGAGGTTACAATGATACCACAGAATTATGTAACACTTACTGATGAAAATGATATCAGGCAGCTGCAGCGTACGCTTGACCTGCTTGATGAGGATGATGATGTACAGGATGTATACCATAACTGGGATGAATAATATGTGTGGATATATTTTATAGAAGGTAAAATACTTTAGAAACGGGGAAAGTAAAAATTATGAAGGTAACTAATCCAATTATAAGGGGGTTTTATCCAGACCCAAGTGTATGTAAGGCAAATGGAAAATATTACATGGTGTGCAGTTCGTTTGAATATTTTCCAGGAGTTCCATTATTTGAGAGTGAAGATTTAATTAACTGGAAGCAGATTGGGCACTGCCTTACACGTAAAACACAGGTGGATTTGCATGAAATAGACAGTTCAGGAGGCGTTTTTGCGCCAACTATACGTTATAATAATGGGCGTTTTTATATGGTAACTACTAATGATACATACCATAAGAATTTTTATGTTTATACCGATAATATATATGGTGAATGGTCTGAGCCTGTATTTGTTGAACAAGATGGTATTGACCCATCATTGTTTTTTGAAGATGGCAAAACTTATTTTATGAGTAATGGAAGTGACCCAGCAGATAATAATGGCTGTATATTCCAGTGCGAAATTGATGCAGCAACAGGTAAGAAGCTTACAGAAAGCAAACCTGTATGGAAAGGCAGTGGCGGGAGGTATCTTGAATCACCACACCTTTACCATTTTGGTGACTGGTATTATATTATGGCAGCAGAGGGTGGCACAGAATATGGACATATGGTTACATATGCAAGGGCAAAGAGCCCATATGGGCCATTTGAACAATATCCAGCTAATCCAGTGCTTACTAACAGGAACCTTGGAGGGCACCAAAGCACTATACAGGGAATTGGCCATGGTGACCTTGTACAGGATGACCAAGGAAATACTTTTATGTTCTGCCTTGGTTTCCGCCAGACTGGCATGTGGCAGCCATTCCATCATCTTGGCAGGGAAGTATTTATTGTGCCTGTACACTGGAATGAGGATGGATGGTTTACAGCAGGTGTTGATGGCATTGTATGTAAAGAAATGGAACTTGATATAGATGCAAAGCCTTGTAATTATGATGGAAAATATAATGCTTCATTAGATAAAATGGATGCAGGTTCTTTAAGATGGTGCCATTTAAGGGAATATAAAGAGGAAAATTATAAATTTGCTGATGGCTGCTTAAGTTTAAGAGGCGTTAAGGCAGGCTTAAGTGATATAAGTGCACCAACATTTGCGGGAATAAGGCAGTCAGAGTTTAATACTGTGTTAAATGTTAATGTAAATAGTGATGCAGAAGAAGCTGGCATAACATTTTATCTGTGTGAAAAACACCACTATGACCTGGCTGTATGTAATAATAACGGAAAGAAATCCGTTATATTAAGGCTTTGTATTGGTGATGCTACACAAATTATAAAGGAAGAAGAATTTGCACAAGGCAGTGAAGAAGCTTCTTTCAGAGTTGTTTCTACTAATGAGGATTACAGCTTTTATGCAAAGTGTGGTGATGAAGAAGTATTTATGGGCAAAGCAGGCACAAAGTACCTTTCATCAGAAGTAGCAGGTGGGTTTACAGGCACTGTAATGGCTATGTATGCTGTAAATAAAAACGATAACGGAGATAAATGGGCTGTATTTAGCGGGCTTAACTGGGAACAGGGTATATAAAGCCACAATAAACAGCTATATTACCTGCATAGGCGTAAATGTTACATCCTATGGATAATAAAATAATTGAAAAGTAAAAGCTGCAATGATATAATTGTATTGTTGCAGTTTGGATGTTTTATATTAAATTTTTTATAAAATACGCTGAAAAGACATTTTATTGCCACTTTATGGCAGTATGCTTGATATAATTATAAGAACGTGTGTCCATGCGTATTATGTGGGATGAACAAGTAGTGAGAGCAGTATAGTATGGAGGTTGGATATGAAGAAGATTACAGGAATGAATAAAAAGTATAAGTGGATGTTATTACTGGCATCGCTGTTTCTAGTGGTGGCCGGTATGTTTGCGTATGCAAGGAAAGATAAGACGTATGCGGCAGATCCTTATTACCAGATAAAAGATAGTGAAGGAAATGTTGTAGATGATTCTTATACAATGAGAAGGTCAAATGATACATTTACAATTGGTACTGATGATGTAACTGTAACAAATTATGAATGGTCAATTGTAAATAATACTGTTTTACAGATAATGTCTAATGGTACACCTTCTACAAGCAGCACTGGGCAAAATGTAAATATAAATGTAGTCAAACCTGGTAATGCTATGTTAACTGTATTATTAAAGGATAGTTCAGGTAATATAGTAAAAAATATCCAGGTCCAGATTAGTGTTGCATTTTCTATTAATGAATATATTGACCCAAGTTCTGGTGCTGAAATGGTAAGGATTTTTGATGAGGATGCTAGAAAGTCACTTGTAATGTTATATGATAATAGTGTTGAGTTTGGTACAAGTGCTTTAAAAGAGCCTGGTAAATTAAACTTAAACTATGGTTCTGCTGCTGATAATACAATGACTACATGGACTTCTTCTAATAAAGATGTAATTGATATTAATACAACAACTAAAACTGTGTCAGCAACAGGTGCTGGGCATGCAACTTTAACAGTTTCTTATACAGAGTCAGACCATGAATATCATGATACAATTGATGTTTATGTAAGACCTAAAATCCAGCTTGAAGATGGTACAATAATAAACCATAGTGAGTATGGTGGTTGTACTAAAATAGTTGAAATGAGAAATAATGACCTTATAAAAGTGTCTGTTAATTTTGGCACTAATCCTCTTGAAGCTATATCAGATAAGATTGTATGGGTAATTACAAAGGGCGAAGATGAAAATGAAGTACTTGTAAGGGATTCAAAGGGAAATTATACAGAAGAGTGTAAAGATGAAGCCAGGCTTATATGGCAGCCAGGTTCAAAAAGTTATAAGCTTAATGCAAAAGCAGGCACATATCATGTATCTTTTTACGTTGCAGGTACATATAACAGTTATGATGAAGCTAAAAAACACGTACCAGGATGTAAACCGGTAATTTCTGGTGGTGGTGTATATGTAAGAAGTGAGTTTACAGATAAGACTGTTTCAGTAAACATAGGAGGTGTATACAGCCTTTCAGAAGCATTTAATATAACAATAGCTTCACTCCAGAAATATTTTGATGTCAGGATTGATCCAGGTTCTGGTACAGGAACAGCGACAGGTGGTGCTATAGATAGTAATAATCTTGTTAAATATGACAGTACCAAAGAATTATTAGAAGCAATTGGGCTTGGAACAGCTACTATTTATGTTACAGCCAGGGATAGTATTGATAATGCTGAATTTAAAGACATACAGAAGGGACAGCAGGTAAAAATAACTCTTACAGTTGCAGATGCTTTTTCACTTAATATATCTAAATTGCAGATGCATGAAGGAGAAGAGAAACAGTTATATGGTATACTTGCTTCTGGTATTAATACAACTGAGTCACAATATAAGTGGTCATGTAGTGATGAAAGTTATGTTTCAATTGAACCGGCAGGGCAGTATGCGGTAATTAAAGCATTAAAGAAAACACCAGTAGGTTTTACAGTAAAGGTTACTCTTGAATGGACTTCTGATGAAGGAGTTACTCTTTCTGCAATATGTGAGATTACTGTAAGTGAATCTTCTGAGAATTTTAATATAATTCCTTCTACTCTTGTTATGGAGGTTGGACAGACACAAACTATTAAAACAGATATTAATGGTTCAGCAGATATAGTATGGCTTATTTCTGATAAAGAAGTTGCAACAATAGTTGATTCGTCAGCGGGAACTCCTTCAGCACAGGTTACAGCACTTAAGCCAGGTGAAGTAATTATAACAGCATTAAATGTAAGTAATAATGCATATGCTACGTGTCTTCTTACTGTTGAGCAGCCTGTTACAGAACTTCAGATAGGAGTTGATAATGTGGCATATGAAGTATATGAAACCGTGCTTTCAAAAGGTTTTGTATTTATGCAGCCATTGTATGCCCCAGAAGATGCTACAGATACAAAGTTTACATGGGCAGTTGCCAGGGGAGAAGATGTTGCGGAAATTGATAATACAGGTAAGGTTACTCTTTTAAAAGAGGGTATTGCAATGATTACAGTAAAATGCAGGACAATTACAGCTTATTGTAATCTTGTAGTCAAGAAAAATCCTATTACAGATATTGTTCCAGATATCACAGAAATTGATATGGTTAAAGGTGATACATATACAGTAACTACTGAAATATTGCCTTTAGAGCCATCAGATAAAACACTTATATGGACTTCTATGGATTCAGGAGTAGCAAGTGTAAGTAATGGCAAGATCACGGCTGTTGGAGCAGGTAGTACATATATTACTGTTGAGGCAGCAGTTGCTGATGATGATGGCAATAAAGCTAGTGCAATGATAAAAGTAAACGTAAGGGAAAAGCTTGAGAATATTGCATTTGAATCTAATGATACTTATATTAATGTAGGTGCTACAAAAGAATTAGGTATTATTTTTACACCTGCTGATGGTATTAATAAAAAAGTTGAATTTACTTCTTCTAATACATCAATATTTACAGTACAAAATACTGATAATAAATGTATGATAACAGGTGTGGCAGTGGGTACAGCAATTCTTTCATGTGTAGCTGAGGATTTAGGTCCAGGAAAGGTAATAACATGTACTGTACATGTTACAGCTACAGCAGTACCAGCTACAGATTTTGCCATAACACCAGCAGATGCTACTGTTGATATTGGCAAGACATTACAGCTTGAAAAGATATTTACTCCAAAAGAGGCAACTAACCAGTATGTAACATGGAGTTCATCTGATACAGAAGTTGCCACAGTTAATAATGTTGGTACAGTTACAGGTGTTAAAGAAGGAAAAGTTACAGTTTCAGCAGTATATACAGATACACCAGACAGGGTGCCATGGATAAGAACAAGTACAATTACTGTTAAGGATGCACCAGTACGTGCCACAAGTTTTGATGTTGACCCAGCTACTAAGAATATTATAGTAGGTGAAAAGTTTAATATTACACCAATATTTACACCGGACAATACTACAAATAAACATGTTGATTACCAGTCACTTGATGCAGGTGTAGTTACAGTTGACGACAAAGGTGTAGTAACAGGTGTAGGTGCAGGTGATGCGGTTATCCAGTGCCAGTCAGAAGATGGCGGCTTTATTGCTACTTGTGCAGTGCGTGTTGACAATGCGATTGAGTTCTCACTGTCACCAGCTACTAAGGAAATAGCTGTAGGCAAGAGTTTTAAACTTAAAAAAGTAACTAAACCATCTAATGCAAATAAGACAGCTACATGGTCTACATCTAATGCATCTATAGCATCAGTAAGTGCATCAGGCAGGGTAACAGGTAAGAGGATTGGTTCATGTGTAATTTCATGTACAATTACAAAGTATAACCAGAGTGCAAGGTGCAGGGTAAAAGTTGCTAAGCTTAACAGCAAAGTTAAGTTTGATAATAAAAATATAAGAATTGGTGTTGGCCAGACCCACAGGCTTAAGACAACTGTATGGACAAATAATTCTTCTACACCAAAGCTTAGCTGGAAATCTGCTAACAGCAGTGTAGCTTCTGTAAACAGTGGCGGAAAGATTACTGGTAAACGTGTAGGACTTACAAAGATAACAGCTACAACAAATGATTCAGTACGTGCAAAGGCAACATGTAAGGTAAGGGTAATACAGAGAATTTCAACTCTTAGCCTTAATACTGATTATGCAGTTGTTTATGTTGGAAGAACTAGAAAGCTTACTGCAAAGATTAAGCCAGCTAATACAACTATTAAAAAGGTTAAGTGGGCAAGTGGTGATGAGAATATAGCAAGAGTTACTGGTTCAGGAAAAATCAGGGGTATTGCTGAAGGGAATACATATATTACAGCTACAGCTACAGATGGAAGTAATAAAAAGGCAAGATGTTATGTAAAGGTACTTGATGCAGTTCCAGCAACAAGCATAGTAGTAGCACAGACAGACCTTACAATGGAACGTGGGGATTCTGCAAAACTTACATATAAGGTGCTTCCAAATGATACATCAGATAATATTGAGTTTGCATCAGATAATAAGAGAGTTGCTACAGTAAATAATAAAGGTAATGTAAGAGCTGTAGGAACAGGTAATGCAACTATTACAATTCTTGCTACAAGCGGGGTATCATCAACAGTTGATGTAAATGTAGTTGCGCTTAATAAGACATCGCTTAATATGCGCCAGTATGATACAGAAACATTAACAGTTATTGGCACAAGTGACCCTATTACATGGTATACTGCCAATGCAAGGATAGCCACAGTAGCGAATGGTAAAGTTACTGGAAGGGCAGAAGGAACAACATATATATATGCATATGTAAATGGATGCAGGTTAAGCTGCAGGGTAACAATAACTTCTGTAAGTGATTAAAACCAGCCAGGAGGAAAAAAACTTGCTTTTAAATTTACATGTTAAAAATCTTGCTATAATTGATGAAATTGAAGTTGATTTTTCAGAAGGCATGAATGTGCTTACTGGCGAAACAGGTGCTGGAAAGTCAATAATAATTGGTTCCATCAATATGGCAATAGGAGGTAAAGTCCCAAAGGACATTATCAGGAAAGGAGCAGTATTTGCACTTATTGAGCTGCTATTTTCTGTAGATACAGAAGAACAAAGAAATTATCTCGAAGAACATGGTATAATAGTTGATAATGATGAAGTGCTGGTTTCCAGGAAGTTTACTAAAGGGAGAGGAATAAACAGGATTAATGGTGAAAGTGTCCCTGTATCAGTATTAAAACAGGCAGCGGCTGTGCTTATTGATGTCCACGGGCAGAATGAGCAGCAGTCACTGCTGTATAAAGCAAAGCATATGGAGATACTTGACAGATATGCCAGGGAAGATATGGCAGGCATGGATACTATGTATACAGAGGTGTATAATAATTATAAGAAACTTATAGAGCAGAGGGATTCAGAGAATATTCCTGAAGAAGAAAGGCTCCGTGAGATTTCATTTATGCAGTATGAACTTGAAGAAATTGAAAATGCTGCACTGGTACATGGTGAAGAAGAGAGCCTGGAAGATACTTACAGACAGTTGTCGAATGCTGCTTCGATTGTAAATGGGCTTGGTGAGATTTATTCACTGACAGGTTCAGATGCTAATGATACAGTTTCTGAAAAGCTTGCCTATTCACTTAGGATTATAGGAAAGCTTTGTGAGTATGATGACAATATAAACCAGTTTGCAGAACAGTTGTCAGAGATAGACAGCCTTGTATCTGATTTTAACAGGGATATAGTATCTTACCTTGATGATATAGAAACAGGCGGGGAACTTCTTGAAGAAACAGAGAAACGTCTTGACCTTGTACGTAAGATAAAAGCCAGGTTTGGTGCTACAACAGAACTTGTCAATGAATATGCAGATAAGCTGCGCAGTAAACTTGAGCGGTATAGTGAGTATGAAGAATATAAAGCAGGACTGGACAAGAAAATAAAAGAAGAAGAAGCAAAGCTTAAGAAACTTGCTATATCAATGTCTGAGGTACGTAAGAAATGTGCCAAAGTGCTTGAAAAAGAGATTACAGAGGCACTTGCCGACCTTAATTTTTTACAGGTGCAGTTTTCTATAGAAGTGCGTAACCTTGATGAGTATACAGCACATGGTACTGATGAAATAGAATTTATGTTGTCTGCAAATCCTGGTGAAGATTTAAAGCCTATTGGAATGGCAGCATCAGGAGGTGAGCTTTCAAGGATAATGCTTGCAGTAAAAGCTGTACTTGCAGGGCATGATGAGATAAGTACACTTATTTTTGATGAAATAGATGTTGGTATAAGCGGGAGGACAGCACAAATGGTTGCCGAAAAAATGGCGCTTATAGCAAGACAACACCAGGTTATATGTATTTCACATCTTGCACAAATAGCAGCAATGGCAGATGCACATTACCTTATTGAGAAGACTAATAGTGATTTACACACAAGTACACAGATAAGGCTGCTCGGTTCTGGCGAAGAAGCAGAAGAACTTGCAAGGATACTTGGAGGGGCACAGATAACAGAAGCTGTAATGAATAGTGCAAAAGAGATGAAGAAGCTTGCAGCAAACCTAAAAAAAGAGATGAAATAGTATTTTTATTAAATTTTATAAATAATTTACCAGATTAACTTGCATAAAGAGACCAGATTGTATTATTGAAAAAACTGGTTAATATTTCTGCTTTTGTGGTTTTTGTGTTTGTAGATAATATTTATACTATGCAAGGTTAAAAAGTTATTTCTTAACAGTTCTTTATGGGACATATTTCTGGTGAAATGCGAATATAAAAGGTACAACTGGTACATTATATATTATGTATGGTTGTACCTTTTTAGTTTTTATAACTGGACTTTTTATTGGAGGCTGAATATGAATAAAAATTTAATTCGCATGGATTTAAAGAAAAAGTACAGGGCAGTCCTGGCTGCTGCATTGTGCCTGAATATTTTTGTGGCCATTTTGTATTATATATTGTATATAGACAGGAAAGTCCCAGATAATATAATGCTTATAGAAAACAGGGAAGAAAGTTTAGAGTTTAATGTTCCAGTTGAAGGGGAAATTGACAGTACGGTTGATGCTATTAGTGTAAAAAATGCCAGCAGTGCTAATAATGGAAATATCCATTTTAACCTGAATAAAACGGTTACAATGCAGGCAAATAATACAGGCAGTTATAAAGCCAGCCTTAAATTATTTGGGCTTTTCCATTATAAAAATATCCAGATAGATGTTATACGTGAACAAAAGGTTATGCCATCTGGGAGAGCTGTAGGTTTGTATATAAATTCTGATGGTATTATGGTGCTTGGGACTTCTGAGATTGCAGGAAAAGACGGGTTCAGCCATGAGCCAGCAGCAAATATACTTATGGCAGGAGACTATATTTACAGGATAAATAACCAGAAAGTAGAAAACATAGATGATGTGGTGGAAGCAATACAGGAAAATGGTAAAGGGCGTGTAACTGTGTATTTAAGGAGGAATGGAAGTAATATAAAGGTAAAAGTTAATACAGTCCTGGCAGGTGACGGGGAGTATAAAATTGGTGTATGGCTGCGTGAAGATACAGAAGGAATAGGGACTATAACATATGTTACAAAGGACAATGAATATGCTGCACTTGGCCATGGAATAACAGATATTGATACAGGGCTTTTGATAGATATAAAAAATGGAGGGGTTTATCCTGCAAAAGTAAGCCAGGTGATACGTGGCGAGGCAGGTGCACCAGGTGAAATATTAGGTTCAGTAAGGCTTGGCAGCACATACCGTCTTGGAACAATAAATAATAATACTAATTATGGAATATCAGGTGAAATATTTGACAGCCAATATGGATATAATGAGGAAGAAGCTGTTGCAGCAGCAATGAAACAGGAAGTTGTAAAAGGAAAGGCATCAATAAAGTGCCAGCTTGGGGATAAGATAGAAGATTACGAAGTGGAAATAGAGAAAATAAATATTAATTCCCAGGAAAACAAAGGGATGGTTATTAAGGTTACAGATGAAAGACTTTTGAGAAAGGCAGGAGGCATTGTACAGGGAATGAGTGGTTCACCTATAATGCAGAATGGTAAAATAATTGGTGCTGTTACACATGTATTTGTAAAGGATTCAGCAAGGGGATATGGGATATTTATAGAAGATATGCTTTCTGGCTGAAAAATCTGCCACACAAAGTATAAAATACAATTACTGTTTTTGCATGGCAGCTTATTATTTATTTTTTATAAAACTTGTATATTGTTATAATTGTCCCTAAGCTGGAAGCTATGGATTGCGTTCTTTAATTCATCTGAATGGTTATAAAGCTGTTGTGCAGATATTGATGATTCTTCTGCTGTAGCAGCTGTCGTCTGTACAATTTCAGAAATCTGTTCCATTTCTTGTGTTGCAAGGCGGAGGGACTGTGACTGCTGTGTTGCAGAAGCTGCTATATTTCCAATAAGGTTTGTAGATTGTTGTGCATTATTAACTGCATCTGCGAGAATCTGTTTTGTACTATTTGTAAGTGAAGCGCCTTGTTCTACAAGTGATATAGATTCACCAATAAGCCCTGAAATATTTTTGGCAGCTTCAGCACTTTTATTTGCAAGGCTTTGTACTTCACCTGCAACTACTGCAAAGCCTTTTCCTGCTGTACCAGCACGTGCTGCTTCAACAGAAGCATTAAGTGCAAGTATATTGGTCTGGTATGATATATCTTCAATAGTTTTAATAATTCCGCCAATTTGTTGTGATGAACCAGAAATTTCCTGCATGGCATCTGATAGTTCCGCCATTTTATTATTACATAATTCTAACTGTTTAGAACCATCAGAAGAATATTTTTTAGCATTATTAGCATCATTTGATGTATGGTCTACGTTTCTTGATATTTCCTGTATATTGGAGGATAGTTTATGTACAGCAGATGCTTGTCTTTCGGCACCAGTAGAAAGAGTTTGTGCTCCAGAAGCCATACGTTTTGATTCAGATAAAACTTTTTCTGCTGTAAAATTAATTTTAGATAATATATCATTAAGCGAATCAAGAATTTTATGCATTGCATCCTGTATAGGCAGAAATTCTCCCTGGTAATTGTCTTCAATCTCTAAATCCATATTTCCATTTGCCATACTTGCAAGTTTAATATCAATATCATTTATATATTTTTTTAAATCATGTTTGGTGGTGTATATGGAGTCTACTAACATTCCAATTTCAGAAGTATCTGGTTCCAGTGAGAAGTCTGAAGAAAGGTTTCCTTTAGAAATTTCTATCATCTGGTCACGTATAATTGTTACAGGACGGAGAATCCTATGTCTTATTACTATCATACTAAATAACTGGAGTATGGCAACAATAGCCAGTGATACCTGCATTTCTTTTTTTATAAAATCTACTTTGTCAACCAGATTACCAACTGTCTGGGCAGTCCTGTCATTAAGCTTCTGCAGGAATTCTTCTTTAAGCGCATTAATTTTTGTAATTGCTGTTTCATAATCTTCACCATATACATAATTAATTGCTATTTCATTCTGGCCGCCCTGGGTCTGGTGCATAGCTGTTTCTTCAAGAGGCACAAGTTCATTTGATATAGAAGACATTTCATTAATCATTGCCTGTTCATCATCTGTAATTCCAATTTCCTGCATAGCAGAAACACCTTTATCACGGTTTTTCAGGTTATTAACTTCATTCATATAGTTATTATAATGTGTTTCATTGCCAGTTGCAGCAAAAGCTCTTACCTCATTTGTAAGGTATGCTGAACCGTTCATAAAGCGGTTGGCATTATATGTAAGGTTAAAACGGTCTTCATAAGCTTTACGCAGCTGTTTATTAGCATCATTGTATGAAACTAAAGATACAGCCATTATAACAAGAGCTATAATTGAAATACCATTTAATACCAGCGATAACGTTGACTGGTTTATAACTTTTTTCATTTGGGTACCCCTTTCAAAATTTAAAAATGTAAAATTACGTATAAATCGTATCATAAAACTATTTATTATTCAATAATTAATTTTGTTTGAGTTTCCCCATTTTTTTAATATACAGGTATTTTGGCTCTGGCAGTTCCAAAGTTTTACCACCGGCAGCCGCTTTCGCTTGGATGGGATGCGCAGTGGTGCATAAAATCTGAAAACACCAGATTTAAGCACCAGCGCCCCCAAACAGCTGCCTTTTGGCAAAACATTTGGAATCCGCCAGGGTAATATAATCTTTGTGTAATTTAAAAAATGGGGAAACGTAAATTAATTTTTTGTTTGAGTTTCCCCATTTTTTAATATACAGGTATTTTGCCAGCGTAATATAATCTTTGTATAAATTTAATTTTCAAACATACTCCAGTGTTTAAGTAGATTATGGATAAAAAATATGTGTTATATAAATTTCATTAGTTATAGATTATATTTTTATTTTGTATATTTTGTGTAGAAAACAGGTTTCAATGTCCATGTATTAATTATTCCATAACGTGGGTGCTTACGGAAACGCTGGTGCTTGAATCTTGTTTCCAATGTTAAAAAGAAACTTAAGTTTCTTTTTAACATAAAGATTCTATGCACCATTGCGTTTTCCGTCGCAGCGCAAGCGTGCCCACATATGGAATAATTAATACATGGACATAAGAAACCGTACGTATCCCAATATACAATATCCAAAACATAAGATACATGGAAATTATATTTTGTATAGAAATTATATTTTTGATTATAATACATTTTAACTTGATAAATTTGTGTATAGCACAGGAACGGGGCTTTGGCTGTGCCATCCTGTCATCCTGGGAATGGAGGAAAACATGGGAAATAATGATACAATCCACTTATTAAAAGAATGTGATTCAGGCACAAAGATGGCTGTAGAATCCATTGATGAAATTCTTGATAAAGTAAAAGCAACTGAATTAAGGGATGTTTTAAACAGCAGCCGTATACAACATGAAAAACTTGGCAACGGACTTCATTCACTCCTGCTGGAACATAATAGCGAAGAAAAAGAGCCTGCTGTTATGGCTAAAGGGATGTCATGGCTGAAAACAAACGTAAAAATGGCTATGGATGAAAGCGATGCAACGATAGCAAGTCTTATTACAGATGGATGTAATATGGGTGTAAAATCTTTACACATGTACTTAAATAAATATTCTGGTGCAGACAGCACTTCCCAGGATATATGCAAACGCCTTATTTCAATAGAAGAAAAACTGTGTAAAGAAATGCAGCCATATTTATAGATAAAGACCATCTGTCCAGAAGTGTATTTTCAATTTTGCTTACTTATCTGCCATAATTTAAGTTATTAAAAAATTATAATAATATCTATTGTAATATTGAATAATTTTCCATAAAGATGTATAATAGCATATAGGCAAAATAGACAAGAGGTCTAAATAAGTAAATATGCCGTAATGGCGTAAATGACAGGATGTGTACGCCATATTTTGCGGAGAGAACGGGGGACAATATGGACAGTATGGATAAATTAAAGATGGAGGAGAAAGAGTTAAAAGAAAAAATTGAATTTTGTACATTGCTAATCAGATATGGCAGTTTGGTACAGGCTACTCCAGAGCAAAGCATCCGGGCTTTTAAGTTGAAAGAAAACTTTGAAGAAGAACTTAGGGTTATAAAGCTTAAGATGGGTGAATAGCGTATAACAGCTGGATTATATTTAAGGACTCAGGGTACAAATACTGTACTTAGAGTATATAAAAAACAATTGGGAATGGGATGCTGCCATAAAGGCAGCATCTTATGCTTTTTATAGTTCATCAGAATCCAGAATTATTGTAAACGGCCCGTCATTTTCAAGAGAAACTTTCATATCTGCACCAAATATTCCTGTTTCAACTGTACTACAATATTCTTTAGATTTAGATATTATATATTCATAAAGTTTATTTGCGTGGTCTGGACTGCCAGCATCAAAGAAAGAAGGACGGCAGCCTTTTTTACAGTTTGCATAAAGAGTAAACTGTGATACAAGCAGCAGCTGTCCATTGACATCGCCAAGAGAAAGGTTGGTTTTATCATTATCATCACTAAATATTCTTAAAGTACAGGCTTTTTTAAGCATTTTACATGCAATCTGTTCTGTATCACTGTCACAGATTCCCACAAATATAAGAAGGCCTTTTCCAATCGAACCAGTTATTTCATTTCCAGTCTTTACAGAAGCATTATTCACCCTTTGTATTAAAAATTTCATAAAATTTAATCTCCTTTTAATTTTATGTACTTTATGATAACATAAATTTATGATATTATAAAGCAATGTTATAATAATTTTCTGGAGGTGTATACTTGTTTGGATATGTGCAGATACGCAAACCAGAGCTTAAAATAAAGGATTATGAAGTATACCATGCGTTTTATTGTGGAATGTGTGAGAGGCTTGGTGCAAAATATGGTGTTAAAGGGCGTATTACCCTGACATATGATATGACATTCCTTATAATACTTTTAAGTTCTGTATATGATGTAAAATGCAGGCGTGGGAAAAGGCACTGTATAGTACACCCTGCAAAGAAGCATAATATCCTGTATAATAAAATTACAGATTATTGTGCTGATATAAATATTCTTTTAAGTTATTACCACTGTCTGGATGATAAATCAGATGATGCTTCATTAAAGGGAAGTGCAGGAGCCTTATTATATAAAAAGAACGCAAGAAAGGCAGCGGGCAGATATAAACGGCAGGCAGATGCAGTAAAGCAGTCTTTAGCCAGGCTGTCACGTTTTGAAAAGGAAAATAACCAGGATATTTTAAAGGCAGCAGACTGTTTTGGACAACTTCTTGCAGAAATTTTTATATACAATGAAGACACATTTAAAATATATCTTGGGGATATGGGATATTATCTTGGCAGGTATATTTATATTATGGATGCATATGATGATTTGCAGGAGGATATTAATAAAGGAAGATATAACCCTTTTAAACTTGTATATAAAGATACAGGTTTTAAAGAAAATGTATATGAAATGCTGTTAAACGAGATATCAATGGCATGTGGTGCTTTTGAACAGCTTCCATGTCTTGATTATATAGATATTTTGCGGAACATACTATATGCAGGTGTATGGAACCGTTATGACTATATTTGTGCGAAGGAAAAGGAGGATTTAAAGTGACAGACCCATACAAGGTGCTTGGAATTTCACCAAACGCCACAGATGATGAAGTAAAAAAGGCATATAAGGAACTTAGCAGGAAATACCATCCTGATGCCTATGTAAATAATCCGCTGGCAAATCTTGCAGAGGATAAGTTTAAAGAAGTACAGGAAGCGTATACCCAGATAATGAATTCAAGGGCAGGCGGAGGAAGTGGTTACAGCCAGGGATATAGCGGAGGTTATGGAAGCAGCCAAGGTTACAGCAATGGCGGTTATAACAGCGGGACCGGCCAGCAGGGATACAATAATGGACAGTATAACCGGCAAAGTTACCAGAACTATGGTACAAATTACGGACGTAATCCTAATGGGTATTATGGTTCTGGAGGATGTGGAACAGGAAATTTCTGTTGTGACCTATGGTGTGCAGATACGCTTTGCGAATGTATGGGAGGGGATTTGTGCAGTTGCATTTAAAGTCAAAAGAAGCCGCATATAGCGGCATTATGATGGCACTTGCAGTAATACTTATAATACTTAGTGGTATTATCGAGCAAAGTTCACTTTTTCTGCTTGCGGCGGCATCATTTATAACAGGTGTTATACAACGGCGTTTTTCTGTAAAACTTAGTGCAGCATTTATAGTGGGTACATTTATTGTGGGTATGTTCCTTGCACCACAGAAATTATATTGTTTTACATTTGCAGGATTTTCAGTTTATGTTTCTATAGCTGAATATTTAAGGCAGAAAGATATGCCTTTTGCGGTTTGTATTGTAATAAAAGGCATATGTTACCATATCCTGCTTGTACTCGCACTTGCTGCTACAAAATATTTTATTGGCTTTGATATATTATTTGCAGAAGGATGGGTAAAGAAACTGTCTGGAATACCAGTGCTTTTTATTATTGTGGCAGTTGCTGCTGCGGAAGCATTGTGGCTTATATTTGACAGGGCATATATATTTTTCCAGGAAAGATATGGCAGCAGGCTTGGCAGGTGGTTAGATGATTAACCTTACACATAAGCAGTTATTAAAAGAAATACTTGTACAAGTATACAATAATTCATTATTTAGTGAAAGCAGGAAATATATGCAGCATGGCAGCACAAGTGTATACAAGCATAGTATAATGGTTGCATATAAAAGTTGTGAGATTGCAGAAAAATACAATTTAAAAGTATCATATAATGAAATGATACGTGGTGCACTGTTGCATGATTATTTTCTATATGACTGGCACGATAAAAGACATAACCACCGCAGGCCGCATGGTTTCTTCCATGCATCAGCTGCACTCCATAATGCGTCAAAGGATTTTGAACTTACCATTATAGAGAAAGATATTATAAGAAAGCATATGTTTCCATTAACACCAGTCCCTCCCAGGTATAAGGAAGGCTGGATTGTATGCCTTGCAGACAAAATATGTTCATTAGGCGAAACAATTAAAAGATAAATACTTGTTTTAATTTATAAATTACGAAAGAGGTATAAGACAAATGAAGAAAGCTATTATTAGTACCATTGTAATATTCTGCTGCATATTATTTTATAAAAAGGCGGATGCGGCGGTTATATTTAATATGGACGAAAATACAGTTATAGACAATATATTGTCTGCAAATGACAGCAGTTCTGGCAAAGAAATAGAAATTAAAAACATGGTTTCTGTTGTAAACGGGCAAAGTTTCAATATTTCACAAATTTCCAGCATAAATGAGGTAATAGATGCAGGAGGTATTGCAGATATTGAAAATGCCAATATAGAGAATTTTCCAGAAGAATATAATTATAATCCTGGTGTGGTGGAAGTGGATAAAGATAATTATATTATAAAGGTCTGTGGTACTGGTACTGCGGTTGTCAGGGTTACAACAACTATAGATTCAGTACAATCTGATATTTATTTTGCAGTAAAGGGTATAGATGGTGATACAAGTATCTATAATGCAATAGAAAGTATTAATGGTGGAAAAGTCCCACCAGTTATTACAGGCTTTGAAGATGCCAGTGTTCTTTACAAGGATTATTATGAAGCATTAAAGCTTATAAAAAATAGTGAAACTTTCACTTCAGATATAAATATACAGCATGATGGTGTGGAAAATACATGGAAGCTTGCCAATGGACATAAATTCATTGAAATGCGCAGGCTTTTTGAAGAGTATTTTAATTTACGCAGGTTTGTTTTGTCAGAAGTGCAGTTTATATCTGAATATGAGGGAATTGTACTTAAGTTTGCCAATGCCCTGGCGCAAGATGATATATTGTCATATTCATTTTATAAAGAGAAAGAATTTGAACCAGATAGTGGAATTACCCTTAATGTGGCAATAAGCAGCATGGCAGATGGTACTGTAATTAATAATGAGTTTACAGTAAATGTTGGCACCAGTGAAACCAGGATTATGCTTGATAAAGAATTTAAAGAGGAAGGTGAGTATACTGCAGAGGTATCAGGAAATGGCCCATATACTTCAAAAGCAGTATATACATTTGGATTTATATTTAATACTGTAGATAAAGGGGCTTTTGTAAAGAAGAAGACAAAAATATATTCAAGTATATATAATGGGCAGGAAATAGGGACTGCTGCTGCCAGGACCAGGTATAACTGTATAGCAAAAAGTTCTTCTGGATGGTTCAGGATTAAGCTTCCAGATGGCACGAAAGGCTATATAATAAAAGATAATGTGTCACTTTCAGAAAGTGCAATAGCTAATATTGTAAGTATATATGATGCAAAATATTCATATGCTGATATGTCCAGGGATATAAAGAAAATGGCCCAGTTCTACCAGGATGTTATGGAGCTTTCAGTATTATCAAAGACTGCTGACAATAATAATATATATTGTGTGCGGCTTGGCAATAAGGATGCAAAGAAAAAGGTGGTTATACAGTCTGCGATGCATGCCAGGGAGTGGCTTAATTCACAGCTTCTTATGAAAATGGTTGAAAGGTGTTGTAAATCTTATTATTCAGGAAAATATGGAGGAGTTACTTATAAAAAGCTTTTTGACAATGTCTGTTTCTATATTGTGCCAATGCTTAATCCTGATGGCGTAAATATAAGCCAGTATGGGCTTGAAAGGATTAAAAGTGCATCATTAAGGAGACTTGTTAAAAGACTTGGCAGGGGAAGATACAGCAGGTGGAAAGCCAATGCAAAAGGTGTTGACTTAAATAAGAATTTCAGCGCAGGTTTTAGAAAAGGCAATGCAAGGGGTTCAAAACGTGGGCCAGCAGGATATTCAGGACCATATGTCTGTTCTGAACGTGAATCAAGGGCACTGCAGAACCTTGTTAATAAAGTAAAGCCTAAGGCGGTTATAAATTACCATGAAGCGGGCAGGGTAATCTATTATACAAAAGCGTCTTCTTTAACAAGCCTTGTAAGGCAGAAGACAGGTTACAGGCTTATAAGGGAGAGTATAAAAGGCGCCAATGGTTCATTTGGTGACTGGCTTACAAGGAAAGGTATTGCATGGTGTACACCAGAAACATGTATTGGTACAGCTCCTGTAGGACATTCACAGTTTTATTATGAATGGGGCAGACACAGGGATATGATACAGGCTGTTGCAAAACTGTATAAAAAATAATATAACAGCAGTATACCAGGCTGGATGGCTCCCGTCCCTTCTGGCAGCAGGTAATTTGTTAATACCAGTGGCGGGAGTGTTAGTGCTGCTTATAATGTACCAGGCAGTAACTATATTGCGGAGATAGTAAGTGTAATTGTTTTTTTCGTGTAGACGTATAAAAAATTTAGTGTTATAATAGTTGAAGTATATTTGCGGATATCAGGCTGACTTATGATGATATAAACAGAATGGATAGTTTGGAGGAAAATGGAATGAATAA
Source organism: uncultured Lachnospiraceae bacterium (assembly GCA_948794795.1). Classification (GTDB taxonomy): domain Bacteria; phylum Bacillota; class Clostridia; order Lachnospirales; family Lachnospiraceae; genus Butyribacter. The sequence continues at coordinate 11,972 of CAQGLR010000002.1, read as the reverse complement.
TTTTGAAGATGCTAACGTTGATAAGGATTTATTAAACCAGATTTTTGCTGATGAAGGTGAAGATTTTTCCTTAGAAGATGCTGAAGAAGAACAGTTAAATCTTGATGAAGCAGTATTTGATATGGGAGGAGTTGCAGCAGAAGAAAATGTTCCTGCTGAAGAGAAGCCAGCAGAAGAAGATATTTTTGAGGAGAGCATTATAGAAGAAGCTGCTCCAGAAGAGGATGTTGTGGCAGAAGAAGAAGTTACAGAGCCAGTGGTGGAAGACATCCCAGAAGAAACTGCAGAGACAGAAGAAGACATTCCAGAGGAAGAGGATGTTCCTGAGCCTGCTGTCCCATCTGCTGCTAATGATGATATTGTAAATGAAGAAGCAAGACGTGCAATGGACGAAGCACGTCTGAATGGTACAGTTACAGTAATTACAGAAGATACAAAAATCAATGGAAGCATTTCTTCTGATGGTTCACTTGAGGTTATGGGTGTAATTACAGGGGATATTGAGTGCTTAGGTAAAGTATATATTAATGGTAATGTATCAGGTGGCATAGTTGCTTCTGAAATTTTTGTAAATACACCAAAGTTGCATGGCGGCCTTATAAGTGAAGGTACTGTAAAAATTGGTGTTGGGACTATAGTTTTAGGTGATGTTACAGGTACATCTGCTTATATTGCAGGGGCTGTTAAAGGAAATATTGATATTGACGGGCCTGTAATAGTTGAGTCTACAGCTATTGTAAAAGGTGATATAAAGGCTAAATCAATTACTATCAATTCGGGTGCTGTAGTAGATGGCTATTGTTCACTTAATTATGCAGGTGTTGATATTGACCAGTTCTTTGATGAAGAATAAATATCCACATGTATTTCAAAAAATATTAGAAGAGGCAGTTTTTATCTGATAGGAGACTGATTATGGCAAAATATAAAAGAGTATTATTAAAATTAAGTGGTGAGGCTCTTGCAGGGCCAAATAAAACTGGATTTGATGAAGCTACATGCCTTGGTGTTGCCAGACAGGTAAAAGAGCTTGTGGATTCAGGAATAGAAGTTGGAATAGTTACAGGAGGAGGCAATTTCTGGCGTGGGCGTACAAGCGGGAATATTGACCGTACAAAGGCAGACCAGATAGGTATGCTTGCTACTGTAATGAACTGTATATATGTTTCAGAGATTTTCCGTTCTGTTGGAATAAGGACAAGCGTACTTACTCCATTTGAATGTGGTTCATTTACAAAGCTTTTTTCAAAGGACAGGGCAAATAAATATTTTTCAAAAGGAATGGTAGTATTTTTTGCTGGTGGCACAGGTCATCCATATTTTTCAACAGATACTTCAACAGTCTTAAGGGCTGTCGAGATAGAGGCAGATATAATTCTTTCTGCAAAATCAATTGACGGGGTATATGATGCAGACCCTGCTGTAAACCCTGGCGCAAAGAAATACGATGAAATCAGCATAGATAATGTAATTAACAACCGTCTTGGTGTTATAGACCTTGCAGCAGCAGTGCTTTGTATGGAGAACCACATGCCTATGATGATTTTCGGGCTTAATGAAGAAAACAGCATTGTAAATACTGTAAATGGTGTTACAAAAGGTACTTTAGTTACTGCATAATATAGCATTTTGTGTCTGTGCGCTGTCTGGCACAAGGCTGCATTAGTTATAAGAACCAGCGCAGAAAAGGGGAAGAAAATGAGTGTTGAATTAAAACAGTTTGAAGATAAAATGAAGAAAACAGTTGAAAACCTTGCAAGTGACTATACTACTATACGTGCAGGACGTGCCAATCCACATATACTTGATAAGATTACTGTAGATTATTATGGTACTCCGTCTAACCTGCAGTCAGTTGCCAATATTTCTGTGTCAGAAGCACGTACTCTTCTTATACAGCCATGGGAGCCAAGTCTTATTAAGGAGATAGAAAAGGCTATACTTGTATCTGATATAGGGCTTACCCCAAATAATGATGGTAAAGTTATACGCCTGTCATTTCCAGAGCTTACAGAAGAAAGACGTAAAGAACTTGTTAAGGATGTTAAGAAGAAGGGTGAAGACAGCAAAGTTGCAATCAGGAATATACGCAGGGATGCCAATGATATGGCAAAGAAACAGCAGAAAGCCAATGAAATTTCTGAGGATGAGCAGAAAGATGCAGAAACAAGTATACAGAAGATGACAGATGAATATGTAAGTAAAATTGACAGTATGATTGATGAAAAATCGAAAGAAATTATGACTGTATAGAATTATTATATACAAATTCTATCTTATCTTGTACGTTTCCAGATATACCAAAAACAGATACAATATATATAATGTATCTGTTTTTTTAATTACTGTAATCCTAATATTACACAAAAGTAAAAACTACCAATTCTTTTTACCAGGCCATATGCAGCCAGATGCCAGTTACGTTGTCTGGCATTTTTTCCTTAATTTCTTTGCACATTCTAAAAATACAGGTTTTTGTGCAAATATAAAGCTTTTCTTACTATAGTTATAATTAATAATATTCATTGCATCATCTTCTGTTTCAAACACACATTTATTAATATCAACATATATTTTCTGCCGGCTTAAATCATCAAGCCTGAATATATTTTCACATATTGAGATAACAGGTATATTTTCCTGTGGTTCTTTAACCCATGTAATATTATATCCGTTGCCAGAGGCAAATTCTTCCAGCCATTCTGCTGTGTCTGTATACCCATTATCTTCAATATAGATTTTTTCTTTGCCATTAAATAAGTGTAAAAAAGGAGCAGCATTGAAATCTATATTAAATATACGGTTTTCACCTGCTTTTCCCATAATTCCATGTATTGCATCATCATATGCAAGCATTACTGTTTTGGCACGGTTTTCACTTCCATTGTGTATACCTTCATATATTACCTGGAATACAGAACCTAAGAAAGTTTCTGCCATGCGTCCAAGTTCTTCTTCTTTAACATATTTTGTAAAAAATACAATCCAGTTACGCCATGCGTAATATGTTGGAAATGTATTAACAGATTCATTTTTAGCACCCATTGCATGAAGTGCTTTTGCATTTCCAACAGATGCAACTTTATAACCTGCAAGATTACAACGGTAACACCATTCTGTATCGTCCCAGTATAAGAAATTCTCTTCTGGCATAAAGCCAATTTTATCAATGACACAGCGTTTTACCATTAATGAACATGCCGCAACAGAATCTGTATATATGTATTCTGGCATACTTCCATCCTCAAATTCATTGAAATATAGAGCTTCCGTGCAAAAATATTTAAAATCAATCTCCTGGCCGAACTGCTGTACATAATCTGGTGCTTCCATATGATATACTTTGGCACCAGCCATTCCTGCTTCTTCATGTGTTTCTAAAAAGTTATAAAGGTTTCCTATTGCCTGTTCATCAAGCATTGCATCATTATCCACACACATAAGGTATGGATAACCTTTTTTATATACTTCCCTGAGACCTGTGTTAAATCCGCCAGAACCTCCAAGGTTGTCCTTATTCTTAATAAGGACAAGCCCTTCAGGATATTTTTCCTCTATACGCTGCACAGACTGGTCTGTAGAGCCATTGTCCACAACATATAAATCAAAATCCTGGAAATCCGATTCAAGAATACTTTGTATACAATCAAGCACAGCATTTTCTTTATTATAATTACATATTACAATACCAACTTTTTTCATAATAATCTCCATTCCGCTATATACTTAATATCATTAATAACCAGTATGCGCTTATTATATCAAAAGCATTTTGTAATGTAAATAAAAAGCATATTTGAGTTTCCCCATTTTTTTATTACACAGGGGTTTTCATGCCAGCTGCCAGCAATAATTCTATAAAAAGGGGTACTTTAACCCCGCAAGTGCTTGTATCCTGTTTTAGGTTTTATAAAATCTGCTTCTGCTATTATACATAAAATAATAGACTTATGTACTGGCATATTTGTGTAATTTCCAGTTATACTATTATTTTGTATATTTATTCCATGAAACAGGTTTACAATATCTATATATCCATTATTCCGTAAGCACCCATGGATGGAAAATGGATATATAGATATATAAACCGTGCATATCCAGAAATACAAAATAAGATAACTGGAAATCTATTGACTTTCCAGTTTTTACTTGTTAAAATTAGTTGTTGGCATAAGGGATAGGCAAAGCCTGTCCCTTAATATTTTGCAGTAATATTGGAGATTATATTATTTATAGAAAAGTTTTTTGCTTATTATAATAAGCAGTAAAACATTTAATGAAAGGGAAACAAAGATGTCAGATAATGTAAGAAGTGTGCCAAGACATGTAGCAGTTATATTAGATGGCAATGGGAGATGGGCGAAGAAAAGGCTGCTTCCCCGCAATGCAGGACATGCTGCTGGAAGTAAAAATGTTGAAAAAATATGTGCAGCAGCATGGGACATGGGTATAGAATATGTAACTATGTATGCATTTTCCACTGAAAACTGGGCAAGGCCAAAAGATGAAGTAGATGCCCTGATGAAACTGCTTGGCAGTTATTTAAAAGATTGTATTAGCACCAGCAGGAAAAATAATATGCAGGTGCGTGTCATAGGCGATATTTCACGTCTTGACAAGGGTTTGCAGGAAAGAATTGTAGAACTTGAAAAAGTTTCTGCAAAAAATACAGGGCTTCATTTCCAGGTTGCTTTAAATTATGGGAGCCGTGACGAAATCAAGCGTGGCATTATAAAAATAGCCCATGAAATAGAAGAGGGAAAACTTGATATAAATAATATAGATGAGGATGTTATATCATCACATCTTGATACATATGGCATACCAGACCCAGACCTTATGATCAGGACAAGTGGTGAACAACGGCTGTCCAATTATCTTTTATGGCAGCTTGCGTATGCAGAATTTTATTTTACTGATGTACTCTGGCCGGATTTTGATAAAAAAGAGCTTGAAAAAGCTGTAGAGTTTTACAGGACAAGGGACAGGCGTTACGGAGGAGTATAGCGTATAAGGGAAATTATATGATAAAGCTGGATTTTAGCAGAAAGGATTTTTAAAATGTTCAAGACAAGGCTTGCCAGCGGGATTGTCCTTATGGCAATTACAATAGCCCTTATGGTATATGGAGGCTATCCATTATTCTGGGTTATAACAGCAATTTCTTTAATTGGGCTTTTTGAACTTTACAAAGCAGCCAGGATGGAGAAAACACCTCCTGCACTAGCTGGATATATTTCAAGTATTGTTACAGATATCCTGTTACTTAATGATGAATATGAATACCTTATAATGTGGCTTATATTATCATTAATGGTATTTATGGCATGTTATGTTATAAGCTATCCAAGGTTTAATTCAGAGCAAATAACAATGCTGTTTTTTGGGATTATATATGTAACAGTTATGTTATCATTTGTATTTAAAGTAAGGTTTGTAGAAAATGGGATTTTACTTGTATGGCTTATATATATTGGTGCATGGGGTTCTGATACTTGTGCTTACTGTGTAGGCAAACTTATAGGAAAGCATAAGATGCCATCTGAACTCAGCCCTAATAAAACAATAGAAGGATGCCTTGGTGGCATTGCTGGTGCAGCATTAATTGGATTTATATTTGCAGCAGTATTTTATAATGACAGGAATGTATGGTGGCAGCTTCCTGTAATAGGTGCAGTTTCTTCTGTTATTTCGCAGATTGGCGACCTTGCTGCCTCCGCTATTAAAAGAAACCATAATATTAAAGATTATGGGAAACTTATACCTGGACATGGTGGTATACTGGACAGGTTTGACAGTATTATATTTACTGCACCAGTAGTATATTATCTTATAAGGTTTATGATGTAATACAAAAAATACAGGTTTTATACAGGATAAAAACATCCTGGCATGGAGTTAGGAAATATGAAAGAGATAGTTATATTAGGCTCAACGGGTTCTATAGGCACACAGACCCTTGAAGTAATAAATAATAACAAAGATATGCATGTAAAAGCATTGGCAGCAGGCAGTAATACAGACCTTGCAGAAAAGCAGGCCAATACGTTTATGCCAGAGCTTGTATGTATATATGACAGAGGAAAGGCACTTGAATTAAAGAAACGCCTTGAAACAAAAGGAAACAGTAAGACAAAAGTTGTAACAGGCATGGATGGTCTTGTGGAGTGTGCAACAATAGATGGTGCAGATATTGTTGTTGCGGCGGTTTCAGGAATGATAGGGATAAAGCCTGTAATTGAAGCAATTAAGACAGGAAAAGATATAGCATTTGCAAATAAAGAAACTCTTGTTACAGCTGGGCATATTATTATGCCTATGGTTCATAAGTATGGAGTAAAGCTTCTTCCAGTTGACAGTGAACATTCTGCTATATTCCAGTGTATAAGTGGAAAATATAATAATAAACCTGCCAGAATAATCCTTACAGCTTCAGGGGGACCATTCCGTGGCATGAAAAAGGAAGCTCTTAAGAATATAACGCCAGAAGATGCACTTAAACATCCTAACTGGTCTATGGGAAAGAAGATTACAGTTGATTCTTCAACAATGGTTAATAAGGGGCTTGAAGTAATAGAAGCAAAATGGCTTTTTAATATGGGTTTTGATAATATTGAAGTTGTGATACAGCCCCAAAGCGTAATACATTCCATGGTAGAATTTGAAGACGGGGCAGTAATTGCACAACTTGGAACACCTGATATGAAGCTTCCTATACAGTATGCGCTTACTTATCCAGAGAGGCGGTATCTTCCAGGAGAACGCCTTGACTTCTATAGAATGTCCCAGATTACATTTGAGAAACCCGACCTGGAAACTTTTGAAGGGCTTAAGCTTGCATATGAGGCAGGCCAGGCAGGAGGAAGCATGCTTACAGTATTTAATGCTGCCAATGAAAAGGCAGTAGCCATGTTCCTTGAAAGGAAGGCTGGTTATCTGGATATAATACGGATAATAAAAGAATGTATGCAGAAACATAAAAACATTGATAATCCATCATTAAGTGATATACTTGAAATTGAACAGGATGTATACAGCTTTATTGAGAGTATGTAACAGAAGCTGGCAGTGAATATCTATGGAGGTTTTATAATGAATATTATTGTAGCATTACTTATATTTACAGTGATTGTAGTAATACATGAGCTAGGGCACTTTTTCCTTGCCAAGAAAAACGGTGTAGGAGTTCCAGAGTTCTCTGTAGGCATGGGACCAAGAATTATAACATATGCCAGGACAAAAAAAGGTGGTGTAATTAAACTTTTCTGTTCACAGAAAGATTTTGAAAGCAGGGAAGACTGGCAGGACGTGACAAAATATTCCTGGAAACTTTTTCCAGTTGGTGGTTCATGTGCAATGATTGGTGAAGATGAAGAAAACGACGCTGAAAACTCATTTAACAGCAAAGGTGTGTGGGCAAGGTTTTCTGTAGTATTTGCGGGACCGTTTTTTAATTTTATACTGGCATTTGTATTTTCAATAATTATACTTTCTTATTCAGGCATTGACTATCCAATAATAAGACAGGTTTACAATAACCAGCCAGCAAGCCAGAGTGGCCTTGAAACAGGGGATGTAGTTAAAAAAGTTAATGGTAAGAAGATAACAATAGGACGTGAAATTTCTACTTATACACAGCTTCATCCGCTTAATGGTGATGAGGTGGAAGTAGAGATAGAGCGTAATGGGGAGATAAAGACATTTAAAATTGACCCTTATTATAAAACATATCTTTTTGGTTTCTCATACCCTTCAAATGAAAAAGAAAGTTCACAGATAAGCCAGGTTACAGAAGGTGGTGCATTTGAAAAAGCAGGTATTAAAGCTGGTGATATAATTAAATCAGTTAATGGGGAAGAAATTTTAAATGCTGGCGGGCTAAGCACTGCCATGAACACAGCTAACCAGGATGGTAAAGAGGTAAATTTTGTAATAGAACGGGATGGAATGGAACAGCAGTTTTCTGTTACTCCTGTAGAATACGAATCATATACACTTGGTTTTAATGCTGCATTTGATGAAAAAGGAGGAAGCCCTCTTGATGTATTAAAATACAGTTTTGTTGAAGTAAAATACTGGATAGTTACAACTGTTGCAAGCCTTGGACAGTTAATAACGGGAAAGCTTTCAATGAATGATGTGTCAGGGCCTGTTGGAATTGTAAATGTTGTAGGTACTGCGATTGACCAGAGTAAAAGCCTTGGGATTATGGCTGTAATTATGCAGATGCTTTATATGTCTGTGCTGCTTAGTGCTAACCTTGGTGTAATGAACCTTTTACCACTTCCTGCACTTGATGGAGGAAGACTTGTATTTATACTTATAGAAGCAATACGTGGAAAGCCAGTTGACAGGGAAAAGGAAGGATTTGTACATTTTGCAGGCCTTGTAGTATTAATGTTATTCATGGTATTTGTAATGTATAATGATATTATAAAAATTATAAAGTAAATAATATTTTGGGGGATATTATGTACAGGGATAATACAAAGATAGTAAATATAGGTGGTGTAAATATAGGCGGCGGCAGTCCAGTGGCAGTCCAGTCTATGACAAATACAAAGACAGAGGATGCCAAAGCTACAATTTCACAGATATTAAGTTTAGAAAAGGCAGGATGTGATATTATAAGGTGTGCTGTGCCATCTATGGAGGCTGCTGGCGCATTAAAGGAGATTAAAAAGGGTATACACATCCCGCTTGTAGCTGATATACATTTTGATTACAGGCTTGCATTAGCAGCTATAGAAAATGGTGCAGATAAGATTAGGATTAATCCAGGAAATATAGGTACAAAAGACAAAGTTAAAGCAGTAGTAATGGCAGCAAAAGAGAGGAATATCCCTATACGTGTAGGCGTAAACAGTGGTTCACTTGAGAAAGAAATAATTGAAGAATATGGAAAAGTTACTGCAGAAGGTCTTGTGAAAAGCGCACTTATGCAGGTAAAAATGATTGAAGACCTGGGATATGATAATCTTGTAATAAGTATTAAATCATCAGACGTACTTATGTGCATAAAAGCGCATGAACTTATTGCAAAGCAGTCTGGATATCCGCTTCATGTTGGCATTACTGAATCTGGAACTATTTCAAGTGGCAATATTAAATCTGCTGTTGGTATTGGGAATATTCTTTACCAGGGCATTGGTGATACTATACGTGTTTCATTGACAGGAGACCCTGTACAGGAAGTATATTCAGCAAAATTGATATTAAAAACACTTGGACTGGCCAAAGGTGGTGTTACTGTTGTATCATGCCCTACCTGTGGACGTACACAGATAAACCTTATAGAACTTGCAGAAAAAGTTGAAGAAATGGTTAAGGGGATGGATATAGACAAGGACTTAAAAATAGCTGTAATGGGCTGTGTTGTAAACGGACCAGGTGAAGCAAGGGAAGCTGATATAGGTATTGCTGGTGGAAAAGGTGAAGGACTTCTTATTAAGAAAGGCGAAGTTATTAAAAAAGTGCCAGAAGAAGGGCTTCTTGACACATTGAAAGAAGAAATTGCCAAATTGTAAGAATATTGGAACAGGATTAAAAATATAATTTTATTCCAGTATAGGAAAAGTGGGATAGTACAAGCGGGTAAGCCGGTGTTTTCTGCTTACCCGCTTAGTTTAGTCTTCTTTTTTAGGATGGAATTCACCAGTGGCAATTTTTTCTTCTACAATTTTCCATACTGCCTGTTCAACATCTTCTACAGTAACTTTTGCTGTTTCAAGACGTTGAGCTTCTTTTTTCCCCCATTCAATGGCGTCCAACTGGTCTTCATAAAGTTCGCTTAAACCTGGCATACAAATACCTCCTTATTTATATTTTATTCCGGCTTTTGATGAATTATATAGAAAATATTTACAAGCATCCTGCATATCATTTAAATTATTTGAGTTATTACTTTTTTCTACAGCTTCATTATATAACTTAATAGCAGCTGTCCTGTTATATTTTTCACATCTTAACAGATAATTTATTTTCCCTAAATTTGATATTACAGTCATTAGCCGTATATTACTATTTTCTAAGAAAAAGCGTATATCCTGTAAGGAAAACAGTGATAAAGAAGGATGGTTATGCATAAGTACAACTATACAGGAATTTGAGCTTTTAATTAAATGATAAGATTTTGTATCACTTAAAGGGTCAACATTGTGTTCAGTGCCTTTGGCTATACCTATATAATCTAATAAACTTGAATTTAAAACAGCACTTTCTAAACAATATGTTATTGCTACTTCGTTAGAATCATTATTTTCTTTAGAAATTTTTAAAACAAGTTTAGATAAAGTTTCGATAATCTGACAGTCTTCATCACTAAATCCATCATACTGTATATATTGAATTTTTTCAATAGCTTCTGCTGTGATAAGAATTTTTTTATTACGTTTTTTAGAATTTAAATCATTAAATAATTCCATATAAGTTATTTTTCCCATAATTAATATTCCTCATTTTAATATTTCTTATATATGTCTTTACATATCCAATAATAAATAGTATCTTACAAGATTTTTAATATTTTCATAGTTTTTTATTATGCTCAATAATAACATTTATAAACAATATTGTCAATAAAAAATATAGTTTAGTATATATATTATCTCTACTTGTAAATAAAATTAATTTTATAGTTGATAAATAGATACATATATGTCATTATTAGCAGTATATATATTATTATGGTAGTTAAATATTGGTGTTTTTATTTGTTTAAATTGATATCTTCTATGTTGTTATCAACTATTATAGCATTTTATACAATTAAATATTATGTATTGCAGATATAAATTTATCCAAAGTAAAATTTGTTTCAATATTTAATTATTTTAATAATGGTTATTAACCTGGAATTAAAAGTAATTTTGTTATTATTTATATTTAATAAACAGAAAGGATAAATATTATGAAACGTATTATTACAGAACCAATGTTGGAGAAGTATAAGGAGTATTTAAAAGAAGAAGAAAAAAGCAGGGCAACAATAAGCAAATACATAAGGGATATAAAGAAACTTTTAGATTATGCTGGCGGGCGTGAAATTACTAAAAGACTTGTATTAGATTATAAAGAAGACCTGCGTATAAATAAAAAGTACAAGCTGTCCAGTATTAATTCATTTCTTATAGCTGTAAACAGGTTTTTAGAATATATGGGCTGGTATGGTATGCGTGTAAAAACATACAACATACAGAGGGAAGTTTTTGCACCTGCAGGCAGGGATTTATCAATGCAGGAATACAGGAAACTTGTATATGCTGCAAAATATAAAGGTAAAAAAAGACTTGCAATGGTTATACAGACAATTTGTTCAACAGGTATACGTATAAGTGAGCTTTCTAATGTCACAGTTGACAGTGTAAAACAGGGGATTGTGGATATTTATTGTAAAAGAAAACAGAGGAAGGTACTTCTTCCTAAAAAACTTAAAAATATGCTGGTTAAATATATAAAGGAAAATAATATAAATGATGGAATAGTATTTTGTACATCTAGTGGAAAGGCACTTGACCGCAGCAATTTATGGAGAGAGATGAAGGCATTGGGAAGTGAAGCAAATGTAGTAAATGAAAAAGTTTTTCCTCATAATTTAAGACATTTGTTTGCAAAAACATTTTACAAAATTGATAAAGATATTGCAAAACTTGCTGACCTGCTGGGGCATAGCAGTATAGAAACAACAAGAGGTTATATTATGACAACATATGAAGAACACCAGAAACAGCTTGATAATATGAAATTAGTGTAAAAAAAGTTATATATACATATATATTCTTACATTAGATGCATATTATATTAATATTAAAACATTATTTAGACTAAATAAAAAATACTGGGAGTTTTATATAAATTTATATTTTTGAAATGGAGAAGCTTTAGGACAGCTTGGATGATAAATAAAATAAATATATACAACATAATAAAAATTATGTTGTATCTGGCAATAACCTGATTTCTAAGGGATACAA
>CAQGLR010000001.1 GCA_948794795.1 uncultured Lachnospiraceae bacterium | reverse complement strand
GACTTCCATACAGCAATTTTACCAGGATTGCTTGCTTAAGTTCGCACTTATGGTGCCGGCCACCAATAACGAAGCCGAAAGGCTGTTAAGAAGCTATAAGAGGAAACAACAGCAGGCCGTAACATTCCGGAGTGTCGAAAGCACCGAACAACTCTGTCAATGCATGAGCATGCTTGTTATGATGCGCCGTGAAGAAAATACGAACCTGTTTGACAGGGTATCCCAGATATTTGGATAAAGAAAACCGGTGGTTTCGACAGTTAATAGTCTAAACCATCGGTTTCTTCATGTCAAGCTGACCTGTGAACAGTAACATAAATTTTAATATAATAATAGCTGTTTACAACTTTTTCAGAAAATGCCCATTTTAAAACAAAAAACAAGATAAGAATTCATAAGCTGAAAACGGCTGTTTTATTGTATTTTTCAAAAAAACTTGTAAACCAGTGTATCAAATTTTAGTATATATAAATTTAAATGTTAAATCTACATTTATACTCTTAAGTTGATGACATTGCCCCCAGTATGACAGGCTTGTCACGTTCCCGGAGATTGCCTCGTGGCAGACTTCCAAAGGGGAAGTAGTTCCGGTATATAAGGATTATAACGGACAGGGAACCGATTACCAACTGGCTGGATTTTGGAATGTGCAGGCGGAACAGGCTGCAAAGGTTTCTGAAATAAGGGAGGAAATCACGCCGGAGAACCGGATATGCACGCTGGAACAGGCAGAGGTGTATGTAAAGGCGGCAGAGAGTTTCATGGAGGAAATGAAAATGCCAGAAAATGCAAGGAATAATCGTCCTGTTTATAGGATACACAATGAGGGATATGTGAGGGGCAGATAAGCGAATAATTCTATTGCAAATAATATGGGTGTAATGAAATGCAGGGCAGTGAAATTCTCCGCATTTCACCTAAATAAGATGTGGAATTATATTTAATGGCGTGGTATACTGATAATGTTGTTGTAAGAGACAAACCGGGATTTGCAGAGGAGAAACGAAAAGATGATGATAGAAATACTAGATAATTTAACAGTTGAAGAATATAACCAATTAAGAGTAGATGTAGATTAGGAAATAAAAAATCCGCTTGTAGCAGAAAAAGCCATAAGCCATAGCACGATTATAAAAAAAGCTATGCATAATAATAAAATAGTTGGTATGGCTAGAGACATTGGAGATGGTATGTCATATCTCTTAGTTGACGTAGTAGCCAGTTCAAAATATCAAAAGCAAGGAATAGGAAAAAAACTTGTAAATTCAATAATAAACGACATAAAAAGCGAAACCATGGATGGAGAATATAGCACTATTAATTTGATATCAATTAAGGGCATGGAGAAATTTTATGAGAGTTGCGGATTTAAAGAAGTACCATTTGGATACAATGGCAAAGGAATGAGAATGAAGATTGAAAAATAGATATACAGCTTCAAGTCCGCCGGGAAGTCAAGTATAAAAAGAAACTGGAATTTGAAAGGAAGCGTAGGCATGAAAAAAGTACAGATTATTAGTATATGCATTTTGATTGTTACCCTAGTTGTAATGGTAGTAAATAAGATTGTTATCCCTTTACCGGATTGGATTATAAGAATGGATGGTATTATCATGTTAGTTTCCCTCTTTGTTGTTTCTTTCATCACTGTAAAATGTATTAGAGAGAAATCATAAATTCCCATTTGAATATTTTTTAGATAATAAGGAGAAATAAAATGAACAACTATCAAGAGGATATTGCAAAAACGTGGGATAACATTAATGAATGTTTAATTGACAAGACAAAAGCAATCAGCCACGAAGACTTTATGCGTGCAAAAGCAGGGGAATTGGAAATAAGCCTGGCTGGTATAAAGACTGTTCCAAAAGAATGGTTTCCGGACTTAAAAGGGAAAAATATTTTAGCTTTAGCATGTGGTGGAGGACAACAAGCGCCTGTATTTGCTGCACATGGTGCAAACGTGACAGTAACAGATTTTTCTGATAATCAGCTTGCCAGTGAAACTTATGTTGCTGAACGAGAAAAATATGATATAAATATTGTGAAAGCTGATATGTCTAAAGACTTTCCTTTCTTGGATGATGCATTTGATATGATATTCAATCCTATTTCAAATTGTTATATTGAATCCATTCAGTCAATGTGGAAAGAATGCGCAAGAGTTATCCGAAAAAACGGTGTGTTAATGATGGCATTTGTAAAAGAAGAGCATTTTATGTTTGAGCCAGATTATAAGAACGAAGATTATCTGATTTCAAGGCATAGTCTGCCCTTTAATCCATATAGAGATTTATCAGAAGAATCAAAGAAAAAATATGGTGAAGAACATAGACCCTTTGCATTTAGCCATTCTTTGACAGAGCAAATAGGCGGCCTAATTGAAGCTGGATTTGAAATAACAAATATCTATGAGGATCGCGACGGTGGTGGACTTTTTGATAAATATATGAATTCCTATGTTGCTGTTAGAGCAATAAAAAAGTGAAATTCCAGTTTATCGGGGAAATTTAGAACAGAAAATGATATGAAAACTGAATATTGTTTACCTTTTTATATAAAAACCAATGTTATTTTTAAACCTGCCCAGTTTAAATTACAATGTAATGATGAGGTTTTAACTTAAGCGGGGCAGGTTATTAAAGTTAATACTAAACTTTCTATGGTTAATACTAATTTTTTTTATAGAGTTTATAAAATTTGTTTAATTATTATGGATAAAATATATTGTAATATGTTTTTCTGTCTGGAATTGTTGTAAATAAATTGCAGTTAGTAAGTTACTAAAGACTAAATAAACCAAAAGAATCTTGATGGTATTAGAGTTCATTAAAATTTTTAATTTTTTCTTTATTTTGTTCTTTGCAGTATATATTCATGTATTGGACCAGGGTATCTTTTAAATATTCCAGTTCTTTTATTTCCTTATGGTTTATAGTTACTTCTTTATTCATATACAAACATATGCAATATCCATATATACTTTTTAAACAGGATACTTTTTATAATATTCTTTCAAAAATCTTTCCGCTTCTTCTTGTGTCAATGGATTATTTTCCAGTGTCATAAGATAGTTTATAATCTTTACATCTGGATATTTATTCTCAGCTAATATAGCAATTCTTCCTATTATCTCTCCTTCTGCTCTTCCTATAACCTCTCCCCGTGCCATCCCACGCGCCATTCCACGCGCCATTCCACGCGCTTCAAATGATTCCCTTATTGACATAACTTCTTCCGCCTCCTTTTTAATTTTACTGGAATACTCATAATATGGATTACAATCTTTGTTACCAGCCTGGCCCGCAAATACAGACTGTAAATACATAACCAAATCATCCTGGTCCTCTTCAGGCTTAAAATTTTCTGATAAATATATAAGATACAAATTAATTAAATTAAGTTCTCTATTTAAATTGGCAACATCTAAATCTTTCTTATTACTACATCCAGATAATCTGGCAGTATATATTGAATTTTCTAAACCTTCTGGAATATTATTTATCATAATCCATACTGAATATACTGGCTTTAACTGGTTATATGATTCTTTCCCTAACCTTTCAATCTGCCTGCTAACCAGCCTGCTGCAATAATAAATTCCACGTTTAATAACAGGATATCCTGGTTCACTTTCACGCTGCATCTCCAAATCAAAGTAAAAACCAACACAAACTGTTTCTCCATCTGGTAATGAACAGCTTGCAAGAACATCATAATGTGTTATAGTTTCTTCACCTTTTCCAAAATCTTCTGAATTATAAACTTGTGGATTTACTTTTACATCGCTGTTTGTAGTAACCAGACTTTCTATATCTTCTAATTCAAGATGTTTATATTCTGGAACAATATTTTTAAGAACAGGCGCAAGAAACACTACATTTGCAAATAATTTTTTAAATACCATATCATATGTATAATCAATATCTTCAAGCTCTTTTTCATTTATAATAATATCACTGTCATCTAGCCCGGTTATCTTGTCTGCCATTGTATCCATAATTAACCTTTCCTTAAATTAAAACCAATTATTTTAATCTTATTAATAAAAACTTTTATATTATAAAAAGATAAGCTGCAGGTATATGGTTAAAGTTCTTCTTATGCCTAGGAAAATACAGGTTTATCCTGGTAAATTACAGAGCATCCATAAGGTTACTGATATTCATTTAACAAAACAAAAATATATTTTATGCTCTTCACAATATAAACATAATAAATTGTTTCCATTGCTCTTTTATATTTATATAATATGGGACAATTCTTCAAGGCTTATATGCATTACTGGAACTACTGCATTGTTAAAAATATATGTATAACAACCAACATCAATAATCTGGCCTGTTTCTAATACTTCTGCACCATATTTTGTATACTTGCAAGGGGAACGCAGCCACCAGCGGCAGTTATTTTTACATGCCCTTCCTGCCACCCTGGTATCTGTACAAACCCATGCTCCACGTGCATGTGTATAATCACTTGCTTTTATTCTCCTGTTTATCTTTTTATCTCTTTTATTATGTCCCCAGTCCATCCTGTCATCCCATAAACCATAAGCTGGAAACCTGAGTTCTGGAATTGACAGAAGATATATTTTATCTATTGTATTATTGCCGCCATCCTTCATATATTTTCCAGGTACTGGCCTGTTTTCTACTTCATGTGGTATAATAGCTTTTTGTTCTATACTGTCAAATGCTGTATTATAGAAATCATTATTAAGCCATCCACGTATAGTACAATGTTCCCAATCTACAGATTCATTTACATTATTGTATGCCTTACAATCAATTCCTTTATCTGCCATAACAAATAAAGTTTCTCCATTATTTTTAAGCACTCTCCATCTTATCTTTTCCCACTTAAAATAACGAAAATCATCATTTCCAAAATATTCAGTATTCTCTACATTATCTTTGCTAATCCTCCTGTATTTAACACCATCAGCCCAGGCATCTCCATCTTGGTCATATTCTGCCTGCCTGATAGCAGGAATAATCTCATTTCTTTTAACTTCTGTCTGTGGATAACATCCAAAATCCAGATAACTCCATATTGTCACATTATAATTATTATATTCTGGATTTTTAAAATCTAAGTTGTCCATTTTTACCTCTTTCTATATTCCTTAAATACTATTACAATATATTTTTACAAAAAGTATTATATGAACGCTTATGTAATATTTTAATTATACATAAAAACAGCATTATTTACAACAAGCGGACTATATTTTAAGCCAAAAAAAGAGGCTTACGGTTACTGTTCACTCCGTGAACAGTAACGGCTTACGCCCTTTTTTTACACACCAGGGCATGTTTGAAAATTGCTTTTAAACCGTCAAACTGTACAAAGAGTATATTGCGCTGGCAATTTCAAATGTTTTACCAAAAAGCAGCTGTTATGGGGGCGCTGGTGCTTAAGCCTTGTTTTTTAAGGCTTTATGCACCACTGCACATCCATCCAAGCGGGAGGCGTGCAAAGCCATGTTGCACATGGCTTTTGGTTGGTAAACATTTGAAATTGCCAGCGCCAGTAACTGTGGATTATTTAATTTTCAAACACGCCCTAGTTATAAATATCTTTCTGGTTATATCCTTCCCCTTGCAGTTGCAAGCTGGTAATACATTCCTTTTCTTTCCATTAACTCCTGGTGGCTTCCATCTTCCATAATCCTCTTATTATCAATATAAAGAATCCTGTCTGCATTTTGTATTGTAGAGAGTCTGTGTGCAATTACAAAACAAGTTTTTCCTTTTAGTACAGTTGTAAAAAGTTTCTGCACAAGCTTCTCTGTTTCAGTATCAATATTACTTGTTGCTTCATCAAGTATAATAATATCAGGTTCCATAAGTAAAAGCCTTGCAAATGACAGAAGCTGCCTTTCACCAGCTGAAAGTTCATTTCCCTCACTTGATATTACTGTGTGGTACCCATCTTTTTTCTTCATAATAAAATCATGTGCAAACACCTTTTTTGCAGCACTTATACACTCCTCATCGGTTGCATCTGGCTTTGAAAAACGGATATTTTCAATAATCTCTCCACGGAACAGGAATGTATCCTGCATCATAACCCCGACACTTCCCCTGAGTGAATCAAGTGTAACATCCTTTATATCAATACCATCAATTAAAATCCTGCCACTGTCAATATCATAGAAACGGCTTAACAGGCTGGCTATTGTTGTCTTTCCTGCCCCTGTTGGCCCGACAAGTGCAACCATCTGGCCAGGTTTTACATCCAGGCTGATATTTTCCAGCACTGTTATTCCTTTTATATATGAAAATGTAACATCTTTAAACTCTATTGCCCCATCTGTAACTGATAACTCTGTAGCATCCTTTTTCTCTGCAATATCACTTTCTGTACCAAGTACTTCAAAAATACGCTCTATATTTGCAGTTATGCCTGCTACAGACTGCAGCTGCTGGCATATTACATACACAGCATTAGAAAAGCGCTGCATATAAGCAGTAATTACAACAAGTGCCCCCAGGGTAAGTTCTGCACCAACATTATTAGTAATAATAAATAATGCTGTCAGGTACATGGTAACACTGCAAATAATCCTTACACCAGCAAAAGAAAGTGGGAAAAACAATTCCCTGTACCTTGTAGAATGCATAAATGCCTTATGGAACTTTTCTGAAAGCTCTATAAATATTTCATCATTTAAAGCTTCCCTGTTAAAGGCTTTAATAACTTCAAGACCATTAATATCTTCTGCAACAAATGCCGTCCGGTTACTTGCTTTATTTCTTTCAATACGTGTACAACGGTGTAATGCCCTTGCAACCACCCATAATAAAATCCCAAGTGGTATACTTACAAGTATTCCCATTACTGCCATGCGTATTTCTACAAAACAAATACATACAACTGTAATAATCATTACCAGCACATTATCAATTACACGCAGCAGGTCATTTATAAAGAAATTGGCAAGTTCATCTGTATAATTTGTAATACGTACAAGGATTTTTCCTGTTGGCCTGCTGTCGTAATAATCAAAACTTAATTCCATAAGTTTTTCAAATAAATCTTCACGCAGCCTGCATACAATATTGTTACCAAGTGTTGTTGCTGCTTTTGAAGTAACAAAGTCAGCAATTACTGCACCAATACTTAATGTTATCCAGATACTTAATAAGATTGCTGCAAGCCTTGGTGCCCCTTCTGGTACAACACCATTTTTAGGCAGTACCTCATTAATAATCTTCATATTAACTGCCGCAGGCACAAGTGACAGAAAAGAAGCGCCAGCCAGAAGCAGGCCAGTTATTATATAATCACGTTTATATTCACCTGCATAAGATAACAGGCGTTTAAACATAAAACCATTAAACTTTTCTTCAAGTACCTCATCTTCATAATACAGGTTCCTGCTCATGTACAAACACCTCCTTATCCATCTGCTGGCGGTAAATACTTGCATACCTTCCATCCAGTTCCATTAGTTCATCAAAACTTCCACGCTCAATAACCTTGCCATTTTCTAAAAACAGTATTTCATCAAATTCTCTTAAAGCAACTGCCCTGTGTGTTGCCATAACAAGAGTCCTTCCACGGAAATGTTTTTCAAGGCTTTTAAATATTTTACTTTCTGTTTCAATATCAAGTGCACTTGTACAGTCATCAAGAATTGTAACAGGGGCATTCTTTAAAAGTGCCCTTGCGATTGCAACACGCTGTTTCTGCCCGCCAGAAAGCCCAAAACCTTTCTCACCAATTATAGTCATATATCCATCTGGAAATGATTCTGCAAACTCACTTACCTGTGCCATCTCACCACATGCAAGTACTTCCTCTTTTGTGGCATCAGGATTATAATAAGCAATATTGGCAGCAATAGAATTAGAAAATAAAAATACATTTTGCATCGCATATCCATATGCTTTTGCGATTTCATTGCGGCTGTATTCTTTAATATCCCTGCCATCAATAGTTACTGAACCGCTTTCAAATTCTTCAAAAGCCTGCATTACACGCAACAGCACGGACTTTCCGCTGCCAGTCCTGCCCATAATGCCAATGCGTTTTCCATATGGTATATCAAGTGAAACATCCTCTAAAAGCTCTGTCCCATCTGCCTTGGCACTTACATGTGAAAGAACAATATGAGGTGTTTTTGATACCACTTTATCACCATATCCCGCAGAAACTTCATCTTTTTTATCCAGAAGGCCATATAACCTGTCTGCACTGACTTTCTGTTCCTGGCCGTCTGCTGCCAGGAATATAATATCTACAAAATTGCCACAAATTGCCAGCAAATATGTAAGAAATGCTGTATATTCACCACTTGTCATCTGGAACTTTGTTGCAAGATATATACTTAATGCCATACTTGCAAGCATTACAAACTGGTCTGATGTATCAAATGCAAGAAAATATTTATACCGCCTGACACTAAAACTTGTTGAAAAATCCCTTACATCCCTGCTTCTCTCATTAAAACGTTTAATTCTTACATCTTCCCTTGCATATGCTTTAATTGTACGTATTCCATAAATACTTTCCTGTGTTTCTGTATTTAACTCTGAATTCTTCTCCCAAAGTTTTCCATACATTTCATTGCACAATTTCAAAAACTTCTTTGTAATTATTCCAAAAATTACCAGTGTAAGAAATGGCAGCAGCATAAGCCATATATTAAGGCGTGAAAGCATAAAAGCTGCTACTACAATATAAAACAATGCATCAACTGTAAATGGGATAGTTGCTACATGGAAATTACGTACATTCTCCGCATCAGAATTTACAATAGTAATTAAGTCACCTGTACTATATTCCTTAAGCAGCGGCATACCAAATGAATTAATTTTCCTGATAACATCAAGACGCACTTTATTATCACACTTTATAGAAAAATAATGCGCTATATTCCAGCGGATATAGAATGTTACAAAATACAGAAGCAGAAACAACAGAAATACACCTACAAGTATAAACATCATTTCCCATAAATTTTCCTGTGGGATATCTTCTATCAGGAAAGCAAATATACTGCTGTTACTCTCTGGCTTCTCACCAAGTGCCGGATTAATTACATTATCCACAATAAGCGTTACAATCTGCGGTTCAACAAGCCCTATAACCCCTTGCGTGAGACCAAGCAGGATACACAAAGCCAGAATACCGTAGATTCTTTTGTAATATGGATATGATTTCTTTAAAATGCCCATATATACCTCCTTTTTTGCCAGATTTTTGTATATACAAAAACAACAGGCAGCACACTCCGCAAACTGCCTTTATGTTTAATAAGGTGCTGGTATGTGTTTCCACACCAGCACCCTTCTGAAGTGATATACAATGGACTTATTCTAATATACAAAATGAATAATTTCAAGTATTAAAATCCTTAAGAATTTCTATAATTATTTTTTATCATATACATACCTGCTATGCCATGTTAAAAATATCAAATATTTTAATATTTTTTATTAAAAACCTGTCTTTTTAAAAACAAATAAATACTCATGCGCAATCAAAAGGAAATTATATTTAATACTATTTATTTTCCAATATTCTGTAGAACTACAGTTATGTTGTTCTTTAATTACAATTTCTTTTAACTTAAAACCCACATTTATAAAAATATTCATAACATCAAATGATATTGGTACCATACAGCCATTCTGACGTGTATCTCCTATAAGTATAATACAAAACCTGCCATTTTTTAATACCCTGTAACTTTCTAAAGCAACTTTTTTCATTTCTTCAAGAAAGTTCCTTGTATTTAAATTTGATAAATCTCCTTCTATGCCATCACTGTATTTAATAATATTAGCATATGGCGGATGTGTACATATTAAATCAATGCTCTTATCTGGGATAAAATCAAGTTTTCTTGCATCCCCTTTACGAATATATACTTTCCCATTAGCACCTTCATGTTTAAAACTTGTTTTCTCTTTACAACATTTAAGAGCAACATCATTTATGTCAACACCAATAATATTACGGTTAAGAAGCTTTGCCTCTATAAGTGTAGTACCACCTCCTGCAAACTGGTCAAGAATTAAATCATCTTCATTAGAATAACGTAACAAAATATTACGTGGAATATATGGTGACCAGTTTCCTTTCCATTTTGCATCATGTGTAGCCCAGGCTCCACGTTCTGGAAATGACCAATGTGTAGTTATTTCCAATTTAAAATTTTCAGGTTCCCATTCTCTTATCTTTTTGTCTGGCATTTAAACTCCTCAATGCTTATATTGAATTTCCCCAAAGTATATAAATAATTTATTTCCAGCCTTTAATTAAAAATAAAATCAACGTAGTTTTTTATTAATTATATCATTTTCTAAATCTTTAATGTTATAAACATGCTCCATAACATCAAAAGTTTCTTCAAGATTATGACGGGCACTTGTCCAGCCTTTACCATCTGTAAACCAGACAAACTCTAGTCCGTCAACAGTATCTGTTTCTAGTGCAAGTGTCTTATAACTACGAGCCGTTTCATTTAATTTGCTTCCTCTGCTGCCATAAAAATTTGTTTCAATACCATATATCATATTATCCGTTTTAATTACAAAATCAAAACGTTTTTCTGTCTTACCATGGTTAGAAATAGCTGACAAGTTAATTCCCCATTTATCTGTAATCTGATGAATATACATTTCTTTAAAATAATCAATTCCCTTAATAAAACCAGATTTTTTAATAAAACTTTCAACTAAATCCTCCATAAGATGGCCACCACGGTTTTTACGTCCATTAGAATCAAGCCCCGTTTCAACCCCTGTTGCATAATCAAAAAGATTGTTCACAATATGGTCTGCTATCAAATCAAATAATCCCGTTTTACGCATAAATATCTTATATTGTTCTACTGTAAGATTCGCTTTTTTAAAATTATATGTAAATTCACCCTCTTCATCAATGGCATAAATTTCATCCGCCCTGACAGCTAATAACAATGGGATACACTTTAAAGTTTCAGGATATTTTTTAATTAAATCCTCAAAGTCTGTCTCAATATTTTTTGAACCAATTAAAGAATTTAATATATTTAATTCAATTTTAACCTTATCAATATTACTATAAATCTTATCAAAATCAACATAGTATCCATAATTTGCTATACTACTACGGAAACTGCCAAGCCACTCTGAAAAATTCCTGCACATATTTTAGTCCTTTCTTGCTTTACAAGGTTCACCAGCCCTGCATTTGGCACTTCTGCACTCTCTGCAATAAGATTGTGGTATTTGTTTATTATCTGGCTTTCTCCAGCCAAATAAACGTTCAATTTCTTCAATTCCATAAGCTGTTTTTTTACAGCAAGGGCATGTAGCTTCAATTTTATACGACATAACTTAACTCCTTTTTATTTTAAAAATTTGATATTAAAAGTTCTTTAATTTTTCCTCTTTCTTTACTTTTACAATTAATCGCACGGGCAGCATCAACTCTTTTAATTTTATATGAAGAATAAATATTGTCAAAAAAATTATCATTTATATCTGAATTTTTAGGATCAGAATTACTAATAACAATCTTAGCACCTTTTCTATGCATTTCATCAACAAATCCAGCAAGTGCTATCTGTTCATTATCATCAAAAAGATTTTTTGTATATGCTGTAAAACTTGAAGTACTGGTAACTGGCCTGTATGGTGGATCCAAATATACAAATGTGTTTTTATCAATAAAATTAGCAGACTCCCTATAATCACAACATACAATTTTTACCTTTTGTAATTTTTCTGATACAGCATGTAAATTACTTTCATCACAAACTAAAGGATTCTTATAATCACCCATAGGGACATTAAACATTCCCTTTTTATTTACCCTGAAAAGACCATTAAAACAAGTTTTATTTAAAAAAATCATTATTGCTGCCTTTTCAATATTATTATCTTTACTATTATTAGTTTTTAAAATATTAAATTTTTCACGTTTCGCCATATAATATGCTTTCCTGCTATCTATATCCATTGGCAAAAACTCATTTTGCATTTTAAAAAGCAGCCTGGTTAGTCCGTCAACATTATCACGTATAACAAGATAAGTATTTATTAATTCTGCATTAATATCACTAATAATTACCTCTTGTAATTTATAATTATTAAGTATATCAAATAATACAGCGCCTCCTCCAACAAATGGTTCTATATATTTTGTAATACCATTATTAAAAGGATAATACTGCTCAATTTCCTTTATTAGCTGTCCTTTACCACCTGCCCATTTTAGAAATGGCTTAACATGTGCTTTTCCTGCAGAAAAAAGACCCATAATAGTACCTCCTATGTAATAATACATTAACCTGATACATGATTATATTCTAAATCCAAAATAATAACAATATAGATTTAACATTTGAGTTTCCCCATTTTTTTAATACACAGGTATTTTGCCAGAGTAATATAATCTTTGTATATTTTAAAAAATGGGGGAAACTCAAAAGATTTAACAATATTTTTTTACAGTTTAAACACCTCCATCTCTTCCTCTATTACATTCCTGTCCCTGTCAATATTAAATGCATTTAATACAGGATGCTCCCTGTCTATAAGTGAGAGTACCATATAAGTTGTTTTAAAATCATATGCAAGCCTTATATCTTCCATGGAAAGCCTGGCAGGTGCAGATGGATGGGAATGGAAATTACCCACAAGTTTGTATCCCATTGCCCTTATATCTTTTATAACAGCAAACTGTTCTTTTATATCCATTGTAAAATGACAGCTGCTTGCATCTATATTAGTTAATAAATATATTTTTTTAATATACTTATTATCTCCTTCCACTATGCCTCCTGCCAGACCACATGCCTCATTTGGAAGTTCTTTTTCACAATGCCTTAAAATTTCTAAATAACATTTCCCTGGTAAATATATCATAATCTTGCACCTTATTATAATAAGTAATACATATAACTTGCAATAGCTTAATATTTTCTGGTTTGAATGATAAAATTAGAATTCCCTTATATGCTCTTTTCCATAGATTTCATCTTTTTCAAGCATTGAAAGAATCTGTGCTTTCTTTGTACCAGCCATAAGCTCTTCATTATACTTAAGGTATCTTTCACATTTATTTTCAGAAAGATATGCAGCTGCTTTGCTGTCTAGTGTAAGTTCTGTAACAAATACCACCATCTCCTGGCTATTTTTAAATGCACCTTCCATAAAGTCAAATGCATTTTCTAAAGCAGCGCCTGTTTCATCTTCAAGTTTTTCAAGCTCTTCACGCCACTTTACAAATCCAGACTTTGCTTCTTCAAATGATTCTCTTTCATCCTGTGAATATGGCTGGTTCTTTCTAATCATTTCTAAAAGCTTAGTATAACACTCCTCCTGCTGTTTTGTATAAAATCCAGCTTTCCTTTCCTCTTCATAAGTATTTTCATAATTTTTATACATTTTCTTATATAATTCTGTATATTCACTGTCCCTGTCCATTTCTTCTTTAAATGATTTCAGGAAAGAAAACCATCTGCCAGCTATAAAATGATGTGAAAATACTTTGTCAAAAAACACATCCAGCCCGCTAATTAAAAGATTTACAACACTTAACCTTTCATCAAATGAAGCTTTGTAAACACGTTCATATACAGATGGTGTAATATTGCCTGAAAGAATATCTTTAATCCCATAATCATCCTGGTACTTTTTATATAAATCAAAATAAGCAGCTACATCTTTTGCAATTTCTTTATGCTGTATAAACTCATAAATTATTTCTTCATCAACTGGTACCTGCAGTTCTTTATATACTTTAACCAGGCAGCTTAAATCTTCCCATCCCCTTGCAGTTACAAACTGTATGCCATCCACATCCGCCTCTGCTTTGTAAAAATTCTGGGGACGCAGTTCAAGATAGCTTAAAATTGCATTATCTATACGGTTCTCCCTGGCATACTCACGCCATACATCATATTTTGCATCAACTTCAATTTTCCTTACACGGTCAAGTGTAACCATATCAAATTCATGTACAGATTTATTGTACTCAGGCGGATTGCCAGCAGCCACAATAATCCAGCCTTCAGGAACTTTCCTGTTGCCAAATGTCTTATACTGCAGGAATTGTAACATTGTAGGGGCAAGTGTTTCTGATACACAGTTAATTTCATCAATAAATAAAATACCCTCTTTTAAACCACTATCCCTGGTTTTACTATAAACACTTGCAATAATCTCACTCATTGTATACTCTGTAACAGAGTATTTTTCCCCGTTAAATTCCTCCTCTTTTATAAAAGGAAGACCTACTGCGCTTTGTCTTGTATGATGCGTAATTGTATAAGCAACAAGCCCTATCCTTAGTTCCCTTGCAATCTGTTCCATTATCTGTGTCTTGCCTATTCCTGGTGCCCCTATAAGAAGGACTGGCCGCTGCCTTGCAGCAGGCATTATATAGCCGCCAGAACTATCCTTCATAAGATATGCTTTAACAGTATTTTTAACCTCTTCCTTAGCTCTCTTTATATCCATTATAATTCTCCATTTCCTGCTGCCAGGCTTTGCAGGTGCCCTGGCTCAATTTTCATTCTCATTGCCCATGGAGGGACTGATGCTTCGTCATAGTCATCTATAAAAATAAATGCTGTTTTATATGCAGGCTTTGCTTTGGGATATATCCCTTTGCCATCTGTAAAATAAACCAGCCCGCATAAATTCTTTAGAATTTTATTTTTAACCATATTATTTATATATCTGAAAACAGGCCTGAAATCCGTCCCGCCGCCTCCAATTATATGGAAGTTATCCAGCACATGTCCAAGCTGTTCTTTTCTCTTTATTTCTAAATCCATACGTATATCATCATCACACTGTATTATCCTCATATGGCAGCTGCTAAAAAAACTGTCACTCTCTGAAAGTATATTATATGTCTCCTTAAGAAAATTCTTAACCATTTCCCCATTTGTTGAATAGCTGGTATCAACTGCCACAACAAACTCTTTTATTTTAACTGTTTCCCGTGACTCCAAAGGTTCAATAAGTGGCAGGTTTCCATATAACCCAAGCCCATAAGTATAATAATTCAGGTCAAATTCATCAGGGTCACATTTTAGTTCTTCATTAAGCATTGCAAATTTCCTTAAGAAACTGCTGTAATTACGCCTGCCTTTTAAAATCCTTGCCCTTTCATCAAATATTTGTGTCCCGTCCTTATCCTTATCCCCATGGCTCTCAAGTTCCATTTGTGACTGTCTTGAAATCTTATCCCATTTATTCTGGGCACTGCTTGAAGCGGCAGACATCTTCTCTTCTTTTGGCCAGTATTTATGGCTGTCAGTATAAAACTCCTTCTGCAGTTTTTCTATACTGCTAATATCCATCTCCATAAGTTTATTATAAACAACCGGGGCAGACACAGCCTTTCCAGTATCTTTTATTGCTTTATAAAACTGCTGTCTTATAAAGCTTAATGGCCTTTTAAGACCTGGCTTGTCCAGGCTGTCAATAGTATATTCTGTAACAATATCACATGCTATATCCCATAGAACCCTGCTGCGCCCGCCACACAGCCATAGATGCCCATATATGCAGTGCAGTATTCCATGCAAGTACAGCCTGCTTAAAAAACGTGAATTAGATTTAAAAACACGGAAAAGCTGTTCACGGGAATAATACAGGTAATTACCATCTACAGCCATTGTGTCAATAGTATTGTCACTTTTCCATATAAGCCCTGACAGTGCAATATCCATAAACCTAAGTTCAAGATACAATTGGTTCCTGGTAAAACCAAGTATTTTAACAGCCATTTCTTCTTCCCATTCTGTCTGTGTAATATTATGCACCATATAAACCTTGCCCTTTCTGTAAAATAAATATTTTTTTAAATCTTTTCACATATGTGTCTGGAAATTTAAAATTTAATAAACTTATTGGTTATAGCAATTCCAATTTAATTTATATATACACACTTGGAATATTAAAATTCATACCTGCTTTTTCTTATATCTTCTATAAATTCATGTTTCCATTTTAAAAGGCTTGCTGCCCCTTCTCCCCACCCAGCCTGTGACGCCTTTGATACTGCACTGTCAATACCTGCTGCGTCTGTGTACTGGTTCCTGCATATAAAATATAATGCATCAAGTTCTCTCTCTGTTGTAAGTATCTCCATAATTTCCTTCTGGTTGCATTTTATATAATCTTTATATTTATTACGTGGGGTATCTTCCAGCATAAATGGGTACATAAGCCTTCCCAGTGCCATTTTATATATAACACTTACACTTTCTTCTACAGAAGCTTTGTCAAATATTGCGTCGTACTGCCTGAAATCAGGAATATCACCCGAAAAGCATTGTCTTGCACGGAAACCCTCACCCATAATATTCCTGCCAAATATATGTGCTGGGGCAATCTCATCATATGACTCTGTATATTCTGGAAATACAAGCATTGCATGGATTTTCCCATTATCATAAAAATATACATCAAGATGGCTGCTTAAACGGCTGGCAACCTGTTTAAGCCCTCCTGGGATATCTGCCCTGTGCCTTAGACAAAGTTTTGAAAAACTTATACAATTCATAAATATATCACTTCCAGCTTCTTTTAAAGCAGCACCAGCTTCCAGTGTTTTAAAATTGCGGCAGTTATAAAATGCATTATTGGCAATCTTTATAACAGTATCAGGAAGTACAACACTTTCAACATAATTGCCACAAAATTCACACATCCCGTCAGGTGGTACAATATTACCACTATCTGGAATATCTTTTTCTATATAATTTTCTACCCTCCAGATTTCTGAAAAACAATATGGACCGGCAGACAATACATCTTTCCCATTAATTTTTTCTGGTACACGCAAATATGGGTTGTCTGCATAAACACGCAGTATTTCCGCACCCTCTCCAAAATCCCGCCATATAAATGCAGAATTGCCTGTTACTGTATACATAAACCACCTCATCCACACTATTTTTATTTATTGTATAAGACTGTATCCAGAATCAAAAAGCAGCTCATTGGTATCTGTAAGTGTTATATTATGCTGTAATGCAAATATAATAATGCTGTCCCTTTTAATTCTTGCATATAATATAGGATAACCAGTTGCCTTTAACAAATTCTGTATTTCCTCGAAAGATAATTTTAATGTAAAGCATATAGCAAGCACTTTATCACGTGAAGGTTTCTTAATCCCTGATAAAATCTGGTATGTATAAGTCCTGTCAAGCCCTGAGTTTTTAATAAGCTGTCCCCGTGAAATGCCTTTGGTATCTAAAATGTTCTGTAAATATTCATACAATTCCATTTTAACAAGGTTATCTTCTTCCCTTCTGATATAATCCTCTGGCTGTGACACACCTTTTAAAATTTCTAATAAATCTTGTGTTTTTTTAACCATATTTTATCCATCCTGTATTATATTATATTATTTTACTAATTTATAAAACTAGCTTGATAAAATTCTATTATCATAAGTAATTTTAACCTATAAAAGAAATTATTTTATAATATCCTGCTGGACATACTATACTAGACATCTACATATTAATTCTATATAATCATACCATGGAAGAAAAAAATGTCAATGTATTAATACATTTGAGTTTCCTCATTTTTTAGTATATAGGTATTTTGCCTCTGGCAATTCCAAAGTTTTACCAATGGCAGCCCGCCCCGGCTTGGATGGGATGCACAGTGGTGCATAAAATCTGAAAAAACCAGATTTAAGCACCAGCGCTTTTATAACAACTGCCTTATGGTAAAACATTTGGAACTTGCCAGAGTAATATAGTCTTTGCGTGATTTAAAAAATGGGGAAATTCAAAATTATTAACTAAATCCAAACATATATTTTAAATCTGGTCTGCTTTGCAATCAAAAACAAAATTAAAAAGGAAAAACAATGGAAAAGAATCTTCAGATACAATATATTAATGAAACATATAAAAAACTTGATATTCTTGGCAACAGCCAGGGGTTAGAAACATGGCTTGTAAAGAACAATCATACAGGAAAGTTATTTGTATTAAAAGAAACTATGCCAGAACTTGAAGAAATATACAAGACTCTTCAGACATTTACAAACAGGAATCTTGTTACAATATATGAAACTTTCAAATCAGATGGTAAATTTATTGTTATTGAAGAATTTGTAAGTGGTGAAACTTTGGAAGATATTATAAATAGTGGAAATTCCAGCAGACAAATAGTTTTGGATATTATAAAACAACTATTAGAAGTTTTAATCTTCCTGCATGGGATAAATATTATACATAGAGATATTAATCCCAAAAATATACTAGTTTCAACAGATGGCATAGTTAAACTTATTGATTTTGGTATTGCAAGAAAATATAAAGATAATTCTGTAAGGGATACAACAATACTTGGAACAGCAGGCTTTGCAGCACCTGAACAGTTTGGGTTCCAGCAGACAGATGGCAGGTCTGATATTTATTCTGTAGGTATATTATTCCATTTGCTTTTATCAGGAAAAATACCAGAAGGCAACAAATGTCTTGACATACAATATAAGGATTTTATACAGAAATGTATATCACTTGAACCGTCTATGCGTTACCAGAGTGCTTTAGAGGCTTATACTGCATTAATCCCTGCTGCAACGGCAGACAAGACCAGACCTGTTTACAATAAACCAGACTGTAGTCCTTACTGCCTGCCAGGTTTCAGGAGCAATACCAAATGGAAGAAAATTCTTGCTATAAGTTTTTATATTATTATAGCAATTTACATATTGGGCAGCCTTATTGAATGTTTTAAAACACCAACATCTTTTTTACTTGAATTTATTGCACTGTCTTTATATACCGTACTTGCATTTATAATTGCCACAGACTATGGAAAGTGGACTTTCAGGATATGGCCATTTTCCTTTTTTAACCAATCTTTAAAAATATTTATACGTATTATACTTTTTATGGTTGTATTTTATTATGGATTTACTCTTGAAGAATATATCAGATATACAATGATTGGGCTTCCCAGACCAAAATAATGGGATTGTTATTAATTTAACAGCTCTGGCAAAAACAAAATAACCTTATTATAAAAAATAATATATATGTATGCTGCCAGCATACCAAAAATAAAAATAACTTGTGTATTATATTAGCACAAGTTATTTTATTCTTACATAAACAAAGTTAAATAATTAAATAAGGGAGGTATTTAAAATGCCAGAGCAAAAATTAAACACTAAACTTTGTAAACACTGTAAAACAGAAATGCCATATGATGCAAAAATATGTCCACAATGCAGAAAAAAACAAGGAGGAGGAATTATTAAATGGATTATATCTGTTATTGTAGTTTTTATAATTATTGCTGCTGTTGCAGGAACTTCAGAAAATAATAAACCAAAACCTGTCAACACCGGTACAGATAATATAACAAGTGAGAATATTAGTAAAGAACAGGATGAAAATAATCAAGATATTAAAAGTAATGAAACACCAGAAACAAAAGATTACATATTTAAACTTGGTGAAACAGCAGAATTAGATGGTACGCAAGTTACTTTAACAAAATATAAAGAAAGTAAAGGTTCCCAATATAACAAACCAAGTAAAGGAAATGTATTTATGCTAGTTGAATTTGAAATAACTAATAATTCTGATTCTGAAATTTCAGTTAGTAGTGTATTATGTTTTGACGCTTATGCAGATGGATATTCTATAAATGAATCATTAAGCGCATTACTTGAAAAAGATGGTGCAAACCAGTTAGACGGCAGTATTGCACCTGGTAAAAAAATGAAAGGCATAATTGGCTATGAAGTACCAAAAAAATGGAACAAAGTAGAAATTCATTATACAGATGACGCATGGAGTAATAACCAGTTTAAATTCTTAATCGAAAAGTAATCTTTAATAATAAATTAAATGATTTAAAAATTGTGACGATATAAAATAAAAGATTATATTATTTATCAGGCTACATAATAACTAAGGAGGGTTGGTTATGCCTAGAATTACTGATTATAGTTTTTTATTTAAACCAATGTCTGGAATAAAAAAGCCAAACATTACTGGCAATTTCAAGTTATCACAGATAAACAGCAGTTCTATACAGTCACAGTTAAAAGCGGCAGGTATTAATACAAACAGCAAACAATATAAGACCGTGATTAAAAAAATGATGTCAGATGGAAATGGCGAAATGTATACAAATATCCAAAGTATCAAAAATCTAATGAAAAGTTATGATAAAGATGGAGATTACATTGACCCTGTTACAGGTTTAGCAGGACTTTTATTAACTGATGAAAATGCTGCTTTCAGGAAACGTATTATTCCTATTCCTGAAAGCAGCAAAGATGAGATGTTTGAACAGACTAAAAAAGAATTTCTCCGTGAAAATGGTGTACTCAACGGAGATACAACAAAACGGTCTGATGTATATACAAATATGTACCATAAAGTCAAGAAAAATGACAGACTGGCAGCAGGATATACCATGCAGCAATATGAACGTTCATACCGCAAAGCATTTTTAGCAGCAGTAAGAAAAGCTGACCCTGGCTGGGAGATAGGAAAACCTGTTCCTGCTGGTGCATTAGATGGTATTACAAGAAAATCTGTTGAAAATTTAACAAACTCAGTTGATTTTAAAATTTAAAAGTATTTCGTCAGAAAGCTACAGGATTCCTTTCTTTTTGGCATTCTTTTTCTGCGTTGTAACTTTCTTGCATAACAAAAAAATAAAATCAAAGGAGACCGTTATATATATGTGACAGTATTTTAACATTTTCCTGGCAGTCCAGTTCTTTGTACATCCATACATGAGGGCATCCTTCATCATAATCATTTATTCCAGATAAATAATAACCTTGTTTTTCATAAAATGGTTTTATGCGTTCCTGGGCATGAAGGCAGATTTTCTTACCTCCTGCTTTTTTAATAGCTTTTTCTGCCTCTGACATTAATTCCATGCCTATATCTTGCCCTCTGTATTTTTTTATTACTGCAATACGCCCTATAATATATGTATCTGGCTCTGTATCTTTAAAAAAACGGCATACTGCTACTGGCTTATCCTTATCATACATAACCATATGTACTGCTTTTTCATCAATTTGGTCAAACTCTTCTTTAAACCCTTGCTCTTCTACAAACACTGTATTTCTTATAAATACAGCATCTTCTGGTAACACATTGTATACTTTAGTTTCCATATATTCTCCTCCATATATAAATATCTTATTATCCCGCCAGCTGATATACCACAAGTATTTTGCAAAGTTTTTTGTAAAAGAAAAAGAATACATATTGACATTAACTGTTATTCCCAATAAGTCTTAAGACTGAAAATTTTTGCACCAATTCCATTTCCCACTAACATAACCACAATATAACAAAATACCCTGAAACTGTATATTCCAGACAAATTAAAATAAAACATATTTGCTATAGAATGTTCAAAACCAGATAATATAAATATCATTACAGGTGCTATTATAAACACAATATTTTTAGACTTATTATAATTATCTATTGCCAGGTACATCATAACACCACAAAACATTGACAATACAAAAACACTGGGTATATTTTTATCAAGTTTGGCAATAACCAGTTCTGTGCTGCTTATATTAAGCCGTGCTGCCTTCGATGCAAAGGATGCAATTAATGTTCCTAAATAATTTCCAGCTATAATTATTAACATATGTACAAGTTCCCATGCCTTTTTTACAAACCCGATTTTACCTGTATACAGATAAAATTCCTGTGTAACAATAGTAAGCAATCCAAAAGAAAATAATAAAGAGCCTGCAAGCTTATTTTCTACTGATAAATATACTATACATCCTGCACCAATCATAAACCCTGCATAAACTGCTTTTAAAAACATCTGTATTTTAGCCATATTCTGTATATATTCTCCTTGTAAAATATTATATTTATATTTATAAAACTATATAATAAGGATAAACATCCTCATAAAGGCAACTTCCAAGTCGGAAACCGCCTGGTATAGTACCAAGCTGTTTAAAACCGGGCTTTTCACCTATATGCAATCCTCTTCTGCCAGTCCAACGTTCCTTCCTGCCATTAATACTCAGAAAAACGGCTGGCAATTTCATCATCTACCCTTTTAATTGCATCTGTAATAGACTCTGCATGTTGTGTAAACTGCTCTGTTGTATAAGAGTTCTCTTCTACACATTGTATTAATACGCCAGAAGAATCTGACATTTTTACTGCTGACTGTGTTAAAGAATCTGAACAGTCATTTAACCTAAGAACAATATCTTTAAATGAGTCATACAAAGAATTAATAGCTGTAGCAATCTGGCCTGTTTCACTTTTGCAGTTAATGTATTTATCCAGTTTGTGTTCCTTCTGCAGCTTAAGTTCTTTTAAATTTAAAATTGATGACTCTATGTATTTCAATGGTCTTGTACTTATACGTATAAAAATGAATGATAAAGTTCCAACGTATCCTATAATTGTCTTACCATCATAATCAAATACTGGACAGAATAAAGATAAGACAAGTTTGCCTGATGCTGGTGATATAATAATGCCTGCATTGTAAATGCCATTTTCTGAAGACAGCATATCCTGGAGTTTTTTTAACTCTTCACCTTTACGGGTAAACATTCCCACTGCTTCTGGATCTGAATGTGCAATTACATGTGTATCCCACTCTCCTGTATAAAGTCCTTCCCAGTCCTTTAAATCTGTATAATATTTCTCTGTATATTCCTGGGCAGCTGTTTGTTTCTGTTTATCAGATGGATTTTTCAAAAGTTCTACTATTACATAAGATTTGCTGTAAGCAATTAACAAGTCCTCCTGGCATGTTACATATTCTTTAACAATATTTGCCTGTGCATTCACTGAATTATGCAGACTTTCCATTTCAGACTGTTTCATTATTACAGTGATATTTTTATTTGCAGTTACATACAATAATGAAGTACATATTATAGTTACAAATAATATCACTAATGTAATTGTTGTACTCATCTTCTGGTTCTTCATAATCCTTAATCCTCCCTAAAACCTGCCAATATTTACCAGAAATTCCGCAAAACATATATTTTTCCAATAAATACCCTATTTTTAAAAGCATTATACTATAATGCTTATATTAAATCAACCTTAGGTGTTATAAACCAGACTATTATGTCCCGGCTGGATAAAAAAGTCTTAAAGTAAACTGCCATCATCTATAACATAAGCTCTTCACTCCGCAAGAACCCAAAGACATTCTTGGATTTATGGAAAATATTACTGATTTAACTGTAACCATATAGGATATATAATAATATTATATATAAAAAGGTTGCAAAAAAATTTAATTTCATATATTATTGTGATTACGTACTAAAATTTAAAGAGCGTTTAAATAACGCCTAATATCTAAAGAAGGTGTGTGCAAATGGAGGTAAATGTATGAGTTTAAGCAGAAAAAGGAAGCCGCTTACAAGGGCAGTTTCAGAATTGAAAGATGTGGATTATTCCAAGGAACCTGAACTTGATATTATATACCAGAGGCTTGTTAAAGGCAGAAAACAGTTTGCAGAAGTTTTTGAGAAAAATATTAAGGCAGTTATGCAGATTAGTTCCCTTGATTTGACAATGCACCACCAGACCGAAAAGATTAATGGCATATGCCGCAAGGTATCAAAGGCTACAGAAGCTATTTTTGGAGTGTCCTCAGAAGGACAGTTTACTACTGGCCATAATTCAAATAACCAGCATGAGGAACTTACCCATAATATTATTGATATTTCCTCAAAAACTGAAGAAGTACATAAGAAAACTGATTCCAGCCAGGAAGAATTAACCAATATCAGGAACCTTTCTGAACAGACTATTGTAGTTTCTAAAGAAATGCAGGACGATATGAATAAACTGCTTGAGATTATTAATAATATGTTAGGCCTGATTGCAGGAATTGATACTATATCTTTACAGACTAACCTGCTGGCATTAAATGCTTCTATAGAAGCTGCAAAAGCAGGTGAAGCAGGTAAAGGGTTTGCTGTTGTGGCAAATGAAATACGTACTCTTGCAGAAGAAACACAGAAACTTACAGGTGATATGCAGGACTTTGTTGATGAAATAAAGACTGCTTCACAAAAAAGTGCTGGAAGCGCTACAGAAACAATTAATTCCCTTGAAAATATGACCAAAAAAATAGAGTATGTATGGGAATTAAATAATGACAACAAAAAACATGTATCTGAGATTAATGAAGCTATCAGTTCTATTGCAGCAGTCAGTGAAGAAATCAGCAGCAATATGGCAGAAATGGAAGGCCAGCTGGTTGACAGTGCAAATTTTATGCATGAAGTTGGCACTGAATTAAATAAAGCAACAGAACCAGTTATTGATATAGAAAGAACACTTGATGAGTCTGTAAAACAGATGGGGGTTATGTCTGATGATGCATTTTACCATATGAAAAATAATGAATTTGCCAAATATATGGAAAATGCAATTTTAGCACACCATACATGGCTTGATAATCTTGGAAAGATGGTTGCACTGCGTACAATACTGCCATTACAAACAGACCCGTCTAAATGTGGTTTTGGACATTTCTATTATGCTATTACTCCCAAAATACCTGGAGTGCTTTCTATATGGATTGAATTAGGGGCAAAACACAACAGGTTCCATAAATATGGCACAGAGGTTATAAATGCCATTAAAAACGGGGATTATTTATATGCAGAACAGATATATATGGAAGCAAAGGAATATTCCCAGAACCTTATAAGGGATATGGAAAAAATTATACAGATTTCTAGAAACTGATTATAGATTATTATAAAAAAATGGAACGCATCAGCGTTCCATTTTTTAAAATGGTTCACAAATATCTTCAAGTGCTTCCTGCAGTTTATCATATGCATCTTTATCTGATGCACCATATATCAGCTGCAAGTAACCACTACTGTCATCTTCTTCTCCCATAACCACTGCAAGGTTGCCAGGGCTGTTACTGTAAAATGTAATTCTAATCCCACCTATCCAGCTCTTTATTTCAAATGGATATTTTTCAAGCCTGGATTGAAATTCTTTTATGTTTTCATCTTCTATACAATAAAAATCTTCTGGACTGTACTCAAACATAAAAGCTGAATTATAAGCAAGCATTGAAACAAGAAATTCACTTACAGATGATGCACACAGCTCCCATTCATCCCCATTATAATTATAAACTGGCGGGTCTGGCAGTGACAAGTCTTCCCTTTTTATACATGCCTGGCAGACACCCTGGTTTTCATTAAGGATAACCATGCCATCAATATCTTTATACCATCTGTGTCCTTTATAATCTTCTGGTTTAACCCATGAATCCTGTCCATACTGGAATTCTTTTGTATTACCTGCTGTACGGTAATATTCTTCTAACACTGCTGGAATATCACCAAACAGCTGCTTAAGGCTGTCAATCTCCTTATCTGTATATCCATGGAAACTTTTAACAGCATAAAGCTTTTTAATTAAACCTAAAAAACTTAGCATCCTGGCACCTCCATATAAAGCATGGTTATTATATATTTAAGCCTTTTTTACAAGAAGTGACTTGCCTGTCATCTCTTCTGGCTGTTTAAGTCCCATTATTTCAATAAGAGTTGGAGCTATATCTGCAAGACATCCACCTTCACGTAATGTATAATTTTCATCATAATTTACAAGGATAAATGGCACAGGATTAGTTGTATGTGCTGTAAATGGTATACCTGTCTCATAATCAACCATCTGTTCTGCATTACCATGGTCAGCGCATATAAACAGTACACCATCTGCTTTCTTTACAGCCTCTACAGCAGAACCTACACACTGGTCAATACGCTCAACTGCCTTTATTGCAGCAGATATTACTCCTGTATGGCCTACCATGTCAGGATTTGCAAAGTTTATAACAATAACATCATATTTGCCTGATGTAATCGCAGCGTCAAGCCTTTCTCCTACCTCTGGTGCGCTCATCTCTGGTTTTAAATCATAAGTAGCTACATCTGGAGATTTTACAAGTGAACGCTCTTCGTCTTTATTAGGCTCTTCTATGCCGCCATTAAAGAAGAATGTTACATGTGCATATTTTTCTGTTTCTGCAAGACGGAGCTGTGTTTTTCCATTAGCAGCAAGAAATTCACCAAATGTATTTGTAATACTTTCTTTCTCAAACGCAACCTGCTTATTGCCTATTGTTTCATCATAGTCTGTAAAGCATACATATGTGAGTGGCATAAAACCATTGGCACGTTCAAACTTATCAAAACTTTCATCACAGAATGTACGTGTAATCTCCCTTGCCCTG
This sequence comes from uncultured Lachnospiraceae bacterium, assembly GCA_948794795.1. Classification (GTDB taxonomy): domain Bacteria; phylum Bacillota; class Clostridia; order Lachnospirales; family Lachnospiraceae; genus Butyribacter. The sequence goes on along the minus strand of CAQGLR010000001.1, from coordinate 222,496 downwards.
TCAGGACGGAAATTAAAGAATATTATTGAATCATCTGGTTTAATTGTTGCAACTGCTTTTCCATCTTCTGTAATTACTGTAGGAACAACAAATTCATCATTAACTCCGCTTTCATAAGAAGCAGCAACCGCATCTGAAGCATTGGAAGCCATAATGCCTTCACCTTTTACAAGTGCGTTATATGCCTTTTCAACACGGTCCCAGTTATTATCCCTGTCCATTGCATAATAACGTCCATGTACACTTGCAATCTTTCCTACGCCAATTTCATCAATTTTAGCCTGTAGTTCATCAATAAAGCCCTTGCCTGATGCAGGAGGAGTATCACGGCCATCAAGGAATGTGTGTATATATACATTCTGGACACCGTTTCTCTTTGCCAGCTCAAGCAGCCCATAAAGATGTGTATTGTGGCTGTGTACACCACCATCTGATAAAAGCCCGTATAAGTGGAGGTCTGAATTATTTTTCTTTACATTGTCTATAGCAGCAAGAAGGGCTTTGTTTTCAAAGAATGTACCTTCTTCAATAGCTTTTGTAATACGTGTAAGTTCCTGGTATATAATGCGTCCTGCGCCTATATTCATATGTCCTACTTCTGAATTACCCATCTGTCCGTCTGGAAGCCCTACATAAAGACCACTTGCATTGCCTTTCTGGAATGGACATTCTGCCATAAGTTTGTCCATAACTGGTGTATTTGCCTGCGCAATCGCATTTCCCTCTGCCTTATCATTTAATCCATATCCGTCAAGTACCATTAATACTACTGGTTTCTTACTCATAACAACATCCTTTCTACGCTTGTTTTGCATAATATATTTTTAAAATTATTTTAATTAACAGCTTCTCTTAAAATAAAAGTATACATTATTTGCCATAACAAGTCAAACTCAATCTTTTCCAGGTATTTATACAAAATTTATCTGTTACTAAATACAAAAAACCAGATATACAAATGTACACCTGGTCTAAAAACTATAAGCACGAGACGGGATTCGAACCCGCGACCCTCGCCTTGGCAAGGCGATACTCCACCACTGAGCCACTCGTGCAACTTATCCTGCCAATACTAAAACAGCCTGCAATATATCTTATTAATGGCAGATAATTATATAATTGTACAATTCCTTTATGTATTCCTTAAAGGAACTAAGCACGAGACGGGATTCGAACCCGCGACCCTCGCCTTGGCAAGGCGATACTCCACCACTGAGCCACTCGTGCAGTTCTTATGCCTGGTCATCTCTCACAAGCACGATACATATATTACATTATAATCTTATTTTTGTCAACGCTTTTTTTGAAATTTTTTCAAAAAAATAAATTATTCCTATATTTTACAAATGATATATAACGCAATTTTATAACCAGCTTACAGAAATTTCTTTTGACCATTTAAATTACATAAAAATTATATTACTCTGGCAAACCAGACGTTTTACCAAAAGGTGGTGGTTATGGATACACTGGTATCCCATCCAGGCCGCAGCGGGCTTCCATTGGTAAACATCTGGATTTGCCAGGGCTGGTAATTTTATTCACTTTTACATTTTCATGCATACCTTGGAACTATATATTTCCATAGGCTTGCAATATAAGAAAACCTATTTAAAATACTCTGTGCCAGATTCAAATATATGCTGGTTCTGGTTTCCATATATATTTATGGCAACGCCATCACCAATACGCTCAGAATGTGCCATTTTGCCGAGTATACGGCCATCAGGGCTTGTAATTCCCTCAATAGCAGCATATGAACCATTTGGATTAAAGTCTTCATCCATTGTTGGCTTACCTGAAAGGTCTACATATCTTGTTGCAACCTGTCCATTTTCAAAAAGCTTCTTAATTACAGCATCACTTGCAACAAAACGCCCTTCACCATGTGATGCAGGTATTGAATAAACATTGCCAAGCCCTGCTTTTAAAAGCCAAGGTGACTTATTGGAAACTACCTTAGTGTACACTGTCTTTGATATATGGCGCCCTATGCTGTTTGTAGTAAGGGTAGGTGCATCTTCTGCCTGTGGTTTTATTTCACCATAAGGCACAAGGCCAAGCTTTATAAGCGCCTGGAAGCCATTACATATACCAAGTATAAGCCCGTCACGTTTCTCCAGAAGTTCATGTACTGCATCCATTATACCTGGGTTCCTGAACACTGATGCAATAAACTTAGCCGAACCATCTGGCTCATCACCAGCACTGAAACCGCCTGAGAACATAAGTATATTAGCTTTCCTTACTGCCGCTTCAAATGCACTGGCAGATTCTGTAATCTGGCTTTCTGTCATATTTTTAAATACTGCTGTATTTACATTTGCCCCAGCAGCTTCAAATGCCTTTGCTGTATCATATTCACAGTTAGTTCCTGGAAATACTGGAATAAATACTTCTGGTCTTGCTGCCTTCTGTGAAGATATATATATATTCTTTTCATTAAATAAAGTGTCTTCAAGTTCTGTCTGTGCAACCCCTGACCTTGTAGGGAACACGCTCTCAAGCCTTGATGTCCATGCATCAAGTGCTTCTTTTATTGAAATGTTTGTATCACCATATACAAATTCTGCACTGTCTGTAATATCTGCAATTTTCTTATAACTTGCTGTAATTTTGTTAATGTCTTCTGTAGCAACTTCTGCAATAATTGAACCATAATCTTTTGAAAATAGTTCTTCTTTGCTTACACTGCTGTCTATTTTTACACCAAGGCCATTGCCAAATGCCATTTTGCTTATTGCTTCACATATACCACCAAAACCTATGGCATACGCTGACTTAATTATTCCTGCATCAGACATTTCTTTAATGCTTGCATACAGTGACATAAGCTGGCTGTATACTGGCAGTGAATACTGGTCTTTCTCTATATCAAATTTAACAAGCACATTGCCTGCTTCTTTCAGTTCAGGTGAAATAATATCCTGTACCTTGGCAATATCTACTGCAAATGAACATAATGTAGGAGGTACATCAATATTATTAAATGTACCTGACATACTGTCTTTGCCGCCTATTGACGGAAGCCCAAGTTTAACCTGTGCATCATAAGCACCAAGAAGTGCTGCCATAGGCTCACCCCAGCGTTCTGGGTCTTCACCAAGACGCCTGAAATATTCCTGGAATGTAAAACGTATCTTACTATAATCACCACCTGCTGCAACTATTTTGGCAACTGAAGATACAACTGCATATACAGAACCATGGAACGGGCTCCAGCTTGCAAGATATGGGTCTATGCCATAACTCATCATTGTAACTGTATCACATTTGCCTGAAAGCACAGGGAGTTTTGCAACCATTGTCTGTACAGGGGACATCTGTGTCCTGCCTCCATATGGCATATAAACACTTGCAGCACCGATTGAGCTGTCAAACATCTCCACAAGCCCCTTCTGTGAGCATACATTCAGGTCACTTAATGTACCAAGCCATGTGCCCTTTATATCAGAAACATCTTTCTTCTGTTCAAAATAATTGTCCTCCCTGCAAGGAATTTCCACAGTAACATCTGTTTCCTGGTGTGCACCATTGGTATCAAGAAATGCCCTTGATATATTTACAATAACCTTGTCCCTCCATAAAAGTACAAGACGTGGTTCTTCTGTAACTTCTGCCACTACTACTGCTTCAAGGTTCTCTTCTTCAGCAAGTTTAAGCATTTTATCAACATTTTCTTTAGAAACTACTACTGCCATACGTTCCTGTGACTCAGAAATAGCAAGTTCTGTACCATCCAGGCCTGCATATTTTTTAGGCACTTTGTCAAGGCTTACCCTTAAACCGTCCGCAAGCTCACCGATAGCAACAGATACACCACCTGCGCCAAAATCATTACATTTCTTTATTATAAGGCTTGCTTCTTCACGCCGGAACAGACGCTGTATTTTACGTTCTGTAGGTGCATTTCCTTTCTGTACTTCTGCACCACATACATCTATTGACTTTGTTGTATGTGCCTTTGAAGAACCAGTTGCACCACCTATCCCATCACGCCCGGTACGCCCACCAAGAAGTATAATAATATCACCTGGGTCACTATTTTTACGTATTACATTGCGGCGTGGTGCAGCACCCATAACAGCACCTATCTCCATACGCTTTGCAACATAATCTGGATGGTACACTTCATTTACAAGACCAGTAGCAAGACCTATCTGGTTACCATATGAACTGTATCCCTGGGCAGCACCTGTTACAATTTTTCTCTGAGGAAGCTTTCCAGGCAATGTATCCTTCATAGGAACTGTTGGGTCTGCTGCCCCTGTTACACGCATAGCCTGGTATACATAACCACGTCCTGAAAGAGGGTCACGTATAGCCCCGCCAAGACATGTTGCTGCACCACCAAAAGGCTCTATCTCTGTTGGATGGTTATGTGTTTCATTTTTAAAGAATACAAGCCACTCTTCTGTCTTTCCATCTATTTCAACTGGCACAATTATAGAACATGCATTAATTTCGTCTGATTCTTCCATATCATCAAGCTTGCCATCTGCCTTAAGCTTGCGCATGCCCATAAGTGCAATATCCATAAGTGAAACATACTTATCTGGCCTGTCTTTAAAAAGCTCTTGTCTTGCATCAAGGTATTCATTATATGCATTTACAACAGGCTCTTTATAAAATCCGTCCTTAAACTTTATATTTTTAAGTTCTGTAAGGAATGTTGTATGGCGGCAATGGTCAGACCAGTACGTATCTAATACACGGATTTCAGTAACAGATGGGTCTCTTTTCTCTTCCCCCGCAAAATACTTCTGTATATGGAGGAAATCTTTAAATGTCATTGCAAGGTTTAATGAGTCATAAAGTGACCTAAGCTCTGTTCCAGGCATATCTTTAAACCCTTCAAAAACTGCAACATCAGCAGGCTCATCAAATACCTGTACTAAAGTTTCTGGCTTATTTTCATCTGTTTCGCGTGAATCAACAGGGTTAATACAGTATTCTTTTATACGCTTTGCTGCTTCTTCTGGAATTTCCCCTTCAAATACGTAAGTAACAGCTGAACGTATAACTGGATTTTCTTTTTCATTTAAAAGCTTTACACACTGTTCTGCAGAATCAGCCCTCTGGTCAAACTGTCCTGGAAGGTATTCTGCCGAGAATACAAGGCTTCCGTCTTTATAACTAAACTTCTCCTCATAATAATTATCTACAGGCGGTTCTGAAAATACTGTAACCAGCGCCTGTTTATAAGTTTCTTCACTTAAATTTTCAACATCATAACGGATAAGCACACGTACTGCTGTAAGCCCTTTTACACCAAGATAACGTTTTACCTCTTCTTTAAGCTCTCTGGCACGCACAGCATAAGGTGCTTTCTTCTCAACATAAATCCTTCTGACACTTCCCATAGTGTTTATCCTCCATTTCATCTGCTAAACAGGGTGTATTTAAAAATCCAGAAATGCAAAGCTTTGTTTATTCTGGCAATCCCCAGGCACATCTTAGCGTATAGTAATGTTATTCTGAAGTACCTGATGATGCCTCTTCACTCATTGCCTGCAGGTCTTCAGCTGTAACTATACTTGTTGTAACTGCACCAATAGTAACATCATCCCAGATTTCATCATTTACTTTGACTGTATAACCACCTTTAAGGCTATTATACCACTCTTCATACTTTTTCTCCTGTGCTGCTTTTATTGCATTATCACATTCGGTTTCATAGCTTTCTGTAGAATTATTGTCTGTCATTTTAACAAATACATAATATCCTGCAGAGTCATCTATAAATGCTTCTGATATTTCACCATTCTTTAAAGCCTTTATTTTCTTTAAATTCTTATCAGAAACAAATGTCCATCCAGCCTTTTCAGTGAAGCTGGCTGTATTGTATTTAATATCAGATTTCTCTTCATCCTCTATAAGTTTAGAGAAATCCTTTGCCTTTTCTGCTTTCTTTAAAAGGTCTTTCATCTCATCTGCCAGTTCTTTCTTATCACTGTCTGAAAGTTCTTTTGAATTGCCCTCACTGTCTGTTGTTGAAAGGGCTACATAATAATACTCAAGGTCATACTGGCGGTTGTCCTCTTTTGAAATATCTTTGATTGCTGCATCCTCATCAACTTCTTTATTTAAAATTTCCTTCTGGTCTTCTTTATACCTGTCAGCAAGTATTCTTTTCTCAAATCTTGAAACAAGGTTTTTCTTTGAAATGCAAAGTTTTAACTTCTGTACACCTGAAAGACCTTTTAAAGCATCTTCTGCCTGCTTCTCTGCATCCTTCTTCTCATCCTCTGTAAGCTCATATTTTGCATTAACTGCTTCATTATATAAAATCCCATATTCTGTTTCTTTATTTATAATTTCCTGTTTAAGGGCAGATGAATTAGGAGTACCTGATGCAATAGAAGTATCTTCTCCCTGGTATGCAGCATCCCATACAGATGTCCCCATATAATACTGGTACATTTCTTCCATAGGAAGATATGTGCTTTCACGCTCATATATAGGATACATCATATCATCCATTGTAAACTTTTCCTTATTAACTGTAAGTACCCTTTGTGGTTTTAACTGTTGTATGCCAACACCTACACAAAGCGCTATTACTACTATAACGCATATTGCACCAAGAATAATTGGCTTTTTACTGTTACCACCACCTGCATCCCCCAGTACCCTTTTATCTGCCGCTGGCATATCCGCTTTTTTTGCATTATCTTCAGTCTTATTTTGCTGGTTCATTAATTTTTTTGCTGAATTCATGTTTACTCCTCCAAAATGTAATCTTGCGTAACTTTTTCACACAAAACGCTATTCTTTATTCTACCGCAAAATAAATAGAAGTCAAGACAGAAAATGTGATAAGTGTCTGAATTAATAAATTATAGTATATTTTACAAAAAAATCAGAAAATCCAGTTGACATTTCCAGTTATTACTGATATTATATTATGGTGTTGTCCAAGTAAATATTTGCGGAAGTGCTGGAATTGGCAGACAGGCATGATTCAGGTTCATGTGCTGGAAACGGCGTGTGGGTTCAAGTCCCATCTTCCGCAGTGAGAAAAAGGAAAACTCTGTGAATAACAGGGTTTTCCTTTTTCAATTTTACAATCTCAAATAATCTTCTGGCAAAAACAGTTTTCCTTACCATCCAATATGCTGCTTATGGTCATACCCTTTGAGTTCTTCTTTTTTCTCTTCAAGTTTCTTATACCTGCTGTTATATTCAGATTGTGCCACTATGCCTTCCTGGTAATATTGTCCAAGAAGTTCTTCAAACTCTTTTAGTGTATCATGTGCCATATCTTTATAATTATTTTCACAGCTCATTTCCATGGAACGCCATAAATTATCAAGTTCCTGCCTTGCTTTTTTCTTTTTACCAAATAACATATATATACCTCTCTGTATTACATCCTCTTAAGAAGTGTAAAACTAGATAAATCAGGAGTTTCTTTATATTTAAAATATTTAGTAAATGCATCCAGGCACTCTTTTTTTGAAGCAGTCTTTTCCATTACATCAGGTTTGCCATCTTTCATAATTCCTGCCTGTAAACTGATTTCGTCTTCCTCCCCATATCTTGCTGCCTGCAGGAAAGTAATTCCGTTTATTTCCTCTGGTGCATACAATACAATAAATTCATCATTATCTTCTGCCATAATATTTGTAAATTCCCTGATATCCCTCATTGTAACATTATATAATTCTCTTTCCTGGTTCCTTAATGTATAACCATCCATTCTTATTCCCCCATTCTTATTTCTATACATCGCCGGCTATGCTTTTTAAAAAATTTTAAAAATGGTATATTAGTAAAACAACTATTTGTATAAATAAAAAAAATTCTGCCATATTAATATATGTAAAATATAAATAACACCCTCTGTCCAGGTATAACCTGATATTTATATTGTACCTGCTACAGGGAAACGGAGGCAAACCATGGATATGGACAAAATTGTATGTGCCTGCAACAGTGTAACAAATGGAATGATAAAGGAAGCTGTTGAATCAGGTGCAAAAACATTGGAAGAAGTACAGGAAAAAACTGGTGCAGGAACTGTATGTGGTGCATGTACAGAAGATATACAGCACCTTATTGATGAGTTTTCATAATTGCCAGTTATGGCATTAACTCACTGCCAGCCTGTATAAACCAGGATATCCTTATTATTTTTATACAGGCTGGCAGGTTTTTACATAACATTGCTTTCAATATATATTAAAAAACTATCTGTTACATACATATGGAGCCATAGACATCCTTATAAAGAACCCTTGCCCGCTGTCACATACTGGACAGTTCTGTGGTGCAATATCTGATTCAACTACATATCCACATCCAAGGCACATCCAGCCTGTTTTAACATCAGACACAAACAGTTTGCCTTCTTCCATAAGTTTTGCAATTTCTTCAAAACGCCTGCCATGCATCTTCTCAATATCTGCAATTAAATAAAATTTACCTGCAATATGCGTAAAGCCTTCTTCTTTTGCAATATCACCAAATTCTTTATATGCACTGTCTGCTTCCTCATATTCATTATGAAGTGCAGCCTTAAGCTGTGCTAGTACATCACCTGATGTATTTACAGGATATCCAGCATTAATATTTATATTTTCACCTTCTGCTTCCTTAAGGAACTTATAAAATACTTCTGCATGTTCTTTTTCCTGTTCTGCTGTAAAGTCAAAAATCTTTTTTACAACAAATAATCCATTCTGCTGTGCAAGTTCTGCTGCAAATGTGTACCTGTTCCTTGCCTGGCTTTCCCCTGCAAATGCCCTCATAAGGTTTTCACGTGTCCTGCTTTCTTTAAAATCCATAACTTTTGCCTCCATATAATAAATTTGCCCAAAATTAAGCATGCCTTTAACATTCTTAAATATAAGCTATGGATATTATTTTCAGGATATAGGATTTTTATACATTTTTGCAAAAATTTGCCATATTATAAATCTTATATCCGCCCTAAGAGCAGTTCAACCCCTATCTGTGCATCAATAAGCCCACGTTTAAATTTATATTCTGTTTCAATACATTCATCGAGCATACATTTAAGCTGGATATTGTCAAACCTTCCTGCCTGGCTTATATACTTTCCAGCGGCAAAAGGAGGTATTTTAAGCTTTGATGCAATATCACTTTTCTGCAGTCCTCCAAGCATTTTAACCTGTAGCAGCATGTTAAAATGCCTTGTAAGCAGGTACAATACTGACATAGGGCTTTCACGTAGTTCCAGCAGGTCATTATAAAGCTTTAATGCAGATGTTATATTTCCTGTTGCAGCATAATCAATCATCTGGAATATATGGCTGGCTACCTGTACACAGCATATAGCATCAATATCTTCTTTAGTGATTTCATCACGCCCATACGTATACGAAACCAGCTTATCAAGTTCATTTATTATATTAGACATGGAACTGCCTGTCTGTTGTATAAAATAACTTGCTGTACTTTCACGCATCTTCTTTCCATTTTCTTTAAGGTTAATACCTATAAAGCGTTTAATACCAGCAGTATCCATCTGTTCCATACTGGCAGCAATACCTTCTTTATTAACGTATTTATAGAGTTTATTCCTTTTGTCAGTTTCCTTTTCTACAAAAATAATTACTGTAGAATCTGGCATGTCTGGAAGGTAATCTACAAGACTGCTGGCAGACTTAAAGAGCCCACTGTCTTCTATTACTATAACTCTGTAATCACTAAAAAACGGCAATGTACTGGCAATTTCCTGTATCTTTAAAATATCAGCATCTTTACCTTCAAAGCAGGAATAATTCATTTCATCGCTATTTTCAAGAAGTGCGTTTTTTAAGGCGTCCCTGTACAGCTTTTTTAAATATTCTTCTTCCCCATAGAGAAGATATACTTTATGGAATGTCCTGTTTTTAATATCTTCTTTTAGACGGTGCATACTAAACCACCATTTCTGCTTCAAGGCTGTTTAAGAAAACTTCTTTCATGCCAGCCTTACATTTAAAACCAAGCTCCGTTAAAACATTACCAAGGGCATCAAGGGTTTCTGCAACATCTGTTACATTGGCGTTATTTCCCATATGTCCTATACGTATTACTTTTCCTGCAAGTATATCAAAGGATCCTGCTATCATTATCCCATATTCTGTACGCATCCTGCCAAGTATCTGGCTGTCCTCCAATCCTTCAGGTACATTTACTACAGTAACTGAAGATGCATATCCATCTTCCAGATACAATTCCAGACCTGCCGCTACAAGTGCCTTACGTACTGCGGAAGCTATACATTTATGCCTGTAAAGGTGGTTTGTATCAGCAATTAAATTGTCAAGTGCTGTCCTAAGCCCATAAATACAGCTGGCAGGCATTGTATACGGAAACCATTTGTCTTCATAATATGTCTTAAATGCCAGCAGGTTTGCATAAAATGAACGCACTGGGGTATTCCTGCCCTCCATTGCTTCCATTGCATCTTTGCTGACTGTGACAAATGTAAGCCCTGGAGGTGCTGACAGTGCTTTCTGTGAACCTCCACATGCAATATCTATCATAGAAGCATCTATATCAAGTTCTTCTGCAAACATTCCTGTCACTGTGTCAGCTACTGTAAGTATCCCATATGATTTAAGAAGCGGGCATATTTTATCCACTGGGTTTAAAACCCCGCTTGGGGTATCACTATGCACAATTGTTGCATATTTAAAGCCGCTATCTTTGTCAAGAAACGATTTTAAAGCATTTACATCAACGGGCCTGTGGTAATCACACATGTATAAAACAGGTTCTCCTTGATATATTGATACAAAATCTGCAAATCCCTTTCCAAATATGCCATTATCAATTACAAGTACCCTGTCACCTGGTTCTGTAAGGGATGCACAAGCAGCTTCCAGCCCAAGTATCCCTTCACCTCCAAGGATATATACATCACCTGATGAGTGAAGTTCTTTTGCAAATAAATCACATGTTTCTTTATAAAAGTCATAGAAACTTTCATCTAAATCTGGGTTTGTAAAAGCACGGCTTCTTGCTTCCATAACATTTTCTGCTGTCTGTACTGGTCCTGGTGTCATTATTTTAAGCTTTTCATCTTTTATGGCAGCAGGACTTTTACATATTTTAATATCAAATATATCTAATCCCATATCGTTTAGCCTCTTCCTGTTCCTGCAGATATACTGGGAACATTATTTTAATTTATAATCTGTATCCTTTTCTATAGAACCTGTTTTAACATTAGGCTCTATAAAATTATTATAAGCATACTCCCATAGTTTTTCTGAACCTTTTGCTGTACTGCTGTTCCTTTTTAATACTTGTGAAAGTTTTACAGCATGTTCCTTCCATGCTTTAGCTCCTGATGCATCATTAAGCATAATTGGCTGTACATGGTCAAGTGTATGTGCAAATTCCGCCTCTAGTGTAGATTCTTCTTCAAATTCATCCCATAGGCTTCTTAAATACTTTGCCTGGTCTGCCGGCAGTATATTAAAAATCCTGTCTGCAGCAGCAACCTCACGTTCACGCTTTGTAGCATTGCCTGCTTCATCATATGCATATGTATCCCCTGCATCAAGTTCAACAATATCATGTACAAGCACCATAGCAATAACACGCAGCAGGTCTACATTCTCATTGGCATATTCACTAAGAAGGACAGCCATAAGCGCAAGGTGCCATGAATGTTCAGTGTCATTTTCCTTACGGCTTCCGTCACTTAAATAAGTCTGTCTGGATATTTTCTTTAAGCCATCTATTTCCCGTATAAACTCAAACTGGCTGTCTAACCTGTCCATTAATCTGTCCCTTTCTTGTATTTTATTTATATACCCTGAAAAGCCCTGTAACCTTTCCAACTACAGATACATCATCCAGTATAATAGGCTTCATTGAGTCATTCTCAGGCTGCAGCCTGAAATGCCCGTCTTCCTTATAAAATGTCTTGACTGTTGCAGAATCATCAACAAGTGCCACTACTATGTCACCATTCTCTGCATGTTCCTGCTTCTTGACAAGAACCCTGTCACCGTCAAAAATGCCTGCTTTCACCATGCTTTCGCCCTTTACCCTCAGCATAAATGCCTCACCGTCAGGCATGTCTTCAGGCAGCACAGGCAGATACCCTTCAATATTCTGCTCTGCAAATATAGGCTCACCCGCAGCAACTGAACCTATAACAGGGACACTTATAATCTCCCTGCGCACAAGGTTAAAATCATCATCAATTATCTCAATTGCCCTTGGCTTTGTAGGGTCCCTGCGTATAAACCCGTTTTTCTCAAGTGTTTCAAGATGTGAATGTACTGAAGATGTAGACTTTAAATGTACAGCCTCGCAAATTTCCCTTACAGCTGGCGGATAGCCTTTATTTAAAATCTCTGACTTAATATACTCTAATATTTCCTGCTGCTTAGCAGTTATTTTTCCTTTTGGCATATATATTCCTCCCAAATAAATAAAGTGATATTATAATTTATTATATAATACCACTTTATTTCTCTTTTGTCAAACATATGTTCCCAAAGTTTCTACATCCACTATTTTCCCATCTGTCCATATCCTCTCAAGGTCATAAAAAAGCCTGTCTTCACTGTCAAAAACATGGATAACTACATCACCAAAGTCCATAAGTACCCATGTGCTGCTTTTATTGCCCTCAATACGCTTTACTTCAAAACCTGCTTCAAACATTTTTTCTTCAACATTATCTACAAGTGCCTGTACCTGTGATATATTGTTTCCATTGGCAATAACAAAATAGTCTGCTATTACAGAAACTCCAGAGATATCTATAATTTTAATATCTTCACCTTTTTTTTCGTCTAATGCATTGTATGCAATTTGTACCATTTTTGCCTGTTCTTTCATAATTATACCTCATTTCTGCCTGCCAGGCGGGCATATTCCCTTTCTTGTAATATTAACACTTACATATGTGATTTCTCTTTATGTATCTGTCTGTAATATTTAAAAGCTTCTATTGTATGTACATCAATTTCACGCCCGCTATTATCAGTCTGTGCTTTCTCCCCTAGATATCCAAGAGTTTTATCAAGTATCTGGTATACTGCTTCATCTATATCAACGAACGCCATTCTGCGTACTGCTTCAAGATGTGGAAGTGGTTTTCTTCCTGGCTCAATATAGTCTGCTGTAAAAATTACTGTTTCAAGCGGCTTCATTCCTGCCTTCCCTGTAGTATGGTATCTTATAGCAGAGATTATATCCTCATTCTCTATACCATATTTCTTCTTTGCATAATATGCACCAAGTTTGGCATGAAGCAAAAAACCATTCCTAAGTTCGGTTTCTGTACACTCCAGGTTATTTTTCAAGCATTTCCTTACAAGCTCCTCATCAGAAAAGCACTTTGCACAGTCATGGAGCACTCCAGCCATTGAAGCATCTTCAACAGACAATCCATATCTCATAGCCAGTGCAGCAGCAGTATACCTTACTCCTGTTGTATGGATATACCTTTTAGCTGTAAGTTTGGATTTCAGCCTTTCCTGGACTTTCTCAACATTTTCCAACATAAATAATATCTCCTTAATAATGTGCTGTCTGGCTTGTACCTGGCCAAATTTCCAGAATATTTTCCAAAAGCCATATACCCTGTGTGGATAACAGCACTTACATATAGCACCTGTTATTCTTTATATATTCCCATACTTTGTCTGGTAAATACATGGCAGCATTTCCCCCTGATGAAATAATTTTCCTGATATTACTTGAACTTATATCCATATGGGGCATTTCTACAAACATAATTTCTGCATTATACTTGTCCTTCAGTTTACCTGCATATATTTCCATTTCTTTTTTATCACTGCCATTCCTGCTTACTGCAAGAATTACAGCATGTTCCATAATTTTTCCAGGCATATACCAGCTTTCTACCTGGAAAAATGAATCTCCTCCCATTATAAAAAAATAGCTGTCATCTGGATTCTGCCTGCACAGAAGCTCCAGGGTCTGTGCTGAATATGTTGTACCTTCCCTTTTAAACTCAAAATCTGAGTATTCAAAATATGGTATGCCTCTTATTGCAAGCTTAACCATTGCTTCACGGTGTTTCTCACTAATAATATTTATATCCTGTTTATGTGGCGGCTTTCTGGAAGGCATAAAAAGAACTTTGTCCAGCTTTGCCTGCCTGTATGCTGCTTCTGCCATGCTGATATGCGCAATATGGACTGGGTTAAAAGTCCCTCCCATAATACCTGTCCTTCCCATAGACATTATCCCTGCTTTCTGCTGTTTCTCTTTTTCACACCACTTCCTCTATATGCTTTTCCAGAAGCTGGCTTCCGGCTTTCCGGTATAGTCCTTCCTGTCCTCTCCATTTTTTCTTTTCTTGCTTTCTTTTTAGCATCCTCTTTCTTTTTTATTTCACGCTTCTGAGCAAGCCTTTTCTTTTCCTCTTTTTGTGGGTTTTTCTTATACAATACTATTTTCTTGCCAATTACCTGGACAACCTCTGCACCTGTCCGCTCTGACAACAGGTTTGCAAGGCTGGCAGTGTCATCACTACAGTTCTTCAGGACATTTACTTTGATAAGTTCCCTTGCCTTAAGTGCAGCCCGTATAGCGTCAACAAGCTGCGGTGTAAGGCTTGACTTGCCAACCTGGAAGATGCTTTCCATCTTCATGGCCTTTGTCCTTAATTCTGCCCGTTCTTTACTTGTCATATATAACCTCACTTCCAACAATTATTAATGTTTTCAGATTGTTTTGGAATAATGCCTGGATTACCCCATGTACACCAAACATTATACACAAAATATTACATAATGTACAATACTTTTATTAATTTTGGGGTTTCCCATTTTTTATTTTACTATTAATGCATATTTCCATTATTCCCAAATATAATATATTAACCTTAATTATTCAGAAAATATCTGTAGAAATGAGGTATAATGAATAATAATAATAAAACAGCTATTTTCACTAAAACTGCACTGTCATTAATTCTATCTTTTTCTATTACCATATGCAATACACCTTACTGTCCTGCTTCAGCTGCAGATAAATATATATACAGACATACTAACGGCTTTATACCTGTTACAAGCAATATAAATTCTACGAACCAGGATACTAGTACAGATGAGAACACCCAGACGCAGACAGGTGTGTCTGTCCTTGCAAAGTCCGCAGTCCTTATAGAAAATAATAGTGGCAGGATTCTTTTTGAGAAAGAAAAAGACACTGAACTTATTCCTGCAAGTATTACAAAAATTATGACTCTTCTGCTGGTTTTTGAGGCATTACATAATAAGAAAATTACTTTAGAAGATGAAGTTTCTACAAGTGAATATGCATCTTCAATGGGTGGTTCCCAAGTCTTTCTTGAACCTGGCGAAACCCAGACTGTTGATACAATGATTAAATGCATAAGCATAGCAAGTGCCAATGACGCAGCAGTTGCTATGGCTGAATATATAAGTGGTTCTGAAACTGAATTTGTTAAGAAAATGAATGAAAAAGCTAAAGAACTTGGCATGGAACACACAAGTTTTAAAAACTGTAACGGCCTGGATGATACAATAAAAAGTGGCCATTATAGCAGTGCTTATGATGTTGCACTTATGTCAAGGGAGCTTATAAGCAAATATCCTGAAATTTCAAATTATTCTACTGTATGGATGGATGAAATTACACATACAACTAAAAAAGGTACTACACAGTTCGGACTTACTAATACTAATAAGTTAATACGTACATATAATGGGATTACTGGACTTAAGACAGGTTCAACTTCAAAGGCAAAATACTGCCTGTCAGCAACAGCTGAGCGTGGAGGGGTAAGCCTGACTGCAGTAATTATGGCAGCTCCAGACCCCAAAGAAAGATTTGCAGAAGCAGCAGCACTTCTTGACTATGGCTTCTCAAACTGCACTAATTATTCTGAAAAAGCATCAGAATTACATATAAAGCCACAAAAAATAATTAATGGCATAAAAGAAAAAATAAGTGCCAGGGCAAGCAGGGATTTTTCTTATACCCTGTGTGGCAATGAATCATCAGATAAAATCCAAAGAAAAGTTATGTTTAAACCTGGAATCCATGCACCTGTAAAAAAAGGTGATGAAATTGGAAGTATAATATATACACTTGATGGGGAAGAAATAGACAAAATCCCTGTTATTGCATCTGAGAGTATAAAAGAAGCTGGTTATACTGACTTTTTTTATAAATTGTTAAAACACCTTTTGCTGGCATAGCCAGCGGATGTTACCTCCTTATGTAAAAAGCTGCTATATATAAATGTATAGCAGCTTTGTTTACACAAAGACGGATTAAACATATAAAATATATCTTTATTATTTTATGGTTTTACTCTTCACTTGCCCCTGTTGGGTCACTTGTATATGTCCCATATGTGAATGGTTCTTTTCCATCATATTCAAATATAAACTTTGAAAGTGCTTCAGCATTGGCACTCTGTGAACGGTCTGATGTAGTACCATTAGTAAGCACAAGTGAAGAACCACATGAAAATTCACCGTCATATGAACTTCTGAAATAACCACTTAATGGTATCTGCAGCTGTGAAATCTCCAAAGTACCCATCCAGATTGCATCTTTCATATAATCAAATATATCATCATTGGTAAGGTCTGTCTTAACATATTCACCAAGGACTTCATTAGCCAGGTCAACCCACTTTGACATTGAAAACTTTTTAATTTTGTTAAATACCCCTTTAATAATTGTACGCTGCCTCCATGTACGTCCATAATCATCCATAAGGCCTGTAACAGTTTTTACACCACCCTTACGTATACGGCAGTATCCAAGTGCCTGGTTCCCGTTAAGTTTCTGCTTGCCAACTTTAACATTCCTGAAACGTTTTTTAGAAATATAATTGGTAGTATTAAGATATGAAGCTTCAGACTCTGTAAGTTCCACTTCTACTCCGCCTACAGCATTTACAATTTTCTCAAAAGCATCAAAACCAACTTCAACATAGCCATCAAGCTCAATATTAAAATTCTGGGCTATAGTCAGGTATAAAAGCTGGATACCGCCAAAAGAATTGGCAGAATTAAGTTTATTCTGTCCATGGTCTGGAATATCAACTATTATATCCCTCATAAGTGATGTAAGTTTAAAAGTTTTATGCTTCTTATCCATTGTAGCTATAATCATTGTATCTGTAAGGCCAGAAGCATCATATCCCTTCTCCTCCCTGTAGTCATTACCAACTATAAGTATATTGATTACATCTTCATCTGAATTAACTTTAATACCTTTCAGGTCAACATTTTTTAATGCCGTATCATAATCCCTGTTTACATGGTTTAAAGTATTATTAAATGTCACCTGGGCTTTAGCTATAAAATATCCTGCACATCCGCTTAAAATAAGCAGCAGCGTTACCATTATCTTCTTCCACATAGCAATCCTCCATAATTGTGTACTGTTTTATTCATATGAATTTCCTGTGTCTTCCAGGGAACTGTCTTTATATTCAAATTCTTCCTTGCCATCATATTCAAATATAAACTGGTTAAGTACATCTTTATTCTTTTCAATATTCTGCTCTCCTGACACACCATCTGTAGGTATAAGATATGAATCATCAAACTCACCTCTTTCACTTTCCCTGAAATAAGGGTTGTGTGGTATCTGGAGCTGGTAAATATCTGTAGTCCCCATTGTAGCAACAGATTTCATATATTCAAAAATCTGGTTATTATCAAGGTCAGTAGTTATATAAGGCATAACTTTGGTGGCAATATCATACCATGTTGTTAATGGTTTAGTCTTCAGCTTCTCAAATGCAGAATTTAGAACTGCACGCTGTCTCCACGTACGCCCATAGTCATCAATAAGGCCGCTGGCAGTTACTACAGGCTCACCAATCATATCAAACCCCTTACGTATACGGCAGTATCCAAGTGCCTGGTCACCATTAAGTACCTGCTTGCCAGTTACCAGCCCCTGCCTGTTCTTTTTCTTCTGTATATAATTGGTTATGCTTAAATAGCGCACTTCGGTATCTGTAAGATTGACCTCTACCCCTCCCAGTGCATTTACTACTTCTTTAAATGCATCAAAATCAACTTCAACATAACCATCAAGCTTAATATTAAAGTTATGGGCTATAGTTTTATAAAGGCTTTTAACTTCACCTTCATGGTTAGTTGCAGCATTAAATTTCTCATATCCATCTGCAGCTGGGACAAATACACGCAAATCCCTCATAAGTGATGTAAGTTTAAGCATACCATGTTTCCTGTCCATAGTTGCAATCATTATAACATCACGTAGCCCACGCTGGTTAGTATAATATTTTTCTTCACGTTTGTCATTTCCAATAAGAAGTATATTTACAATATTATCATCAGATTTAACCTTTATGCCGCTTAAATCAACACTTGACAATTTAGAGCCATAATCCCTTGTAACATGGTTTAAAGTCTGGTCCAGTGTAACCCTTGCCTTAGCAACAAAAAAGCCTGCAGTACAGCTAATAACAAGAAGTAAAAGCATTAACACTGCCTTTACGCCGCTTCCCGCCTTGCTTTTTATCTTTTTATTATTATCTTTTCCCATATACCAGCCTCCAGGTTTATACTTGTACTATTTGCTTCCAGACAATAACCAAAGTTACATCTGGGCAGAACATTAATACCAGGCTATATTATAACCTGTGGTACTGCTTATTGCAATAATATAAAAATTTTTTAATATTATTGTCATAATCTTCTGCCAGCCCAAATGCTTGCACAAATATAGCAGCTTATTTTATGGAATACAGATATATTCTTTTAATATCTTCTGGCATATATCTGGCTTGCCATATGGAATATTACTTGTATCACGTTTTAAAGTATCCTTTAAATATGAAATAAAAATCTCCCTGCCAGTTATATAAGAATATACCATACCCGGCAGCATCCCCTCTGTATTCATGGCTGTTTCATGTATTTCCTTATCTGTTGCTTCCAAAGGGACTATAGACAACAGTTCTTTTATTTCTATAAACTTATCATTTCCAGGATTAGTACATAATTCTTCCAATAATAAGAAAAACTCTTCTTTCTGTGGAAGCTGTTTCTCTACAAAATTTTTCTTGCAAAAAGTATCTGGCCTGTCTTTCTGGTATATAATATTTAAAAATGATTTCCTTAACGCATCCAGCTGCTGTATATTAAAGTCTTCTGTAATACAGCGCAACAGCAGTTTATCCAGTTCATTGCAGCTGCCTGAAAGATATGGGTTCTGGTTAAAATCTGGAAAATGCGCTGATAACCAGTCACGTATTCCACAGTAAACAGGATAATCCACTGTTTCAAACGTCCGGAACATTACTTCCAGCATTTCTACATAATATTTCTGTATAAAAACCAGCTCTATTTCAGCATAAAACTTTTCCAGCCAGTTATTACATACACATTCACCATAAAACATACGGAGAGTAGTTAAACGTTCCCTTCTGTCCTGCTCACTGCCACCCAGTACTGTACCATAAGGATTACGGTAATAGTGGTACATTATATCATCACATTTTGAAACTGCCTCTGCATACATATATGACATATAACAGAAATATGTATCTTCATAATGTACACCAACTGGAAACCTTAACTGGTGTTCTTCAATAAAACTACGTTTGTACAGTCTTCCCCATACAGAAGTTGAAAGTACATGGGATACAAGAAATTGCCTCTTTTCATCTATATTTTCAAATGTATAATTATATTCTTTGCCTTTGGCAGTTATTTTATTATTCTCTTTCTTGAATACACTTAACCTGTCATGTCTGCATATTGCTATATCACTATTATATTTCATGCACATTTCAAGTAAACGCCTGATATAATCTGGTGCAATCCAGTCATCTGCATCAATAAATGCAATATAATCTCCTGATGCAGCATCCAGCGCAATATTACGTGCATAACTCATACCACTATTTTGTTCACAATAAACAAGAAGTATATTCTCTTCATATTGTTCTTCCCATGAAACCAGTTTAGAAGCTGTCCTGTCTGTAGAACCGTCATTAACCATAATAATTTCTAAATTCTCTATTCCTATTGTCTGCATCTTAATACATTCCATAAGCCTGTCAATTTCATGTTCTACATTATAGCATGGAATAATTACACTCACCTTTTCCAAATATCTCACCTCATCACTTTCTATAAATAAAACTTGCTATAGTACAACATCTTCCTCAAGATGTTTTATTAAAAACCTTCTCTTATATTTAAGTATTGCATAATCTGTAATTTTCTTCTGGTATATTACGTCTGATACCCCGCCTGCTATACCTGCAATGGGTATCCCCTGGATAAATTTAAGGTAAAGCAGTTCTTCTGACAATATAAGTGATGTTCTTTTTATCTGTCCTTCTTTATTGTTTGTAAACGGAATATTACCATTTGAACTTATCCATTCATTAATTTCTATATCCCCCTGTACAAGTTCCTCCCCATGGCAAAGAGCTGTTTCTATTATTTTTAATATAAATACCTGTTCTTCTTCTGTCTCATATCCAAATCCATAATGCAATGCGGTCTCATATACACTTTTTAAAATAACAGAAAGAAATAATGGTATATCAGGAATTCCCATTCCAGCAAACCCCATTCCTATACCTTCAACTGCAGAAACTGCCATATTCAAGGTTTTGCTGCCAAATGCAAGCCTGCCAAATTTCTTAATACTGCTCTTATTATTCCTTAAATCTGCTGAATATTCATTTACCTTAAAATCCTTTTTTCTTTTTTCTTTATTATATGTCTTTTCAATAACGCCTGTCCCTTTTTCAAATATAATTTCAAATGCCTTACAAAATGTAGTATCAAGTGTTTTATCCAGTTTATCTGGAATATACCTGCTTACTTTTTCCTGCCATTTGGATTCTTTTATCTGTAAATTCTTTTTAATATATTTCTCTTCTGCCTTTTCAAGTGATAACAGTTCTTTTTTAATTTCTTTCTGGTTCATGTGTCCTCCAATCAGCCATAAATGGCAAGAATAGTTATATTTTATACCTTTTATACTCCATTGTAACATCAATATCTATAAAATGCTATAATAAGCCTGGTTAAAATTATTAAATGGTTTTAAGAAATATATGCAAATTTTTATTAAAATGTGTTATAATTAGTATATTGGATAGACTCCCCAGATTATTATGGTGTTATACACGCCATCTGCCAGTGCTGTTCCAGAGGGATAAACTGGTTTTATTAATTATCAGGAATTTAAGCCACTTAAAAGAAAGGTATGGGTATCACAATGAAAAAATCTACAATCGCTAAAAGAATTTTAATATGCTTAATTTTAGCTGCTGTTATTGGTTCTATAATTTATGTGGTTTTTACAAAAAACCGTGTCAAGTTATATGATGACAACAGAATAACAGGAAATACCAGCGGCAACTTGCTTAATGGAGGGCTTTTCTGCGAAAATGAGGGCAAAATTTATTTTGCAAATCCATATGATGGCAACAGGCTGTATTGTATGAATAATGACCTTACAAGTATTAAAAAACTGTTTGATGACAGGGTAAGTTACATAAATTCTGCTGAAAAGTATATTTTCTACACAAGAAGAAATGACCAGTTAGAAAATGATGCTGATGCATTATTATCATTAAGTACCACAGGGCTTTTCAGGCTTAATACATCTGGACATGGAATTGGCAGGCTGTATGATGACCCTACACAGGTTGTATGTCTTTATGGTAATAATATTTACTACCAGCACTATGACCAGAAAAAAGGCCTGGAACTTTTTGTAACCCAGATAGATGGTTCTGAAGAGAGAAGGCTTATGGCAGAAGCAGCAGCACCATATGTAATACATAATGATAAAATATATTACACTGGATGGGACAAAGACCATTATATACATTCTATTGGCATATCTGGAACTGGTTCACAAGTTATATATGCAGGAAACTGCACACACCTTACAAGGCAGGGTGATAATTTATATTTTCTGGATATGGACCAGGATTACAGCCTGTGCCGGGTTTCACTGAATGGCTCTTCTGTAGAAACCCTTATAAATAAGCGCCTCGCCACATATAATGTATCAGAAGATGGTACGTCCATATACTACCAGGTTGATAATGGTGAAGAAAATGGCTTGTACAAATTTGATTTGGCAACGCGTGAATCACTCCTTATTTCAATGGGTGATTATAACTACCTTAATTTAACTTCTGATTACCTGTTTTTTGAAACATTTGACCAGAGTGCGTTATACACATATAACCTTGTAACTGGGACAACAAAAGAATTTGTAATTGAAAGCGAAAAATAAAAATAATCCAGCTTTTAAATATACCCTGGTATGTAAAATACAAACCACCACAATATTACAAGAACACTATGATATTCCTGTAATATTGCGGTGGTTTTATATTATTCCCAGTATTCCTTGTTCTGTGTACATTTAAGTATAATTTTCCTAGGAAACTTATTATAATTTAACCCTGTCCTGTACCCAGCAAGTTTAAATACACACTGCATCACAAAGTAAAATGCCTCTCTTACCTTGCCACGCCTAAGCAGTGCCTTTACAACCTTTTTTGCATAACCAGCGCCTTCTTTTTCAGAAGATACACTTTCAAATACTTCATGGTACTGTTTCTGGGATACTCCAAGGTCAAAGTTCCTTTTAAACTGCTGTATGCATGTATATGAATGTGAGTGTATTACCCTTGCACCTGCGCAGTATGCTACATTATAACCTGCATTAATAACTTTTGAAGCCATTATCATGTCTTCATTAAAAATTGTCTTCCTGACAAAACCGCCAAGCTTGTTATATACACTTTTCCTGTACATTGCACATACATCTGAGCAAAAATATGTCTTTATCCCAAGCCTTTCTGTATCATCCATTGATTTAATACAGCTTTCACCTGGATAATTATATATCCTTGTCATTTTTTCAAGTATATCTGCGTCTTCTCCTGCCAGCTGCCGTCCATATGATATAGCTACCCGCTGGTCTTCCATAGGTACAAGCAGTGACTCAACCAGCCTGTTGTCTTTTGGTACAGCATCCTGTGTCATAAATAATATAAAATCTGCCTCTGACATTTCTGCCCCTTTATGCCTTGTAGCCCCATGGTCAAAATCTTTTTTCATTACAGGATGTACAGAAATTATATTGCTTTCAAATTCTTTTAATAATTCACTCTCACGTTCTACTGTCTGAAGAAGGAAAATATGGTTTGGTTTTACAGTTTGTTTTAAAAGCCTGTCAAGGATATTTCTAAAACCTGCACCACATCTGTATATAGGAATTATTATATCTACTACTGCCCCTGTATTTTCTGTCATTTACTCTCTCCCTCACAATGATTTAATAGCTTTCCTACAAGCGTTACAGCACCCTGTGCATCTTTAGAATACCCGTCAGCGCCTATTTCATCAGCAAATCCCTGGGTAATTACAGCGCCCCCTATTATAACTTTACATTTAAGGCCTCTTTCACGTACAATGCCTGTTACTTTCTTCATCTCCATCATTGTAGTAGTCATAAGTGCTGAAAGCCCTATAATATCCGCATTTTCCTTTACTGCTGCATCAGCTATTTTCTCTGCTGGCACATCTTTTCCAAGGTCTATAACATTGTACCCATAATTTCTTAACATAAGTGCAACAAGGTTTTTGCCTATATCATGGATATCATGCTCTACTGTAGCTATAACTATTGTAGCAAGTGGTTTCTGGCTTCTTTTTTCTGCAAGTACTGGCTCTAATATGCCAATTCCTTTTTCCATAGTTTCTGCACTTGCAATAAGCTGTGGCAGATAATATATTTGTTTGTCAAATAACTCCCCAACATGGTTTATTGCAGGAATAAGGCTTTTATCAATAATATCCTGTGCATCCCTGCCTGTATCTAAAGCATTTTTAACTATCTCTTCTATCTTATTTTTCCTTCCCTTGACAACTGCTTCAAAAAGTACATCACCATTTACTTCAGCTACTGCTTCATTCTTATTACTTTCATGCTTTACAGATACCATGCTGGCATCTGCTTCCCCTTTTATAACTGATATTTTGTTTCCAGTAACCCTTTCTATATACCTTGTATCTGCTTCTGGCTTATTCATAAGCAGCTCTGAGGCAGACACAGCATGCATAAGCAGGTCTTGTGACGGGTTGGCTATTGCCATTGTAAGGCCATGGCTTATTGCTATTGCCATAAAACTGCTGTTGACAAACATTCTTTCTGGCAGGCCAAATGATATATTAGAGAGCCCGCAGGCTGTAGCAACTTCCAGTTCATTTTTACAATAACTTATAGTTTCAAGCGTTTCAACTGCTGCGTTGCTATTTGCACCAACTGTAGCTACAAGCCCGTCAACAATAATATCTTCTTTAGACAGCCCCTGTTTTAAAGCTTCATTAAGAATTGTATTTATAATATCTTTTTTCTCGTTAATATCTTTAGGAAGCCCTTTTTCTGACAACGGCAGAAGTATAAACATAGCACCATATTTTTTAGCAGCTGGTATAAGCCTTTCAAATTTGGCAGGTTCTAGTGAAATGGAATTTATTAATGCCCTTCCTGGATATATGCGCAGTGCTGCTTCTACAACGTCAGGATGGCTTGAATCTATTGAAAGTGGAAGGTTGCTTACTATTGAAAGTTCATTAATTGCTTTAAGCATCATTTCCTTTTCATCAATACCATTCATGCCCATATTAACATCAAGTATTGATGCTCCCATCTCTTCCTGGGACTCCGCCATCTCTGAAACAAGGTCAAGGCATCCTTGTTTAAGTTCTTCCTGGAGTGCTTTTTTACCAGTAGGGTTAATTCTCTCCCCTATTATAAGGAAATTTCCATCAAGCTCTATATCCAGTACATTTCTTTCATTGGAAAGTGCACGTCTTTTAACATTTCCCTTCCTTCCCGTAAATGAAACGCTGTCTTTTAACCCTTTTTCTACAATAAGGCTGTCCATTGCTTTTATATGGCCTGGTGTAGTACCACAGCATCCGCCAAGTATATCTGCTCCTGCTTCTATAAGTTTAACAATCCCTTCTGCAAACTCTGCTGGTTCCATATCATATACTGTGCTGCCATCCTGGTTAAGCTTAGGAAGCCCGGCATTTGGCTTTGCTATAAGCGGTACATCTGTATAAGCTGCCATCTGCCTTATAACACCTTCCATTTTATCAGGCCCTGTAGAACAGTTTACACCTATGGCATCTGCCCCAAGTGCTGTTAATACAAGTGCCGCTGTACCAGGGCTTGTACCATACAGGGTGCGCCCGTCTTCATTAAATGTAAGCGTAACCATAACTGGAAGGCTGCATGTTTCTTTTGCTGCTATAACTGCAGCACGGCACTCCTGCAGGCTCATCATTGTTTCAATTACAAGCAGGTCCACACCCGCTTCACAAAGATAGCTTATCTGTTCTTTATAAATATCTATAAGTTCTTCAAACATAAGAGTGCCAGCAGGATATACCTGCCTGCCTGTCATTGTTATATCACCAGCAATATATATTTCCCTGTCTGCTCCTGCCTCTTTTATGGCATCTTTTGAAATTCCTGCAAGGTTTTTATTAATCTCTCCAATGTTATCTGCAAGCCCGTATTCTGCAAGTTTAATCCTATTTCCTGAAAATGTAGGTGCATATATTATATCTGTGCCTGCTTCTATATATTCAGCCTGGAGTTTTATAAGAACCTCCCTGTTTTCAAGAATCCATTCTTCTGGACAGACACCAGCAGGCATGCCACGTGCCTGGAGGTTAGAACCTGTTGCACCATCAAGGATAAGGCGTCCTTGCTTTAATTTGTTTAAAAACTCTTCTTTAGTCATAACAAGCCTCCATATTTAAGTTTAATATATATTTATATAACACAAATTCCATTATATTACAATGGCATTTAGTTTTTGGGGTTTCACATTTTTTTAATACACAGGTATTTTGCCTCTGGCAAGTTCCAAATGTTTACCATCGGCAGCCGCTTGCGCTTGGATGGGATACGCAGTGGTGCATAAAGCCCCTAATGCTTAATAGAAACAAATGTTTCTATTAAGCATAAAATACAGGGCTTAAGCACCAGCGTCCCCATAACAGCTGCCTTTTGGTAAAACATTTGGAACTTGCCAGAGCAATATACTCTTTGTATGTTTTTTTATTTCCAAACACATATAAGTACATTATTTATTAAAACATGCTTAACTAAACAACAGGATGGCTTAATAAAATAAATTTAAAAATACACCCTAATAAACCTTATATAAAAGATATTCATTAGTTGACGCAAGTGGCTGGCTGCCATAAAATATCATATCATCAACAAGATACACTAATCCAACACTACCTTTTATATTTTTTATTTTACTAGCACTAGATAACTTTATATCATAGATTATAATATTATAAGGTTTATCTGTATCATACTTGTAATTAATAGCAATTTTTCCTGAATCTGAACGTATGCTATATATTACTGGCGTTTTTTCAAAATCATATATTTTTTTATCTTTTTTCCCTTCACGGTACATATAAACAGAAGTTTTCTTTCCAATTTGTACATAATAAACTTTACCATCTACTTCTGTAAGTCCAGAATAAGCCTTGAGGCTTTCTGGATTTTCTTTAGACCACTTTTCATCTGTCCCTAGAATCCTAGTACTTTTCCCTGTATTAATATCTGTTTTGTAAACAATGAAATTACTACTGGACATATAATACAATGCATTTCCACAAAAACACCCACCCCAAAAAACATTTTCTAGCATTTGTGTAATTTTTTTTGTTGTTAAATCTAATTTCCACATATAATAATAAGAAACCATATATAAGTTGTCCTTATAAAAGTATAAAGTTTTTACACCTCCGTACCATCCATCATCTTTTATATCAGTAATCTGTTTTTTCAGTTTTTTACGTGATATTATTTTATGCATGTTTTTCCCATCAAAACTACAGGAATAAATATTAGAATTATATTCAACAAACATACCATTTTCTGACAGGCAGTAATGTATAAATTTATCTTTAATAAAATCAAATTCACATATAATTTCTTTACTGCCATCAGATTTACTGATACGTGCAATTTTATTGCCATCTTCTGGATAAAAAATATAATCCTGGTTCTGCAGTATCTGCCCTTCACCAAAATTTGGATAATACCAGTTTATTGGAATCCTTGCATTATCCCAGTCATACATCTCTGATAATTTTTCTTTTTGCTTCTCTTCTGGCTGCACTTCTTTATCTGGCTGATTATTTTCCTCTTTTACAACAACCTGGGCTGTTTCCTCTTTTACAGACTGGGAACATCCAGTAAGTAAAACAGGCAAAAAACATAAAGTAATAAACTTTTTTATATAATTTTTACCAATTAATTTAAACATCTTCCTGTCCCTATGTAACATTTTTTACCTTCCTTTATAATTTGTTTATATAATTTCTTTTGGTTTTTATACCAGCCAGCTCTAGTTTTTTCAGGGGCAGGAGCTGATTTTGAAAAAGTATAAATTTATATTTTTTTCCTTCGTCTTTATTGTCAACACCAATTATATATTCATCACGTAATTTTTTAGCTTTGTTAAAATTGAAATTTGTGTCTAATTTCTTCATTCTCCAGGCTGCATAAATTGACATTTCGCCCATTCCATTTTCTTTAGGTCCAGATTCTGCAGCAACACAATATAAATAATTGCCTTTTTCATCTATAATTACTCCTACTGAATATTTATATATAGACATATCTTCTTCTTTTTCTTCTTTCTTTTCTTCTCCTCTTCTTCTATTATTGGCAGAACTATATAAGGAATCTTGTCAGCACTTATATCCTCTCCAAATAAACTTGTAGAATCTTGACGTTTCTTCTTATCTTTATAAAATTCATTTGCTTTCATCAAATTTGTCGGTTTTCCATCTGTACATACACGCATTTCTATCCACTCACCAGGATTATGTACTTTTCCCTTATTCTTAGCTATATATTCTTTTCTTTTTTCTTTTTTAGCTTTATTCTTTATTTTATATAACATATTCTGTAAATACAGACCCCTTAACTTTTCTATACCTTTTGCTCCTGTTTTTGCATTGCCATAAAACATTCCAAATAATAACTCCATATTTCTGGCTCTCTTTAACACACCTATTACTTTTATATTTTCTTTTCTAGAATTTATAGCCATAGATACTTTCTTTTCTAATCTTTTTAAATCACCAAATTCTGGAATCATTGATAATAAACCAGAAGCAGCACTATACCACTTTTCTTCCATAATACATTCATCTGTATTTACCTTATACAATACTGTACCAACAACAGGTACAATACCCTTCAAATCCATAACCATATGGATAGCTTCTAAATATTCTTTATCTTGAAACAGCTCATTGTGTGAAAATCCCATTTTATCTTTCTCTTTTATATTTTATTTGTAATTATAACGTCTATTTTTTCCCTGTTTATTAATATATGTTTTAATATTCAATATCTAATAAACCTTATATAAAAGATATTTATTAGTTTTTTTACTCATATCCCCTGCATAAAATATCATATCATCAAAGAAATACACTAACGAAGTAAAATTTTTTATATTTTTTATTTTACTGGTAGTAGATGATTTTATATCATAGATTATAATATTATAAGGTTTATCTGTATCATACTTATATTCAATAGCAATTTTCCCTGAACTAGAACATATGCTATATATTACTGGCATTTTTTCAAAATCATATATTTTTTTATCTTTTTTCCCTTCACGGTACATATAAACAGAAGTTTTCTTTCCAATTTGTACATAATAAACTTTACCATCTACTTCTGTAAGTCCATAATAATTTTTGAATCTTTTTGAATTTTCTTTAGACCACTCTTCATCTGTCCCTAAAATCCTGGTTCTTTTTCCTGTATTAATATCTGTTTTACAAACCATAGAACTCCCATGAGCTATATAATATAATGAATCTCCGCAGAAACATCCACCTCCAAATGTAGTTTCTGACATTTGTGTAATTTTTTTTGTTATTAAATCTAATTTCCACATATAATAATAAGAAACCAGGTATAAATTGTCCTTATAAAAGTATAAAGTTTTTGCACCTCCGTACCATCTGTCCCATCCATCATCTTTTATAGCAGTAATCTGTTTTTTCAGTTTTTTACGTGATATTATTTTATGCATGTTTTTTCCATCAAAACCACAGGAATAAATATTATAATTATATTCAACAAACATCCCGTCTTCTGACAGGCAGTAATGCATAAATTTATCTTCAATAAAATCAAATTCACATATAATTTCTTTACTGCCACCAGATTTACTGATACGTGCAATTTTATTGCCATCTTCTGGATAAAAAATATAATCCTGGTTCTGCAGTATCTGCCCTTCACCAAAATTTGGATAATACCAGTCTATTGGAATCCTTGCATTATCCCAGTCATACATTTCTGATAATTTTTCTTTTTGCTTCTCTTCTGGCTGCACTTCCTTATCTGGCTGATTGTTTTCCTCTTTAACAACAACCTGGGCTGTTTCCCCTTCTACAGACTGGGAACATCCAGTAAGTAAAACAGGCAAAAAACATAAAATAATAAACTTTTTTATATAATTTTTACTAGCTAATTTAAACATCTTCCTGTCCCTCCATAATATATTCTGCCCTTTTATATAACCTGGACATATAATTCTTTTTCATCTTTATAATAGTCACATATGTGTTTTACATATATAAACTTATTTTTTAAATAGTATAAATTTTCTTTCTCATTTTTAGAATCATATAAAATTTTTTCATATTATTTCCAGCTAAATAATATAAAAATTTAAACTCCAATCCCTGTCCATATAGAACACTAAAAAGTGCCTGGAAACTATCTTTATTTAATAAAATTGTACAAAGACTATATTACTCTGGCGGGTTCCAAATGTTTTACCAAAAAGCAGCTGTATGGGGACGCTGGTGCTTAAGCCCTGTATTTGATGCTTAATAGAAGCATTTGTTTCTATTAAGCATCTAGGGCTTTATGCACCACTGCGTATCCCATCCAAGCGCAAGCGTGCTGCTTGGGGTAAAATTTTGGAACTGCCAGAGCCACATAATTTGTAAATTATATAATTTCCAGACACATTTTGTATAAATTTAAAGATTATTGTATTTATAGTTTAACCCTATCATGTTTTTATATTCTTCTGCTTTTTCTTCTGGCACACTTATTACAGCTTTAGAAGAAATCCTTGTAAATGCCTTATCTCCAATCTTTTCTATCTGTCCTGACTTAATTACTATTGTACCTAGAAGCCTTGACTTATAGAAACACCTTGTCCCTATCTCTTTAACTTTGCTTCCAATCTGGACCTCCTGTAGCACAGCGCACTCCCTGAATGCACCATTTTTAATTTTTTCTACATTATTGCCGATTATAACTTTAGCTGTATTAGTATTCTTTAATAAAGCCCTTGGTGCAATGGATGTAACTTTAAATGCCTTTCCTCCTATTTTAACGGAATTAGGTATTTTAAGGGTTACTGTATCCTTAGACGCAGATGTATATTCTACTGTCCTTCTGCTAGCTGTATTACTTGTAACTTTATATACTGCATTATTGGTTTCTATTACTGCCCCTTTTGCAACTTCAACAGGGCCATCTGATGGAGCTGGTGCTGTTGGTGAAGGTGAAGCTGATGGGGTAGCCACAGGCTTTGGTGAAGGGCTTGGTGAAGCTGTTGCTTTTGGTGATGGTGATGGTGTCACTGTTGGTGATGGTGATACTGATGGTGACGCCGATGGTGTCATTAATGGCTCTGGCTTTGGTGAAGGGCTTGATGTTGGTACAGGTGTTGACTTATCTGGAATGGTTGGGGCCTCTGTCCTGAAATATGTAGTAACAGAAGAAACATTGGCAGCCATTGATTTACACTCTTTGCCAGCACTGTTAAACCAAGGAAAACCATTTGTTGCTGGAAGGTCAATATTTACTTTCATATTGGCAGGTGCTGCAAATAATGTAACACTTGTACATCCATCAAACATCTTTGCTGCATTATTTACTGACTGCATATTAAATTTACTAAAATCAAGTGAATTTACATTTAAACAGTCCTTAAACATCTCAGACATATCTGAAACCCTGGCAGTATTAAATTTGCCAATATCAAAGTTCCATGCTGTACATCCGCTGAACATCCCACGCATATTTAAAACACTGGATGTATCAAGTCCGGCTATATTAATAATATTACATTCCACATTGCTGAACATATATCCCATATCTGTTACATTGGATGTATTAAATGTACTGACATCAAGGAAACCATATTCCCCACAGTCCTTAAACATACTGTTCATATTTATTACTTTAGATGTATTTAAATTCCTTAATGAATATGTAGAAATATTGCGGCATCCTGCAAACATGCTGCCCATATCTGTTACATTGCTTGTATCAAACTTAGATACATCAATAATGGCATCTGCGCATTTTTCAAACATGCCTTTCATATTTGTTACATTGCTTGTATTTAAGTCAATAGTAAAATTAGTCTGGTTAAAGTCACGCAGGTTTGTACATCCTGCAAACATATAACTCATATCTTTGACATTAGATGTATCAAATGTAGTAAACCCAAAGTCATTTATATGAAGGCTGTAAATACTTTCACAATTATAGAACATATGCGACATATTGGTTACTTTAGAAGTGTTAAAAAACCTGAGTTCTATTTCTGGGAGGCTTTTACATCCCGCAAACATATACTCCATATTTGTTACGTTGCTTGTATACCATCCCATAAATTCAAGTTCTGAAAGGCTTTCACAATCATTAAACATATAGCTCATATCTGTTACGCCCATAAGTGGTATTGCCTTAAAACTAAGGCTTGACAGTGACTTGCATCCGTCAAACATATGGCTTGTATCTTTAAGCTGGCTTGTGTCAAAATAAGAAATCTCAATGCTGTTAAGCAAATTAAGCCCTGCAAACATCTTTCTTGCAGAACGTATATTAGTTATTGCAATAACTGCACTTGTTATTTTGCCACGGTATGTATACCATGCGGGGTATGAACCCAGTCCTGTGACATTTGAATAATCACCATTTCCCGTAAGTGTAAGTACACCATAATTATCAATAGTCCATGTTATATCCCCATCCTTGCCGCTGTAAGCATAACTTGGCCCTGGGCTGTTTAAGTTTACTGCACCTTTTAGGTTATCTGTCCTGGCAGACGGCTTTTCTTCCACGGCAGGCACACTGCTTTCAAACCTTGTTTCCACAGTGTCCGTATCTTGTACCATAACCGGTGCTGCATTAGATATAAAAGGAACTGTTCCTGCCAGCAATGTTGCTGACACTGTTACTGCTGTTAATATTTTAGTTAATTTATGCATATTCTCCCCTCCTGCAAAATATTTTTACATCTGTGTAATATTGTATCATAAAACCACATATATATAAAAGATAATTTTTATATATAATTAATATGCTAATCTTCTTCTATCACCTGTATTTCAAGATAGTCAAACTCCAAAGAATCAATAAAATTATCCTGGTCAAACCTGGTTTTATCCCTGCGTTTAAATTCATTAATATTTTTATCAAGCCATACTGGCCTGCTTAAATCAAATTCATAACATACTTCATCAACAGCATCAAATACTTTTCTTGTCCTGTTCTTATCTTCTGCCATATCGCTTATTACTATATCATTAAGAACTTTGCTGTTTTTAAATACTTTAGCCCATAACCTGAACATAATTTAAACCCTTCCCTGTCTATCTGGTTGAAATTTTATTAATGTTTTTAATTAATACAGAAATTGTCCCATCAGGATTTGTTATAAATTCTACCTGGTTTATATCCTGGTACTGCTCCATTGGTATATTTATCTCAATGCCTGTATCGGTTTTAAGATATTGTTTTTCAAACTTTTTTGTAGTCTTTTCACTTTGTGTCTTTACCTCTGCTTTCTGCATATGGTATTTTTCCATTTTGGCATCAAATTCTTCTTTTATTTCTGGAACTTTGCCATAGATTTTTTCACTTATTTTTTCTACACTTAAAGTCCCGTTTTCTTCTATTTCCTCCTTAATTATGCGCTTTGCCTCCATCTGCTTTACAGGTTTACCCTCAAAATGTTTCTTATTAACCTGTTCTACTGCACGTGTAACTATACCAAGCCTGGTTTTAGAAGACATCGAAGCACTGCACTTTAAGTAAAGCTTAGAAAGGTAATTACACTTTTCACCATTAACCTCATATTTCTTTTCAACTATATTTACAGTATAATCATCAAGATTTATTATTACTGCTTCTGAAAGACGTGTAGATGATGGTGGCAGTGCAGCACGGTATTTTATAATACTGTTTACATTGCCATCTTCTGCAGAATTTGTCATATGTACAAAACTTTCCTTATAATTCATCTTAAGGAGCGCAAGATGCCGGATTCCCCTGACCTGGAAGGTAACAGCAGCAAAATCTGCCGAAGGTATTGTAATATTAGAATTCATTATATTATATAAAAGCCCTGCCATCTCTTTGCTTGCAGTAATAAGGTTTTCTTCACGGAATTCTTTAACAAGCTTGTACATGCCTTCCTCTTCTTCATCATCAAAATAACACTTCTTCATATCATCCCCCGACAGTATCTTAAATATGTGCTGCCTGAAGAAATCATTAATATCAGGCGTAAGCTCAAGCAGCTGTCCAGAATATACAGGACAGCCCAGTTCACCATCAAGGATATGTACAATTCCCTGCCTGATAATTATTTCATCTTGTTCCATATTGTAATTTCCTTTCCATCAATTGTAAAGCTTCCTGCTTCATAGACCTCGTAACCAAACTTGTTTGGTTTACCTACTATCACTCCCAGTCTTTAAAGCCAGTTTTAACCAATATAAACTCCACTTATTAATTTAATATATCTACAAATTCCTGTGTCATTTTTATAAGCCTCTTTCCATAAGTTTCTGCATTAATTGGATTAAATCTCCTTTTTATTTCTATTAGGAATTTATACTTTTTATCTCTTATGTGAAAATACAACTTTATACTACTAATATATTTTTTATCTTTTTCATAACAGGTTTCTATTCCTGCATTATTTACCAGGTTTAATGGTATATATTTTATCACAAAAGGATTTAACAGGCATAAATATGCCAGTTCTTTATGTATAGTATCTACCCAGAATGTTGCATATAATGCCTCAAAACGATAATTAATATTAAAGCCATCTTTTATACCTTTTCTTTTGTTTATTGTATAAAAAATAACTGGTGAAAATATATACCATATACAATAAACAGGAAGAATAAGCAGCCACCAGCTGCTGTAACCTTCTAAAATCCCGGCTAACCTGCTTACTAATACCCACATCAATGTTATAAATATAAAATATAGCCAGTTAATTTTCTTCATATTGTGTCCTTCCTATAAGTACACTTTTTCCCTTAAATGCAAAACCATATTTTTGTATATACTGGACTGGAATACCTTTTACTTCCAAAAAGAATGTATACCTTTTTGCCTCTATCTGCATAAGTGCTGACTTTACAGTTTCATCCAGTTTTTTTTCCTTTCCTGGGTTATAAACTTTAAATTCCATAATAAAAGCATTATCTTTATTATTCTTTGGTTCAAGCATCACATCATAACGTCCAAAACCGCTTTCACGGTTTGAAGTAATTATATACCTGTCTGACAGCTCCATCATAAGGCCAAGCACAAAACCATGGTAAAAACGTTCAGGTTCTGCATTGTCTGATGGCTTATCCCCAGTATCCATTAAGGTATGCTTCCTGCATTGGTGTATCATATTCATCTAACAGAATAATTACTTTCTTACCATAATACTGCTACATATAACTACAAAGTTTATACAATGAAATTGTTGCATCTGTTTCCTCCATGTATTCAGAAACCCTGTCAAAATATTTTAAATCTTTATCTGACAATAAACCACTATTTTTCAAGAACTCATTCTTAATATATAAGTCTGAAATTATCTGGCAGATTCTTATTTTAGCCTTTGCAAATGTATTTTCCTTTACATTGGCAAAACTTATACTTATTACAGGATATTTTCCCTGTATATTACGGTATTTTTCATCTTGCCATATATCCAGGTTCTCAAAAATTTTGCTTTGTCCTGCATAACTAATAGAAAAAAACCTTTCCAGCATATTTATATTAAAGGTCTTTCCAAAACGCCTTGGACGGGCAATAAGGGTTACACTGTCCCCGTTCTCCCACCATTCACGGATAAAATCTGTCTTATCAATATAAAAATAATTATTTGAAATAATTGCCTCAAAATCCTGTATACCTATTGCTACAGTTCTTGCCATGCCATCCCCCTTTTTCACAACATTAATGGATATCCTGTATTATATTCCTTATATCACTTTCAACTGCATTAAATGGCACTGATAAAAGTTTACGTGGGTTTTCTAATATTTCTTGTATCATTTTATCTTCATCATCACTGCTAATACAGATATCCCCAAGACAGCACCTGGTAAATTCCTTAAATTCCCCCATGTCTTTAAATCCCATTTTAGAAATTGCTTCTGGAAAACCTGGCACCTGTTTCTTCTCCATAAGTGAAAGATATCCTGGAAGAAATGCCCCTACAGCTTTTCCGTGAGGTATTCCTTTATTATATGTAAGGTAATAGCTAAGCCCATGCGGAAGTGACGTGCCTGTATGTGATATTGCCATTCCTGCTATTGTTGAGGCAAGAAGAAGTGAGTTATAATTACTTTCTGTAAATTCTGTCCCATTATACAATGCTTTACGGTTTTCTGCCCATTTTTCCATTCCACATAAGCTTAAAATATTGCTATATTCTGTTGCATTTGAATTAAAAAAGCTTTCAACCAGATGTCCAAGTGCATCTATTGCTGTATTCCTTATTAGAGATAAAGACGCACACTCCAGGTATTTTGCATCAATACATGCAATTACAGGATATATTTTATGGCTTATGCTCTGCTTGGTTTTCTTGTCATCCCTTGTAAGTATTGAATATGGGGTAACTTCTGAACCAGTACCGCATGTAGTAGGTATCTCTGCTACAGGAAGTGCTTTAAGTTTAACAGGCTGGTATAATATATCTTCGGATGTATCCCTGTTCTGTACCATAAGGGAAACTGCTTTTGCTGCATCCATAGGTGAGCCGCCGCCTATGCCTATAACAAAATCTGCTCCCTGGCTTCTTCCAATACCTGCGGCATCCATTACAACTTTTATAGATGGATTTTCTTCTACTTTGTCGTATAATATGTACTCTGTATTATTATCCTCTAATGCCTGGATTACATCAGCTAGTGCACCTGTCTTAACGGCAGAAGACTTTCCTGTAATTATAAGTGCTTTCCTTCCAAGTGAAGCAATTTCTGCACCATGCTTTAATACTGCACCATTTTCATGGTAAATTTGTGTTGGTATATAAAATTCCATACTTTCCTCCATAATATTTTATTGTACTGGTCTGGGGACGGACGCAGTTTCCAATATGCATAGACAGATATTATTCCGCTTAGGGGCACGCTCCCGCTACGATGGCACACGCAGCAGTGCATAATATCCCGTTTTAAATATTATATAAAGAAACTGCCATTTCTTTATATAATATTTAAAACGGGATATAAGCACTGGCGGTGCCAAAGTGCCCCTGTACGGAATAATATCTGTCTACGCACATCTGGAAAGCTGCTGTCTGTTTAAAACCCACGAAATAAAATTACTTTTGCAAATTAATTATAACAAGATAAATAATTTATACAATTACTAATTTATATCCTATCCAGGCAAAATGTCATGATGTCAGGGTCAAAATGTTATTTCTACTCAAAAAACTCCTATATTATGTAGTAAAATTACAATCAAGCCACTTATATATCATATTAAATTTGGTATAAAATGGCTTTTGACCCAGGTATCATGTCATTTAGTTAAGCAAAGCCTAATAAATAAAGAGCTTATTGATGTTTGAAAATTAAATTTATACAAAGACTATATTACTCTGGCAAGTTCCAAATGTTTTACCATAAGGCAGCTGTTATGGGGGCGCTGGTGCTTAAGCCCTGTTCTCAATGCTTAATAGAAACTTTTGTTTCTATTAAGCATTTGGGGCTTTATGCACCACTGCGCATCCCATCCAAGCGGAAGCGGCTGCCGATGGTAAAATTTTGGAACTGCCAGAGATATATAACTTGTATTAAATATTTAATTTTCAAAAATGCCCTGCCTTGTACTGCTGCCCTTTAGCTGCATATAAAGTGGTTTCATTGCTTTTTTTCTTGTCACCTCTGCCAGCCCCAGCTTTGTCATGCCAATAAATCTTGTCTGTACCCTGTCTTTTGCAAGTTCATGCCGCAGGCACTCAATAAGCTGCTGGTTATCCTCTTCTTTTTCCATATCTATAAAGTCAATAATTATAATACCGGAAAGGTTCCTAAGCCTTAACTGTAAAGCAATCTCTTTTGCTGCTTCCATATTTACCTTAAGGAATGTCTTCTGTACATCCTTTTTCTTTGAAACAGCCTTTCCTGTATTTACATCAATAGAAACAAGTGCCTCTGTTGGCTGTATAATAATATACGCCCCGCTTTTAAGCCATACTTTTGGCATAAGGGCATGTTCTATAGTCCTTGGTATATTATAAACCGCATCCAGCTTTCCATTGCTGCTGTCCCAGAGCACAAGCTTATCTATAAGTGAAGCATCTTTTTCTTCAAGAAATAACTTTATATTATTGTATAGTCTGGTGTCATCAGTTATAATTTTTGAAAGCTGGTGGTTATATGAATCAATAATGCTTTTTAAATACGCTGGAGGGGCACTATAAAGACATGACAATGCCGCTTTATGCCTTCCAAAATTAACTATATCCATATATTTTTTAACGAGTGTCTCTATTTCATTAATAATATCTTGTGTGCCTGCGTTAGCACTGTTTGTCCTTGCAATAAAACCATAACTCTCTGTAACATAACTGTTTATAATTTCCGAAAGCTGGTTTCTTGTATCTTTGTCATATATTTTTGAAGATACACTGGTCCTGTAAGCATCTGGCACTAAGACTATATATTTTCCTGGAAGGCTTATACTGCCTGAGAGTGCAGGAGGTTTTGTTTTAATGGCTTCCCTTACAACCTGTACAATAATCTCATCCCCAATTAGCACACGCCCCTCCTGGTACGGCACTCCATCAGTATGTACAGGGCACTGTTTCATATCAAGCGGAAGGTATCCCATCTGCCCTTTGTTATATTCAACAAATGCAGCATTAATATTTTTAACAATATTTCTTACCTTGCCTACATAAATATTACCAAGGATATTTTTATCTTCCTGGTTTTCTGCCTGTATCTGTACAATATGTGAATCTTCTGTCCTGACAGTAAGAATCTGTCCATTATTTCTTATAATAAGCAGTTCATCAGACATCAGGGCAGCCACCTTCCTCTTTATAAATAAATGCGGGGTCTTTTCTGTCTATTGCATTATATTCTGACATTGGTATAAGCCTGTCTTCTTCCTTTGCATACATTTCAAGCCTGTGTACCTGGTAATCATACTCATTATACTCTATACCTGCATATTTACAAAATGTTTCCAGTACAAGCCCTGGCTTAATATTTATAACACTGCCTGATGCAAGGCGGCAGTACAGCACAGGAAGGCAGCCTTCTGTAATACAAGGGGATGTTCCTTTTGAATTTCCAAAATCTTCCGCATTATCTGACATATAATAAATATGTTCTTTTATATCTATAACCTGTTCTGATTTTTTTGTTTTTTTAAGGACTTCTATTTTATCCTGGTTTAAAAAACCTTCCAGCTGTTTATGGGTAAATTCTGTACATGAAAGTTTATTATCCTTTCCAGGCTTTATAGCTATAAGGTAATCACATGCCGCCAGTGATGCCATTGAAGGTTTTGCATTATCATTTATAAATGTAAAAGCCCTGGCTTTTATCTCATCATTCATTACAGCATTTATCCTGTCTGCCATAACCTGTGGCATATCTGCTTCTTCAAGTACAATGTCAAGGTATTCTGCATCACTGCTTAAACCTATGCCAAGCGGTGAGGTAAAAGACATAAGCTGGTGTGGTGAAAATCCCTGGCTGTAACTTACTTTTATGCCGGCCCTCCGCATTGCTTTCTGGAAATATCTCATAACATCAAGATGTCCAATAAAACGCATAGAGCCTGTTTTTGAAAATTTTATCCTTGCTTTCATTTTTCCACTCCTTCTGTGCACACACCACACTGGAACTTCATCGCACCACAGCCTGAACACCTGTTCCGGCAGTTTGGTGTTACCACTTCTGCTTTTGAATTATGGTATTCTTTAAGCATAAATTCCTTAGTAACTCCTATATCAATAAAATCCCACGGGAACAGCTCGTCCTCTGCCCTTTCTCTTCTTATATAAAATTCCATATCAAGGTTATTGTCTTCAAATGCTTTTTTCCATTTATCATAGTGGAAATATTCTGACCATGCATCATACATACAGCCGCTTTCATATGCCTGCTTTATAACATTGCACAGCCTTCTGTCACCTCTTGCAAATACACCTTCCAGACTGGAAACATCAGCATCATGGCAGTTGTATTTTATGCTTTTGGCATTAAGCTGCTCCCTTATTCTGGAAAGCAGGAAATCCCGTTTTTCCCTTGCCTGTTCCATAGTATCCATTGGTGCCCACTGGAATGGTGTAAATGGCTTTGGGACAAATATAGATGTACTTGTAACAATATTAACTTTTCCATTTCTGTTTTCTTTTGGAATTGTATAATATTTTCTTGCAATTTTATCTGAAAGTATGGCAATGCCTTCTATATCATTATAGGTTTCGCCTGGAAGGCCAAGCATAAAGTAAAGCTTGACCCTGTTCCAGCCTCCCCTGAATGCTTCCATAGCACCATTTAATATATCTTCTTCTGACAGCCCCTTATTAATAACATCACGCAGCCGCTGTGTGCCTGCTTCTGGTGCAAATGTAAGGCTGCTCTTCCTTATATCCTGTACTTTTGACATTACGTCAAGTGCAAATGTATCAATACGTAATGATGGAAGTGATATATTTATGCCCTCTTCTTTAAATTCATCAATAAGCCAGTATACAAGTTCTGGAAGTTCTTTATAATCACTTGAACTTAAAGAGCTTAAAGTAATTTCTTCATGCCCTGTAGATTCTATCATTTCTTTTGCACACTCTTTAAGGAAAGAAAGGCTTCTTGGCCTGATTGGACGGTACAGCATGCCTGCCTGGCAGAAACGGCATCCTCTTATACATCCTCTCTGTATCTCAAGCACTACCCTGTCTTGTGTAACTTTAATATAAGGCACTAAAGGTTTTCTTGGATAATAGGTTTCAGACATATCTGTTTCAACTTGTTTAACAACAGTGGATGGTGCCTCTGGCACAAGAGGTTTAAACTCTGCAAGTGTACCATCCTCATTATATAAAGGCTTATAGAATTGTGGGACATATATGCCAGGAAGCCCTGCTGCAGTCTTAAGGAAAGCTGTCCTGTCCTGCCCTGATTTCTTCCACTCTTTATATTTGTCCATAAGTTCATAGTACACAGTTTCGCCTTCACCTATATAAAACATGTCAAAAAAGTCTGCAACAGGCTCAGGGTTATATGAACATGGTCCGCCGCCTATTACAAATGGTTCATCTTCTGTCCTGTCTGCAGCGTTAAAAGTAATCCCAGACAAGTCAAGTATCTGTAAAATATTGGTATAACACATTTCATACTGCAGGGTAATCCCTAAAAAATCAAAATCCTTTACTGGCTGCTGGCTTTCCAGTGCAAAAAGAGGTATGCCTTCACGCCTTAATATCTTGTCAAGGTCAGTCCATGGTGAATAAACTCTTTCACAATATATATCATCCCTTAAATTAAGCATATCATAAATAATCTGTATGCCAAGGTGCGACATGCCTATCTCATATACATCTGGAAAACACATACAGAAACGTATATCTACATCTTCTGGGTTTTTCACAGCCATATTTATCTCACCGCCAATATACCTTGCTGGTTTATCAACAGATAAAAGTATCTCATCACTTAATGCAAGTTTTCTCATAATCCAAGTCTCCTATCCTTTAATTTTCCCCATTGTTTAAATAACACAAATAGTATATTACTCTGGCATATTCCAAATGTTTTACCAAAAAGCAGCTGTTATGGGTGCGCTGGTGCTTAAGCCTTGTTTCTTAAGGCTTTATGCACCACTGCGCATCCCATCCAAGCGGGAGCGTGCTGCTGTTGGTAAACATTTGGAATTTCCAGAGCCTCATAACTTGCGTACTTAAAAAATGAGGAAAATTAAATCCTATCCAGGTTTTTCCTCCAGGGGTATTCAATGGTTAAGTGAATTATACCACTCTGTAACCTTGTCTGCCACTTCCCCTGCATTTTTAACAATAGTATCCCAGTACCCGCTTCTGTCCAGGCACTCTATTACATAATCCTTATCAAACCCATTGTAAGAAAAACCATTATAAAATGCAATTCCCAGTATTAAAAAAAGCATCCCTGCTGCCATAAGCCTGATTATACCAAATGGATGCTTTTTCTCATTAGTTATAAGATACTCATCCCTGCTGCTAGTTTCCTTAAATGACGGATGGTATGCATTATAAGAACTATTATAATAATTACTGCCACTGTCTGCGAATGCCCTTCTTGCTTCAATAATCTTCTCTGAACGTGATTTGGCAGGAACCATGTCCATATCATCTGGATGTCTGGTATTTTCCATGTACATAACACATATCCCCTTTATATATATAATAACTTAGCCTGCAGAAACACCAGGCTCCTGGTATAGGATATGCAATACCCATGGATTTAATGCTAAGACCAGCCAAGTCCAGGGTATTCATTACACCTGTCCCTGGTAAGCAGGGTTTTAATCGCTTCAGTTGCAGGTACATTCTCAAAAAGGACTTTGTTTACCTGTTCAACAATAGGCATTGATACATTGTATTTCTTAGCAAGGCAGTATGCCGCCTTTGCTGAATATACACCTTCAACTACCTGGTTTACCTCATCCATTGCCTCTTTCATAGTTTTACCCTTGCCAATAAGATAACCAGCGTTATGGTTACGGCTGTGGCGGCTTGTACATGTCACAATCAAATCACCAATACCTGAAAGACCTCCAAATGTCTCCTTGCTGCCTCCCATAGCAACCCCAAGACGCTCAATTTCTGCAATTCCCCTTGTGATAAGTGCAGCTTTTGTATTGTCACCAAATCCAAGCCCGTCACACACACCAGCAGCAAGCGCAATAACATTTTTAATAGAACCGCCAAGTTCAATTCCTATAATATCAGGGCTTGTATAAACACGGAAATTACCATTCATAAATATTTCCTGTATAAATGCTGCAGATGCCTCATTTTCCGCACCAACTACAACTGTAGTGGGCATACCAACAGAAACTTCTTCTGCATGGCTTGGGCCTGAAAGCACACTTACATCTGCTCCTGGTATTTCATCGCATATTATATCTCTTAATGTTTTCAGCGTATTTTCTTCAATACCTTTTGCAACATTTACAATGCGCTGTCCCTCTGGCATAAATGCTGCTGCCTTCCTGGCAGTATCCCTGACATAAGGTGAAGCAACAGAAAATACTATTAAATCAAAACCTTTACATGACTTCTCCAGGTCATTTGTAACAACAATTTTATCTGGAAGTTTAACGCCTGGAAGCCTGTCCTTGTGTTCACGGTATTCTGAAAGCATTTTTATTTCTGCCTCAACAGCTGACCATAAAGTTACATTATGGCCATTTTTAGCAAGCAATATTGCAAGTGCAGTGCCCCAGCTTCCTGCACCTAGAAAACTTACATTACTCATTTTACCCCTCCATAAAATATTATAATTTAGTCTTTCTTATTACCCCAGAGTTTATTTTCATTACCATGAAGCAGCCTTACAATATTCTGCCTGTGCTGGAAGTATGCCAGGACAGTAAAAAGCAGGCTTATAACCATAATATGCACAAATGCTTTATTATCATGGTACAAAATAATTGAATTAACAGGTATATACCATGCCACAAACAGCGAGCCAAGTGAAACATATCTTGTAATTGCAACAACAGCAACAAAAATTAAAATTCCAGCTGGCACCATAAGCGGATGTGATGTAGACAGTACCACTGCAGCAGTAACAGCTATTCCTTTACCACCTTTAAATTTAAGATAGAATGGATAATTATGTCCAAGTACAACACCAAGCCCCATATAAAGGCATAAAAGATACCAGCCATCCGGCCCTGTAATAAAGAACCTTGTTATAAGCACTGGTATAACAGCTTTTAAAACATCACCAAGAAATGTAAGCAGTGCAGGAAGTTTGCCAAGAGTACGCAGTACATTGGTAGTCCCCGCATTGCCGCTTCCTTTGTCCCTTATGTCTATATGGTATATTTTCCCTACGATATAACCACTTGAAATACATCCACAAAAATATCCTATAATTAAACAAATTAAATACTTTGCCATAATTACCCCTCACTTCTTAGGAACTGTCCAGGTCTTTTCTAATCCTTTTCCTTCTTCTCCCTGATAATAAACTTTAATGGTGTACCCGCAAATCCAAATGCTTCCCTTATTTTATTTTCAATATATCTGGTATATGAAAAATGCATAAGCTTTTTATCATTAACAAATATAACAAATGCAGGAGGCTTTACACTTACCTGTGTAATATAAAAGATTTTAAGCCTGCGTCCTTTATCTGAAGGCGGCTGCTGCATTGCTACTGCTTCAGCTAGTATTTCATTAAGGACTCCTGTAGCTACACGCAATGAATGGTTCTGTATAATAATTTCCAGTTCATCAAAAAGTCTTGGAATACGCTGTCCTGTTTCAGCAGAAATAAAAATAATCTCTGCATATGGCATAAATGATAATATATTTCTTATTTTTTTTGTATATTCTTTAACAGTGTTATTATCTTTTTCTACTAAATCCCATTTATTTACTGCAATTAACATGCCACGTCCACGGTCATGCGCAATTCCTGCAATCTTGGCATCTTGTTCTGTAATGCCTTCTGTAGCATCTATAACCAGTACAACAACATCTGCACGCTCAACTGCTGAAACTGTACGCAGTATACTATATCTTTCGATTTCCTCTTTTATTTTATTTTTACGCCTAAGGCCTGCTGTATCTATAAATACATATTCTTTATCCTGCCATGTAATAGAAGTATCTACAGCATCCCTTGTTGTCCCGGCTATATCAGATACAATAACCCTGTTCTCTCCAAGTATTTTATTTATTATTGAAGATTTTCCTGCATTTGGCTTTCCAACAATGGCAACACGAGGTCTTTCGTCTTCTTCCTCTTCTATATCCCCTGGAAAAAGTGAAGTAACCTCGTCAAGCATATCACCTATACCAAGCTTTCCTATAGAAGAAACAGGAAAAGGTTCACCTATGCCAAGGTTATAGAATTCATATACATCTGGCATATACTTTTCAAAATTGTCTACCTTATTTACAACAAGCACTACCTTTTTAGCAGCTTTACGCAGCATATCTGCCACTTTAGAATCGGAATCTGTAAGCCCCTGCCTTACATCTACAACAAACATTACAACATCTGCCATTTCAATGGCCATCATTGCCTGTTCCCTCATGCTTTTAAGCATCTGGTTCTTTGTTACAGGCTCAATGCCGCCAGTATCCATTATGGTAAATGAATAATTAAGCCATGACACATCAGCATATATACGGTCCCTTGTTACGCCAGGGGTGTCTTTTACAATAGATATCCTCTCACCTGCAATCATATTAAAGAGTGTTGACTTGCCAACATTCGGACGTCCTACGATTGCAACAACTGGTTTGCCCAACCTTATCACCGTGCCTTTCTATAACCTGTACACATTATCTTACTTAAGTTATTTTTCTTTTACTTTTGTAGCAAGGAATTCATTAACCTTTTTATATAATACCTCATTATTTATAATGCTTTCTGACTT
Source organism: uncultured Lachnospiraceae bacterium (assembly GCA_948794795.1). GTDB lineage: Bacteria > Bacillota > Clostridia > Lachnospirales > Lachnospiraceae > Butyribacter. The sequence continues at coordinate 177,505 of CAQGLR010000001.1, read as the reverse complement.
ACTTCCATAATATTCCTCAAAAAGCTTATCAAGTTCATCCTGGCTTTCTACAGAATATTCCTTAAGATACATATCAAGGACTTCTTTAAACTCATCTTCACCAATAGCTATATTTTCCTTATGTGCTATTGTATTAAAAACCATTCTTTTGCCAAGGTCACTCTTTGCACTTGTTTCTACTTGATTGTCAAAATCTTCTGCTGTCATGCTCTGCATTGCTAAATAACCTTCCAATGTAACACCCTGCTGTTCCAGGTAATATTCAACTGGTGTCCTGTATTGTTTCTTCACCTGTTTAAGCAGGTCTTCTGGATAATCATTGATTTCTGAAGCAGTATACACATTTTCCCATGCCATATCCATAACTACACTGTCACGTATATATTTAGTATAGTCTTCTGCTGTGTTTTTATAACCTTTGTAGAAATCCTTAAAGTTGTCTTCTACAAATTTATCTGAAAGCTCTGGCCATTCAGCTCTATAATTAATAGTTACTGTAAATACAACCGGTTTCCCCTCAAGGTCTGGATTATTTGGATAACTGTCAGGGAATTTTATATTTAAGTCACATTTTTCCCCAATCTTTTTACCAATTAAGCCATCTTCAAACCCATCAATAAAACCACCTGAACCAATCTCCAGGTTATATCCTTCTGGTGAATCTTTCTTTTTACATGAACCTCCTTCAAATTCTTTGCCATCTATTTTGCCTACATAATAGATATTGAGCATGTCACCTTCTTTGACAGTTCCCTTTTTAACCTTTTTAAAATCATCAGTTTTCTTTATATTAGATGTAACCAGTAATTCTGTTTTGCTGTCAATATCACTTTTATTTAGTTCTATTGAAGAGTAATCTCCCAGTTTAATATAAGCAGAGTAATCAACGTTCTCGTCTATCTCTTCCTCTTCCTTTTTATTTTCTGTCTTATCTTCACTTGTACTGCTATCATTTTCTTTACTGTTTGTATCCGCCTTGTTTCCACAGCCTGTAAATGATAATGCTATGGTAGTACACAATGCTAGTGCCAAAAATTTACTATACTTTCTCAAAATAATTCCTCCAAATCAATTAACATTTATAATACAACATTCTCCTTTATACCACAAACTAGAAAAAAAATAAAGCTATTTCAATAAAACTTCACAATTTTTTTTAATACACAAGTATTTTGGCTCTGGCAATTCCAAAGTTTTACTATCGGCAGCCCACTTGCGTTTGAATGGGATGCGCAGTGGTGCATAAAGCCCCAATGTTTCTGCGAAACATTTAAGACGTGGCTTAAGCACCAGCGCCCCCATAACAGCTGCCTTATAGTAAAACATTTGGAATTTGCCAGAGTAATATAGTCTTTGTGTAATTTTAAAAATAGGGAAACTTAAAAAACAGGTTATATTGACTATATCTAAAAAAACAGGTATTATTTTAGCAGGCAGATTTATATTTGGAATGGAGGTTACTATGTCAAACGCAAAATTTAATGAATCTATGCCTTTTGCACCACTTAAAATAATAGCTATAGGAAATTGTGAAGAAATAGGCAAAAAAATTGACCATAAAATTACTATGCGCAGGAAAGATGCTCTTCGTAATGAAGAAAAACCTGCTTTTAAAATGTCAGGATTTGATTCAGATACATATCTTGTACCATTTGAATGTCCAAGGTTTGGAACAGGTGAAGGAAAAGCTGTTATAAATACATCTATACGTGGTACAGACCTTTTTATAATTGCAGATGTAATGAACTACAGCCAGTCATATACTATGCGTGGCAGCCAGTCACATATGTCACCAGATGATTATTTTATGGATATTAAGCGTGTTATAATGGCCTGCAGCGGACAGCCAAGGCGTATAACTGTGATTATGCCATACCTGTATGAGGGACGCCAGCATATACGCATTGTCAATGAATCACTTGACTGCGCCCAGGCACTGCAGGAGCTGGCGGCAATGGGAGTTGATACAATTATAACATTTGATGCCCACGATAACAGGGTACAGAACGCAATACCAATAAACGGCTTTGAAAACTTTTTTACTTCTTACCAGTTTATAAGCACAGTTCTTGAAAATAATCCTGGAATGAAGGCAGATAAAGAACACCTTATGGTAATAAGCCCTGATGAAGGTGGTATGCGCAGGGCTGTATATTATGCAAGCCTTCTTGGTGTTGACATGGGCATGTTTTATAAAAGATATGACTATTCAAAGCTTATAGATGGTGCACATCCTTTAGTTTCATTTGAATTCCTTGGAAATAATGTTACTGGCAAAGATGTGGTAATTATAGATGATATGATAGCTTCTGGACATACTGCGTTTGAAGTTGCTAAAGAATTAAGGAAAAGAAAAGTACACAAAATAATTATTTGTGCAACCTTTGGTCTTTTCTCGCATGGCATAGATGAAATAGACAAAGCATACAGGCAAAATATATTTGATGAAATATACACAACAAACTTGTGTTACTGCCCAGAAGAAATAAAGAACAAACCTTATTACCACAACGTAGATTTAAGCAGTTATATTGCACTTATTATTGATACATTAAACCATGATATAAGTGTTAATGATATTATAGACGCAACAGAAAGAATACAAAAGCTTCTTGCAGACAGGCAGGCATAACATGCCTGTCCGCAAGAAGCTAAAGTTATGTGGTAATATCTGGTTTTATACAATTACTATTAATTTTTATACTCTGTTACAATTACTGTATCCCTTTTATCTGGTGCTTTCTCAGGAAGTTTTACTATTATATTATTATTCTTTATACTGAATTTTAATTTCTTTCCAGAAGAATTATTTAAACGTACGCCTGATGGTTTCTTGTTTTTATAACACTTTATTTTAAGCTGCCTGTTCTTAGACCATTTAAAAACATGTGCATAAACGTTTTTGTCCTTTTGGGTATAGACTCCCCATCCAGGTTCTTTCCCAAACGGGCTTTTTACAGTACCATAAATACTGTCACTATATATATCCATCCATTTACCAATATTATTAAGGATTTTCTTACTGCCACCTGTCATTGTTCCATCACCTTTTGGCCCAATATTTAAAAGATAGTTGCCACCTCTTGAAACAGCTGTTACAAATTCACGCAGTATATATTTTATTTCACGGTATGTCTTCTCACATGATTCTTTATATCCCCATGCATAATTCATAGTCTGGCATGTTTCCCACAAACGTGATGGTGCTTTTATTGGAACTCTCTGCTCCGGACACTCAAAATCACCAAGGCCATATCCACGGCATACCCTTTCATTTACAATAATATCTGGCTTTAACTCTTTCATGTAGTTATACAAATCTTTTCCGTCCTGTTCTGTCCACCATGATTCAAGGGTTGCCTCTTTATTATTGTAAGTCCAGTCACCATCAAACCACATGACTGAAGGATTATAACGCCTGACCAGTTCATTTAACTGTGCTTTCATGTCTTTTATATAATTTGCACGTGCTTCCATTGAAGCCATTGTTGTAAAACTGGTTCCAGTCTCCTGTGAAGGATGGTTCCAGTCAATAATAGAATAATACAGCCCAAACTTAATTCCAGCAGCATCACATGCCTCTTTAAGCTCCATAAGGATATCCCGTCCAGTCCTGCCAAATGGTGTATATTGTTGTAAACTAAACAGTTTTGTTCCTGTATAATCTTTAAAACTTTCTACTTGCGTATCCCACATTGCAAGCCCTTCATGGTGTTTTGCAGTTATGACTATATATTTCATCCCTGCTTTACATGCATAATCAACAATTGTTTTTGCATCAAATGATTCTGGATTAAATTTTGATGCTATATTTTCCTGGTATTCTTTTTTAGATATATTCTGTTCACTCATAGCCCATTCACCCTGGCCATAATAAGAATAAGCACCCAGATGTATAAACATGCCAAAATGGCTGTCTGCCCACCAATCCATATTAGAAGGTATATCATAAGCTGCAGACTGTACAGGCACTGTAAAAACTGCCTGTAATATAAGAATAAAAGTTAAAAATAATGTTAATACTTTCTTCATAAATCTACTCCCTTTTACCAAATGCTACAGTATAATCTGTCTTATATGTCTTGGACAAATATTGTACTGCAAGCTTATAAGAGCCTGCTGGTATGTCATTTAATGGCATGCTTACAAAGTATGTCTGTGTTTTAAATACTTTAAGCGGCTGTGTAGTATTTGTAAAATCCTGGACATAAGTTGTATCGTTATTATATAAATATATTTTCTCAAGGTCATGGTCTACAGCATAAACTTGTATTAAATCACCATACCTGCGGAACTTAAGTGCTTCTGAAACTTCATGTGTCATAATCTCTGCCTTTTCAAGCTCATATGGCATATTTTCAAGCTTTACTGGAGGCACAAGGCTTCCAAGCATCATATTGCCTTCTGGCAGTGGTTTTGACATTGCAGGTATATTGAAATCAAATGTATGTGCTGAAAAATAATCTGTCACACATGATATTTCATTAATACATTCCTTTGTATCATAGTCAAATTCATATATCTTAGCATTATATCCGTCTACAGGCGGCTTAAAGTGCGCACACATAGCCCTTACTACCCTGTTATCCGGGTCATACTCACTATTTGAACGTGTTATGCTTAGAGGTGTTTCAAAACGGTTGTCCTGTCTTACAGTCCTTTTCTTCTCATCTACTGTATAAAAGTTTACATATGACTTTTCTTCACCATCAAACCATTTAACAGGCCTTCTGTTGGCTGTATGGTTGTCAAAAAGCATAAGACGCAGGGTATATGGGTCATTATCTGTTTCATCATGTACAATCTGTATTCCGTGCTGCTGGAAGAACCAGTTATGTTCACCTACTGGTTTTAATACCTTGTCTTCAACATTAGTTCCTTTATAAAACTTAGGCTTGGCAATAAGCCATACAATTTCCCTCTTCTCAAGGTGTATTTTTGCTATTGTATGGACATTCCTCATGGAAATAACAACTGTGCCTTCTGCTGGTATATAATCTATTGAGTTAATATGAGCCCAGTCATTCCTTGTTTTATAGGTATCATCAAATAAATCATTCATACTAAGCTCATATATAGTTTCACCAGTTTTGCGGTCAATCTCCACAATTGCATTCTCCATATAAGTATCATGCATTGAACTTGACAGGCCAAGTATATTGCCGCCTGGCTCTTTTTCTATAGCCCAGTGGTGCATTCCTTTCTTCTGGTGGTAAGTACAGTAAACCCTGCCAAGCATGTCCATCTCATGTGTAATAACTGTATGTGCATTACCATATGCAGGAATACGCATATTCCTTTCAGGAAAGAGAAACCTGCCATCACTGAAAAGATATACGCCATAATATTGTGGTCCCCTGTTTAACGCAAACCTTATATTTCCTTTTGTATCAAATGCATATACACCGCCCTGGTATCCTCCTGAAACAAACATAAAACCGCCACCAAACGGCCTTTTGCTTTTTGTAATCTTAACACAGTCATGGACAGGTTTATTTAATACTGGTGTCTTTATTTTAATATTCTTTGAAGCAATAATATTGCCATCTTCATCAATAAGACGTACTTTTACTGGGTTAAAACGTCCTTCATAAAGCCCAAGTACCGCTACCCTGTGGAAATTTCCAAGTGTTTCATCACACCTGGTATAGTCTTCTGAGCCATTGTGCCCTTTAATGGTATATTCAACTTTACATTTCTTTTTAGTATTAAATACCATTAATGCAGACAAAGGTGAAACCTTGTATGGATTATTAATTACAAGGATATTGTCAAAACTGTATTCAGCCTTATTAAATATTGATTCTAACATTTTTTCCTTGCAATACGTCAAAAATGCAGGAGGTTCTACTTTATTTTCAAGGTTAGTATCATAAGAATTAACTAACATATCTTTCTTATATGGAAACTTCCTTGCTTCTTTAGTAAATCTGCCTTCACTGCATGTTGATGTATTAAGCACCACCCTTTTTACTGGCGTCAAAATTTTTGATATTATATTCATTTTTCCACTCCGATATCGTATAATTTGTTCATAATTTAAAATTTTAAGATTTTCTTAACAATTTTATTATACATAATCAAGCTAAATAATACAACAAAAATTTATAAACCATATGCAGTGGTACATAAAGCCCCCAAACAGCTGCTTTATGGTAAAACATTTGGAATTTGCCAGAGTTATATAATCTTTGTGTAATTTTAAAAATGGGGAAACTCAAATACTGTAAATGGCAAAGTTATAAATGTTTGAAAAGCCAAGCGGATATTCACAATCCGCTTGGCAACACTTACTAAAAATTATTTTTATAAATTTTTTTGTACAATTTCACCTTTACTCTTATATATACTGCCTCCTGGCACATATCCACGCACCATTGACAGTGGATATATATTAGTATTGCTGCCTACAATAGTTCCAGGGTTTAATACACTGTTACAGCCTACTTCCACAAAATTACCAAGAACCGCACCCATTTTCTTAAGCCCTGTACCGATTTTATCTCCTCCATACCATAGTGTAACTTTAGTTTTATCTGATTTTACATTTGATGTAATAGAACCTGCACCCATATGTGACTTATAGCCAAGTATAGAGTCACCTACATAGTTATAATGTGGAACCTGGACATTATTAAAAAGAAGTACATTCTTAAGTTCCGTGGAGTTACCTACAACACAGTTCTCACCAACAATAGCATTTCCCCTTATAAATGCACAATGGCGTACTTCTGTACCCTTTCCTATAATACAAGGTCCTGTAACAGACGCTGTTGGTGCAACTTCTGCACTTTTGGCAATCCATATATTTTCACCTATAAGGTTATATTCATCCAGGCTAAGCGTCATTCCAAGTTCTATTATAAAATCCTTAATCTTGGGAAGAACTTCCCATGGAAACTCTGTATCTTCAAATATCCCAGCTGCTATAGTTTCATCCATATTAAATAATTTACTATTTTTTAATTTATCATACATAATAATTTCTCCAGTCTTATATTTTGAGTTTCCCCCTTTTTTACACAAACAATATATTCTCCCGTAGTGTAAACTGCCCATTGCCTAAAGCTAATGGGGATTGCAGCCACATTAAGAAAAACTATAACAATATATAGCAGGTATCAACGCCAACAAATATATTATATATTTTCTACTTAGTGCTTAAGCCCCATTTACGGTTTTATGCACCACTGCACATCCCATCCCAGGCACAATGTCATTTAGTTAAGCAGCCCTGGTAAACAATGGATTTATGGGTGTGTGAAAATCAAATTTATACAAAGACTATATTACTCTGGCAAATTCCAAATGTTTTACCAAAAGGCAGCTGTTATGAATACGCTGGTGTTTAAGCCCCGTATTAAATGTTTCTGTGAAACATTTGTTTCGCAGAAACATTGGGGCTTTATGCACCATTGCGTATTCATCCAAGCGGAAGCGTGCTGCCTGGGGTAAAACTTTGGAATTGCCAGAGTTACATAATTTATAAAGCATTTAATTTTCACACACCTATATTGCAGAAGATGTGCTGGACTAAATAACATCGTATCCAAGCCGGGGCGGGTTGTTTGTGATTTGTCCAGGGATATCTTGGAACCACCAGAGCATCTGTATAATAAAAAATGGGAAAACTCAAATCTTGTATATATTTATTATTTATAATATGCTGCTGCTGCGTCAAAATATTGCCTTAATGCATAAGAATTATTAATATTTTTCACACCCTCAACACGCCTTATAATAAAGTCATCAAGTTTCTTCATATACTCTTCTTCTGTAATACTGCCATCTGCCACCAGTGCCAGCCCAAGCTCCCAGCTTGCTGTAAGTTCAGGGTTAAGCAGTGAGCGTATCGAAGCATTGACAACATCATACACCATCTCACCAATAAGTTCAGGTGTTATTATCTGTGTTTTTTTATTAAGCTTAAGATATTGTATTTTAACAAGCTTGCTTAATATTTCAGCCCTTGTAGCGCTTGTGCCAATACCACTTCCTTTTATCTGGGCACGCAGTTCTTCATCTTCTATAAGCTGGCCCGCATTTTCCATTGCAAGTATTATTGAACCTGAATTATAACGTTTAGGTGGTGATGTTTCCCCTTCTTTTATCTCTGTGCTGCCAAATCCAAGTTCCATACCTTTTTTAAGCTGTTTTACCATATTTATAAGGTTTTCGTCAAATGTTTCCTGTTCCTGGTTTTCACTGCTGTCATTATTTTTATTATCTGTGCTGTCCTTACCTTTTGCAAATGATGCTGTTGCAAGTTCTAAATAACCTTGTTTTACAAGTACCTTAAAATTAGCAAAAAACAGCTCTTTACCATGTCTTATAACGAGTGATGTCTTCATATACTCTGCAGGAGGGTAAAATATACATAAAAACCTGCGCACTATCACCTCATATACCCGTGAAGACCGTGTATCCAGGCTTCTTAATGCACCAAGTCCCTGGCCTGTAGGTATTATTGCATAGTGGTCTGTAATCTGTTTATCATTAACATACCTTGTGCTTGTAATGCCCTTATAACTTTCACTTTGCAGGATATGCTGTGCATATGGGCTTGTAATATTATAATTTACAAGACCTTTTATATTTTTATGTATTTCTTTGGCAACTGCTGTAGAAAGTACCCTTGCATCAGTCCTGGGATAGGTTACAAGTTTTTTCTCATATAATTCCTGTACAATTTTAAGTGTTTCATCAGGGCTTGTCTTAAAAAGTTTTGAACATGTATTCTGTAATTCTGCAAGATTAAACAGCAGTGGAGGATTCTTTTTTTCTTTTTTCCTCTCTGCTTTCTCTATAACAGCCGTTTCCCCTGTATATGGGAAAATATCTTTATTATCACTGCCTGGTGCTGCTGTACCAAGGCTTAAACAGAGTTTTTCTGCATCTTCTCTTTTTTTAAAACCATTTTCTTTATAAAGAAGAGGTGACTTAAAATACTCTGACCCTTCTACAGCACGCCATTCACCATCAAGTCCCTGGCCTTCATAAGTAAAGTGTCCAATTACCCTGTAAAAAGGCGTTTTAACAAAGCTCCTTATCTCACGCTCACGCCTTACTACCATTCCAAGGACACATGTCATAACCCTGCCTACAGATATTGATATCCACTTGCCATTTTTCAGGTAATTCATAACTGTCTGCCCATACTTTAATGAAAGTACACGTGAAAAGTTAATGCCCATAAGATAATCTTCTTTAGCCCTTAGATATGCTGATGAAGACAGGTTGTCATATTCAGACAAAGGTTTTGCTTCACGTATGCCACGCTGTATCTCTTCCTCTGTCTGTGAATCAATCCAGACACGCCTTTTATCTTTGCTTTCAGGGACTTTTGCCATCTGGTCCACCAGCCTGTAAATATATTCACCTTCACGCCCTGAATCAGTGCACACATAAATCCTTGTTATATCTTCTCTGTTAAGAAGGTCTTTAACTATATCAAACTGCTTTTTTACATCAGGTATAAGTTCATAAAGGAAATTCTCTGGCAGGAAAGGAAGTGTACTTAGTGACCACTTCTTTAATGCAGGGTCATATACATCAGGGTAACTCATTGTAACAAGATGCCCTACACACCACGTTACAACATATTTCCCTGATTCAAGATAACCTTTTCCCTGGCTGCCCTGCACGCCAAGGACTTTGGCAAACTCCTTGGCAACGCTTGGTTTCTCTGCTATAAATAAGTATTTATCCATATTAATCCCCATATACCGCTTTTAATCTGTACACTTTTTTGTACAGCATGGTGATTTTACAAATTCTTTGAAAGCCTTTTCTATAAAAATAACTGCAACAATGGCAATTCCTGCCAGACATGTGTATTTTACAATTTTTGTAACATTAATATCAATATTTAATTCTGTATTCCTAGCCATATTAATCCTCCATGCCGCCTGTTGCGGCTAAATAATAACTGGATTGTAATGGTTGCCAGGATGTATTTCCTGTAATCATTCTCCAGTTTGTTTTTGTTTATATTTTTTAAAGTCCCCACGCCCTGTTACCATATTATAACCTGTCTGTTCTATACGCTTCCGCAGCAGTTCTGTACATTGTGCTGACTCCTCACCTGTAGATATCTTATTGTCATATAAATTATACTTGTCCCTTACAGAAACAGGTGAAAGATTTGGCATAACAACATTGGCACCTGCCATAAGCCCACGTTCACGCCCGTCTGGCGCAATAGTACCAAGTGCAGTAGTTGCTGGCAATAATACGTCTGGAAGCAGCAGCCTTATTATTCCAAGCAGGAAAAGTGTCTGCTCCAGTGTCCCGCTGCTTCTGCCTGCAAATGGTGTGTCTTTCTGAGGGATAAAAGGCCCTATGCCTGCCATATGTGGCTTTAATTCATACAGGAAATATAAATCATCCACAAGGCAGTCTGGTGTCTGGAATGGGGAACCTGCCATAAAACCTGCACCTGTCTGGTATCCTATATCTTTAAGCTGCCACAGGCATTCCTTTCTGTGCCCTGATGACATCTCTGCTGGATGGAGCTTATTATAATGTTCTGCTGAGGCAGTCTCATGGCGTAAAAGATACCTGTCAGCCCCACTTTCATACCACGCAAGATAGTCTTTATAGTCCCTCTCGCCAACAGAAAGTGTTATAGCACAGTCTGGATGCTTCTTTTTAATGTGCTCTATAATACCACAAAGCTTTTCTTTAGTAAAATACATATCTTCCCCGCCTTGCAGTACAAATGTCCGGAAGCCAAGGCTGTAGCCTTCATCACAACAGCTATATATCTCTCCGTCACTTAGCCTGTACCTGCATGCATTACTATTGCCATGCCTGATTCCACAATAATAACAATTATTACGGCAGTAATTAGTAAACTCAACCAGTCCACGTATATAGACATCCTTTCCATATGCATTTTCACGCACCTGCCTTGCAAGTTTAAAAAGATACTCTGCATCTTCTTCACTATGGCAGGTTAGCAGCTGTTTAAGTTCATCCCGTCCTGGCAGTTCCCCGGCATACAGCCTGTCAATAACCATTTTATTGTCTGTTACAATATCTGGCATAATCAGTAGCCTAGCTCCTCTCCAACAAGTATAACTTTAATACGTCCTGGTTTACGTGACTTTCTTGTTATTACAATCTGCCCGCATATACAGTCATCAGACAGGCAGTCCCCGCACCTGCCTGAATTTGCACATGGTGTATCCAGCCCAAGCCTTACAGAATTTGGTGGTGCTGCAATATTTCTTGTACGTGATACTGCTTCTTCAACATTCTTTACTATTTTGTTCATTCCAGCAATAATTATTACATTTTCTGGCCCGCTGCACAGACAGGCAACCCTGTTTCCATTGCCATCAATATTTACAAGCTCCCCATCCATTGTAATTGCATTGGAACTCATAAAGTAATAATCAGCTGTGGCAATTTTACCAAACATTTCCCTCTTCTCTTCAGCAGTTACAGCCTCTGATTTATCATAGAGTATGTAATCATCTGATTCTTTCAGGTCATCAATAAGCCCTGTTTCAGCAAGTGTAACAGAGCCACCCCATGAAATAGTACAGTCTGGTGTAAGGAAACGCTTTGCTTTTGCATTTGCTTCCTCCCTGTCTGCACAATAATACCCTTCTATTCCACGCAGGTTGAATTTATTAATAATATTTTCAGCCAGGTTCTGGTAATTTATCTGCTTTGGTGTAAGGTTAGTTTCAGTATTATCCATACTTTAGTGCCTCCTTTAACTTTTAATATATGCAATTATAACACAATATAATACTATATAACACAACCTTTTACAATAACCTGGCAAGTTCACTGCATATATCTTTATTATTCTTATCTGTTATTCCAAAATCCATCCCCTTGTATGTCCATGCTGCCCTTGCAGTACCATATTTTTCAAATATACTATGGATATCATAGTACCATGCCAGTGCATACTCCCGTTTTGCAAAACTAATTACACCATATTCCCCGCAATAAAGTGGCACATTCCTTTCCTCTGCCACTTCTGCTGCCTCACAGAACAGCTTTTCAAGCAGGTCTCTTCCTGATAAAGATGCATCAAACTGTCCTAATATATGTGAATACAGCTTTTCTAATACAGTATCGGACTGTTTAAGATATTCTCCTGCTGGCAGCGGATAAGCTGTCCTGAAATCTTCTGGCATAAATTCTTCCCAACATGCGCCCTGGTGTGTAAATATATGTGGCTCATAGAAATGTACTGAATATACAATCCTTCCATCAGGCGGCATAATTATATCTTTCACTGTAGTTACACTATTATAACATGTACCACCAATTAATATCCATGTATCTTTTGTATACTTCCTTATACGTCTAACTGCCTCCCCTGCAAGCCTGTTCCATATATCTGTAACTGTAACATCAACAATCTCATTTAATAAGTCAAATGCAATAAAATCTGGATAATTTCCATAACGGTCTGCAAGCCTTTCCCACAATAACAGAAAACGCTCCTGGAGCCTGTTATCTTCAAAGAATGAAGAACAGTCTTTTGCTTCATCAAATGCATAACCAGCTGTCTTATGCAAGTCAATCACAATATTTAAACCATATTGCCTGCACCATCCTGCACACCTGTCAATATATTTAAACCCTGTGCTGCATGGAGTACCATCCTCATCTTCCAGAAGTATATAATCAACAGGCAGCCTTACATGGTCTGCACCCATGTTTTTTATAACTTTTATATCATCCTCTGTAATAAATGTTTCCAGATGCTTTTCTTTATAAGAACATTGTGAAAGCCATCCCCCTAAATTAATTCCTTTCTCAAAACCATTAAATTTTCTCATAATCCTTACCAGATGCAAACATAAAAAACATCTGTTTGCATTTTATCCTTTCTTATTTTTCTATTTATTTTTATATTTAATCTTGTAACTATAGTTTAGATAATTTTCTATTTAATTTGTATTAAAATTGTTTGATTTATATTAGAAATGTTATATAATATTCTAAACATTATTAAGAAAGGTGATACGTTTATGAGTATGAAAAAAGAACTAAACCACCGCCTGTTCATCCAGCGTGAAGAACAGGCGTCACATATTGAATATAAAGAAGAGTATGGATACTATGGCAATATAGCAGCCGGCAATCTGGAAGCTGTCAGGCAAAGGCTTTCAGACCCAGAAAATGAACAACAGTATAACAACCCTGGATATGGACGCCTTTCTGAAAATCCCATACGTAATACACGTTACCACTTTATTGTATCTGTTGCACTTATAACAAGGCTTTGTGTAGAAAACGGCCTGGAACGGGAACTTGCTTATACACTTAGTGACCTGTATATAAGCAAAATGGATTTATTACAAACTGCCAGGCAGATTCTGGTCCTGCATAATGAAATGCTTCTGGATTTCACACAACAGATGGCAGAGCTGCCAAAACGCCAGGTATACTCTGTACAAATAATAAAAGCAATGGATTATATATACCAGAACCTGAATGGACGCCTCTCTGTTACTTCAATAGCAGAATCACTTGGTTTAAACAGGAGTTACCTTTCATATCTTTTCCATAAAGAAACAGGTATTAAGATAAGCCAGTTTATACACTCTGAAAAGACTAAAGCTGCCTCTAATATGCTGCGCTTCTCAGAATATTCCTATTCTGATATTGCCAGTTATTTTGGTTTCTCTTCACAAAGCCATTTTATAAAATGCTTCCGTAAAGAAACTGGATATACACCAATGGAATACAGAAAACGCTTCTCTTTGGTAACTAGTTTTGGAAATAATGGCCAGACATGGTCTCTTACCAAGTCCATCACCTGACCCAAAGTATCCTGAAATAAACATGCGGATTTCTCTATTGTATGGTTACTCTTCCCACTGCCAGGGTGTGTTACGGACTTCCACTTGTTATATTGAGCCCTTACTGGGCACACAACCAAAAAGAACCCCTGCACATACAGGAGTTCTTTTTTAATAGTATAAAGAGAAATGTGAAATCACTTTCTTAAACCTAATCTCTCAATAAGAGTACGGTATGCATCAAGGTCTTTCTTCTTTAAATATGCAAGAAGGTTACGTCTCTGTCCTACCATTTTCAGAAGGCCACGCCTTGAATGATGGTCTTTTTTATTAACCTTTAAATGCTCATTAAGCTCTACAATACGCTCTGTCAGTAAAGCAATCTGTACTTCTGGAGAGCCTGTGTCTTCTGGTGTACGTCCATAAGCTTTAATAATTTCTGCTTTTTTTTCTTTACTAATCATAATTTCCTCCTGTTTTATGTCTTGTGCATATATTGCAAAGACTACTTTATTCCTGCTGCTAAGGACTGGGCGGAGTGTCCAAATCCTGGGCAGTGGTTCTGGCAACTTCTGTATGATAACATAATAATACCGCTATTGCAAGAAGTTTTTGTTATTTTTTAACAAATCTATTAATAAAGTCCACCAATATATGGCAGGCGGCTGTTATCCTGCAAACCACCATAATAGCTGCTTCCTTGTCCATTATAACCATTCTGGCTGTTGTTACTGCTGCCATTATCTGTACTGCCATTATTTTCATTAGCAATATCTGAATCTGCCTTCTTGCCAAGGGTTACAGTAAATTCTTTTTCTACATATTCCCCATTGTCAGCCCTTCTTACAACAACCTTTACTTTACTTCCTGCTTTACAGAGTGCAAGTTTTTCCTGGAGGCTTTCCATTGATTTTACTTCCATATCATTGAATTTTACAATAATGTCGCCTCTCTTTATCCCTGCTTTATGTGCAGGTGCATCTTCTGTAACTTCATCAACAAACGCACCTTCTGGAATATTATAATATTCTGTATATCCAGAAGGAATATCTTTACCCTTAATACCAAGATAAGCTGCTTCTCCTTCTGACACTTCTTCTGCCTCTATAATACTTTTAATAATAGGGTTTGCAACATTAATTGGTATTGCAAAGCCCATCCCTTCAACTTCTGTATCTGCATATTTAGCTGAATTAATACCAATTACATTACCATTAATATCAACAAGGGCACCACCACTGTTACCTGGATTAATAGCAGCATCTGTCTGCATAAGCTTCATATTGGCATCTTCACTCTGTACTTCCCTGTCCTTTGCACTGATATACCCTACTGTTACAGATGTGCCATATCCAAGTGCATTACCTATTGCTATAGCCTGTTCACCAACCTTGACAAGGTCAGAATCACCAAGTGAAGCAACCTTAACCTTTTCCAGTGTATCACTAGAAATATCAGAACGTTTAATTGCTACAACAGCAATATCCGCTGTTGAATCTGTACCTTTGACAACTGCCTCACATACTTTGTCATCATAGAATTTAACAGAAACTTTAGTTGTATTGGCTACAACATGGTTATTAGTTGCAATATACATATAATTTTCATCCTGTGCAACAATTATCCCGGAGCCACTTCCAGAAGAATCCTGGCTGTACTGCCTTCCATACCAGTCTGTCCTTGTCTGTGTTGCTGTAACATCTATTGCAACAAGTGATGGAAGTACATCTTCCACTACTTCTGACACACCATTAGAGTTTCCTGCTGATGTACTTATTGCACTGGCTGCCTGTGTCTTTCCGGTATTTTTATCTTCTTTATCATTAGTATTAACAGTGCTTTCAACTGCTGTATTATTTATTAACTTATCTGAAACATATGTCACACCTTCAAATGTCATACCGCCAATAATACCAAAAACTGCCGCATAAGTAGTAACTCTTAAAAAATTTTTCTTCATCATATCAATTTCCCCTTTCACTAAACACATTTATATATTTGTTAATTTATACACTTGTACTGTTTTTCCAGACTGTTTCCTGTTCTTTGTTTTGTTTATAATACATATATTAACAGCCAATTATGTATCACTTGTGTTTAATTTTTGAAGAAACTGTGTTCATTATAAAATACTTATATACCATTGCATATTTGAAAATTAAAAATACACAAAGCAGACAGCTCTTTTACCTGTTACCAGTATACAGTATTATCTGTAATTATAACATCTGGTCTTATATCGTGTGGCTCCATTTTAATTCTTTCATCCTTAAGTACCTGGAAGTTATATGCTATTGCTGCTTTAAAAATCCTTTCCTGCTTATGCCTGGCAATATACCTGTCATAATATCCACCGCCATATCCTATACGCCCATGGTATTGGTCAAATACAAGCCCTGGCATAACCATTATACAATCTTTCCCAGGCAGAGGCTCACCACTGGCAGGCTCAGGTATCCCATTATATCCAGGTTTAAGCCCGTCCAGTGATTTTATCTCATAAAATTCCATTTTCTTTCCATCAACACGGGGTACAGCAACTCTGTGTAATGATGATTTAAGAAGAAAATCTATAAGCATCCTTGTATCTGTCTCTGTACCATATGAAATAAAAACATATACCCACTCTGCATTTTCAAGAACCCCTGAAGACAAAATATTTTTATAAACAGCCTTATCTTTATCTTCCCTTACAGCAGGTTCTATATCTGCCCTTAACTTCTTCATCCTGCTGCGTAAAATATTTTTATCCATATTTTTCCTCATTTCTATGCTGCTTTTTGCAGATTGGAAGATTTTTCAAATCTTTCACACTTACCCCATTGTTTAATGCAGCCTTTTTCCTGCACGTTCTTTTCCTAAATCCCTGCTTGTTCCATCAGGGTTTACAACCACAACATTATCAAGCTGGCTTCTTAAATTATTCTTTACAGAAGCAATGTATTCCTTTCTAAGGTTCTGCTGCTCTTCTGCCTCCTCTGGGGTAAGCCCTTCACTTTTTGATTTATGGTAAAGTTCATTAATCCTTGCAATCTTATCATTATCCATTATAATAAAATCCTTTCATATATAATTTCCCATGCCACATTTTATATGGTCTATATATATTTGTGGCTTAATATATCTTAGCAGCGTTTTTTACTGCCTGTTTACCCAAAATACAATTATATTTATGCCTTTATAACAGCTTCCGCAACACGTATGCCATCAACAGCAGCGGACATTATTCCGCCTGCATATCCTGCACCTTCCCCACATGGATATATTCCTTTTATATTAGACTGGAAAGTTTTATCCCTTTTAATCCTTACAGGTGATGAAGTCCTGCTTTCAATTCCTGAAAGCAGTGCATCTTCCCTTGAATACCCTTTAATCTTTTTACCAAATTCTATAATTCCTTCTTCTATTGAACTTGCAACTACCCCAGGCAGCACTGCCTTTACATTAGCAAGACTGTATTCTCCCTTAATACCAGGCATTATCTCCCCAAAACCTGTACTTTTTACATTATTACAAAAGTCTGCAAAAAGCTGTACAGGAACCTTCCCGCCTGCCTGTTTATAAGCTTCTTCTTCCCATCTGCGCTGGAACTCTATCCCTGCAAGTGCCCCTTCCCCTCCAAAATCTTCTGGGGAAACAGTAACTACTATAGCACTGTTTATATTACTGCCATCACGTGCATAATTACTCATACCATTAACTGCAAGCCTTCCTGGCTCTGATGATGCATTAACAACATAACCACCTGGACATGTACAGAACGAATATACCCCACGTCCTGCCTTGGTAGTATATGCCAGCTTATAACTTGCAGCTGGCAGTTTCTTATACAAACTGCCATACTGGTTATAACCAACCATATCCTGTGGATGTTCTGCACGTACTCCTATAGCAAATGGCTTAGGTTCCATATACAGCCCGCTATCATTTAATTTATAAAATGTATCACGTGAACTATGGCCTGTTGCAAGTATAAGGTGTGAACAGTTTATTTCTTCTTCTTTGCCATTCCTTAATATTTTTACACCTGTTATACATCCATCTGCACATATAATGTCTTCCATCCTTGTACCAAAATCTACTACACCACCAAGTTTTATAATCTCTTTACGTATATTTTTTACAACATCTTTAAGCCTGTCTGTGCCAATATGCGGCTTCTGCAGGTATAATATTTCAGAAGGTGCACCAAATTCTACAAATGTTTCTAACACCTTATGGTTATAACCATCTTTATCTTTAATCAAAGTATTTAATTTACCATCTGAAAATGTACCTGCACCTCCCTCTCCAAACTGTACATTGCACTCAGGGTCTAAAGTACCACCATTCCAGAAACTTTCTACTGTCTTCTGGCGTTCTTCCACATCTTTTCCCCTTTCAAGCACAACAGGAACTAAACCTGCCCTTGCAATCACAAGTGCAGCAAACAGGCCTGCTGGTCCCATACCAGTAATAACTATATTTTTACTGGTATCCTTTTTAATTACACCTGCACCAGCCAAAAAAACATTTTCTTTCCTATCTGGTACTATTAAAGCATTATTCTTCCCATAACGCCAGACTGCTCTCTGTTCATCTTTACAAGAAAACTCCGCCTGGTATATATAATTAATATCATTCTTTTTCCTGGCATCTAAAGATTTCTTTTTTATCTCAAAACTGTTTATTTCTTCTGGATGTACTCCAAGTTTTTTAGAAACAGAAAGTAATACAATCTTCTCCTCTTCCTCTGTAATAATGCCTCTTTTTATACTTTTACTTCCAGAAACATTTATAATATCCATAACAGGAACTTTTATTTGTGATACTCTTACCATAAAATCCTCATTTCTTAAAGATAACAAACTATATACATATGTTTATTGCAATTTCCCCTTACACTGCCAAATAATAATATTATATATACCATATCCATATATGTAAAGCCAGAATAATATACAAACTTTCTGGTTTAAATAATCTTTTATTTAACCTTGTTAATCAGGCCTGTCAGGGCAGGCTTCTTAAACAACAGTTTTTAGCGGAACAAAAAATGTATAATCTATATATAGTTAGTTAAAAATAGTGATTGCATTACAAGGCATTTCTGATTATACTAATTAATAGTTACGGTCCGGAACTATCCGGCTGTTAATATATTACATATCATAGGAGGAATTATCAATGAAAGAAAAAGTTATTCTTGCTTATTCCGGCGGACTTGACACAACAGCCATAATCCCCTGGTTAAAAGAAAATTATAATTATGAAGTTATCTGTGTCTGCATTGATGTAGGACAAGAAAGTGAACTGGATGGCCTTGAAGAAAGGGCAAAAGCATGTGGTGCTGCAAAATTATATATTGAAGATGTTACAGACGAGTTCTGTGATGAATACATCGTTCCTTGTGTACAGGCAAACGCAATTTATGAAAATAAATACCTGCTTGGAACATCTATGGCACGCCCTCTTATCGCTAAAAGGCTTGTTGAAATTGCACGTATTGAAGGTGCAAGTGCTATATGCCATGGTGCAACAGGTAAAGGAAATGACCAGGTACGTTTTGAACTTGGAATTAAGGCCCTTGCCCCAGACTTAAAGATTATTGCTGCATGGAGGGATGACAAGTGGACTATGGATTCCCGTGAGTCCGAAATTGAATATTGTAAAGCACATGGCATTAACCTGCCATTTTCTGCTGATAACAGCTACAGCCGTGACAGGAACTTATGGCATATAAGCCATGAGGGCTTAGAACTCGAAGACCCAGCTAATGCCCCTGACTACAGCCATCTTCTTGTACTTGGCACAACACCTGAAAATGCCCCTGAAGAAGGTGAAATAGTTACCATGACATTTGAACAAGGTGTACCAAAATCAATTAATGGCAAAGAAATGAAAGTTTCTGATATTATCCGTACTTTAAATACACTTGGCGGTAAACATGGAATTGGCATTATTGATATTGTAGAAAACCGCGTAGTTGGAATGAAATCACGTGGTGTATATGAAACACCAGGTGGTACAATCCTTATGGAAGCACACCAGCAGCTTGAAGAATTAATTCTTGACCGTGACACATATACAGCAAAAAAAGATATGGGTAATAAATTTGCAGATATTGTATATGAAGGAAAATGGTTTACACCTTTGCGTGAAGCAGTACAGGCATTTATTGAATCAACACAGAAATATGTTACAGGTGAAGTTAAATTTAAACTTTATAAAGGTAATATAATAAAGATGGGCACTACTTCACCATACTCAATATACAGCGAGTCTATCGCATCATTTACAACTGGTGAGCTTTATAACCACAAAGATGCAGAAGGATTTATAAACCTCTTTGGACTTTCATCAAAAGTACGTGCAATGAAGCAGGGTCCATTTACAGAATTAAAAGATAAATAAAACCAGTAAATATTCTATATTTAAAATAAAAAGCCTTTACTGCCATTAATAGCAGCAAAGGCTTTCTTTTATATATTACAGCCACATAGATTATACAGGGCAGCCTGAACATCCTTCACTGAAATAAACTATTCACGCAGCCTGAACTTACTTAATAAATCCATCATAAGTGATGCCTGGTTTGACATTTCTGCACTTGCTGCTGCAAATTCTTCACTTGTAGCAGAGTTTGTCTGTACTACACAGGAAATTTCGTTAATTCCTTTTGTAACCTGTTCAATAGACTGTGACTCTTCTGTAGTTGCCTGTGTAATCAAATGGACAGATTCAAGTACATGGCCAGATATCTCAACTGTCTTTTTAAGAGAATCAGACACGCTTCTTACAATTCCACTGCCTTCCTTAACAGTCTGCATTGAGTGTTCAATAAGATTCTTGGTTGCTTTTGCTGCTTCATCTGATTTGGCAGCCAGTCCACGCACTTCTTCTGCAACTACTGCAAAACCTTTACCAACTTCACCAGCACGGCTTGCTTCTACAGCAGCATTCAATGCAAGTATATTTGTCTGGAATGCAATATTTTCAATTGTAGCAATAATTTTACCAATTTCATTAGAAGAATCTGATATATTCTGCATTGCTACTACCATATCTTCCATAAGCCCGACACTCTCTTCAACCTGTTCTCCTGCCAGTTTAGACTGGTTGCTTGCCTGCTCACTGTTGTGGGCATTATTTTTTGAATTATTAGAAATTTCCGCTATCGTTGATGCAAGCTGTTCTACAGAACTTGCCTGTTCAGTAGACCCCTGTGCAAGGGACTGTGACCCGTTTGACACCTGCATTGCCTCATTGGCAACCTGTCCAGCACTATACATAATCTGTCCAAGAGTATTGCTTAAATTTCCATTAATAGAACGTATAGACTTCAGTATATCACTTAATTCACCTACATATATATTTTCGTCCTTCGTCTTTACATCAAAATTGCCACTTGCCATCTCTTCTAAAATATTACACTCATCACTGATAAGTTCCGTCAGTACATACTGGCTCGTTCTCAAAGCATCACACATACCACCAAGTTCACTGCGGCTGCTGTATGTTACAGGAATATCCAGTTTGCCCACACTAAAACCTTTAAGCGCAACACTAACCTGTTTTACTGGCTTTGTAATACTATGGATAATCTGCATAGCCATAAATATTACAAAACATGTAGCTATTATAGCAACAGTAATCATTATAGTTTTTGCAATCCTGCTTTCATTCTCCTGTTTTGCAATAATACTGTTTTGTTCTTTAAGCAGGCTGGCAGATATATCATGGGCAGTCCCAATCATAGCATTTAATTTTGGTGTGCAGCTATTCTTAATAAGCCTTATAGCTTCTTTCTGGTTTCCAGATTTAACTGCACTTATTATATCTGGTACTTCATCATACCATTCTCTCATGTCAGCAGTATAATCTTCCACCTTGCTATCAGATAAAGGATAAATTTTAATAAGTTCGTTCATAGTAACTTCAAGCTCTGCAATAGCCTCGTCTATACTAGCCTGCAGAGTGTCATTTTCTGGGTCAGACGGGTCTAATGCCATATCCCTCACATTACGGGCAGCATTGTTAGTATAAATGCGGCATTGCAAAATTAATTCATTTGCCTTAACCTGGCTGTTAATAATACTGCTATATGTAGTACTTTGATAGTCTATTATAAGTAGCATCAAAATAATAATTGAAATGGAAATAACTATTGTAATTCCAAATCCAATAGCCAGGCTTGCCTTGACTTTCATGTTTTTAAACATAAATTTTCCTCCTGTCAGTTTTTATTCTTCTTAAAATATAATGATACAATTAAATCATATAATTTTCAATGGTAATATAAAATAATTTCATGGTAATTCTTTGGAAAACATACAAATGTATAGATTTTCCATAAATAATTAATTTTATTTCTTATTTTATTTTGGATTTGGAATATGTCATTTTATTGCCTTTTATATACTTATATGTTATAATTTATGCCATATTATATAGACCGGAGGGATAAAAATGTCTAAAAGGAAAATACCTGTAGTATCTAAAAAAACTGGAAAAAATAAAAAACAAAGTAAAACATTTTTTTATATAGCAGGAAGCATAGCACTGTTTGCTGCTGCCTGGACAATACTTCCACGCATTATGCAGCACTTTACAGGAAGGTTATATAAATTAACCTGTAAACACAACCAGGAATGTAATAAAAAACCAGGATTACATACAAAGAAAAAATATAAATAAAAATAAGGAAACCATATATGACAGTCAATATAGAACAAGTTACCAGACAATGCATGGATTCAATTAATAGTAAAATAAAAAATCTTAACAAACTTAATATTATAATAATTGGTAAATCTGGCGTTGGCAAGAGTACATTAATTAACAGCCTGTTCCGTGGAAATTTTGCGGAAACGGGTTTAGGAAAACCTGTGACACAGGAAATACGTAAAATTGAAAAACAAGATTATCCATTAGTTATTTATGATACACCTGGATTTGAACTGTCAAAAAACCAGCAGGACAGTGTTAAAGATGAAATACTGGAAATAATACATAAAGGTGCTGGAGCAAGGGATATTAATGAAGCAATACACTGTATATGGTATTGTATAAATGTAGGTGCAAACAGGACTTTTGATTCATCAGAAATTGAATGGCTAAGGAATTTCACAAAAGAAAATAAAGTTACACAAGTTCCAATAATTGTTATTCTGACACAGGCATGCCCCAAAAAGAAAGCAGCTGAAATGAAAGTCCTTGTAGAAAAAGAAAACCTGGACATTATTAAAGTAATACCCCTTTTAGCGCAGGATATGGACTTTGATGATGAATATATTGCCAAAGCATATGGACTGGACAAGTTAATTGATATAATGAGTGAAGCTTTGCCTGTTGAGCTTATGGATACCTTGCAGAATGTACAGAAAGCATCACTTGAGTCTAAAAAAAAATACGCACAGGCAGCCATAGCAACAGCAGTTGCAGCATCATTTGGTGAAGGATTTGCCCCAATACCATTTTCAGATTCAGCAATGCTTGTACCAACACAAGTTACAATGATAGCTACAATAACTGCTATATTTGGACTTGATATAAGCAAAAGTTTTTTAACTGGTTTTGTATCATCAACAATTGGTTCTGCTGGTGCAACTATTCTTGGCAAAACTATTGTATCTAACCTTCTTAAGTTAATCCCTGGCATAGGTACAGCAGCGGGAGGTGTTATATCAGGTGCAACAGCAGGATTACTTACAACAGCATTAGGTGAAACATATATTAAAGTAATGGAATTAATATACAAAGGAGAATTAAACAGTGAAGATTTATACAATGAAACTGGACAAACACAAATGAAAAAAATGTTCCAAAAAGAATTACAGAAAAAAAGATAAAATCTTAGGGCGTGCCTGGAAATTAAAACTTACCAGGGTAATATAATCTTTGTATACTTTGATAGTTTAAAAGTAATTTCCAGGCACCCCCTTTTTATAAACTTCCCAACTTACTGTAATAACTTGTCCAGCTCACTTTTTCCATTCTGGTATGGCAGGCTTGCTTCCTGGTAAAGAGAGTTGTAAAAATCTTCTGCAATACGCTGTCTTTCTTTGGCAAGCTGTGATGCCCTTGCAGTATAAAATTTTGAATACAGGTTTTCTAATTTATATTTATATTCCTGGAAAAAAGATGGAACACTATCACTTCCACCATCTGAAACTGTCCCATCAGGCAATAAAGAATACAATGGTTCTGAAACGATGCCTTTATATACCAAAGACCTTGCAATTCCCATTGCACCTGCAACATCTAATTTATCTGCATCAAAAAGGATTTTTGCTTCTAAACTCTGTGGAATATTGTTTTTTCTGTATCTATGTGTCTGTATACATTGTTTTACTTTTTCTGCAAAGCTTATTTCAAATCCATGCCCTAATAAAAAGTTATATGCTTTGCTGCCTCCCACAGCTGCATGGCACAAAGCAGGATTTTCAAATTGTTCTTTCCTGCCAATATCATGTAACAGACATGAAGTAATTAAAACATTATAATCTACATTACTTTCTGTCTTTGCAATATCTAATGCATTATACAATACACGGTATACATGCTCCTTATCATGTGCGCTGTCTTCCATACATGAAAGCATAAAATTTTCTAATAAAGAATATGTCTTCTTATCCATAAGTTATACCACCACACAGCAACAAATGCCTGTATTTATCCTTTCCTTTTTTTATATTTAATTTCTGGATTTTATCATAAATAAAAATACTATGCAAGATTTAAAACCAGGGATACCACAACCGTTTCATAAAATAACCTTCTTGACATTACTCTGTATAGCGTGATAAAATCTCTCAAGGGATAAAACAGTAACATATATCCCAAAACAGAAATGTTTTAAAACATTAGCGCCAGCCCCTTGATTTTCTACAGACAGTTAGTATTATTCTGGTTATTACATCCTGCATAACCAGATTTCAGAGGTAATATTTAAGGGTGACGAGGTAAAAGGTTATCGAAATTTCGGCGGATGCCTTTTCGTATTCTTTGTATACGTCAGATACAGGCAAATACCCAGGTAACTGGGGAACAAATACTGTATCAACAAAATACCTTTGAAATATAATATTGTAACTGCCAATCCTGCTGTCTGTGTTTTAGCGCTGTATATCACAGATATAGGTTACAGGATAAAACAGCGCAGAAAAGAGGAAATTATGTGTGGAATTATCGGATTTACAGGAAATATTAACGCAAAAGAGGTTCTTTTGCAGGGGCTTAAGGCACTTGAATACAGAGGTTATGACAGTGCTGGTATATCATTTTTTACAGAAAAAGGAATTAAAACAATTAAAGCAGTTGGAAAAGTTGCAGGGCTTGCTGACAAAGTATCTGCATCTTCTGATGAAACTACTAAATGTGGTATTGGCCATACAAGATGGGCTACACATGGAGGTGTTTCTGAAATTAACTGCCACCCTCACCGTTATGGTAAAGTAACTCTTATACATAATGGTATAATTGAAAATTACAAAGAATTACAGGAAGAACTTGCTGCTGATGGCAAAGAGCCTGTATCACAGACTGATTCTGAAATTGCTGCAATGGTTATTGATTCATGTTACAAATCAAATCCTGTAAGGGCAATTAAAAAAGCAGTTAAAAAGCTTCATGGTGCTTATGCATTCTGTATAATGTTTGAAGACCATCCAGGAAGCATATATGCAATAAGAAATGGCAGCCCGCTTGTTGCGACTGCTACTAAAGAGGGCGCTATTATTGCATCAGATATGGTTGCACTTATAAAATATTCTAAAGACTATTTTGTACTTCCAGAACACCACATAGCCCATCTCACTGCTAAAAGCATTAATATTACAGACCTTGACCAGAATGAAATTGAACCTGATATGTTACATGTAAACTGGGATATGGCGGCTGCAAGAAAAGGCGGATATGAGTATTTTATGTTAAAAGAAATACATGAACAGCCAGAATCCCTGCATAATACAATATCTCCAAGGGTTAAAAACGGACTGCCTGACTTTTCTGATGATGAAATACCTGACAACTTATTTAGTAGTATTAACAGGGTAATAATAACAGCATGTGGTACAGCAATGCATGCTGGGCTTATTGGCAGAAACATGATAGAAAAACTTTCAAGAATCCCTGTTTCAGTTGATATTGCATCAGAATTCCGTTACCAGGACCCCATAATTGATGAAAAAACACTTGTTATAACTATATCACAGTCTGGGGAAACTGCTGATACACTTGCAGCATTAAGGCTTGCCAAAGAACGTGGTGCAAAGACGTTATCAGTAGTAAATGTAAAAGGCTCTTCTATTGCACGTGAAAGTGATTATGTATTTTATACACATGCAGGCCCTGAAATAGCTGTTGCCAGTACAAAGGCTTATACTGTACAGCTTGCAGCAATGTACCTGGTTTCATTCAGGCTTGCATTTATCAAAGGTAAAATAACAGAAGAAGAAACAAGAAATCTTACAAAAGAACTGTTAAAAATGCCTGGCTATGTTGAAAATATGCTTTCATGCGACAAAGCAATAGAACCAATAAGCAACAAACTTAAAAAGACCAAAAATCTTTTCTTTATTGGCCGTGGACTTGATTATGCACTTTCATGTGAAGGTTCAATTAAATTAAAGGAAGTTAGTTATATACATTCAGAAGCTTATGCAGCAGGTGAATTAAAACATGGTACAATTTCACTTATTACAGATAATGTGCCAGTAATTGCACTTGCTACACAAGAAGATGTATTTGCCAAAATGATTTCAAATATACGTGAAGTACGTTCACGTGGTGCAAAAGTTATAATGATAGCTGGTACTGGTGCCCAGGTCGATGCATCACTTTGTGACCATCTTATCACCCTTCCGCCAGTAAATAATGAATTTGCACCATTTGGGGCAGCAATAGTATTACAATATATTGCATACTATGCTGCTACTGCAAGGGGACTTAATGTAGACCAGCCAAGGAACCTTGCCAAATCAGTAACCGTAGAGTAATAGTCTTCACTGCCTGTTTTACACAAAAATAAATAGTTTATTATACTTATGTAAATTTATACAAAGATTATATGTGCCATCAGCAAGTTAATTATTTTACACCAGGCAGCTATTGGAAAACGCCAGTGCTTAGCCCCTGTATTAAATATTTAATACAGGGGCTTTATGCACTGCTGCGTATGGTTTTATTTCCCTGCAAAACTCTTTCTCAAAAGCCCTGGTTCTGCCTCAATATGTGCGTAATCATTAAACCTTTCAAGGAAAAACCCATTCTTATCCTTATCATAATTAATCTGTGTTATACTACAGTTCTCAAGAGATTTTCCAAACATAAGGCGTTTAGCAAAATCCCCGCCAAACAAAGTACATAAAAGAATACGTATTAAACCCCCATGTGTAACAACAGCAATATTTTCATATCCACTGTTTATCCATTCTTTTACAACAGGCATTACACGTTCCATAACCATAGTTCCATTTTCGCCCTCAGGATACCACATCTCTTCAAGTGGTACAAAAAAATCCCCTATAAAAACATTAACTTCATCCAAAGCAGTACCATGCTGTGTCTTGCCTTCCATAAAATTATCAAGCTGTTCCTGGTAATACTCCTGGTAAAACTTCTTAACCTCACTATCTTTCTGGCCTGTAAGTATTCCAAAATCAATTTCTGCAAGACCTTGCCTCACCTGCAGGTTTTCCACAAGCTCTTTATTATAACCAAAAGCCGTTTTTGCTGTTTCAACAGCACGTACAAGGTCACTTGAATAAAGTGCATCAACCTGGTACTTTTTCATTCTCTCCCCAAGAAGGCGTGCCTGCATATGCCCCTCTTCCGACAAAGGCACATTAACATTACAATCCGGACTGTTCTGCCTCCCATGGCGGATAAGATATATTATCATTTAATACCCTGCCCCTCTTTATCTAATATGTCTGCCAAAAGGCGTATACCTGCAATATAAAACATATAAACCAGTTTTATATTGCCTGTTTTAAAATAACTACTCGTCCTGCTTTGCCTCCGCAATATCAATAATATGCTGCAGCTCACTTCCTTCTGCAGGTGCATCTCCATAGTCTACAGCCTTTCCTTCAGAAGTAATCTCCATAAGTTTATTAAATTCCCCTCTCCTGCCCTTTAATATTCCATAATAACCGGCCTTTTTCTTTTCAGGGTTCCATGTCACAAAAAGAGTTTCTGCAATGCCAGGATAAAGGTTCTCATATGGCATTGTTATACGTGTAAGCTGTAATGTATCACTTATAACCAATGTCATAAGCTCATAATCATCTGCTGTATATGGACACACTGAATTTGCATAAGGCTCCTTAAAGAACTCCACGAGACATTCCCCACCACGTTTACATAGGTCTTTAATAAATTCCTCACCCTCTGTAAAAATCTTTCCAGGCAGAAGAGTTGCCTCCATATGCTGCCTTGCTATTGCATGGAACTGCTCTTCTGTAACCTTTATAGTCTGCTGCTGCGCCCCATTATCATCTTTCCTGTTAATATTCATTGTAATATTATGTGAGTATGGGTTAATTACAGCACCATCAACATGTACCACTTTAATCATTACATCAAGGCACATCTTAAATGGCATATTTAAAGTAATAGGGTAATTAGCAATATTAGTACCTTTTGCAATTTCCTCCTCTGATGTAAATATAGGGAAAAACTTCTTTCCCTCCTCATTCTGGAGTATGCATGGCACTGGCTGTGCACCCTTTGGCACTGGCATAGATTTACCAGCAGGCCCTGCCATCTGCCTTAAAATGGCAGGGTCTGTATTTTTAGGCATTACAGCTGGTATATATACAATAGATTCATCAAGCAGCTTTGAAAGCTTCTCTGCATTCTCCTTATTTGCCTCTTTTTTCATTGCATCAAGTGCTTCTAATAATTCTTTACTTTCTTTCACTGGCATTTCATATATCCTTCCATTAAATATTAGCTGATTTTAAAATTAACTGTTTTGGTATTGCCCGCATTATCTGTAACCTTTAATATATAATTACCTTTTTTGCTGGCTCTGGTTCCAGACTTAATAACACTTCCATTTAACTGGGCTGACTGGACACCATTCTTATCAGAAAACTTTATTGTTACAGCTTTTTTATAAGTCTTGCCATTCTTAACACCACTTACTGATGGTGCTGTCCTGTCAATTATAAACTCTGATTCTGTTTCATTATCCATATAATCCACAACATTAATTATATGGATTCCTTCATCAAGGTCTCCTGTATAAATACTATAAATATCATATGACCTTACAAGGCTGTGGCTGTCTGTAACATCCGCAGAATTAACTGTAGCATAATCCTTTTCATCGTTTCCATCAAGCCTTATAGACCTTACTCCGCCTTCTACATCATATACTGCAAGATAACCATCATTTACAAATGCCTGTTCCCCTTCATAGAGATTAGTAAATTCAAGCATGCTGGTATCTTTCTGTTTATAAACCATAGGAGCCTGTGTATCAACCATAAAACAAAGTGTTTCTGTAGTTCCTGCAATATCTGACATGGAGAAATTATATGTCCCTGTCTTATCACATGTTACACTGCCTGAAACTGCCCTTCCATTCAGGAATGCAGTAACATTTACAGGAATTGCAACATTTACAGCTTTATTATATGTAACACCATTTAACGCACCTGTTGCCGCAATATCATTTTCACAATAAGCATACTCATAATATACCCTGTCTGTTAATACAGGAACAGTAAATTCCACAGACATTTTATCCTTTGACACTGTAGCTTCAGCAGAAGTTTCCCTTATTTTAGCTGGAAAGGTAACTTTGTATGTTATAGTTGCTTCCTTAAGGCTGTCCTTTAATTCCTTGTTCCTGTTAAGAAAATCCTTAAGCTTTTCTTCTTCATCTTCCCCAACATCTACAACACTTCCATCCTCTGTATCTTCCCATACGGCATCCTCATCTTCCCAAGGCACTACCTTGTCGCCGCCACCTGTTTCACCTTTCCAAGGCACTACAGAATCGCCTCTTAACCCGTTCCTGTATTTAGAAGCGGACATATATCCCTCTGCAACTGATACAAAGCTTTTAAGCTCCTCTGAAATTGCCTTTTCCAGAAGGTTAGAATTTTCTGGCACCCTTAAAACTACTGATGTTTCAGAAATACTGAATGTATCATTTTCAGCCTGGTATAACCTGCCTGCTATCTGCTTATAATAATCTGTTATATTGCTAAAAGTTTTATTTTCTGGCTGTCCTGCTGATGAAGGTGTTATTTTATAATACTCACTTCCATCAATCTTTACAAGCTTTATTCCAGACTGTGAAAGCAGTACAGCTACCTGTTCTGTTGTAAAGCCTTCCCCGCCTTCCTCATTAAGGATTTTGGTATAAGCCTCAAGCATCCTTTCCTTTCTTATATTAATCTCAGTGCTGGCAGTAAAAGAACCATCATCTTTAATAATAATGCTTTCATTCATCTTCATGCAGCCCGTAAGCAAAAATCCCGTAAGTGCAAGGACAAGCCCTGCTATAACTGGTTTCCTCATATTTAAAACCTCCATTCCATTTCCCTTGTCTGCAACACCTGTCTTTAATTATTATTGCTATCCATAATACAATTATAACACCTTTCTTGTATATAAACAATAACACTGCCACTTGAGTCCCCATTTTTTTAATACACAAGTTATGTGGCTCTGGCAGCAATCCATTAATAAATCCCTGCAAATACAGAAGCCATAACTACTGTTACCAGCCCTGAAACAGCTATTGACAAGCTGCTCATAGCTCCTTCTGTCTCACCTATTTCAAATGCTTTAGTAGTGCCTACAGCATGTGCTGAAGAACCAATTCCAATACCTTTTGCAACAGGGTCTGTTATATGGAAAAATTTACAGACAGGTTCTGCAATTATATTTCCTATTACACCTGTAATAATTATTACTGTTGTTGTAATTGCTACAATTCCTCCAAGTTCCTCTGAAACTCCCATTCCTATTGCTGTTGTAATTGACTTTGGAAGAAGTGTGACATACTGTTTATGTGTAAGCCCAAAAAGTATACTCATTCCAAGTACACTTCCCATGCTTGAAAGCACACCTGCTGTTATACCAGCTATAATTGCCTTAAAGTTTTTTTTCAATATATCAAGCTGCCTATATAAAGGCACTGACAGGCATACAGTAGCCGGGGTAAGAAGATAACTTATAAACTTTGCACCTTCATTATATGCAGCATACTTTACACCTGATATCTTTAATACAAAGACTACAATAATAATAGCAATTAAAAGCGGGTTAAATAATGCAAGTTTAAATTTATTTTTTATAAATAAACCAGCGGCATATGCTGCAAGGCTTAAAAATACCCCGAAAAATACTGAACTTCCAAGAAAACTTTCCATAAAAATCCCCCACGCCGCCTTTGGGCGGCACAAATAGCATAGCAGGACAAGCCTGCTTTAGAAAAATGCTGCCTTTACATTTTCCAATCAATCTACCCTAGCTGCCTTTCTCTCCCTTAAATGTCTTGCCATGTCTTGTTACAAATTGTGTAACATGTCCTGATACAAGCATTACAACTATAGTAGAAACTACTGTTATAACAGCTACAGGAAGAAGCACAGGTTTTAATATACCCCATGAATCCAGAAGCCCTGCTGCCGCAGGAATAAACATTACAGGCATTACCTCTATAAGAAAACTACTTGCTTTATCTACCTGCTCTGTTTTTATTATTCCTGTACAAAGAAAGATAAACATTATTAACATTCCATATATACTCGCAGGTACTGGAAACGGAAGTAATTCCTTTAATACCTCACCCATAAACGATATTAAAATTATTATAAAAAATTGTTTTAAGTATTTCATCTTCAAGCCTCCGCAGTACATGCCAGTATTTACTTGCCACTATTCCACAGCCTGGAATTTTATAGCCATATTAATTCTCCATGCCAAACAGTTCTGACATCTTCTCTTTATCTGTGTCACTATAATACCCGTATTGTAATATTTTATAATTATCAAGAAGCACAGCTTCCTCTTCTGTTTCATCTGTACCATACTTGTGCCACTTGCCATTTTTATCCATATAGCCATTTACATTAAGCACAGGGATGGTTTCTGAAACCTTTTCCACATACTGGTTATACAAAGGAAGCTCTATGCCCGCCTGTTTTAAAAGAAGGTTTTCAACAAGGTTATTGCCTATAAGTACATTCTCCCCTTCATCTATATCATAGTTTGCCCATATTACAAAAGGAGTTGCAAAACGCTTCTGTATATCCTCAAGTTCCCATTCTTCCTGAGGTTTCCCAAGCAGTTCTTCATAAAACCCCGTTTCAATAGAAGGCCAGTGGTCTCCAAACATACATATAATAACTGGGTCTTCCTTTTTCTCAAAATACTCCACAAGATATTTAAATGCATCATCTGATACCTTTGTCGCTGAAAGAAACTCCTTTGCTTCGGTATAATAAGAGTCCTCTACATAAACAGGGTTTTTCCAGTTAGTATTAGTAAGATAACCACCATGGTTCTGTATAGTCATATCAAATATAAACATTGGCTGTTTCTGTTTATTAGCCTCATAAAGCTCAATAACCTTTTTATAACTCTCTTTGTCGCTTATATATCTTATATATTCAGGGTTTTCAAAATCCTCAATCGTAATAAACCTGTCAAACTTCATACTCTGGTAAGTAGCAATCCTGTTCCAGTTATTACCACTGCTAGGATGCACTGCATCACATCTGTAACCAAGGCTCTTCAAATATGATGGCAGTGAATAAGTAGTTTCATGCATAAACTGCTGGTATACATTACAGCCACTTGGAAAGAATGACATGGTATTGCCAGTCATTGCCTCAAATTCAGAATTGCTTGTACCTGCCCCGAATACTGATACATAATCAAGCCCCTTTATAGTATTTTCCTTCATACTGTGTATATATTCAAAAGGATCCCTGTTATAATTTACATCACCTATAAGCGAAAAATCAGCAAGGCTTTCATTCATAATTAAAATTATATCTGGCTTTTTACCATCCAATGTTGTGCACTCATTAAAATCACTGTTATAAAGCGTATCCTGTTTCTGTGTGCCCTCTGGCACAGCATTGGTTTCTGGCACAGGGCTTTCTTCTGGTACTATAATCCCTGCACTGCCTGCTTCTGGTGCTGCTGTTGTTACACTGGTTTCTGGCGCAGGGCTCTCTTCTGGCAATGCACTTTCCTCTGGCAAGGGCACTTCTTCATTTAAACTTCCAAGTATCTGTGCCACTTTTTCATGGGAATAACCAGCTGGCTCAGATACTTTAAGATACCTTAAATTAATAAAGAAATTCATATAAAAGCCATTAGTCTTGCATGAAGCAACTTTATTCCATACACTGTCTTTTATACCACATAACTCAAGCAGCCCTGAACTATAGAGTATAATAAAAATTGCAACTGCTGCCGCAACATTTATGCCTCTTTTAACCAGTTTTTTATAAAATACACCTCTTTCAGTTTTTTTCTTAAACCTGACAATAAGCATAAGCCATATAATAAAAGCTGGTATCATTATAAATTCAGCTGGCTTAAATTTCAGTGTATAAGTTGATGCAACCTCTGTAGCTGTTGCAAGCCCAAATATATCAGCTGGCAGCAATGGTGTCCCTCTTACATTCATTATAAAAAGATTGCCAAGCCCTGCTGCAAAAAGCACAATATCCATTACAAGCATAGCAATGCTTATATTGCCAAAAACTGCATAAAGCACCAGCTGTACAGCCATCAGCAGTATCCATGTGAAAATCCACACATTAGGGTACATACCTGAAATAGTGCTGTTAGTTGTTTCAAGTATAATAAAAAGCACTAAAGGGTTAAAAACTATAATAACTTTTCTTGTATTCTCTAAAACCTTTGGCTCAGAAAGACAATATATAACCAGGTTCCTTATACCCATTCCGCCTGGGACCCTCTTCCTGGATTTCTTTGTCCCTTTCTTGTCCGCCTTTTTCCCTGCCTTTTTAGCATTTTTAATACCAATGGCATCCCTGTTTCCATTTGCCTTGTCATGCAGCTTCTTCTCATTGGCTTCACGCCGGAGCATCTTCTGGCGTTTCTTCCTGTACAACGCAGCATAGCTGGTTACACGTTCAAAACATATCACAAATACCAATACAAATTCAAGTATAAGGACTATAAGCGGATATATCTGCCTATACGAATATGTATATGATATATTCAGTGATTTCTTACGTGTCTGCATCTTAAGTGTTGACATATAAGTGTTTGGGTCTGTCCTGTTAGTAGTATTTAAAGTTGGTATAGCTGCATATGGCGAACTGTCTGAACTACAGGTAAGCCTGATACAACAGACCACCCCCTTAGGAATTGTAACAGTGTGCTCCATATTTACAGTATAAGTCTGGTTCGCAGTTATATTGTCTACATCAATATCTGTCTCATATACAATATTATTATCAGCATCAGTCATCTGGATTTTAACAGTATCCCCTGTAGCTTCCCTTTCAAATGAACCAAAGCTTAATATAAACTGTGAAAGCACCACTTTGCGGTCAAAGCAAAACTTCTGGCGGATAACTTCTTCATTATCTATAATCCCGATAACACTGCTGTTTACATTACCTGCTTCTGTAGTTACAGTCTGTTTTGAAACCATAGAACCTGTTACAATATACTGTAATATACAAATAAATAATATTATAACTGTAAAAAAGGCTATTCTTTTTTTATCAAATTTAAAATATTTATATAACATATCCCAAACATCCTTATTCTAATTATCTTTGCAATACGTTGTTATAATACATTTTATTCCATTATTTTGTCAATTATAAATCATTTAAAATTTCCTTAAATAATTTTACTTATAAATTCCATAATCCTCTGGCATCTGTCCTGCCATGTTTCACTTTCTGCTGCCTGGTTAAGCTTCTCTGCCATTTTATAAAGCCTGTCTGTATCACCCAGGATTTCTTTAATGCCTTCTATGCTTTCCTTAAGGTTTCCTTTGTCAAAAAGCATTACATAATCTTTGTAATTTTCTTCAATATAACTGCATGTATCTGTAAGGACTGCTGCACCATTTGCCATTGCGTTAAAAACCCTGTCATGTGGTGCTTCTGTAAAAAGCGGCTGTACATTTAAAACCACCTGGGAGTCTGCCATCAGTATAGGAATATCTGCATAAACACACTGGTTATGGTTTACAAGCCTGTCCTTATTCCTGCCATTATACATCTCCCACCTTGCACCTGCCACATCAATACTATATCCTTCATCAAGAAGTGCTGTCACAACAGCATCCCTGAAATAATCACGTATATATTTATCTATATATCTTGCTTTATACATCCTTGCAGCAAAGCGTTCTTCCTTCCAGGATGTAATATTTTTATACAAATCATGCACTGGGGATGTATCACCTTCCATAATACTATGTATTATTTCATCTGCCTGTTCCTTATATATAATATTTTCCTCTTCCATAACCTGCCTGTAATAAGATGGGGGTGTATATGTCGCAGGAAAGAATATATGGTACTTCCTCTCTTTAAACTCCCTGGCACCAGGTTTATATCCTGGTCTGCTTATCCCGCCAAGTGGTATTGCCACAGTCTTCTTTATATGTGGATAATATTTGTCTATATACTCCTTATGGAACTTGTCAAGGCATATAACATAGTATCTTTCAAGCTTAATATTCAGGCAGTTATGCACATGCATAGGATGGTCTGCTATAAAGTTAATAAATGGTGCATCTATAGAATCAAGATACCTGCCAGTATCACATTCCGCAAGCGGCAGTATGGAATTCATGCCAATAACTGCATCAAAATGCTTTCCAGTAAAACTTTCAAGCAGTACACTGTCTTCTTCTGGGTCATTAATTATGCAGTGTATTACATCCGCACCATACTCTCTTAATATGTCACATATCATCATTAAAAATACACTTGATGAACCATAACTTAACTTTCTTGTTTCTAATATAAGTATTTTCATTATTCCTTCCCGTCCTTATTATCCTGGATACTTGTACCATTCCCTGTATCTTTAGAAGGATACTTCATCGAAGCATATGCCCAGCTTTTTTTGTCTGTAGTGCTCCCATTTTCATTATGCGGCAGCTGTTTATATATTTTATACGCAAATATAGCTACTATAACAGCATAAACCATAATTATAATCTCTGTAACAGCAATAGAAAGGCTTCCCTGCTGGTACAATACTGCAAATACATCTATAAATGTATGAAGTACTATTGCTATTGCAAGGAAATATTTCTTCTTTTCCACTTTGGCTGCCTGGAACACAAGGACTGACAATGACACCTGGAGCACAAGTGCAGAGATGCGCTCTACACCTGCCCATATACAGTCCTGCAGTGAAAGGTTAATAATAGATTCTTCTAATTCTTTAAAAACATTTATTGCATTTTCATCTGGAAGGTCTTTATAAACATCTGCCATCTGCCCTGCGTTAATAAGCTGTGCATATGCAAAATTCTGTATCATAGAAAAACCAAGCACTATCATACATTCAACACCGCCATGCCCAAGACCATATGCTACAGCACATTCCCTGTAATCATGCTTATTAAGGAATATTTTAAATGCAACAAAACGTCCAGTTTCTTCAAAAATGCCCGCCATAAGCCCTGCAAATATTGCCAGTACCCATATATTTCCATTAATAAAACGTGATACAGGGCTGTCAATAGCCAGAAAAAACATATTAGGGACTGATTTTAATATTATCCCAAATGTTATAAATACAAGAACACCTGTTAATGATGGCACAATGCTCTTCCTGCGCCACATTCTCCATAAGAGTACAAATGCAACAGGCAGTACAAAACTTAGTGCCGATATTTCCATCATTGCCTTTACTACTGATTCTGAAACCATATATTTCCTCCATATTAATTTTATATTCTCTACCCAAAAGGATAGATATTATGTTCCTGCATATATTTTACTGACTTCTCCATGTCTTCAAAATTCCTTACTTCAACCAGCAGTGACGGCTTGTCCTTAAGTTCCCTGCACCATCTGTCAAATACATCCCATTCAATCCATCCTTCACCAACTGGGTTATGCAGGTCTTCAACACCATCATTGTCATTAGCATGTATATGTTTTACATAAGGTGACACTACATTATACCAGTCCTCCACAGGTGAACCCGATATAAAAGCATGTGCAATATCAAAGCAGACGCCAAAACGTGGTTCGTCTGCCATTCTTTTTGCAAGTTCTGCCAGCATAAACGGGGCATCATCAAACATATTTTCAATATATATATACTGGTCTTTATATTCATTTATTATCTGTCTCCAGTATTCTTCATTCCTGTTAATCCATGAATCAATATATGTACGCAGCCTGAAGTTTACAATATAATTTGTATGGAATACTACTGCTTTTGCATTCATGCGCTTTGCAATATCCATACACTGGTGCACCCTGTAATCACTTGCAGCAAATATCCCTGGGTCTTCACTGTTTACACAGATATCCAGAAATGCTCCATGGATTGTATCCTGTAAACAGCCATGCCGTACTTCCATATACTGTTTTACCAACTTATCAAGAACAAAACTGTCATCAAGAATCTTTGGTATAAAAAAATCATTATACTCAAAACATGCATTATATTTTTCTGCAAATCCCAGGTACTTTTTAATATCCTGCAGTCTTGGTATACAATATAGTTTCCCCATTACTTTCCCCCTTTTGCTATACTTGCTGTCTTCTGGTCTTTATTTCCCCAGATTTCACCAATACCTTTTCCACCAGCTTCTTTTATTCCTCCTTTTTCTTTTCCTGCCAGTTCTTTAATTGCCTGTACATTAGTTATACACTTTTCTTGTACTTTTTTAATTTCTTTTATACTGTCCTCATATATTTCACTAATGGTTTTATCACGTTTAACCACTGGCTCATATTGTTCTAATATACCATTTACTTCATATGCCACAACTTTACGCTTTTTTCCTTTAAGGCTGTATTCCCCAGCAAATGATACATCAATCCTGTTGCCAAGCCTTTTGGCAACTTCCCTGCTTATAAGTATCTGTCCAGGTCCTGCAACTCCCTCAAGACGTGAAGTTGTATTTACAGTATCACCTATTGCTGTATATTCCATTCTGTTCTGGCTTCCAATATTGCCTATAACTGCATCACCACAATTTATGCCTATGCCAAACTCTACTTCCCTGCCATATTTCTTAAGGCACTCCCTTCTAAGGCTTTCTTCATTAGAAAGAATATCCCATGCTGTGCAAACTGCCCTGAATACATAATCTTCAAGGTCTGATGGGGAATTAAATACTGCCATTGCTGCATCACCTATAAACTTGTCAAGCGTCCCGCCATTGGCAGCAACTGCATTTGCAATTATTGTAAGGTAACTGTTTAATATATCTACTACATTTTCTGGCGAAAGCTTTTCAGAAAGCGGGGTAAAGCCCCTGATATCAACAAAAAGCACTGCTATATCTTTTCTGGTTCCCCCAATAGATACATCAAAACCTCCTTCTTTAATTTCATTTACCACCTGTTCATCAACATACTTTTTAAATACTTTTTCCATAGTATATTGTTGTTTCTTTATAACTATATAACTAACTATAAAATTTACTATTGCAATAATTATAATTAGCATTACAATACGCAGAAGAGGTATATAATATCCCCATACATTAATCATACAGCAGGCAAGTATCTGGATTACTATAAGCACAATAGAATTAAAAATTGTAACAAGCCCGCTGCTGTGGAATGTTACAAGGAAAAAAACAACTGCAAATACAGAATACCACAATGCAAGAAACCATCTGCTTGCATAATGTATAGTATTATTATGCATCAGGGCGTTTATTACATTTGCCTGGAGTTCAATTTCACTTAATTCTAACGATTTATAATTTGGAATACTAAATGTACTGCTTGTTGTATAATCACTGATAAGTACAATGCTGTTATTAAATTTACTTTTATCTATACTGCCACTTATAACATCATAAAAAGAGTATACTTCATAATTCTTTTTATTTTTGGAATAATTTATTCCAAATGAATTATCATCACCAGTATCAAGTGCGTGGAACTGCTTTCCATTCTCTTCCAGATACATCTTATATACTGCAAGAGGAAAACTGTCATACTCCTTGCCTTTATGTACAACACTTGCAACCATGCCCCTTACATCACCATTGTAATCACTTTTGCTTATATTCATAATTCCTGTAGTAATATATGGAAGCAGCCCTTCAAATGGCAATATTATATCTTTTATCTTCTGTCCGCTGACTGTGCCAGCAGGAATAGCTGGAAGCCCTGTTTCACTATTCTGGCTGTTATTGGTTAACACATCTTTTGCTATTAACTGTATTCCACTGTCCTGTACTTCTGCTTTTGCAGATACAGGTACTGTACTGGCATCTGGCAATGAAGATGGCACATATAAAACAGAAGAACTTTCACTTTTCTTTTTATTATTTCCGGATTCTAGTTCTACAACAGAACTTATGCACACATTCCCATATTCTTTACAAGCTTCAATAAGTTCAATGTCCCCACGCATATCCTTGTTATTGTGGTAATCA
Source organism: uncultured Lachnospiraceae bacterium (assembly GCA_948794795.1). GTDB lineage: Bacteria > Bacillota > Clostridia > Lachnospirales > Lachnospiraceae > Butyribacter. The sequence goes on along the minus strand of CAQGLR010000001.1, from coordinate 138,130 downwards.
AGCCCAAGTGCAATAACATCTGGCCCGTTTTTACCACTGTTCAGGTAATTAATAAGCCTTGCAGTCTGGCTTCTTGACCATTGTTCAAATTTACCAATTCTGGAAACTGTTTTGTTGTCAATAGAAATTATCTTTATATTTGAATCACTTTCCTTTTTCTCAGCTAAATATTGGTAAAAGAAATCACTCACAATGTAATCCAGGGTATTAAGCGGCTTTAAATATGTAAATAACAATGAAAGTACTACAAAAAAAACTGAAATTACAGACGCATATATGCATCTTTCTTTTTTCGTAAGCTTTTTCTTCCACTTATTCATACGAACTTTTTCCTCCAGTCTGTATGCTTTACTACATATCTGTCCTGTCCTTCAAGTACCTCATACAGGTTGTCATAAACTGTTTTTAACATGTATTGTATAAATGGTGTAATGTCATGTAATGAATTTTCACTGTTTTCAAGTGCCTGGTAATATTCAGGTGCAGTTTCATTTATTGTTTTGCTAAGGGTAAGGGCACTAAAATTATTTAATCCAGAATGTATAAGGAAATCTGATGTCAGAAGCCTTGCAATCCTTCCATTCCCATCACAAAATGGATGCATATATACAAAATAAAAATGTACTATTGCAACTTTAATATATGGACATTCTATGTTTTCACCATTATAAAAACTAAAAAACTGGTTCATACAGTAATCAAGAAATTCTATATCTGGTGCCTGGTGTGTGCCTACCATAACTACCCCTGTCCTGAACTTGCTGCCTGACAGCCCTGGATTGTCACATACACCATCTGTAACTATCTCCCATAATTTTACAAGTGTATCTATATTTCTTCTAGCTGTAAGATTAAGGAATTTAACTGCCCTGTATGTGTTTAAAATCATTTTGTCACCTTTTGATTCAGTTCTCTTTGCCCTGAATATATCAAAAAGTTCGTCAAGTGATGTATCAGCACCTTCTATGCGGCAGCTATGGAATGATTCTTTCTCAATAGATATATCAGTATCAATATCTGTTATAGAAATATTATTATACATTTTATTAATATCATCAACCAGTTCCTGTGGGACTGCCTCTGGACACCATGTAAGGGAATATCCAAATGCATCCCTTATAGGAAGTGTTTCAAGCTTCATCTGCCTTTGCTCAAGCTTTTTTGCTGCACTGTAATCACCAAGCTTTGCATCTCTCTCTAAGATTTTGTATTCCATAACAAGTTTCCTTTCATTCTATAAACTTTTATTAAAACCTATTGAGTTTAAATATTATACAAACATCTGGTTTATATGGATTAATTATAATCTCCAGATGGTTTGCAGGAGTTTAATATATTTATAAGTATTTCTAATGAAAACCTCTGGTTTCTCTGCATAAGGCTGTCCCACTGTTCTAAATTTTCATCTGAATTTTCTACTTCACGTATAAACCAGTGCGCCATCCATGCCTGCGCATCTGCTGTAAGTGTCTTGTCTTCCTCAAGCCATTTCATAAACCAGAGTTCACGTATTATTATAGTATTGGCAACTGCCATTTTAACCTTAGCAAGAAGCATCTGGTCATATGTTGAACTACAGCAGTAAAGGTATATAAAATAAAACAGAAGCTGTTCAAGCTGTATATCTGTTATTTTATCCTTGAATTCTTTCTGGCAGCTTTTATATTCTTTATCGTCCATCTGGCTTCTTATATTAATAATACTCCTTATATATGGTATCCATGTATTCCTTAAAGGTTCCATTGTACAAAGGGTAAAAAGCATATCAGTAAGGGCCTGCTTTGATGTAATATTGCCTGCAGTCCCTTCTTCTTTTCTTTTCCCATCCAGAATATTATATACCATCTGCCTGTAGGCAGATACATCACTATATGCAGATATAATTCTTTTTATATCTTCTTTTTCACCAGGCAGGAACTCTGGATAAGCTGGCTTTACTCTGCCTAGTATATTATTCTTCTTCCTGGATTGTCTTTTTATTATACGTATTTGTATATCATGTGCCATTCCAAGTAAAAGCGCCATACGTTCCCATATCCCTATACTCCTGTCCTGTACAAGCTTTAACATACTGTCACGTATATATTCCAGCTGGCTAAATAATGGCTGGTCAAAGTATTTATAATACTTGTCTTTTTTATTATCCTCTTCCACTTCTATAACAACAGGTTCTTCACGCAAAAGAAGCTCCTTACAGGCTATAGGACATGTAATTGCCAAGGAACGTTCACGTACATTGTAATAGACTTCCTCATGCCTTGGATGTGTATGGCATGTGTGGCACAGATAATCTTCACCAAGCCCAAGCACTATATCACACAAGTTATCTTTATTAAGAAACTCACAACGGTTATCTTCACCATGCGGCTCTATATTGCCTGTTTTCTTATTAATCTTCTCACGCATACGCTTTCCAAGGCTGCCTTTAACTTTTTTATACTTTTTCAAAGTTTCCTTGTCAACCGTAATCTGCCATATATGGCAGCAGCTGTCAGGACATGCTTTGCCACTTGTACATTTGAAAGTTTTAAAATAATCAGGATAATAATAACGCATCAGGTCTCTCCTTTATTTTTTCTAAAAACAGGCATACACCACTTCCTTTCCAGAAGTAAATGCAATAAAACCTGCCTTTTTACAATACAAAATAAAAGTTTGCAAAATTTTACTTTCACAAACTAACCACTTTTCTTTCTACTCTATATATTGTACAAAAATGTACAATTAACACAAACTGCCAAGCGCAGGATTTATATTATTTCATATTATAACAAATTTTACAGGCTTTTCAAGATGTTTTTCTGGTTTAAGTTTTTCTGGGCGTATTTGAAAATTAAAAAATGGAAACTTTACAAGAAAATGTTTTGACAAAGCTTCAATTATGTGTTATAGTATAAAAACTTAGAAATTGTATATATTATTTATATATCTGTTTTCAGTATAAAAACCTTGTACAAGGGGTTGTACTGGTTTCGACGGGTTTGTTGAAGATGGAGAAGCTGTCCGTGGCGGGCACCACGTTAAAAGTCCAACTAAAATATAAACGCTGAAGACAATTTAGCATTAGCTGCCTAATTGCAGCTCACTGGCCTCTGCTCTCCGCGGCAGGGATAACCAGTGTCACCCTAGCGGAACACTCTGTTGCCAAAGCTTTGAGGCAATAGAAAATTTATGAAGCTACTAAAGGATAAAGCCTGCTGGTGGGCGTTATCTGGAGGGAATGATAAAACATCTGCTATGACAGTAGAAGTACATTGAATATAGGTCCGGACAGGGGTTCGATTCCCCTCAGCTCCACTAATAAAACAAATCCATCCGCTATTAGTTTTAAATTAATGGTGGATGGATTTGTTTACTTACACAACATTTATAAAAGTCTTAACCTGGTAATATTCCTCTAATCTAAATAAAACAGACAATACTTATACCTACAAACTGGCATTTTTTATTTAGAGTTGTATATCTATTTTTCAATCTTCATTCTCATTCCTTTGCCATTGTATCCAAATGGTACTTCTTTAAATCCGCAACTCTCATAAAATTTCTCCATGCCCTTAATTGATATCAAATTAATAGTGCTATATTCTCCATCCATGGTTTCGCTTTTTATGTCGTTTATTATTGAATTTACAAGTTTTTTTCCTATTCCTTGCTTTTGATATTTTGAACTGGCTACTACGTCAACTAAGAGATATGACATACCATCTCCAATGGCTCTAGCCATACCAACTATTTTATTATCATACATAGCTTTTTTTATAATCGTGCTATGGCTTATGGCTTTTTCTGCTCCGGCAATCTCCATCTTTGTATCGGACAAATGTCTGTCTGCCTTTGAAACCTCTTTTTCCGCCTGTTCCAGACGTTGGCTGGTATCAAAAAGCCTGTCCTGTTTTTCTTCAAGGAATCCTGCCACCATTTCCAGCCGCTTTGTTTCCTGCTGTACCTTGTATTCTGCAACAGTCAGGTCATGGTTTTTCCCTTTCTGCTTATCCTTTACAAGCACCCGGAGCGGATAAGCATTTCTATGCTTGCGGTCTGACACAGGCTGTTTTGCAAAATGTTTTCCAGTGTTTCCGGAGTGAAAACAGAGCGTTTGGAAACCTTTGTTTCCAGCCCACGCTTAAATCCCCTGCCTATGGGAACGCCTACGACATGCATATGCGGACTTGCTTCATCAAAGTGGACTACCGCATTGGCAAGCTTGAAATCCGGCATTTCTTTTTGTAGCTGTTTCAGTAAAGTGTCATATACTTTGCAAATGTTCTCTTTATTCTGCTTTTCCTTATCGGTTTCCATAAAAACATCTTCCCAGAAATCCTTATCCCCACACTGAAAAATAATCTCCACTGTCATGTCTTGGTTCTTGTCGGACAGATGTTCAAAATAATCTTCAATCCGACGGTCTGCCCTTGTCTGCTTTTGATTATACTGCTGTAGTGCCTTTGAAAAAGTGTCCTGATAGACTTTTTTCCTTTCCCTTGTTTCGGTCTTATGAGGGCAAAAACAAGGGAAAATGGTTGATTTGATGATGCAATAGAGTTGATGGATTGTATAAAACGGGGATTTTGATGGGGAGGTTAATTTAATACAAATTTATGTATTAAATACAAAATAAACAGATGCGCAGGATAAAATACATAAAAAAAGTATTTTGGAATATGTATGTCGTTTTTATCTGGGTCATATTTCATTATAAATGGTATTGAAAGTGCTGCAAATGCTTCTATCCTTCCTTGCATAAGTACCATTATCCCAAGTAAAGCTATCCTTATTTTATTATTATAACGGCATATATATAATATAGCTATTAAAAATACACCAAACATACTGTAATCTGTATTTATAAAATATGCCACAAGCCCTCCTGCAAACACGATAACCAGCTTTGACAGATAGTTTTCTTCAAATCTCTCAAGCCCACACAAAACTATAAATCCAATTAAAAGTGTCCACATTACATTCTGGCTTCCCCAGTCAGATGTACTGCCACATGAAAACAAATCAAATGGTATTTCTGAAATTACCGCAAATAAAGCAAGCCTTATTATATAATTCTTTCTGCTATGTGTATGTATAAAACCTTCCACTAACATAAAACAAAAAAGTGGAAATGCTATTCTCCCTATAATCCTTAATGTATAATAAATTTCTGGAAAACGGTTTACAGGAACCAATATAAAGCCTATATGGTCGCATAACATTGTAAACATTGCTGCTATTTTAAGAAATGCCCTTCCAAACTGTTTATCCCATATTGTTTCCATAATAACCTCCCTGTTTTTTACCTATAAAAACGGGCAGTACATATGCTACTGCCCGTCAGTGTCTTAAAACACAGAATTAATAAAGCTTTTGCACTTTGAATTTTCTTTCTGCTTCCCTGCGCTGGTCTTTTTTGGCAATATCCTGTCTTTTATCATAAAGCTTTTTACCTTTGGCAAGCCCCACTTCAACTTTCACAAGGCTTCCCTTAAAATATACATTTAATGGTACCATTGTATAACCCTTCTGTGTTATCTCACCTTCAAGCTTCCGTATTTCATGCCGGTGCAGCAGAAGTTTCCTTGTCCTTACAGGGTCCCTGTTAAAAATATTGCCTTTTTCATATGGGCTTATATGCATGTTATAAACATATACTTCCCCCTTATAAATACGTATAAATGCTTCTTTTATACTGCAGTGCCCCATACGCAATGATTTAACTTCTGTACCAGCAAGTGAAATCCCTGCTTCATATTTATCCTCAATAAAATATTCATGGAAAGCTTTTTTATTGCCAGCTATTAGTTTCTTTGTTTCTTTTGCCATATCCTAAAACAACCATGCCTTTCTTTTATCTTTTAGACTTAATTTTCCTTACCATACGCTTTTTACCTGGTATTATCTTTAATCTTCTCTTCAATAAAGATTTTCTGCCTGCCATCTGTTTATTCTGGGTCTTTGAAGATTTAATGCTGTTTTTCTTTCTCCTTAACCTGCTAGTCCCGCTTTCCGCTATAAATATACTATTGCCATGTAATGTTATGGAAGCAGCTCTCTTTGGTTTACTGCCATTATTCCTGGCAGCAGTTTTCTTTGTTGAACTGGCAGCTTGCTCTTTTAATTGCTTCTTCTTTAAAAATGCTTTTATTCCTTTAACCTTTGTTGCTTTCTGATGTCTGGTATTTTTCTTTATTGCAGCAGAAGAACCAGGCTTTACTGTTTCTTTAGCATTATTAGCAGAAGTTTTGGTTTCTGGGGTTTTGGTTTTTAACTTTTTGTTTTCTGTAATTTTTAACTCTGGAGTAGCTGCTTTCTTATCTTTTATTTTTCTTTGTTTTCTTTCGTTTTTCTGTTTATTCTGTCCACCAGACTGGTACTGGCCTGTACTGCCAGCATTATCCCCCTCTTCTGCTATAACAAAATCTATTGTTTTTAAAAGTTTGTCTACAGAAGCAACTGTTACCCTTATTTTACTGCCAAACTTATACATTTTTCCTGTACGTTCACCAACCATACTGTAATGTTCTTCGTCAAAATAATAATAATCTCCAGGAATATCTGCCACCCTTATCATTCCTTCAACAGTATTAGGAAGTTCTACATACATTCCCCATGATGATAATCCAGAAATTATACCATCAAAGCTTTCACCAATAAACTGCTCCATATATTCAGCCTTTTTAAGCTTTTCAACCTCACGCTCCGAATCATCAGCACGCCTTTCAAGCTGGCTTGACATGTCTGCTACTTCTGGAAGGATTTTATTATAATGGCTTATCCTTCCAGATACCAGTTTTCCTCTTATATTTTCTTTGATAATACGGTGTATCTGCAAATCAGGGTAACGCCTGATTGGTGAAGTAAAGTGGCAGTAATATTTCATAGCAAGCCCAAAATGCCCTTCACAGCTTACAGAATACTTTGCCTGTCTCATTGAACGCAGTGCCAGCCTGCTTATAAGTGCTTCCTCTGGCTTGTCTTTTACATTATTTATAAGTTTCTGTATTTCTTTTGGATGTACTTCGCCATTAGCATCTGTCTTTAGTATATATCCAAAATTATTTACAAAAATTCCCAACTGTAGTATTTTTTCACTATCTGGTACTTCATGTATACGGTATACAAAAGGCAGTTCCTGCCAGAAATATTCTTCTGCAACAGTCTGGTTTGCCGCAAGCATAAACTCCTCTATAATCCTGTGTGCATTATTTCTCTCATACTCTTTTATTTCAACAGGCTTGCCTCTTTCATCAAGTATAATTTTGCTTTCAGGAAAATCAAAATCTATTGAACCTCTTTTAAATCTTCTTTTTCTTAAAATATCTGCAAGTTCATACATAAGTTCAAACATAGGTATAAACTCTTTGTATTTTTCCCTTTCCTCTTTATCACCCAGTTCAATAATTTTATTTACACTTGTATAAGACATCCTCCTGTCTACATTAATAATTGTTTCTTCTATTTTGTGGCTGATAATCTCACCAGATGGCTTTATATCCATTATACATGAAAGCGCAAGCCTGTCTTCACCCTGGTTAAGGGAACATATCCCATTAGAAAGTTTATGCGGAAGCATAGGTATTACCCTGTCTACAAGGTAAACACTTGTACCACGTTTTAATGCTTCTTTATCAAGAGGTGAATTTTCTGTAACATAATTGCTTACATCAGCTATATGCACACCAAGCTTATAAATATCACCTTCTTTGGATAATGTAATAGCATCATCCAGGTCTTTTGCATCTTCCCCGTCTATTGTAACAGTCTGTAAGTCCCTGTAATCTGTCCTGCCTTGCTTTTCTTCTTCAGATACTGTATCCTTAATGCCTTCGGTTTGTGCCATTACTTTGTCTGGATATTCTTCTGGCAGCCCGTAAGCTTTAATAATAGATATAATATCAACACCAGGGTCATTTATATGTCCTATTATTTCTATAATACGTCCTTCTGGGTTCCTGTCACCTGTACCATAGTCTGTAATTTCTACTACTACTTTATGCCCTGTGACTGCCCCTTTGCTGTCAGATTTGGCAATATATATGTCTTTACCAAATTTCTGGTTATCAGCAACTACAAAACCAAAGCTTTTACTTTTTGAATATGTTCCAACTATTATGCCAGTACCTCTCTCAATAATTGCTGTAATTGTACCTTCACGCTTCTTGCCTGTTTTATTCACGTCTACTGCTACTTTTACTGTGTCCCCGTCAACTGCACCTTTTGTATTCTGTGCAGCAATATATATATCTTCGTCTTCACCTTCTACCCTGACAAATCCAAAACCTCTCTGGGTACCCATATATTTTCCTGTTTTGATATTGTCTGGTACAAGTTTTATCTTGCCTCTGGAATCGTAATGTATTTTCCCTTCCTCTATTAATTCTTCAATGACTTTACGGAAATCTTTTTTCTGCTTTGCAGGTACCTGGAGTACAGACCCCATCTCTTTAAGTGTCATTGGCCTGTATGTTTTTGATGCAAGAAATTCCATAATCATCTGTTTTCTGCTATCTAAATCTTCTCTTGTCATATTAACACCCCCGTTTATATAAAACAAATGCTTCCCTGCACAATGTATGGTTGCAAAGGCAATACATTTATTGTGGTTTATAAATTTTTACAAAGGTTTATTGCCAGGCAGCATTAATTATTTTACACCCCGCGGCACGCTCCCGCTTAATGGAAAGCGCAACAGTGCATAAAATCTTTAATGTTTAAAAGAAACAAATGTTTCTTTTAAACATTGAAAACAAGATTTAAGCACTGGCGTTTTCCAATAGCCGCTTAGTGTAAAATAATTAATTGCTGCCTGTAAATATACTCTTTGTATAAATTGATTATTGTTCTGGTATATACCACTGGTATAAATTAATCCTGTTGCTATTCTGGCATACACTGCTTTGTATAATTAGTTGTTACTATTCTGGCATATATCACTTTGTATAAATTAGCTGCTGTTTTATTATATATCCACTTGTATAAATTGAAATAAGCTGCTTGCTATTTAGGTTTATATTAGTAAAAAAGTGCAACGCACTATATGCACGCTGCACTTCCAAACTTTTGTACCATTGTTACAGCTTGTCCACATATAACTATGTATATATGACAACTGCCATCTTTATGAAAAAATACTAAGATTTAATAACAATGAAAGCACTATAAATACTGTTGCAAGTATTCTTGTTGCAAGTATAAGCCCGCCTTCCATTGAACGTCCTTTATTCTTGCCCCAGTATGTTTCAGCAGCCCCGCTTATCGCACCTGTAAGGCCTGCCTGTTTGCCTTCCTGCATAAGCACAACAATGGCTAATGCAACAGATACAATAATGTATACAATTAATAAAATGCCGTGAATCATCTTGATCATATATATTACCCTCCATTCCAGTATAACCAGTATATAAATAAATATCCACAGATATCTATTTATTATTATAATATTGTATATATATTACCATAAAATAACATACCTGTATAGTGTATCATATTACGTCTTAGGTTTCAAGTACCTTTTTAGAAACTTAATAAATCTTTTAAGCACAAAGTAATAAATCTGAGGCAATTAAGAAAATTTTTCAAAAAATCTAGTACGTGTTTGGAAAAAACAGTCTATAGGAAAATATTTTAACTAATGCCTGTATTATATATAACACAAAAACAGACAATCTTTTTGTACTTATCACAATAAATACTAACAAAACTACATTCCACAATTTATATTTTTTATGTATTTATTGTTTCTTCAACTTATCCATATATTCATTAAAAATTCTAAATAACTCTGGATATGCCTTTGCAGTTGTAACATGCATTATTTTTAATTGCTTTTTTATAACAGGCACAGCCATTTTATTTATGTATATTTCTTTAATAAATTTCCCATCCTCTAAAGACTTATTATTATCTTTCAACAATTTTAAATATTCATTTTGTATTCTTTCTAAAGCAAGATAAGAATAATATTCCTCTTTCACTTTTCCATTTTTTTCAGGATTTGCAGATAAATTATATGCAACAAAAGTACCATTTTGAGCTTGGATCCTGGCATTTGACCTTCGTATGGCTATTGGTTGCGGATATAAATTAGTACGAGGATTTGGACTATAGTCTTCAGTATGGTCTCTTGAATGATTTCTTAAATATTCATTTGACATATTATGAACATAAAAGTCTAAAAGCTGGTTATCCTGTACATATAAAAGAATTGGTGATATATTACCCGGCTGCCTTGCTGGTCTTCCCTTTTTTAAAGATATAACTGCATCATTATATATAGCTGGATTAAAAAGAACTACTTTAGGCTGAAAAATATAATTATCTACTTTTTCCAAATCACCTGGACTATCTGGATTTAATGCAAAATGTAAAGCTGTTAACATATCATCTGAAAAGTCTAACAAAGTTGTTGGCATTCCATAATGTTGCAAAAAACCCATATGTTCAAGTACCCCTTTTAATTGCACAGTCCATAAACTAACATCAGATATAGTAGCATAATAAGCTTCCTTTAAATATTTTGCCTGGTTAGCATATAATGATAATTCTGGGTCAATATAACGGAAAATACTTGGAGTTAACAAATACCTATTATTGCATATACCTCTAAACCATACCATATCATTTTTCCAATTTTGTATAATATTGCAACACTCTTCCACATATTCACCTAAACTTCTAACTTCTATACGTTTTTCATACAATTTTAACGTTATATCTTTAAATCTAGATGTACTTTTTACTTTATTTTTTATATTATTATTTTTCTCTATTTTTACATCTTTAAAACTTCTTATAACAGAAATATTTTCATCTATCTGTCCATGACAAGATGTTGCCTTCCTCAATTTCTCCTGGTTATACTCATTTTTTTTAAAAGAATTAAACCATTGCTTTTCTTTAGAAAAAAATTCTTTATGTAATGAAAATTCATCAGTATATATTGATAAATAGTGTTCATAAAGATTTCCCAAATATTTGTAAAACTCATTGGATATACATTTACCTTCAGATATTATCCTGTCAATTTCTTTATTAAAAGCTTCTTTGTATTTTACAGGTTCTTCATTATATTGCTGGCTTAAATAATAGTTTAATACCATACCCAAACGTAATTCAAAAGACCCTATTGACACATCTCTTCTATTAACTAAATTTTTCAACTGCTCTTTAACTTTATCATTATCATATTTTCCAAAAAAAGAATCATATAATAATTCTATATACTCATCCAGTGGCAAATCCAGAATATATATCATATTAAGATCACAAAATGCTTCTTTTTCTGCCAAAGCTATTCTCCGTATACTTTCCATCATATATTTATATCTTGCAGAAGTGGAGACAAATAATTTTGGATAAACCTCTTTGTATGTACAGTAACCTCTTACTTCTCCAAGCCATAATCCCAGATTATTGTTAACCTCTTCGCAAATAATTTTACATATTCCCTCTGGAAGTTGTTTTAATTTATTATTTTTAATTACTATTGTAAATTCATTCAATATCAATGAATAAAATTCTTCATCAAGATTATCATATATTATTTTACTCAACTTTCCAAAATTCTTATAAAAATAATCCACTATTTCTTTTTCATTTTGCTGTGTTAATCCATTTTCTTTTAAATAATCTATATATTGTTCAAAAACACGTATAGCTAAAATCTTAACCAATATAAAATTTCTATCTTTACGGTCAAATGGAGCTACGTAATGAAAGACTTCATGTAATAACAGTTTTACTGTCTTATCAAATTTCATAAAAGCTTCATATGGCAAATGAAATATAACAAATCTTTCTGTATCATTATTTAAATTATACATACTGCTATGGACTCTTATTGCTGCCTCAAAATCAACACAATATGCAATATCATATTGTATTGATTCCTCACTTCTTGGGAGTTTATATGCTATATTAAAAACAGAAGCAATCATCCCATAATACATTTTCAAAATATCATTATATGAACCAGAATAATAATAATTATGATATGGAAGTTCATAAATAGGAGCTGTTGCCTGGTTAATGTGTAATAATACTGTTTGTACTTTATTATTCAGTGTACATATTGCTGTTTCATTTTTATCTTCTGTATACCTTTTAACAAATTTAAAATATACTTCATACTGGCGTTGTAATATGTTTCTCCACCATAGACATCTTTTAGAATTAATCATACGTTGATGTTCTTTTAAAATAAATCTAGAAATAGGATGAATACCAGAAATTCCAGAAATATTATTTATAAAATTATTTTCTTTACATATATCAATTTCACCAATATTTTCACTATATACATTTGAAACACCATGTTGTAATACAAGCCAATATGTCCTGCTATTTTCAATATATTTACTATAAAAATCTGACTGGCCATTGAATATTGCTTCTTTATTATTATAAAAGCAAGAAAATATTTTCATATGATTTTCAATTTCAACTTCCAGACACCCTTTTCCTGATATAACATCCCGGATAGAAAACTTATCATCAAATATTCTTTCTAGCTCTGAATTTAATTTATTATATATTTCATTTTTTATACAACCTGGTTTCAAATAAAGTCTTACTAACAGGTTTGCTTTAGGTTCTTGTTCAAAACGTGAATTATTCATACCTAAAAAAGAATATATGGAATTAAATAATTTATTTTCTGAATTACCATCATATGAATTAGTATAACTAATTTGTTTAATAAATTCAATGACTTCTGATAAATCTGCAATATTACCAGCTAAAAAAATTCCTGCAAAATCCTCTGGCCCTAAAGAATTAAAGCCCTGCCATAAGACATTTTTATCCTCCAGATACTCAGATATTTTTTTATTTAACTTTTGTTCAACATCTGTAACATCTTTAACTTGTTCTTTAAATCTTGCTGTTACAACACAATAAATCCCATAATAATCTTTTTTAGAACCTGGAACTGTAATTAAACTGTTGTCACCAAGTTTCCATACACATTCCCCAATAGGTACTAAATGTATATACTGCACTGCACCATTCCAGTTTAATGAAGTATTAACCTCAAAAAAATTTGAAAAATCATTAACCTCATCAATTGTTACTCTGTCATATGGAGACCATGATAAATATGGCAAACTATCCCTATTATTTAAATTAATCTGAAATGCATCTGTCCACAATGATATTATCCACCCAGCCTTCTTTCCGTCCATATAAAACCTCCCTCTGTACATTACAAAAATATATAATCTAATGTAAAAAAATGACTCCTTTAAAAGGAGTCATCAATATTTCTTACAGCATATCCATACCTTTTATATTGTACTTGTTTATAATCAATTTCATCCAATATTTCCGGCTCATGTAAATCCATAAAACTATTATGGCAAGGTCTTTCCTGCCCATCTTCAAGAAACTCCACTAATGTTTCCATATTCTCAACATTAACTGGAACATTGACTTTTATCATTTTTCATTACCCCCAATATTATTTTAACCTTTAGCCGGTTTAAATATAAATTATGTTAAAATCTGTATAATTAATTCCAATAAAATATACTATATATTTTATAATATAAATACTTTTATGTTGATGTGATAAATCACAAAACAACATTGTTATTATATCAATCACAGTACATAAAGTCAATATTTTTTTATAATATATATGCTTTAAAACAAAAACATAATTCTATATTATTCTAACAAACCAGACCCAAATTCATATCTCATCTTCCTATATATTAATTACCATTTTGAGATTACTAAATTTTCACTTTCATAAGTGCTAATATTTATCACAACCTGTACCTCATTAAATTCTGGCATATTTGTAAATATTATAAAAAACATTATATTTATTGAAAATCCAATACTACCTTTTACGGTATTTTTTCATAATTACCAGTTCATATACAAGCATCACTGTTATTACAAGAAACATATCTCCTGCTATTGATAATAATATTAATGGTGAATTCTGGCCTGCCAGCAAAGGCAGCCCAAATATTATAAAAAATATTCCAAAGCAGAGAAATAATTTTCCTGTTGCCTTATTATAATCCCTTGTATCAGTAACTTCACACATTTTTATATTTGCCCAGAATCCAACAGGATTTTTTGAAAAAAATGATAAAATTCCAAATACAATAAACAAACTACCTACGATACAATATATAACAAATCCAATTATACCTCCTGCATCCATATTTATCCTCATTTCTGCGCTGCTTTTTACGCATTCCAAGTTTGTGGATGCAGCGCAGACACAAACTTGCAGAGTGAAAGATTTGAAAAATCTTTCACTCTTATCCCTCCATTTACTATAATTGTTATTTGTGTTTTTTTAATATGTCCATTGTATGGTTAGATAAACCTATTATATCTGCACGTTCACAAATAGAAAAATGATATTCCAGATATATTTTATATACCTCATCATTCCAGCTGTCTATCCTGTCCTTAATATAATGTGCAAACATATCAGTCCCAATTAATTTTACCCTGTAAAGCCCACATATTTTATTTAATTCTTCTATATCTTCTACACGCACAAGCTCAAATATATCTTTTGGCTCAGATATACATTTAAAACCTTCTTTAAACATGTTATTTTTTAAAGCGTCTATAACATTGATACCATCATTGCCAAAACCCCATTGGATTACTGTTGGCTCATTCATACAATATGCAGCAAAAATATACCCGTCATCTTTAATAATACGTTTTGCTTCATTTAATACCGTAGTCTTTTCTTCTTTTGAATATAAATGGTACATAGGGCCAAATATAAGCACTGCATCAAATGAAGCATCTGGATAACCAGACAAATCCACCGCATTTCCCTGGTTAATGCTGATATTGTCATCTTCCTTTAAAAGTGACTTAAAAACATCTATATTATGTTGTACTAGTTCAACAGCAGTAACATTATAACCTTTTCTTGATAATGCTAGTGAATATCTTCCTGTACCTGCACCTACATCAAGAATTTTTGCTCCTTTTTCCAGATATTGTTCTATATATTTCATAGATGTAATAAATTCAATCTGTCCATGCCTAGACTGTAACCTGGTATCTTCTTCATAATTATTATAATAATTTTCAAGATAATTTATTTCCATTCCTTTTTCCTTCCTAATATTTATAAAACTAATAAAAAAGTAATTTTCTATACTACAGGAATGTATTTAACCTTATCAAGCAACTAATGCCTGCAGGCAGGCATTGCAGATATCCTCTTGACAAATATATTTTCTATAATTATACATTTTCTATAACTGCTGTTTCATATTTTCCAAGTTCCAGTATGCCATTAACCTTTTCACCATTTAAAAGATTTATGCCTTTTACATCTTTAACTTTCTGGACTTCTTCTGAATTATTCAGGTAAAATTCATAACTTTCACCATCTGACGTCCTTTTATGGTACTCTACACCATATGGAAGTTCTTTACGGGTTATACCTGCATTTTCTGCCATTTCAAGGAAAATACTTCCCATTTTTTCATCACATATTCTTGCCCCAACATAATACGCACAGCCTTTTCCATAGTTTTTCTTTGTAACTGCTGGTGTACCACTGTAAAAATCATCTGTATAAGATGCAATTATTTCTGCACCACTTACACGCAATATTTCTGCATAATCTTTTATACTTGCAAGGCTTCCATCTTTAAATAATGCATTATTAGTGTCACATGGGTACAATGTGTCTATTTCTTCACTTATTACCCCAAAAAGGTCTTTAAGGCCATCACCTGGAAAGCCTCCAAGATAACAAAGCTGGTTAATATCAACGTATCCTGTAAGATATGTTGCAAGCAGCTGTCCGCCTTTTTCCACAAATGCTTTCATTTCATCTGCAACACCTGGCCTTAACATATAAAGCATAGGCGCAACCACAAGGTCATAATCCATAAAACCGCTGTCAGAAGCAATAACATCCATTTCAATGCCAAGCCTTAAAAACTGCCTGTAAACATTATAACATATATTATTATAATTCTTTGTTTCATTACTAAGACCCTTGATATCTTCTATTGCCCATCTGTTATCCCAGTCATACAAAAGTGCTGCCTTTGCTTCTACAATAGTTCCTGCTGCCTTTGAAATCTTCTTTAATGCAGCGCCAAGGTCTTCAACTTCTTTAAATAGCCTTGTATCATCAGTCCCAAGATGGTCAACTACTGCGCCATGGTACTGTTCAAAAGAACCTCTTCCTTTTCTCCACTGGAAATACTGTACTGTGTCAGAACCACATGCAACTGCCTGTAATGAAAATAATTTATGCACCCCTGGACGCTTTACTTTATTGTACTGCTGCCAGTTTACAAGCCCTGGTGCGCTCTCCATCAGCATAAATGGCTTGTCTTTCTTCATAGAACGCAGTATTGCATGGTCAAATGAATTGCCTTCCATAGATTCTGTAAATGTTTCCCACTGGTTATGAAGTGCTGGGTAAGAATCCCATGAAACAACATCAAGTTCTTTTGCCATTACATGGTAATCAAGTCCTCCATACATTTGCATAAAATTAGTAGTAACAGGTATTCCAGGTGTAAGTTCTTTTAAAATGCTTATCTCTGATTTCATATAATCTGTCATATTCCATGTTGTGAAACGTTTCCATTCAAGGTCAAGCCCAAGGCTGCTAATTTCACCATTGGCAAATGGTGGTTCTATCTGGCTGAAACTATTATAATTATGGCTCCAGAATGTATTCCACCATGCATGGTTTAACTTTGAAATATCATTGTCGAACTTATCTGCAAGATAATCCTGGAAACGCTTTACACACAGCGGGCAGTAACACTCACCTCCAAATTCATTGGAAATATGCCACATCACAAGACCTGGATGGCTGCCTGCATTCTCTACAAGTTTATGGATAATATTTGAAACCTTTTCACGGTATACAGGTGAACTCATACAATGGTTATGCCTGAAACCATGATGGTTCCTGTGTCCATAATTATCAACACGCATAGCCTCTGGATACTTCTCATCAAGCCATGCAGGACGCGCCCCGGAAGGTGTAGCAAGAACAGTATAAATACCATTTTCATAGAGGTTGTCCATAACATCTGTAAGCCATCCAAAATTATATTCTCCTTCCGAAGGTTCATAAACAGACCATGAAAATACACCAAGAGTAGCAGAATTAATACCTGCTTTTTTCATCATCCTTATATCTTCTTTAAGAATATCCGGCCTGTCAAGCCACTGTTCCGGATTATAATCACCTCCATGTAAAAAACCTCCAGTTGCCGGAAACAAACTTTTCTTCTCCATCCTGCCAATACTCCTTTCAATTAAATAATAAGACAACCGGGCTTATATTCCCGGCTGCCTTTTTTACATAATATAACATATTATTGTTATATTCAAGCTAAACTATAAAAATCCCATTATAAATATACAACTATTTTACTAATTTTGCAGAGCCTGTCACAAATACTGCTTTTGAAGAAAGCCCTTTCTTTAATAAAATATCTTTGTAAAGTTTAACTTTGTTCTTTTTAACCTTTACCCTAGGTGTTTTATACCCTCCAGCAAACGCATTTTTACCTATATCTGACAGTTTAAGGTTATTTGAATCAATACGTATATAACGCAGGTTCTTACATCCATAAAATGCTTTTTTACCTATCTTCTTTACATTTGATGATATTTTTACCAAAGAAAGTTTTTTACAATTACTAAATGCCTTATCATTTATTGAAGTAATATTTTTACTAATTGTAACTTCTTTAAGCTTCTTATTTCCAGCAAACGCTTTCTTGCCAATAGATGTAACTTTATATTTAACGCCATTATATGTAACTTTCTTAGGAATAGTTATTTTTGTTGCTTTTGAAGCTTTGCTGCCAATATACTCAACCTTTGCATTTGCTCCTGTCTTGATAACTTTATATACTGCTTTTGTCTTATTATTAGTAAATGCAGTACCTTTCTTTACTTTTTTACCTGAATCTTTATTATTATCCTGGTTATTATTACTGCCACCAGGGACATTTGGTGTTACAGTTGGCACTGGGTCTGTATCTCCACCAGAAGAACCAGAATCTCCAGGGACAGGTGTTGGTGTTACTACTGGTTTAACAGTTGGTGCTATTGTTGCCTTTGGTGTAGCTGTCACTTTTGGTGTAGCTGTTGGCTTTACAGTTGGTGCTGTTGTTATAGAAGGCTGGTATCCACCACCAAATCCTCCACCACTGCCATTGCCGCCACTATTGCCAGGGTCTGATGGCTTCTGTGTTGGCTGTGATGGCTTTGTTGTTCCAGATGGGGTTTCTGTAGGTTTTGTTGTCTGGCTTTCTGCTATACTGCTGTCTCCTGCCCTTGAATATAGCTTTGCAATTTCCTCATCTGTCAGAAGCCTGTCATAAAAACGTACATCATCTACATATCCCCTGAAATCCCATGCATTCCACCAAGGAAGGAAAGTACCAATCTGTATTTCAGTTGTATTCTGTTTAATACTTCCAATAAGAGATGCACATGTACCGCCGCCTAATCCATTAACTGTTTCTGCAAGTTTACCATCAACATATACATAAATCTTGTCACTGCTTCCATCAATAGACATTGTTACCTGTTGCCATTTACTTGATGACAGGTTTACTTCTTCATCTTTCCTGTCAGCCCAGTTATTATTTTCAGCAAAGTCATTTATCCAAGGATGGAGGCTGGCATCAAGTGAAACAAAACCTGGTTTATATGCATCAGTACCTTCCTGCCATGAATCAGGTGTTGTCTTAAAGTTAAATATACTTGTATTTTTTCCACATATGCCATCTTCACCAGTTTTTGAATTATTAGCCTTTGCCCACATTGTAACAGTAAATACATTATTAATGTTATTTACATAGCTCTTGTCAATCTTAATGTATCCTGTAGCCTGCCATGTACCTCTCATTTCCATTACATTGCCACGTGATGCATCTTTCACAATTACAGGCTTATTGTCATCTTCTTCTCCTATTATTTCTGCCTGTTTTGATGGATTTTTGCTATCTATAAGGTTGTTATTAAATAAATATTCTGCCATAAGGCCTTCCTTAAGAGAAGCATCATCTGGATTAACTGGTGTATCACCTTTAGTCCATACCGCATACAATATTACTGTACTGCCTGCTTTATCTGTAAGGTTTTTAACCTTTGCTTTATTGGCATATGCAGCAGAAACAGCATTGCTTTCTGTTGCCCAGCCTGCAAATGTATATCCTTCACATTTAAAGGAATTTGAATATAATGTATATTCTGTGCCTGTTACACAAGACATATCCCTCATGCTTCCTGTTACCTCTGCACCATCAGGAGCATTTCCATCAAATGTAATTGTATAATTTGGAAGCCATACAGCATATAAAGTAACAACTCCTCCATTTTCAGAAGAAAGCCCGTTTACAATATCCTCATCCTGGTATTGTACATCACCATCTGGTGTTATGCCCCATCCACCAAAAGTATAGCCATCCTTCTTAAACTTATTGGCACTCAGCCTGTAATTTTGTACAATATTACAAGCCAGCATATTATCCATGCTTCCTTCGCCACCATTAGCATCAAAAGCAATATCATATACAGAGGTTACATCACCTGAATAAACCTTAATATTATCAAAGCTTGATACCGACTGGTACCTTCCATTTAATACATAAATACCATCAACAATGGTACTAGAAAGATTATTAATACTTCCACTATATAACTCTTCACCTGTATCAAGATTAGTAATTGTAACATCTGCTTTTGCAGGCATTGCTGATGAACCAGAGTCTCCCTGTGACTGCATTGCAGCTATACTCTTATTGCCTTCTACCGCATATAACTTACTAACCTCATCTGCTGTAAGAACCCTGTTATAAAGGCGTACATCATCTACATAGCCTCTGAAGTCCCATACATTCCAGAAAGGAAGACATGTACCAATTTGTATTTCAGTTGTATTCTGTTTAATACTTGCAATTAAATCTGCACATGTACCACCACCTAATGCACTAACTGTTTTAGATAACTGCCCATCAACATATATATAAATCTTATTATTGGCACCATCAATAGACATAGTTACCTGCTGCCATTTACTTGTTGATAAAGATACATCCTCACTTGTCCTATCAATCCAATGTCCTTCATAGTCATTTATCCAAGGATTAAGACTGACATCCAGAGAAACAAAACCTGGTTTATATGTATTAGTACCTTCCTTCCATGAATCTGGAGTTGTCTTAAAGTTAAACAAGCTCTGACCCTTATCACATAAATTATTTCCATCTGTCTTTGAATTATTAGCCTTTGCCCACATTGTAACAGTAAATGCATTATTAATTTCATTAAGATAACTATTATCAAGCTTAAGATACCCTGTAGCCTGCCATGTACCTCTCATTTCCATTACATTGCCACGGCCACTATCCTTTACAATCTTAGACCTGTTATCATCATCAACAGCTACAATTTCTGCCTGTTTTGTTTTATCTTTACTGTCCTTAAGACTTCCATTAAATAAATACTCTGCAATAAGACCATCTTTAAGGCTTTCATCTGATGGGTCATTTGGAACAAATGGTTCATCTGAAACATCTGTACTTCCTGATATTTTAGTAGTTATATTAACCCACGTATCTTTTGGAATATTAACTACTGTACCAGAGTCATCATTAATAGTCCAGTTTGTACTATTACCAGCATTATTATTCATACTCCAGATATAGTTACCAGTTATCACATCATTACCAGAATAACTATAACCTGATGATGTAAGAGCTAATTGTGATTGCTGGTTATTACCTACTGGCAGTTTTGTATCAAAACTTACAGTATATTCACCAGTTCCATCAAGCTTACTTCCAATCCCAAATGAATTATATGCTGAACGTGAATTTACATTACCTGGTGCAAAATT
Organism: uncultured Lachnospiraceae bacterium; assembly: GCA_948794795.1. GTDB lineage: Bacteria > Bacillota > Clostridia > Lachnospirales > Lachnospiraceae > Butyribacter. The sequence continues at coordinate 117,261 of CAQGLR010000001.1, read as the reverse complement.
AACATACAGTTTTTTATCACCAGTTATATCTGTTGCAAGTGATAACATATCTTGTGCAGTAACAGACTGCCACTCTGTATCGCTAATTCCTGCTGAATTATTATAATCATTATAATATATAAACTTACTTGTATCAGCAGAACCTTCCATCTTTGCTTTTTCTATCTCTGCCAGTTCTTCATTATACAGCTTTGCTATATCTGCTTCTGTAAGAGCCCTGCCATATATCCTTAAAGAATCCATTAATACATCTGCAGAACCCCAGAATGAACCATAACCAAGATAGAAATCCTGTGCAGAAGATAACAGGTTTAATAAAGACCTGCCCATGTCATCATATGTTTTAGATTCAAAAGAATTCCATGTATTAGCAGTATTCTTATCATAACGTTTAACACCATCTATACATATAGAGAAATTACTGCTGCCCATACTTACAGTTACAAGATGCCATTTATTGGCTGATATAGCATTTGTTGCTGTATCCCCGTGGTTACAGTCAAACCATCCGCCAGTACCATTAAATCCCAAGTATGTATTTGGCGTAAAAAAGAGCCTTCCATCTATTCCGTCAGATTTATCATTATCCAAAAATGACCATATAGCATCAAATCTATTTTCACCAGGACAGTTTACCCATAATGACACTGTTGCACCATCAAGCTCTTTACCCTGCAGTGGATTTGTAAACTTTGCGTAACTTTCAGAACCACCAGCTCCAAAATACTGGTGCAGTATCTTACTTCCCATATCTGGGTTATATTCATACCCTGGTATCTGGGCAGTACCATTTCCCAAAAGCTGTCCAGTTTGTGAACTATCCACCTCATTTGTAAGATTACCTTCAAATTTATACAAAGCTTCAAGCCCTGAAGTAGTATCAACAGGTGTACCTTCTCCCATTACAGTAGTTGTATACTCTCTTTCATAATAATAATTACCTTTTGAAATCCTTACTGTAAGTATAACTTCTGTATCATCAGCAGGTATAGTTACTACACCATTATTACTAATAACATCTGTATCAGAAGAACTCCATGTAATAGTTGCACCTGCAAGGCTTTCTGTTGGAAGTTCTATATCATTATATGTTTCACTGCTTATTGAAACTTTAAAATTTTTGGCATTTTGTGCAACTGCAGCATCATCTGCAATTTCACGTGAACCCCATGCACAAAGCCCTGTTGTTTTATCAATAACAGTAAAACACATAGTATTTACATTAGTTCCAGTAACATTCTGTTCCGCAAAAACACCTTTATATTCTTTACCATCTAATGTAATTGTGGCATATGGGGTACCATTTTCAACAGCCCAGCTTCCAGACATACCTCCTGAAACAGTTCCATCAGCATTTAATGTAACCTTTACAGGTTTAACAATCTCTGTTTCCCCACCATACTGGTTACATTTTGTTTCATATTTATGTACTATAACATCATATGTCCCTGTAATACTATTTTCAGAATATGATGTTGAAGACGTAACCTTAGCATTATCTGCTGAATACTCATATGGTGATGCAACAATATATCCATCCTGGTTTAAAAACAGTTCATGTACACGTAACTGGTGTCCTTCTGTACCATCATTAAACCTTGTATGATATACTACATATGCACGTCCAGTTTTTGCATCATAATATGCAGAGTTATGTCCTTGTGTATTCTCACCAATTTTCATAGTTTCCCACTGGTAATTACCAAGCAGCTTCTGCCCACGTTTTAATTTTCCACTAGCACTGTAATTAATAACAAAACTGTCATATATGGCGCTTTCTCCCTTAGTATCTACATAAGGTCCGTCTGGGTTGTCAGAATAGAATATCCTCATTTCATATCCGCCAGTCTGTGCAAGCATAAAACCATATGACATAAACAGTACATATTTATCCCCTATCTTTTCTATATATGATGCTTCACCTGATACATAATGCCCACCAGCAATTTTCTTTCCAAAATATTCATCAGAAGTTACATTTTTACCTTTTGTATCAAAATCACTTGGATACTTAACAGAATAATCCCTTAAGCCTGTCTTTTCATCAAGCTGGAGCATATAAATACCACCAGACCATGAACCATAGGACATCCAAAGGTTTCCACTGTCATCATAAAATACAGCTGGGTCTATTGCGTGAGGCCAGTTATCACCCCATTGGTCATTTTTATCCTCGTGCTTATTATATTTAGCAGGAAGTGTGGTCTGGTCTCCAATAACCAGTTCTAAATCTGTATTATGGAAACTCCTTGTGCCAGTATTATTTGCAGCCTGGAATCCAGAAAATACTATTGGAGCCTGGTATGTATAAGGACCTTCTATATCATCAGCTGTAAGAAGGACTATTGCTGAATTCCATGTTGGTCCATTAAGGCTAAGGTACATACACCATTTACCCATCTCAGTGTTATATATAACATCTGGTGCCCACTGGTTTCCTTTTATTGTATTTCCTGAAATCCAGTCATTAATATTATAAGTACCAAAATTAACCGTATGTGCCTGGCCAGCAGAATCATAATATGTTGTATTTCCTTTTAAAGCATTATCTGTAAATGCCTCTGTATAAGGCTTATTATACAAACTTTTACTATTATCATCTTCGTCCCTGGTTATTATATCCCAGTTTACAAGGTCATCTGTCTTAGCAACGCCCATCATTGTCCCAAATACATGATATGAACCATTGCCATCTGGCACTATTGATGGGTCATGTACAGACTGCTTGCGGCTTGAAACTTCTTTGTACAGATTATTTACATCATCATCAGATAATTTTATAAGATTTTCTGCTGCCTCTGCATACCCCCCCCCGGCCATTCCAAAGCTATTGCTTGTAACTGCAAGCGACAATGCTGCTGTAAAAGCAACTGCTTTTTTAATGCCTTTTCTAAACACTCGCATCCTCATACTTTATCCCCTTTCTTTTTAATAAAACCTATAGTTACATAATGCCTTATGTATTATAAATACCTCCCTTCTAATGCCGCTGTTTTTACAATTAAGCCACGCCCTGATACCATAATGTACTATCTGGATTATATCCAGACAGAATATTAACTGCCGCATTATTTTATAATTTACTAAAGTAATTTAATATTATTATATTTAGATAATTTATGCAATATGTTTTTAAATTTACTTATTTTTTTATATATTATATATAATTTACATATCAATTTTTTATACAATACTACCAAAAAATATAGTCTACTATTAGTAATATAGACAAAAAACATTATAAATCCCAAACAATAAAAAAAGGTATAAAACTTTACTAATTAATAAAATTCTATACCTTTTTATAAAATTATATTTAACAGACACTTTAGCCACCACATACATGTTCTATAAATTTCTATATATAACTTTGTGCCATAAAACAGGTTTCTGTGTTGCCTGGCAGACATTATTCCATAAAGTGGACACTACAGGACCGCTGGTGCTTGAATCTGGTTTTATCAGATTCTATGCACCATTGCGTGGCCTGTCGTAGCGGAAGCGTGTCCACTGGTGGAAAATGCTGCCAGGTAACACAGAAACCGTTCATCCCCAAAACAAACCACATAGAAATTTATACCCGTAAAACCAGTTCCTTCACAACCTCCCCTGCAATAACCAGCCCTGCTGCAGAAGGCACAAATGCAACACTTCCAGGCACAGGCCTTCCATTTTTCCCTTCTTCCATATCTGCTGCACTGCCAGGTACTAATGGCACTTCTTCTGAATATACAACCTTTAAACCATCCACTCCTCTTTTCCTAAGCTCATGTCTCATAACCTTTGCAAGCGGGCAGACCTTTGTATTATAAATATCGGCCACCTTAAACTGTGATGCCTCAAGTTTATTACCTGCACCCATGCTGCTTATTACAGGAACCCCACATTCCTTTGCTTTCATAATAATCCCAATTTTCGCTGTAACCGTATCCACAGCATCTACTACATAAGAATATTCACCAAAAGGAAAATCCTCCTCATTTCCAGGCAGAAAGAAACATTTATATATACATACCTTTGCATCTGGGTTAATATCAAGTATCCGTTCTTTCATAACATCCACCTTATACTGTCCTACAGTCTTTCTTGTAGCAATAATCTGCCTGTTAATATTAGACAGGCTTACAGTATCATTATCTATAAGGTCAAGACTTCCTACGCCGCTTCTTGCAAGTGCTTCAGCAACATATCCGCCTACACCGCCTATGCCAAATACTGCCACCCTTGCAGCAGCAAGCCTTTCCATTGCTTCATTTCCAAGCAAAAGCCCTGTCCTGGAAAACTGGTTCCACATAATAATATCTCCTTATCTATGACGTTTACAAAAATTATATATTATATTGTTCATGTACAATCCTGCATGTCTTTTTATAACACGCCACTCCATACTGGTGTATAATCTTTATTCCATCCATTCTTTTATCTGGCTTACAAAAATATTATGAATTTCCTTATTAGGAATAACAAGTTCATAATTTCTTGCATCCTCTGGCTGCCTTTTCATAGTAAGATATCCTGTAGTAAATAAAATACTCCATAAATTATTTTTATTAATATCTGTCCTTAAATCTTCTGGATTATCTAAATCTTTATAAGTAAGTTCCGTTTTGATTTCTTTATTTATACTGCCACCATCAATTAATTGTTCTATTTCATCCCTCATCATAGAATCCGCCCGTTTAACCAGGTTTTTAACTATAGAATTCCCACTTGTATTTATCCAGTACATTTTCGCAGCCGCTTCCCTGTCTTCTAAATGTTCACTTACATAATTAATAACATCCCATGGGCAATAAACATCTATTTTACCAAACCTGTACCCATCATACCATTCTTTCACTGTACTATATAAAGAAGCCATTCCATAATAATCTAACATCTCTATTACTTCACTATTAGTAAATCCAAAATACTCCGCATATGCAGTATCTGCAATAGTACAGATTTTAAAATTATTAAGTCCTGTAAATATACTTTCTTTTGAAATTCTTAAACACCCTGTAAGAACAGCAAACAAAAGATTGTCATTTGTTTTAAGCGCTTCACTAGACATAGAACGGATATGTTCAGCCATTTCATTATAATATCCGTTTAAATAAGCTTTGTCCAGCGGCACATCATACTCATCTATTAATATAATAACTTTATTTCCATAATGTTTATACAGCATTTCCGAAAGCAGGTATAAACTTTCCTCTTGTATATCTTCTGGTAAACTTCCATTAAAAAGATTTTTTAATTCTTCTTTATCAATATCTGAAAGTTTACTGCTTTGCAATAAATACTGGTGTTTCCTTGCCTCTCTTTTTATAATACGTGACATCCTGGTTAAAGCATCTTTGTATGATAAACCACCTACATCTTTTAAACTTATAGAAATAACAGGAAACTTGCCTAAATATTTATTACATAATTCTTTTTCCCTGGAAATCTCCAGCCCGTCAAACAAAGAAATATCTGCACCAATTTTAAAAAATTCCCTGAACATATCCATATTTAAACTTTTACCAAAACGGCGTGGACGTGTAAATAATGTTACTTTACCACCTGACTAGAGCAAATCCCGTACCAGTCCTGTTTTATCCACATAATAATAACCGTCATTCCTGATTTCACTAAAAGAATCCCTGCCAACTGGAAGTGCTTTCTTTACCATAATTACTCCTCCATCCTAAAATAAATATCTTTTACAATTATGATAAAACCTGTTTTTTCTATATTTGTTTAAACAGATTATACAACAGCACCAGATTTAAAACAAGCAGACTTTAATTTCCTGTTGTCTTAGGTTAATATCTTTAATATAAAAAATTATTATATACACCTCAAAAACCGCCATAAAGATTTTCACCTTTATAGCGGTATACAAAAATTATTCACCAAATAAATCACTATGTGTTCCTGTACGTGATAATGCCAGTACTAAAATATCATCCTGAACCTTGTAAATAAGCAGCCAGTCTGGCTGTATGTGACATTCCCGGTATCCCGCCCATACACCAGACAATGCATGATCTTTATTTTTCTCTGGTAATTTTTTACCCTGTGACAAAATCCGGATAATACCGTCTAGCAAACTAATGTCCAGATTACGTTTCATTGCCAGTTTATAATCTTTTTTAAACCTTGATGTCCATATAATATCACGTTTCATTTTTTCAGCTCCTGAAGGGCTTTTTCTACATCAGAATAACGTTTTACATCTGGATCATGTAAAATACGTTCTGCTTCTAACATAGAAGTTATAGTTTCTGCATTAGGCTGTTCCAGCCTCACATCAAAAGGAAAACCACCTGTACGGAGTGACTGGCGCAAGAAAACATTAATAGCAGTAGTAAGATTAATACCCAATTCACCATACAAGTTTTCACACTGCTTTTTAATATCACGGTCTATACGTACACTAAAATTTATTGTATCTGCCATAATAATCCCCCATGCCGCGCCTTTTGCGGCTCAAATAGCATAATAAAACAAATCTGTTTTAAACAAACCTGCTTTATAAAAACGCTGTTTCTGCATTTCATTACACATATATTATATGTGGTTTACAATGCAAAATCAACCCAGCAGATAAAAAATTTGTGCACTTTTCAATTTCCAGTCCCACACAGTTTACAAATTTGTATATCCCATCAGATATTTATCGGCCTCTTTTGCAACACCCCTGCCTTCATTTATACCCCATACAACAAGTGACTGTCCTCTGTGCATATCACCAGCTGTAAATACTTTATCTACAGATGTTTTATATGAATTTTTTTCCGTTTCAACATTAGTACGTGCATCCAGCTTCACTCCAAAGGCTTTGGCAATATAACTCTGTGTGCCAAGGAAACCAGCTGCTATAAGCACATAATCAGCAGCAATTTCAAATTCACTTCCTGGTATTTCTGCCATATTAACCCTGCCCGTCTTTTCATCTTTCTTAGGTTCAAGTTTTACCAGTTTAACTTTCTTAAGCTTACCGCTTTTATCTTTAATAAATTCCTTAACTGTTGCCTGGTAGATACGTGGGTCTTTGCCATATACTGCAATAGCCTCTTCCTGGCCATAATCTGTCTTACAGACACGTGGCCACTCTGGCCATGGGTTATTTTCTGCACGCCCTTCAGGAAGTTTGGGCATCATTTCAACCTGTACAACAGACTTAGCGCCCTGGCGTACTGCTGTGCCAACACAGTCATTGCCTGTATCACCGCCTCCTATTACAACTACATTCTTTCCCTTTGTATTTACAAAACCCTCAGTCTTTCCAGAAAGCACATGCTTTGTAGAACGTGACAGGAAATCAACAGCAAAGTAAATCCCTTCTGCATCACGGCCTTCTGCCTTTATATCACGTGGTTCTGATGCCCCGCATGCAAGTATTACACAGTCATAATCTTTAAGCAGGTCCTGTGCCTTTACATTCTTGCCAACATCAGCATTTACAATAAACTCTATACCCTCTTTCTCCATTACTTCCTGTTTCCTGTCAATTACCCACTTTTCAAGCTTCATATTTGGTATACCATACATAAGAAGCCCGCCAATATGGTCACTTCTCTCATATACAGTTACAGAATGTCCACGCCTGTTTAACTGGTCTGCTGCTGCAAGCCCTGCTGGCCCTGAACCAACTATAGCAACTTTCTTCCCTGTACGCACCTTTGGAGGTACAGCTTCCATAAGCCCGTTATTATAACCATACTCAATTATAGCCATTTCATTTGCCTTGCATGTAACAGGTGTATCATTAAGCCCGCATGTACAAGCAGCTTCACAAAGCGCAGGGCATACCCTTGCTGTAAACTCTGGAAAATTATTAGTATGCATTAACATTTTTAATGCCTTTTCCATATTACCAAGATAAAGTAAATCATTCCATTCTGGCACAAGGTTGTTTAAAGGACAGCCTGATACCATGCCATTTAACACCATACCCGACTGGCAGAACGGTACACCACAGTTCATGCAGCGTGCAGCCTGATCCTTTCTCTCTTTGTCACTCATAGGTGTATGGAATTCATTAAAATTTTTTATTCTCTCCAAAGGCTCTGCTGCCTTATCATCTTTTCTATTATATTCCAAAAATCCAGTTGGTTTTCCCATAACAATAACCATGCCTTTCCACAAACTTTTATATTATAACCAGCCCTTGCCACTATGCCTCACTTTTCCTGCTTGCATAGAAAGCTTCTATCTGTGCCTGCTCATAACCAAGACCATGTTCTTCCATTTTGGCAATAAGCTGTAACATTTTACTGTAGTCATAAGAAATAATCTTCTTAAATTTAGGAAGATATTCACTAAAACTGTCAAGAACCATCTTGCCTTTTTCTGAACCTGTTGCTGCCACATGTTCTTCAATTATTGATTTAAGTTCAATTACATCATATTTATCTGTTACAGGTGCAGAAGACACAAGTTCTTTATTTAATTTAAGGTATAAATCACTGTTTTCATCAAGCACATATGCAACCCCGCCACTCATTCCTGCTGCAAAGTTCTTTCCTGTATTACCAAGAATTACCACACGTCCGCCTGTCATATATTCACAGCCATGGTCACCTACACCTTCTACAACAGCAGTACATCCTGAATTCCTTACACAGAAACGCTCCCCTGCTATTCCGTTTATAAATGCCTTGCCACTTGTAGCTCCATAAAATGCAACATTTCCTACAATTATATTTTCATCTGCCTTAAACTTTGTCCCTGCTGGCGGATATACAATAATCTTGCCGCCTGACAAGCCTTTGCCAATATAGTCATTAGAATCACCCACAAGCTCAAGGGTAAGACCTTTTGGTATAAATGCGCCAAAACTTTGCCCGCCGCTTCCATGACATTCTACAGTAATAGTATCCTCTTCAAGGGTATCATTATATTTCTTTGTAATCTCTGAACCAAGTATTGTTCCAAGTGAACGGTTAATATTAGTTATGTTTACAGATATCCTTGACTTTTCCTTGGTTTCAATAGCTTTCTTAAGCTTAGGCAGCAATACCTTTTCATCAACTGTCTTTTCAAGCCCGAAGTCAAAAATATTCTTTGGGTTAAATTTATTTTCTTTTCTTTCACCTGCAAATGCTGGGTCAAGTATTTCTGTAAGGTCAATACTAACTGTCTTTGCCCTGTCTTCTTTAACTTTAAGTAAATCTGTACGCCCTATAAGCCCGTCAACATTCTTTATTCCAAGTGCTGCCATATATTCACGCAGTTCCTGTGCCACAAACCTCATAAAGTTTTCAACATATTCAGGTTTTCCTTTAAACCTCTTACGCAATTCAGGGTTTTGTGTTGCCACACCTACAGGACATGTATCCAGGTTACATACCCTCATCATTACACAGCCCATTGTTACAAGTGGTGCTGTTGCAAATCCAAACTCTTCTGCACCAAGCAGTGCTGCAACAAGCACATCACGTCCTGTCATAAGCTTCCCGTCTGTTTCAATACGCACATGTGAACGCAGCCCGTTCATAATAAGTGTCTGGTGGGTTTCTGCAAGCCCCAGTTCCCATGGAAGCCCTGCATTATAAATAGAACTTCTTGGGGCAGCACCAGTACCGCCGTCATAACCTGATATAAGGATTACTGCAGCGCCCGCTTTGGCAACACCTGCAGCTACAGTACCTACACCTGCCTCTGATACAAGTTTTACTGAAATCCTTGCATCTTTATTACTGTTCTTAAGGTCATAAATTAACTGTGCCAGGTCTTCAATAGAGTAAATATCATGGTGCGGAGGAGGTGAAATAAGGCTTACACCTGGGGTTGAATGTCTTGTTTTGGCAACCCATGGATATACTTTGCCTCCTGGAAGATGTCCTCCCTCACCAGGTTTAGCTCCCTGTGCCATTTTTATCTGTATTTCCTTAGCACTTACAAGATAACGTGATGTTACGCCAAAACGCCCTGACGCAACCTGTTTAATAGCTGAACAGCGGTCTTCTTTCTGTCCTGCTGTAAGCAGCCTTTCAAGGCTTTCACCACCTTCACCACTGTTTGACTTTCCATGCAGCCTGTTCATAGCTATGGCAAGTGTTTCATGTGCTTCCTGGGAAATAGAGCCATAAGACATTGCACCTGTCTTAAACCTTTTCACTATTTCATCTACACTTTCCACCTCTTCAAGCGGTATACCCTTTCCAGGATAATTAAAATCAAGCATACCTCTTAAATTCATACAATGTTCTTTCTCATCAACAGCTTTCGAATACTGTTTAAAAAGCTCATAATTGCCAGTCCATGCAGACTGCTGCAGCAGATGTATTGTTTCTGGGTTATATAAATGTTCCTCTTTATTTCCACGTGCTTTATGCTGCCCCCTGCTTTCAAGTGTTAAATCCACAGAAAGCCCAAGCGGGTCAAATGCTGCCGAATGAAGCCTGTCAGTCTGTTCTTGTATATCTTCAAGAGTAAGGCTTCCAACACAATATTTTGTATCTGTAAAGTATTTTCCAATAACATCCTCTGAAATACCTATTGCTTCAAATATTTTAGAACCCTGGTATGACTGTATTGTAGAAATACCCATTTTAGATGCAATCTTTACAATTCCGTGCAGTACTGCAGCATCATAATCATCAACTGCTGCATAATAATCCTTATCTAACATCCTGCTGTCAATAAGTTCTTTAATTGTACTATGTGCAAGATAAGGGTTAATTGCACATGCACCATACCCAAGCAATGTTGCAAAATGATGTACTTCCCTTGGTTCTGCTGATTCAAGTATCATAGCAACCCTTGTTCTCTTCTTAGTTGTTACAAGATGCTGCTGCATAGCGGCAACGGCAAGAAGTGAAGGTATTGCCACATGGTTTTCATCAACGCCCCTGTCTGTAAGCACAAGGATATTAACACCTTCCCTGTATGCACGGTCTGCTGCAAGGCAAAGACGTCCAAGTGCCTTTTCAAGTGAAGTATTTTTATAATAAGTAATAGGAATATCCTCACATTTAAAGCCTTTTTTATCCATGCTTTTTATCTTTATTAAATCTGTATCTGTAAGAATAGGGTTACAGATTTTTAATACATTACAGTTCTCTGCTTTCTCTTCAAGCAGGTTGCCATCCTCGCCAATATATACACTTGTAGATGTAACAATTTCTTCACGTATAGCATCAATAGGCGGGTTTGTTACCTGTGCAAAGAGCTGTTTAAAATAGTTAAATAATGGCTGTGGCTGTCCTGACAGCATAGGCAGTGGTGAATCTGTACCCATTGAAGCAATAGGCTCTGCCCCATTCTGTGCCATTGGAAGTATTGATGTCTTATATTCCTCAAATGTATAACCAAATGCCTTCTGCAGCCTTGCCCTTTCTTCATCTGTAAATTCTGCAACCCTTTTGTTTGGTATTTTTAATTCCCTAAGGGTTACAAGATTATTATTAAGCCATTCACCATATGGCTGGCGTGATGCATACTTCTCTTTAAGCACATCATCATCTACAAGCTCACCTTTTACAGTATCTACAAGCAGCATACGCCCTGGCCTTAAACGGTCTTTCTTTACAACTTTTTCCGCAGGAATTTCAAATACGCCTACTTCTGAAGAAAGCACCAGCTGGCCGTCTGTTGTTATATAATAACGTGAAGGACGCAGCCCGTTGCGGTCAAGTACAGCACCCATTAAATCACCATCAGAGAAAAGTATTGAAGCCGGGCCATCCCAAGGCTCCATCATTGTTGCATAATACTGGTAGAAATCCCTTTTCTTCTGGCTTATTCCAAGGTCATGTTCCCAAGGTTCAGGAATTGTAACCATAACTGCAAGCGGAAGCTCCATACCGCTCATTACAAGAAACTCCAGTGTATTGTCAAGCCTTGCAGAATCTGAGCCATTTGGATTTACAACAGGAAGTACCTTGTGGAAATCACTTGAAAGATAAGGTGTTTCCATAGTCTCTTCACGTGCAAGCATCTTATCTGCATTACCTACAATAGTATTAATCTCACCATTGTGTACAATAAACCTGTTTGGATGTGCCCTCATCCAGCTTGGGTTAGTATTGGTGCTGAACCTTGAATGTACTATTGCAATAGCTGATAAGTAATCCGGGTCCTGGAGGTCCTCAAAGAACAGACGCAGCTGTCCTACAAGGAACATTCCTTTATATACTATAGTACGGCTTGAAAATGATACTACATAAGTGTCATCATTACTCTGTTCAAATACACGGCGTGCTATATACAGTTTCCTGTCAAAAGCAAGCCCTCTTCCAACATCTTCTGGACGTTTTACAAATGCCTGCATTATACATGGCATACATTCTACTGCCTTATGGCCAAGTATTCCTGGCACAACTGGCACATTTCTCCATCCCAGAAGCTCAAGCCCTTCTTTCTTTATAATTACCTCAAACATCTTTTTTGCCTGGTTTCTTTTTAACTCATCTTGTGGAAAGAAAAACATACCAATACCATAATCACGTTCCTCCCCAATTTCAAAGCCTGATTGTTTAACTGCTTTTTTAAAGAAATTATGGGAAATCTGCAGTAGAATACCAACTCCATCACCAGTTTTTCCTTCTGCATCTTTACCAGCACGGTGCTCTAACTTCTCAACTATGCCAAGCGCACCAGACACTGTATCATGTGTCTTGTTTCCTTTTATATTTACAATAGCACCAATACCACAGTTATCATGCTCAAACCTTGGGTCATAAAGCCCTCTTCTTTTATTCCCTAATACCTTAGAAGCCTCATTAATTATCATATTTACCCTCCATTCCACTTAAACAACGAAAAAAGGGTCCAGCAATAAAAGCTGAACCCCTTTGTCCATCAATCTTGTAGTATTATATTATAGCTTTCCCAAAAAAGCAACAAAAATTAGTTAAAACAGTTATTTTTTTAATAAAATTAAGTTTTATCAAAAAAAACTTAATTTTATTTTGATTTATGCAATTTCTTTCCAAACTTTTACATATTCTGCACTACACCAATAAATGCTGGAAGCCATGTCTGGCAGTCTGCAATTATATAGACAAATGGCCTGTCAAGGTAAACTTTCTTAACTTCACCTGGCATTAATGCTGTACACTTTACCATTGAAACAGCTGTTACAGCACCTGCCTTAGTCCCTTTTTCATCTACTTTAATAAATGTCTTATGTATTACATCATCTATACGCAGGCCATTACCATCTAAAAACCTGCCAATCCCAGTGAAATCAGCCCTGTCATCATCAAACGCATCTGTAATTCCCATATCCATTAATGCATCATTAAGTTTTGTTTCAAATCCAGACTCAAACTTTGGCATAGCAGTTTTAACTTCTGCATCCATTCTGTTTCCAATAAGACTGTCAAGTTTCTGCCCGTCAAGGTTATTTATATAATCTTCCATTCCAATACCTTCATTTGGAAGAAGAGCTATAAAAGCATATTTATTATCTGCATAATATTTTATAAAACCTGTAGTGTCCTTATCCTCAATATACACATCCTCTTCGGAATACATCATCTGTACATCCTCTTTCTTGCCATTCTCCTCTGTAAAAACACCATCCTTTACCTGGCTGCTGTCATAAGGCTTCCTCCACTCTGCATCAAATGCCAGTGCATTAATTAAATACATCTGTGCATCCTCTGGAATTTCATCTATAACCTTTTTAATCATTCCATCTGTATTTTTACTAACCCAGTTATTTATATTATCCTTAGTTTCATTATTAAATGCAGCTGGATAAACTGAAGCATTAAACACTTCCCTGTTTTTATCAATAAAAGCCTGTTCTACAATAAAATCTTCCCTTTCCTTAATCCATATGGAATTAGCAGGGCTAAGTTTATACTTGCTGCCAGAAGGAAGTGAGCTGTTATATAATGCAAGGTAATCATTACATTCACTTAAAGACATGCCAAATACATTTTCAATCTGTGCAAGGGTTTCTCCTTTTGCACCATTAGCTGTCATTGCAAGCGCATTGTATACAGATATTGGTGAAACCATTACATTTTCATCTTTCTTCCATGTATTTTGTAATAATTCTGAACCAAAACCAGCAACTGCCATCCATTTTTTGCTATCCTCTGCCACCTGTGGGGTACTTGTATTGCCTGTTCCATCTGGCTGTGCTGGAACTTGTGGCCCATCTGGTTCTTTAGAAGGATATGGCAAAGCTGAAACATTCACTTTACAAGTATATGTCTTTCCTTTAAACTTTGCATTTACACTTGCACTTCCTGCTTTCTTTCCATATATTGTAACACTGTTTGCTTTGGCATTTTCCAATGAAACATTATCTTTGCCACTTTTTATGCTCCATTTAACATTTTTTCCTGCCCCTGTAAGTCTAAGGACATGGCTTTCATTTTCCATAATATCAAGCTTCTTACTGTTTAACTGTATCTTTTTACCAGCAAACGCCTCACTTACAGATAAAAATACCAGCACTCCTGTTATAACCAAAGCAGATAAAATGGTTACACTGCTTTTTATAAAATTTCTCTTCATATATATACCTCCTTAAGCTGCTTTATCTGGTAATACCACATCCCCATTATAACAACACCATTCAAAAAACACAACAAAAACAAGCCCTGGTACAGACCAGAAATTTACCACAGGATACACAGGACAACCAGCAGGACAGATTGTGAATATCCGTCCTGCCTTTCAAATATGCCTTATAAAATTTACAAAACAGACATAATATAAGTATTGATTTTTCTTTAATTATCTATTAGTCTATTATATATGTACAATAAGAATGGAGGAATAAACGATTATGAAAAGAAAACTTATATTATTAGGAACCTGCCTTACCCTGTTATGCACCTCATGTGGCAAATCTGCCAGTGAGCCTTCCAGTGTGCCTTCTAAAGACACCTCTTCCATAACAAGCAATATACCAGAAGAAACAAGCTCACCAGAACCTGCCGCAACCAACGCTGCCTCACAGGAAAATGGGGCAACAGATGGGACATCTGTTGAAGAAGACAAAAAAGATGAACCCTTAGCACTTGGAACCAAAGCCACTGTAGGCACATGGAAATTCGCTATTAAAAAAGCAGAAATACAAAACAAAATACTCAAAGGGAAATATTACCAGTTTAAACCTTCCAAAGGCAAAAAATTTATATGTGTTACCGCATCAGTGAAAAACCAGGGCAAAAAAAATGCTACTTTCCTTCCACGTATGGGTTACAGTAACAAAATCATATCTGCAAGGCTCTATTATGGTGATACTGAATATACAGCAACCAATCTGCTTGGTTATGACAAAGATATACTTGACAAGAAAATTGGTTCTTCAAAAGTCCAAAGAGGAATTATTACATTTGAAGTACCTAATAAAGTTGCCAAAAATATAAAGAAACTGTCACTTAAAGTAGGGACAGACAGCGATTATGTAATATATAAATTAAAATAAAAGATTTATAGTGAAAGGTTTTTTACAGAAACACTATAAATACAATACTCTGTTTTTATTATAGCAATTATTATTTTTTATAGAAAGTGGTATAAACATTATGAATACACCAAAATACAAACGCATTTTTATAAATATTTTAGCAATGTTCTTAATTTTTGCCTCTTTTTTATATAGTAATATACCAGCTAATGCAGAATCTTCTTCCAAACAAACTATACGTATACCATGCGGAATTAATAATTTACTGTACTATGACAAAGAAGGCAATATAGCTGGTTATTGCAAGCCTTATCTGGACGGGCTTGCCAAAATTAACAACTGGGAATATGAATATATAAAAGCTGACTGGGCAAAAGCAGTCCAAATGCTTGAAGATGGCAGGATTGACCTGCTTCTCCCAGTTACAATGCTTCCAGGACGTGAAAAAACAATGGATTTTTCTTCAATGATTGGCGGATATATGGCACCTGGCATTTTTGCATTAAAAAACAGCAAATACAACTATGAAGACTACAAAAGTTTTAATGGTACAAGAATTGCTGTAACACAAAGTTCATCAAACGCTTCAATCCTGGAAAATTTTGCACTTGAACATAATTTTACTTATGAGCCTGTATATATTGATTCAATGGAAGAGAAAATACAAGCATTAAAAAACGGTAAAGCTGATTTAGCAATATTTAACGCAACTAACCAGGTACCAGGCAGCAAAGTTGTATCAGTACTTGATACCTATCCTTTCTATTATACTGTAAAAAAAGGTAACTCCAGCCTTTTATATGAACTTAATAAGGGAATGAAAGAACTTATTATAGAAGAACCTGGCCTTGTAGGTGATGTATTTAAAGCATGTCTTATGGGGACCAATAAAGGCAATGCTGCTTTTACTACAGATGAAAGCAAATTTATTTCTGATGGAAAAAGTGTTATTGTAGGATTTTATGAAAATACAGAACCACTTGCCTATACTGGTCCCAACGGGGAATATTGTGGGATTTATGCAGATATTATGAGAAAAATCCAGCTTGATACAGGACTTAATATCAGCCTTTATCCTATTAAACGTGAATATTACTGGCAGGACCTTATAAAAAATGGTACTATAGATTTTTATATAGGTTCTTTTGGAAATATTGCGTCCCAGGACAGCAACTTCCTTACTACCAGCCCCATTATGGAATATGAAACTGTAATGCTTTCAAAAAATGATTTCAAAATGGATAAAAATACAAAGTATAAAATAGCGCTTACCAAAGCACGTGCATACTGGCGTAATAATCTTCCAGAAGATTTCAAAAATGCAGAAATAGAATTTTATAAAACAGCAAGGGACTGCCTGGTTGCTGTAAAAAAAGGAAAGGCAGACCTTACTCTTTTAAATACCATAGAATATAACTACCAGTCAAAAAATATAAGATTTGCAGAACTTGTACAATGGGAAAATTACAGGTTCAGTTCAAATGTTTCAATGACTGCCAGCAAAGACATTGACCCTGTTAAATATTCAGTTATGGATAAAGCACTGAATACATTAAATAAAAATGATATTGATAATATCACCAAAACACACCTTAATATGCCATACCAGCAAATAGGTTTTATTGATTACATATATCCATCAAGACATATAATATTGTTCCTGTCAGTTGTTTTTATAATGACTCTGTGCACAGGTACTGCCATTTATAAAATACGTAAAAAACAGAATGATATAATCCAGTCAAACCTTGAGTCCGAAAAACAACAGTTAAGCATTATGGCAGCATTAAGCCTTGATTATGATGCTGTATATTATGTAGACCTGGATAAAGACACATATATTGTTGTAAAACCTCCATATAAGCCCCAGAATGAATTTAATACTAAAAATAATGAAAAAACTGGATACTCAAATAAAATAAGAAAATATATTGACCAGTACGTTCTTCCAAAATACCAGAAAGCTATACGTAAAATGTCCAAAAACAATGCACTTATAAATTATTTCAAAAAAGAAAATGATTTCACCGTAAGATACCAGGCAAAACCTGATACAAGAAACCAGGAACATTTTGAAATGCACTTTGTAGACGTAAGCACAGAACTGGATGAACATATTATGGTACTTGGAGTACGTTGTGTTGACAATATAGCAAAAGAAGAAATTGAGAAAAGAAAAGCCCTTAAAGAAGCTTTTGAAGAAGCAAACAGGGCAAATAATGCAAAATCAGAATTTCTTTCCAAAATGTCACATGATATACGCACTCCTATGAATGCAATTATTGGAATGACTGCTATTGCAGCATCACATATTAATGACAAAGAACGTGTGAAGGATTCCCTTAGCAAAATTGACGCTTCAAGCAAACACTTGTTAGGTCTTATTAATGATGTGCTTGATATGAGCAGGATTGAATCTGGTAAAATCAACCTTAATGAAGAAGAATTTAACCTTCCAGAACTTTTAAACAACCTTCTTGTTATGGTACAGCCACAAGTTAAAGCACATAACCACAATTTACAAGTACATATTTTTAATATAGAACATGAAGATGTTATTGGTGACCCGCTGCGTATACAACAGGCGTTTGTCAATATTATGAGCAATGCAGTAAAATATACGCCTGATAATGGCACTATATGCCTTACTGTCAATGAACTTCCAACTATTATTGAATCTTCTGGATGTTACGAATTTATATTTGAAGACAATGGAATTGGCATGTCAAAAGAATATCTTGAACATATTTTTGAACCATTTTCAAGGGCTGAAGATACCAGGACAAATAAAGTACAAGGAACTGGTCTTGGAATGTCAATAACCCAGAATATTGTACATATGATGAATGGTAAAATCCTTATAGAAAGTGAAGAAGGAAAAGGCTCAAAATTTACCATTACAATACATTTAAAAATACAAGATAATAAAGATTTATTTACAGAAGAACTTGCAGGCCTTAATGTACTTGTTGCAGACAACGACCAGGCTTTCTGTGAATCAGCCTGCAGTATTCTTGATGAAACTGGTATTAACAGTGAATGGGTACTTTCTGGCAAAGAAGCTGTAAAAACCGTTAAGAAAAGACAATATGAACATAACAGTTTCTATGCTGTAATGATTGACTGGAACCTTGATGACATGAACGGATTAAAAACTGCAGAAGAAATCAAAGGTATATCTGGACCTGGCTCCGCTCCTTTTATTATATTTACTGCATATAGCTGGGAGGACAATGAGACAGAGGCAAAGAAATATGGCGCAGACCTTTTGTTAAATAAACCTGTTTTTAAATCAAACCTGGTAAACATATTTAAAAATCTTAGAAATGGTAATATAAATGAAGAACTAACCCAGAAACTTGACAATGTAAAAGAAAGCAATTATTCAGATAAAAGACTGCTTCTTGTAGAAGATAACGAATTAAACAGGGAAATTGCAATAGAAATTCTTGGCATGACAGGTATAAATATAGAAGAAGCTGGCAATGGTAAAGATGCTGTAGATAAATTCTCTGGTTCAGACATTGGTTATTATGATATTATTTTTATGGATATACAAATGCCAGTTATGAATGGCTATGATGCAACTTCTGCAATACGTTCACTTGACAGGCAGGATGCATCAAGTGTGCCAATTATAGCTATGACTGCCAATGCATTTACAGAAGATATTATGGACTCAAAAAATGCTGGTATGAATGAACATCTTTCAAAACCTCTTGATGTTGCAAAACTTGCAGCGGTACTGAAAAAATATCTGGATTAAGGAGCAATTATGAATAAAGAGAAAATACTGGAAAACAAATTATTCTTATATCTGACTGAATTTTTTGCAGGAATGTCAGTTATGGCGGTGGAACTTGGTGCAAGCAGGCTTCTTGCACCATATTTCAGTTCTTCACAAATTGTGTGGACCATTATTATTGGTACAATTATGATTGCTATGGCACTTGGCAATATATTTGGCGGCAAAAGCGCAGATAAAAACCCAGACCCTGGAAAACTCTACACACGTATATTAATTGCCTCAATATGGATTGCTGCAATACCTGTGCTTGGCAAATATATTATACTTGCTGTATCAGCACTCCTTGTATTTGCAGTAAACAATAATTTCCTTATAATTGCAGCATTTGCTTCATGTATGCTGATATTTGTATTTCCATTATTTTTATTAGGGACAGTTACTCCTTCCCTTGCAAAATATTCTGTAGAAAGCCTTGAGGACAGTGGGAAAACTGTAGGGACACTTGGCGCATTTAATACTATTGGAAGCATTATTGGCACTTTTGTGCCTACATTTATAACTATACCTGCTGTTGGTACAAATATTACACTTCTAGTATTTGCTGGAATACTTTTTGTAATCTCTATAATCTATTTTGTAAACAGCAAAATATCTAAAAGAAGATTAACCATTTCTGCAATAGTCTTTCTTTTATGCTGTATACTGGGTTCATCAGGTTCATTTGCATTCTGGGAAAATGGGCTCACATATGAAGGAGAGTCTGTCTATAACTATCTCCAGGTAAAAGAAACAGACAAAGATGTAATCCTTTCAACTAATGTCCTTTTTGGGGTGCAGTCTGTATATATGAAAGATACAGGGCTTACAGGAATGTATTATGACTATGCTATGGCTGCCCCTCTTATGGTGCCAGATATTGATACAGAAGATATGGAAGTCTTAGTACTTGGCATGGGTACAGGCACATATGCTACACAATGTAAAAAATATTTTGGTGATATGGAAATTGAAGGGGTGGAAATCGATGAACAAATAACAAAACTTTCAAGAAAATATTTCCACCTTCCAGATAATGTACATGTAACAACTTATGATGGCAGGGCATTTTTAAATGCCATAGATAAAAAATACAATATTATAATGGTTGATGCATACCAGGATATCACAATACCATTCCAGATGTCCTCTACAGAATTTTTTACACTGGTAAAAGAACATCTGGCTGATAATGGTGTAATGGTGGTTAATATGAATATGCACAATAACGAAGAGGGAAATATTAACCAGTACCTTTCCGATACAATTTCTTCTGTATTTAGTGAAGTATATACTGCCAATGTCCCATACTCCACAAACAGGGAATTATTTGCCTCTAATAATGTTAATCTATACAAAACCTTTGAAGAAAAAAGGAAACTCCTTGAAGATAAGGATTTATATAATCTTATGGGACAGGTTTCAGACGGTCTTAATAAATATAATGCAGGAAGTTATATTTTAACAGACGATAAAGCACCTGTGGAACTTCTAGGCATTAAAGTAATCGACGGCCTGATAAAGGAAGAAGCTGGTTATTATAAAGAAATCTTTAAAAAGGAAGGGATAAAAGGGCTGGTTAATTCCTTTTAATTTATATTAAATTTTTTTACACAGTCCATTTAAACAATTTAATATTAAGTACAACGCCAATAACCAAAACTAATCCTGTTATTACAATATCAATATAAAAAGTTTCAATATCTTTTCCAAGCCAGGATGCTTTTAACATATCAACAACATAAGTTAATGGTATAATCTTAGATACCATCTTTACACTTTCAGGAAACAATTCTATTGGTATAGTTGCTCCAGATAAAAATAACATTGGGAAAAATACAGAATAACAAAGAGTATTTGTATTTTTAATATTTTTTCCAATATTTGATAACAGCAATCCGATTGTAAACATTGAAAATAAACTTAATAAAAATACTGCTATAAACAGAAAAATATTACCCTGGAATTTTACACTATAAACAAATTTTCCAATAATAAATAAAACTATAATTCCAATTATTGTAGCTATAGCATTTACTAACATCTCAGAACATAAAAATAGTTCTTGCTTTACTGGAGTAACCATATACTTTTTCAATATTTTCTTTTCACGGAAGTTTGATAATTCCATTGGAATACCCATAAATGCTGTTACAGAAATAATTAAAGCAACATATGCTGCTATTGAAACATCAACCATACCATAACCACCATAAATGGAATCTGGTTCATTACCATATATACTCCCAAATAAAATTATCATTACAGGTGGAAATATAATACAGAAAAAAGCATTTATAAAATTTCTTACAAACAATTTAGCACTACTTTTAAATAAACTGTAAAACATTAATACTCCTCCTATTCATCAACTTTTTTACCAAGAATTTTAAAATATAAATCTTCCAGTCTTGTTCCTTGCTGCTGTAAATTACTATATTTTACATTATGTAGATTTAATATATTTTCAACTTCACTAATTAATAAATCTTCATTACACATTATACTTATATGGCTGCCTTGTTTTTCTACAAAATAATTATTTTTTTCAAAACATTTATCTATATCTTCATTTTCTGAAGAAAATACTACTTTATTTTTAATACCACATTCAATAAATAACTCATCTATTTTTCCTAATTTTAAAATTTTCCCTTTACCCATAAAGCATACACGGTCACATAACGCTTCGGCTTCATCCATAAAATGGGTAGTCAGCAGTATTGTCCGCCCTTTTGTATACTGTTTTATTATATTAATAGTATTACGCCTGGCCTGAGGGTCAAGACCAGTAGTTAATTCATCCATAATAATTATCTGTGCGTTAGATATAAGAGCAACTAAAATAGATAATTTCTGTTTCTGGCCTCCAGACAAATTCCCATAATAAGTACTGGTCTTTTCCTCTAAACCAAAAGCATTAAGCAGAGAATTATAATTAATAGGTTTTTTATAAAAGGAACTAAACAATTTACAAATTTCACTTACCTTTAGTTTCTCTGGAAAAGAAGCTTCCTGAAGCTGGACACTTATATCATTATAAAAACTCTTTTTCACCTTTTTTATATCATTACCTAATACAACAATATTTCCTTTAAATTCTTTATT
Source organism: uncultured Lachnospiraceae bacterium (assembly GCA_948794795.1). Classification (GTDB taxonomy): domain Bacteria; phylum Bacillota; class Clostridia; order Lachnospirales; family Lachnospiraceae; genus Butyribacter. The sequence goes on along the minus strand of CAQGLR010000001.1, from coordinate 95,017 downwards.
AATTCCTGCTATACATTCTATAGTAGTAGTCTTACCAGCACCATTTTCACCAATAATACCAAGCACTTCTCCATCATGTACTTTCAAGTCTATATGGTTGACAGCTATGCAGCTTTTATATTCTACATATAAATCTTTAACACAAATAACATTATTTTGCATATAAATCCCCCCTGCTGAATCTAACAGCCCAAATAATACAGCGGACAAACCCGCTAAATTATAATAATTACCAGTTTGCAATTTTTTACAAAAACTCTTTTACACAGTCACAATATCTCAGCATTTCTATATCACATCTATATTGTCCAACACATTTATAATATTGTTTTCTGTCATTTACCATTTTAACATTTTTAAAAAAAACAATGTATAAATTATTATATTTTTTATTTAAATCTAATATTTGTTTATTTTCGATATATTCCACTGCTAAATTAAAATATTTATTTATCTTTCTTTCTATAATTTTACTTTTATCAAAATTGCATAATATATCTGATAATAAATTTGACTCTTCATTCCACTTTTCAAAAATATATGGCAATATTTCATATTGTATAATAATATCACCCATATCATAATTTTCTGAAAAAATCTTTTCTTTTAATTCACAAAAGTCTAAAATATATAAGTTTTTTATGGCATTGCCAAACCTTATATAACTATCCTTTTTTTTACATAAACAATTCATAACATACTGGCAATACCCCTCCAGGCATAAAGTCTGCCAATGAAGATAATTATTTTTTTTAATAAAATAATTTTGGTACAATAATGCATGGACTGTTTCATGAGTTATTATATTTTTTAAAAACTTTTCCGAATACAAACATACTAATACTTTATTGCCTGCTGTAAGACAATTAGTTTCTGTAATTGGAAAATCACGTGAAATACCATAAATATCCAAAATAGAGTTTGTAATATAATATTGTACAGGAAAACGCAATTCTAAATTACAAAATCCACATACCTCTTCAATAATTTTATTAAGTAAATTTTTTATATTATTATTTGTAGATAAATTAGTAAATAATGAAACTTTTTCTCCTAAAAAATCCCTCCAATATTTATTACTATTCAATATTACTTTAAGTTTTTCTCCAAAATATTCTTTTTTATTTATAATTTCCTGTCCTTCTGTCTTACATAAAAGAGTAATTTTTGAAATAATGTTTATACTATGGCCAGGAACACGGAATTTTATTGTATCAGAAACAACTGGTATATTATCTAATCCGTCTAAATAATCATCTTTAAAATATTTTAAAAGTTCAGGTTCCAGTATTTGGATACAATTTATTTCTTTTCTTAATATTTTTGTTCTATTATCTGCCAGAATTTGTACTTCAAAAAATAATTTCCCTATTAATTTCCTATAACATTTTCTTGAATACAATACATAAGCAATTAATTCATTTTCCTTAAATCTTTTTATTAATAATTTAATATCATTCATAATTGTTTTAAATTTATATTATCATGTACAGCACTATAAATCCATTTATACCCCTTATCCAGCTCATCAACAGTCATATTCTTTGGTTGGAAAACAGTTTTAGTTGCTGTATAATCAGACCAGTCATATGAAATAATCCTGTTTTCTTTTTGCAGCATATTTGCAATTTGTGTTCCCGGATATGGTGTTAAAATATTAAAAGCAGGTAATGCAATCTCTGCATTTTCTATAAACCTTAATGTTTTTTCAAATGTATCAGGAGTATCTTCTTCCAGTCCAAATATAAATGAACCTAATATTTTTATTCCTCTGTCTTGGATTTTTTTAATAGAATCCAAATACTCATTTACATTATTAGACTTTTTATTAATTGATTCCAGATTCTTTTCATTAATACTTTCAATACCCATCAAAAGGCCTGAACATCCACTTTTAGTACACAAGTCTAACAATTCATCATCTTTTGCTAAAGTTATATTTCCTTGCCCGCTCCATCTGATTCCTAATTCCCCAATTTCTTTAAATAACTTTTTAGCGTACTCCCGGTTTCCATAAATATTATCATCTACAAAACATATTTCTTTTGTCATATCCAATGTACATATTTCATCAATTATATCATCAACATCTCTATAACGGTATGTATTTCCAAAAAAATTGGTTACAGAACAAAATTTGCAATTATAAGGACATCCCCGTGTGGCCTGGATAGAATTTACTGTTCCATGTACAGGCCTGGTCTTCCCATTAAATATGCTTCGGTCAGCTCTAGGAATTTCTTTCATATCAACAAAACAACCTGCTTTATATACTCTTTTTAAAGAACCATTTTCAAAATCATGTAACATCTGACTCCATATTAGTTCTGCTTCACCAATCATCACACAATCTGCATGTTGCAATGCTTCCTCTGGAAGGACACTGGCATGCACCCCTCCCATTATAACTTTAATTCCTTTTGAACGGTAATAATCTGCAATCTGATAACCACGTATTACTTGTGCAGTCATCGCACTAATTGCCACCAAATCAAAATCCTCATTAAAATTAATTTCGTCAAATACTTCATCATCAAAACTTATTTCATAATTTTTACTAGTTAATGCCGCTAGAATTGGAATAGTTAATGATGGAAACCAGTATCTGAACATTATAGACTTAAATTCCCTGCTATGCATATTCTTAAATCCTGGTAAAATAAATTTAATTTTCATATTAATCTCCCATGCCGCCTTTGGGCGGCACAAATAGTGATGAAAATGCTGGTTTTGCATTTTCCTGTGTGAAATTTAATATATCTTAGGTAGCGTTTTTTGCTGCCTTAGATATATTTTCACACTATTTATTCTCTTTTCTTAATATTACTTTTTATAAGAGGTGATGCATCTGGGTCATTATGTTGTCCAACATTTACTAAAAGCATAGTTGTTTCATTCTGTCCATCTATCCCAAGAAAATTATTAACCTCATCATCAAAGAATCCACCAATAGCAGCACAGCCTAAACTACATGAAGTGGCAGTTAAATACAAATTTTCAACAGCATGTCCCAAATCTATATTAATAAACCTATATCCTCTTTCAAGATATTTAAATCTGGTCCGGTCCATAATAGAAGTAATAATAAAATGAACACTTGCTTTTCTCTGCCATTCTTCTTTAAAAACTAATTCATTATATTCATTTTCCATTTCCCCTTTACGCAACAGTTCTAATTTATGTTTCTTAACATTATAATGATACAAACCATTATCCAAATCTTCTACGGCATTAACAGACACATAAAATTCTAATGGATATAACCCTCCACCAGATGCAGCAGCACGGAAAGCCTGATAACCATCATACTCGTTTAATACATCAATTGCTTTTGGTCCTGTTTCATAATCAGGAGAATGAAAAAAACCTCCATGTTGTCCAAATGCTTTAAATGAAAAAGTAATACCATATGTAAAATATAATAGCTTTGATAACTGTTCTAATGTAATAGCTTCTCCAGAAAATTCTCTTGTAGTTCTTCTATTAATAATAATATCTTCAAATGACATCTCACTTTTTTCAAAATCCCTTGGTAAATCAACTGAAGGATTATTTAAATATTCTTTATATGTTTTTGACATTGCTTTACATAAATGGACATTAGAACGTATTTCACTAAACCGTTTTCCCCAAAACTGTCCATCTATACGGCGCATTTTTGAATTTTCGTGATAGACATCTGAAATCATTTCTTCTTTTCTTTCATATGACACACGGGCATTTAATCCACTAAAATTTTCCATTATTTTCTCCTTTCATTATGGAAATGGATGTGGTGCATGGTTATAACCAGCAACTCCTTTTTGATATTTTAGCTTTTTAGGTACATTATATAACCTGCTACCTCCAAGAAATGGATAATTATGGTCTCCATTTAATTGTTGTAGTCCTGGTATCAAAACTTTAACTACTCGGAATGGTGTTTGTTGTATATCTGATGAAGTAATATTAACAACTATCACCTCATGGCCTGCATTCCCTAATAAATCTACACATTTTTTTATATTTTGGTTTAAATTTTCTGTATCTAAATTTTCAATATCACATATATTCTGTTTTATATTACTAGATGCAACAAAACCAAGACCTGGAACCATTTCTGGCATACTATATAAATGTATATGGTCCTGGAAATCTGTTATATCAGAAAAATCATCATTATAACCCCAAAGCCAGTCCTGTACATGTAAATACTGGATCCATTTTGCACCTTGTGCTGATTCAATCATTGCTTTTATAGCAGCTTTTTCAGGATCAAGCCTGGATGCTGCTCCACATGCTGCTGATATTCCTTTTGCTGAATTAAATTTTTTAATAGAAAAAATAACAGGTATTCCTAAATCAGTTGTAATATTTATTAATTCATAATTTGCCCCATCACAACTAATTTTATCATTATATATTTTTTTAATACTTCTAGAACCTTCAAATGAATCAATTACGGGCATAGATAATTTATTAAACCACATTATAGAAATTGCATCTCTTTCTACAACCTCATATATTCCACCCAAAATTGCATCTTGCAAACTAGTTCCAGCAGATAAACCAGTTGAGACACAAGGTGAAATAATTCTTTCATGTGGTTCTGCAATATAAGGTAAATATACAAATACCGCAGGTACATATTTTTCCCTGTTTTCAGTTAGCGAAAATCCCTTAATCCAGTTTATTTTTGTATCTCCATCAAATCTTGCAAATTTAAAACTTTTATATGCATACTGTTTTTCCGAAAATAAAGCCCATTCTTCTGGGTTAACTGCATCATCAGTTAAACTGTTGTATGAAGAATATATCATATCATCATAGTTATAAATAGAACTGCAATATCTCTCAACAGACTCACCAATTGATGCTAACATAGCTAATTCACGTGTAAAAGCAGCTCCTCCATTATTAGAATGGCATTTTATAAATCCTTCATACTTAGACGTATCTGCCATTTTAGTTGTATAAAAGTAAATTTTAGGATCAAAACATTCATTCATCATTTCAATACATTCACTGACTATACCAGTTTTTTTATCTACTACTTTTAAACAACCTGGCAAAAGTTCCTTATTCACACTTTCAAATATTGTTTTCATACCTTGTTTCCCCTAAATAATGTTTTTACAAATGAAAACACAATATTTCCTTTCTTTATAAATATAAACCTATGGTAAATATACTGCATATGGTTCAATAAATGGCTGTTTTTCTCTTTTGCTACATGCTGGACATTTTGGCATCTTCAAAATATTACTTGTTGATAACTCCATTGATAAACCATCAAAAAAAATAATTCTTCCAGTTGATACAGCACTATAAATTTTAGTTAAATACTTAACTACTTCCCACACAGTAATATTTACAGCTATATTTATAAACATATCATTCATAAAAACTTTTACATTTTCTTTCTCTAAATTTTTATAGTTTTCATATGCCTTTTCTTCTTCATAATAATTTAAATTTCCATTAATCCTGTTAGTTGCACACTCATAGCAAGCAGTTTCATTTGGTACAACAAGTGGACCAACCTGAAATTTTAATTCTCCTATTTTTAAATTAATCCAAGATATATTATTATCTATACAATATTTATTAATTTTCCTTAATTCTTCAGAGGTTGGTATATCCTCTGAATATATTAAAATATCTATATTTTCTAAATGTCCAAGCTGCTCTGGCACTACTTTAACATCTATATTATATTTACTTTTAACCAAATAATTCTTCATAGCTTCTGCTTTGCTTATTCCTTCTTGGCCACTAAAAACTGGAATTTTATCTGTCCCATCAATTAAACTGTCATCACACAGAACCAGATTTTTAATTCCAGACTTTGCCAGCTCCAGTACTAACTGGCTTCCAACTCTGCACAAGCCGTATACCAAACATGTTTTTTCTTGTAAACTTCTAAATAAATCATACTTACTAGCTTTTTCTCCTGAAGGTAATAAATGTTCTGAAAATAAACTAAGAAAATCAACCATATTAGAATATTTTTCAAGTTCTTCCTTTGGTATCTTTGTCTTTTCAATTGCATTTCCATCTTCTATTACAAAATGGTCACAAAGAACCTGGATAGTATCTTCTATTATCTTCCTTGGGCATTCATCTAATTTCTTTGCAATATCATCAACTGTATGTAATCCATCTAACAATGGAAGTAAACTAGGAAGTAACTGCTCAACAGTTTTTCCTTTTAATAACATTGTATTTTCCTGGTTTCGTAACTGCATAGACTCAACTGACATCATTACTGACTGGTAATTTTCTTTTAACATTGGCTTTTTTGGTAACATTATTCATCCTTCTTTCTCTTTTAGTTTTATTTTTATCAATACCGATAGTGGCCACATAAATATCCCTACAACAGGATATATACACCACAATACTTTATTATATGTCAATAAATTTGCTACTACTAAAATAACTGAACAAACTCCCCATCCAGCTAAACTCCACGCAAATATATGTTTACTAGTGTATTTGAATAACATAAATCTGGCTAAAAGCCCAACAGGCCATAGCCATACAAGTAAAGAATAAAAAAAACAGTCAAGGCTGGTATTTCCAGTAATTAATACTATACCAAGCAAAAATGTAATTAATAAACAGTATACACAAGATTGAATTATTTCTATTATTGTTACTCTTTCCATATATTATTAACTCCCTGCCAAAAGCCATTACAAATTCTTTATAACTAACTCAAAACTTTCTCCAAATTCTTTAACACTTTTATAATTTTTCCCTCCAAGAGTATATTTTATCCTATATGGACACAGTTTATAGAATAAAACATCATCTGAATACATCCAGAACATAATATTACTATATATTTTTTTTAAAATATTCCCTGCCTTTTTCCTTTCCTCCTTTGAATCCATTAAAACTGCCTCTCCAACAATTTGTATAAATTCTTCAACATTGTGATCATCTATTGTACATGCTACAAAATTATTTTGTAACAAAATATTAGCTGTATGGGAACTTTTGAACATTGCAAAATAAAGACTAAATTCTTCTGCAACATATTTCATAGTAGATGCATAAGGTTTATCCCTATATGATATAGCTAAATTCAAATATGAGTGTGATGATAAATATTTTCTTATATTCTCAGTTTTATCTTCTAACATATAACATTAACCATATTAAACTGCTTTATATTCTTTATCTAAAAAATAAATCCTTATTTTTTCTGATTAGTGAATAAATTAACCAGAAAACATCCTGTTTCCAGTTAAGAACTAAAGCAAGATAAATAACCAGTTCCTTTCTTAAATTATAAACATTGCCCAAATAATTTTCTTAAAAATATAATATATATACCCGGCAAATTATTTTATTTCTTATGTAAATTGCCAGGTATATATTCCCACTAAATTTTTTTATACTATGTAATAATATTTATTAGCATGTTGTACTAGTAGAGGTAGAACCACAACTTGTAGATGTACTACATGAACCCGAAAATGAAGCTCCTGCTGTAATATTTACCTCATCATTTAATTCCTCAACAACTAAGTCAAATACATATTTCTCTTCCATTTCTCTCACCTCCTTATATAATAATGCTATATCCAGCCAAAATAATTATTAATATTTCTCTATTTGGCAAATAACATGCAAAATTAATATAATAAACACTTTAATAATTTGCTTAAATACTATTTCCAAATATTTCTAAAATTATTATTGTTTATTCTGTTCTTTTAATATTATAACTTTATTGTTTTGATATTAATAATATGATTATTATATAATAATTAAAATATTTTTTCGATATTAAGCGCACAAATGTATATTTATATAACATAAATGCATTATATTTTACTATTTTTTTAGTTTATTATTTAACAACTTTTACAAATTAATAATAAAAGAATACAAATCATCCCTGAAATGTGATACTTCCGATGATGGAGTATAATAACTCCAGTCCTCACTTGGAATACCACTGTCAGGAGCAATATTTCCAACAACAAATTCTGTTTCTTCTAAACTATTAAATAAACCAAGCAGCAAGTCGGTTATACGTAAATGGACCATCCATGACGCCATATACTGTTTCCTCCACTTTTTTAAATATTTTCCCTATTATACGCTATATAATTACAAAATACAATTCTTAGTTTACTTTGAGTTTCCCCATTTTTCAAATTAGTTGACCCTTAGTTCTGCACTTTCAACTATATCAAGATACTGTTCCTGTACTGCTGGAACATAAACTTTACTAACTGACATATAATCCTCCCAGTTTTCACAACTCATAACCTCTGATATATCCCAGCTTTTATCTGTAATTATAAATTTATAAAAAGGCTGTATATAATACTGGTATTCCTGTGTAAGATATTCCAGCTCAACAGATAAAATCTCCGCTGTTTCTGCAACATACTTATCATAAGGGTTAGCTGTAAAAAATTCCCCTTCCCTAAGTTTTTGTTCTGCCTGTTCCTGGGAAATAAGAGGATATATTTTACCTGTTCCAGACGGCGGTACCATTACCTTATACCATCCCTTTTTCCCTTCTCCTAACTTTTTATTACCAGTATAAAAAATACGGTAAAATGTATATTGGAGCAGTTGTGTCGTTATATCCTCTGACTTATCTTCCTGGAAACAAATATTCCACATATTAGGCGAAGACCCGTCATATGGATAGTCCTTTTGTGTTTCATAAGATAAATGGGCAAAATATACCCCATTCGTACTTTTATTAAAATCTTTCATTCTGATAATGTCACTCCAAAGACCAGGTTCATTTTTAAATACAGGCAGTTCAGTAATACCTTCTGTATTATTTCTGGTAGGATTTTTAGATGTCATATCCTTTATTGATTTTATAATATATGAACCAAAGTCTATACCTCCGCCGTCATCTGTCTGGAAATTGCAAGTAAATTTTTCAAGTTCTTCTGTACTTTTTTCATACTTAATTTCTGGAAGACGGTCTACACCAATAGCAACTTCTGTATAATTATCATCATCTGCTTCCTTCTGGCGGCCTATTTCTGGTTTATTGCCTGGATATATGTATTTCAGGCAAAACCAGCTTCCACAAGCTAAAATACATATACATGCAGCTACAGCAAATCTCCACATTGAAAATGTTTTTACTTTTTCTTCTTTGAATGCTTCTTCAATAAATTCATCTTTTAAAAGTTCCATAATATTATACAATTTTTCATATTTATTTTTCATAACAATTCCTCCTTTTCTAAATATTTTTTTAAATCTCTTCTCAAACGGAATAAAATAGATTTAACTGCACTCTGGCTAAGCCCTGAATATACTGCAATTCCACTGACAGATTCATAAAAATAATATCTTCTGACAAAGATTTTGCGGTGAAGCGGTTTTTTGTTCTCCAAAAATTTATTTATTGCATCTGCTGTCTGTTTTGCAACTATTTCATACTCAACTGCCTGTCTTCCAATAACTCCTTCCAGTTCATCAAATGCAATTTCCATATCACAGTTTCTTTTATCTGCTGCCAGATAGTTATATTTTTTAAATGCCAGGTTCTTAGCAATACGGCAAAGAAATGCAGGAAGTGAACCAGGCCTTGCATCAGGCATAGCATTCCATGCCCCAAAATAAGTATCATTCTCACACTCTTCCACATCCTGGGCACATGAAAGTATATTCCTGATAACATAAAGAAGATTTCTCCCATATTTCTTCCTGGTTTCTTCAATAGCACATTCCTGCCGCTCCCAGTACAAATTTACAATTTCATTATCCTCCATAATTAACCATCTCCTTTCCTGGAACCACTTCCCATTATATATTATGTTATATACTATATGTACGTTTTTATAATAAATGGTTGCACTTTTTATATACTATTTGTTAATGTATTCCTTTTCAACACATACAAAAAGGATGCCAAAACCATTGACACCCTTGTATTATACCTAATATTGCTTATATTTCTGCTTTCTGGGCATGTTAACTATAAGGTAAATATGTTTCTAACATCGTTTCCTGGTAAACTGCCCTTTTATACTTAAGAATGCAGTTTTTAACTGGCTGCAGTCCATCTGCCACCACCTTTTCAAGCTTAACAAGTGCTGTATTATCAAGCTGTACATCAGATAAATATTTCTTATAATATTCTTCCTTATATCCCCATAACACAACCTGTGAAGGATACCTGTTTTTAAGTTTCTGTGCAATCAGAAGCCCGTCTGCGTCAAAATCCCCCGCATAAAAAATAGTATATTTTCCTTTTAACAATTCAAGTGTTATATAAAAAGCCAGTTTAAATTGTCCATTACCACAAATAAATGCACCATCTGGATAAGTATCTATAAGATAAGAAAATACAGCAGGGTTTTCTACAACATATATCTCTTTTATTTCATGCTGTACACTTCCAGCCAGTAAACACTCCAGTGAACTTAACGTTTTTAAAGTAACCTGCACAGGTTCTTTCTCTATAAAAGCACCTTCTATACCTTTATGCACACTTCCATCTTTTTTAACTCCATTTAAACCATATACAAGACATGTATTAGACACATTATCTTTTAAAATGCCCACACTATATAAAAGGTTCTCTGTGTACTCAATTCCAGACAAACCATCTGTACTACTTCTGTCCAGTCCATAAGAATTCGTATTTTCCAGGAAATATTCTATAAAACTTAATAAAAGCTTACATGCAGATGTGCCTAAATCAAAAAAATGCGGATTTCCCGTTGTCTTTGCAGCAAATATGGGAAGCAGCAGCATTTTCCCCTCAAAACAAGGCAAATTCCCAAATGCTATAAACAATTTATTTAAAAATAATTCCAGTTCTTTTTTATTTTCATTATACATTTTAAAAATAATCTGGCTGCCTTTTCCCTTTTCTTTAAAAACATATAAAAACCAGTTTAAAATAATTTTATTATTACAGTTTAAAGCACATTCTTCAAAAAAAGAATTTCTATTATTTAATTCCTTTTCCTTTTTATCTTTATTTATAACAAGTGGTTCATTAAAATATCCCATTAAAACTTCTTCCCATGACAACGGCGCAAACTTACTGTTTTTAAGAGATTTTTCCATAAATGCATAAGATATCTTTACATCTTTTTCCACATGTAAATCTTTCTTAAAAAATCCTTCCAAATCATATTTTTCATCACTTGATAGTCCAGAAAGTTTTATAATCCCGCCCATATGCCCAAGGCTTGCATATTTCTTCCTTAAATCACTAAAAAGCTTCTTATATACATCCCGCTTTTTAAAATAACATATACATTCTTCAAGTAATTGTTCCATTTGTATACCTTGTCCAAAATATTTATATAATTAAACCAAATTTTACTTTATAACAACAAGTTCATTATATTTTTCAAAATATGCCATCAACCTGTCAATTACCATTTTCTTTTTCTTGGCTCTGTTTACACCACCACTGCCAAAACGTGATACTGCAGGCAGAATCATATCAATATCTGTTCCTGTTGTCTTTAGAACACCATCCCGAAAAACATTCTGCATAAATTTATGAGTTTCTTCACTTTTCAACTTTTCCTCATGGATAATAAGCATTAAATCCTGCTCTCTTTGTTCCTCAATAAATTTCTGCCAGTCTTCATCCACTTCTGTATCTGCATTAATTGTCTGTAAAAAATCCTGTATCAGCTTTACTTTGCTCCGTAAATTCAGACTAGAATTAATTGCTTTTTCAATTGTAATTATAATTTCCTTATCTTTATTTTCATCCTGTTGGTATTTCTTTACAAGCATAAGAATATAATCAATATTAATTTCTACCTGTTTTACCAATTCTATCTCAAATACAATATCATCATTAATAATCTCTTTCTGTCCATCCCTTTTTGGTTTAAATTCATTGTATAAATCAAGATAAATACTTTGGTAATCCTGGAAATCACGGGAACTTAATATCTCATTTCCTTCAAAATCATCAAACGAAGACAAAATATTTTTTGCCCTCAAAATTGCCCCATACAAAACTATAAACTCTTTTTTATTTTCTTCTCCTTCTATTAAATCTTCTAATGGAAATTGAATCTTTAACCGGTCTATTAGTTCCACATATCCATCATAATGTTTTCCAGCCTCATCATAACCACAATAATAACTTTCATAATTCTTTAAAAGAACAATATTTCCAGCATTTTTATTTCCAAACAATGCGATAGCATCATTTGTTTCCTGTTCTAAATTTCGGAAACAAATAATATTTCCATAGGTCTTTATAGTATTTAAAATACGGTTTGTTCTGGAAAATGCCTGTACAAGCCCATGATATTTAAGATTTTTGTCCACCCATAAGGTATTTAATGTAGTAGCATCAAAACCAGTCAGGAACATATTTACCACAATAAGTATATCAATTTCCCTGTTCTTCATACGGAGCGATACATCCTTATAATAATTTTGGAATTTTTCACTAGATGTATCATAAGTTGTCTGGAATATATCATTATAATCATGTATTGCCATTTCAAGAAAATCACGTGAATTCTGGTCTAACCCATTAGTATCTTCACAATTTTCATCCTCTACAAAATCACCATTTACTTCTTCATTTACTCCATAACTATAAATCGTTGCAACTCGGAGTTTCTGGGATTCTGGTAATTCTTTCTGCTGTTTTTGGAACTCCATATAATACAACTTTGCCATATCAATAGAACTTACAGCAAAAATAGAATTGAAGCCTTTCATATGAATGTGTTGTTTCGTCTCTTCTGCTTCTCCACGTTTTCTTACAGAAACCATCTCTTGTACATTTGACAGAACAGAAAACCTAAAACTTTCTTTTTTACGTTTTGTTTTCTGTTCAAAATGTTCAAGGATATATGTCACAACTGTCTGAATTCTTTTGGGATCAGCCAATGCCTTTTCTGTATCAATTGCACTTACCTGTTTATCTGCTGTATTTGTTTTATCCTTTATTGTTTTAATATAATCAATCCGGAATGGCAATACATTACCATCATTAATTGCATCTACAATTGTGTATGTATGAAGTTTATCCCCAAAAGCCTGTGGTGTTGTCCTAAGGTCTGGATTCTTTCCTGTTCCTGCATTATCTGCAAAAATTGGTGTGCCTGTAAATCCAAAAATATGGTAATTCTTAAAACTCCTGGTTATCCTTTTATGCATATCACCAAACTGGGAACGGTGGCATTCATCAAATACAATCACAACATGCTTATCAAATACTACATGTCCTTTGTTCCTAGATATAAAATTATCCAGCTTCTGGATTGTAGTAATAATAATCCTTGCATCTGCCTCTTCTAACTGACGTTTTAAAACAGCTGTAGAAGTATTGCTGTCTGCCGCACCTTTTTCAAAACGGTCATACTCTTTCATTGTCTGGTAATCTAAATCTTTGCGGTCTACCACAAAAAGTACTTTGTCTATGTAAGAAAACCTGCTTGCCAGCTGTGCAGTCTTAAATGAAGTCAATGTTTTTCCACTTCCTGTGGTATGCCATATATACCCTCCAGCTTCAGTTGTTCCTAATTTTTTGTAATTGGTACTGGTTTCAATACGGTTCAATATACGCTCAACCGCTACAATCTGGTATGGACGCATAACTAGCAGCAAATCTTCTGAAGTAAACACACAATATCTGGCCAATATATTAAGAATAGTGTGTTTAGAAAAAAATGTTTTCGTAAAATCCACAAGGTCAGGAATTACCTTATTATTCCCATCAGCCCAAAAAGAAGTAAATTCAAAACTATTACTGGTCTTTTTATTATTTTTCTGCTCCCTTTCTTTTTCCCTGATATGGGAATCTCTTGTAGTATTGGAATAGTATTTTGTATGTGTACCATTAGATATAATAAATATCTGTATATACTCATACAAACCAGAACCCGCCCAGAAACTGTCACGCTGGTAACGGTTAATCTGGTTAAAGGCTTCCCTGATTGCCACACCCCTGCGCTTAAGTTCTATATGCACAAGTGGCAGGCCATTTACAAGAATAGTTACATCATAACGGTTATTATAATTTGCACCATCTTTTTGTAAGATTTCATATTGGTTTAATACTTGAAGACGGTTATTATGGATATTACTTTTATCAAATAAAGTAATATTTTTAGTACTGCCATCATCCTTTGCCAGATTTTTTACTGCATCATCCTGTATAGTCCTGGTTTTTTCCACAATACCATCATTCGCATTAGCTATATATTCATTGAAAAATCTTTCCCACTCACTGTCAGAAAATATATAATTATTTAATTGTTCCAGCTTTGCACGCAAATTTAAAACCAGTTCTGGTTCAGAATGGATTGTAATATATTCATAGCCTTGCTCTGTAAGCATATGGATAAACTCTTTTTCCAAATCCGCTTCACTCTGGTAACTTCCAGAATGCTTGCTTTCTGGTGTATATTCTGATACTACTGTACTTTCATTCATGGATGCAACCATATTAAATTTACTCATCCTGTCAGCTCCTTGTAACTTATAATTTGATTAAAAATTATATTTAAACTTTGAATTTCCCCATTTTTCAATACACAAAAATTTTGACTCTGGCAATATACTCTTTGTATAATTTAAAAAATGGAGAGACTGAAAATATTTATACATATTGCATTTTTAATCATCTTCACATTTCAATTCTTTAAAAGTTAATAATTTATTTCTATAGTATTCATATTGTTTTTTACGTGCTGTAAGTTCTGCTATAAGTTCTGCTGTAAGTTCTGTGAAATTATCTAAAATACGAACAATTTCATTTTGTATATTTAGTGGTGGCACAGGTATACGCACTCTATTTAACACATTTTGTGTTAAACTTGGAACACCACCTGCAGTGTTTAATCTCTCTAAATGTTGCATTTGCAAACAAAAATAAACAAATTTAGGTTCTGCAAACTCTACATTGATTTGTGTATAAAAAATAGTATCCACAGTCCAAAATGGAGTATCCACATAATATAATTTATTTATTGAACCTTTTCTTGGTATTAAAACAGATGGCTTATTATATGCAAATCTATCAATGTATGCAATTATTCCACCTGAACCATAAACAGGAATATTACCCTTTAAAAATGATTTATAATCACTACCATTCTTTATTTTTAAAATATCCGATAATTGTTTAAATTCTACCCCATTAGGACAAAACTCTTGTATCAATTCATTTAACCTGCTCATTCTGCTTCACCCTCTTTCCCAAGCATTTCCTTCACTATTTCATCAAAATCAGAATGAATCTTTTGTGTCCTATTAAAAATATCATATTCATTATGTGCTTTCTTCCATGCTTCTTGTTTTGAAATCTTCCCCTTATTGTTATCTGGCAATACCTCATAATGTCTGAAAGCCAGAAACTCATTGACGCTTGTGGCAAATTCTTTCATCATAAACGTGTTTTCTCTTTCAAAACTTTGGTTGCCCATATTCGGAAGTGTGTTGCCCTCTTTGAATTAACACGGTAACCCACTGAAATAATGGCATCCAGTGAATAATATTCAATCTGGCGCTTTACCTGGCGTTTACCTTCCTGTTGTACTATTTCCATTTTGGAAACAGTTGAATCTGCTGATAATTCGCCTTCTGCAAAAAT
Source organism: uncultured Lachnospiraceae bacterium (assembly GCA_948794795.1). Taxonomy (GTDB): domain Bacteria; phylum Bacillota; class Clostridia; order Lachnospirales; family Lachnospiraceae; genus Butyribacter. The sequence goes on along the minus strand of CAQGLR010000001.1, from coordinate 79,452 downwards.
ATTGGCAAGATGTTTGGAAATCGCAGGAACTTCCACATTAAACAACTCTGCCATACCTTTTTGGGAAAGCCATATTGTTTCATCCTTCAATATTGCATTTACTGTAATATCACTTTCTTCTATTTTGTACATCAAAAATGGAAATTCTTTCATGATTCCTTCTCAATTTCTGCAATAATCCTATCAATTTCCATACGAAGCACTTCTTCTCTTGTTACAATTTCCTTAATTTCCTTATTCAGCTTCTTTATATCAATCTTTTCCCTTGTATCTTCCTGTTCTACATATGAAGAAACAGAAAGGTTATAACTATTATCCGCAATTTTGTTATTTGGCACAACTGATGCATAATATTCTTTATCTGCTCTCTCTTTATAAGCTGTTAAAATATTCTGTATATTTTCCTCTGTCAGCTTATTATTATTCGTTACTTTCACACACTCTTTAGAAGCATCAATAAATAATGTATTATTTTCTATTTTATTCTTTTTAAGCACCATAATACAAGTTGCAATACTTGTACCAAAGAAAAGATTGCCTGGCATCTGTATTATACATTCCACATAATTATTATCTATCAGGTATTTGCGGATTTTCTGTTCTGCAGCACCACGGTACATTACGCCAGGAAAACATACAATTGCTGCTGTTCCATTAGTTGCAAGCCATGATAAGGAATGCATAATAAATGCTAAATCTGCTTTTGACTTTGGAGCAAGTACACCAGCTGGTGAAAAACGTTCATCATTAACCAGAACCGGGTCTGCATTTCCTTCCCATTTAATAGAATATGGTGGATTAGAAACAATAGCTTCAAATGGTTCATCATCCCAATGTAATGGTTCTGTTAAAGTATCTCCATGTCCAATATTAAAATCTGTATATTCTATATCATGCAGCCACATATTCATTCTGCAAAGATTATATGTAGTAATATTAATCTCCTGGCCAAAAAATCCCTGCCTTACATTATCTTTCCCCAAAATTTTTGCAAACTTCAATAATAATGAACCACTTCCACAAGCAGGGTCATATACCTTGTTAACTTCCTTTTTTCCTAATACAGTAATTTTTGTAAGAAGTTCTGATACCTCTTGTGGTGTATAATATTCCCCGCCGCTTTTTCCAGCATTGGAAGCATACATACCCATTAAAAATTCATAAGCATCACCAAATGCATCAATAGTATTCTCTTTATAGCTGCCAAGTTTCATATCACCAACACCATTAAGAAGTTTAACCAGTTTTTCATTTCTCTTTGAAACTGTTCCACCTAACTTATTACTGTTTACATCAATATCATCAAATAACCCTTTAAAATTCTTTTCACTTTCCCGGCTCTGTGCTGATGCTTCAATATTGCGGAAAACTGTTTCCAATGTTTCATTTAGGTTCTCATTGCCTGATGCCTGTTCACGCACATTACAAAAAAGTTCACTTGGCAAAATAAAATAGCCTTTTGACTGGATTAAATCTTCTCTTGCCTGTTCTGCATCTTCATCCAGTAATTTTGTATAATCAAAGTCTGGATTGCCTGCTTCTGACTCACCCTCATTTACATAATTTGTAAAATTTTCTGAAATATACCGGTAAAACAGCATTCCTAACACATATTGTTTAAAATCCCATCCATCTACACTGCCTCTTAAATCATTTGCCATATTCCAGATAGTCCGATGAAGCTCATCACGTTCCTGTTCTTTTCTGTTATCAACCATGAAGCTGCCTCCTTGTATACATTTTCAGACTAATTATACTCTAAAATATCTATGTTGTCATTTACCAATCCAAATAATTTATCTAAACTAGCATATATTTCTGTATAAAAAACATATACCTGCTAATAATATTACATCAATCCATTTCTTAATTTTATATAAAACCTGTTTTCCCTTATTTTATAAAATAAACCTGTTACATGCTCAATTCCTGTATATACAAAACACTAGAGCATGTCTGGAAATTACTTTTAAAACATCAAACTACACAAAGACTTTTGAGTTTCCCCATTTTTTAAATTATACAAAGATTATATTACTCTGGCAATTTCCAAATGTTTTACCATAAGGCAGCTGTTATGGAGGCGCTGGTGCTTAAGCCTTGTTCTTTAAGGCTTTATGCACCACTGCGCATCCATCCAAGTGCAAACGTGCTGCTTGTGGTAAACATTTGGAATTGCCAGAGCCAATAACTGTAGATTATTCAATCTTCAAACACCCAGTACCCTTGTCTTCCCATTCCACACATAAGGCACTACTGTAACAAATTTAGCATTTTCTGGGCGCACAAGCTGGTATATTGCAAGACCTGGCACAGTTTCATAATCACCCCACAGCACCTGTGAATTTATCATAAAATTAAGGTTTAAACTCACCATAAGCCTGAACATATCTTTTATATTCATTTCATCCACACCAGCAAATGCCTCATCAAGTGAAATAAGAAGTGGTGCATCCTTATTTGCCCCTGCATATTTAGCAACGACAGCAGAAAAAAGTGGTACATACATTGACATTGCCTTTTCTCCTCCGCTAAAAGTAAAGAAAACCCTGTCTGTAAGTTCTTTTTTCTTCTCACCAGTCTTTTGTGAATAAAGCTGGAATTCAAACCACTGTCTGTAATCAAGTATATCTTTCATAATCATATGGAAAGACATCACTGTATTTGTATCACTTGCCATTTTTCTTGCATCCATAATTTTAGAACGGAAATGTGATGCCATTTTATCAATATCTTCCTGGCGCAGTATCTCTGTATCACTCTGCAGCAAGTTTACAAGTTCTTTTGTATCAAGCTGCCCTTCTTTTTCTGTTTTCTTACTAATCCATTTAAGGCTTAATTTCAACCCACTTGAAGTCTGCATAGATTCCATAAGGCTGTTCATCTTTTCTACCCAGCGTTTGCTCTCATAAATTTTTGCCCTGATTTTTTTACTAATTGTATTAGAAAGTATATCTTCAAAAAGTTCCCTGTCCTTTGCACTTAATACTTTCTCTAAATCCTCCATATCAGTATTTAATTTTACAACCAGCTCTTTAAATGAAACCGGCATGCCCCTGTATTTTGTCTTAATATCAGGCCTGAACGCTGGTATCCCATATTTCTCTATAAGCTCCTGCCTGCCAATAGCTTTTCTCTGTTCTTCAAAAAGGTTGTATATAGAAAGCTGGTATTCTGCCAGCAATCCCTTTTTCTCATGGAAAGCTGTCTGCAGGTTTCCAAGCATTGAATCCAGCTGTATCTTGTTTATATCCTGTACTCCAGGTAAACTACAGACATTCTTTGCCCTTATTTCTGCTTCTTCTGGTTTACTAGTTTCTCCGCCAGAAACATCCTGCATTACATAGCCAAGGCTGTATTCCATCTGGAATATCTGTTCTTCAATATTTTTAAGCTGTTCTGTATTAGAAATCTGTTCTTGTTTTCTCTCCATCTTTTCCTTGTCATTTTCAATAGAATTTTCAAGAAAACCTATATTAGACGCTGTCCTGTCACGCTCACCAGGTATTTCACCAAGACGTTTTACACATGTATCAAGACGTTCCTTAATTTCATTATAATTTGTAAGACCAAGCTGCTCCCTTACAGACTCCAGCTCCCCAAGTGTACGTGCTTTACGCTTTTTATACTGGTTTAATGTATAGAGGATTTCATCCCTGTCATCTATAAGCCCTTCAAGGCTGTCTTCAAGTGTTTTAAGCATACCAATGCCTGACCAGTACCTGTTATATGTTATTCCTGCTTCACTTAAAAGGTTATGGTACTCCTTAAGCCCTTTTAAGGCATTTTCAAAAATATCCAGGCGGTTTGCCATATGTGCCCCTGCACAAATTTCCTGTACTTTAAGCTGTATCTCTTTTAATTTTCCCTCTTCTTTTAATAATCTTTCCCTGTACTGTTCTGCTGTTTCCTTTGCAGTATCCAGGCGGCTCTTACTGTCCCACAGGTCTTTTGCTGCAATCTTAAGGTCTTCTGCATCAGGGAATTTATCCATTTCTTCTTGTAAATTCTTTTGTTGTTCTTTATTTTTAAGAATATCCCATTCAATTTGTTTTATCTGTTTTTCTAATATATCAATTTGCTTTTTAAGTTCTTCTATTTTCTCTGAACGGTAACGCTCCTTTGCTGCTGCACCAATATATTTAGCCTTATACCCTGTGCCTGTAGTGCCTTCCAATACCCCTATACGGTAATATCCTTCAAGCCCTGCACATGTTGATGGCTTAACATCTTTGCTATAATAACCAATTCCTGAAAGTATATTTGATATCTGCTGGTAAAGAATAATATCATCCTCTGCATTATATACCTGTATAACTTGCATAATACCAGGTTTAACATGTTCTATATCACTAAAAAGATATTTATCACATATATTTCCTTCTATGCCAAGTATCTTGTCCCTGTCATCTGCATCTACAATTAAAGCATCCAGTATACCCATATGGTACAATGCCGCTTCAAGCTTATCCGCCTCTTCACTGCTCAAGCTTTCCTCAAAATCCACCGCCTTATAAAATGGTATATATTTTATACCCATTTCATCAAGCTTCATCCTGTTATTAAGGACTTCCTGGCTTCTCTCTGGTTCAGGTTCCCTGCTTTCTTCCCATGTCTTAAGTTCTTCTTCTGTTTCTGCAAGCTGTATAGTTAATGGCTCTTTCTCCTGTACAAGCTTCCTTTCTGCTGTATAAAGTATATCATAAGCTTTATTCTTCTGGCTACGCAGTATTTCACTTACCCTGGAATAATCCATGCCATACTGGTAATTATCAATAAACCCTGCAATTTCCTGTAAACTTAAAGGTTCCATATGAAGCTCTGTATTGCCACGTTCCCATACATATACGGCTTCTGTTATCTCACTTTTCTGTTCTATAAGCTGCCTGTCATACTGGTGCCATTCCCGCTCTGCCCTATCCCTGTCCTCACGCTTTAAATCCAGTTCCTTAAGTGCTTCATCACAATGTCTTTTAGCTTCTTCTTCCTGTCTTAATATACTTGTACCTTCCTCTACCCTCTGTATATATTTATTTAACATTTTTGCATGGTAATTAAAATCACATCTGCCCTCTTTTTTTGATTTTATTTCTTCTATAAAGAAAAATGCTTCATCAAACGGGATATCTTCTACTGCCTCTTCCATCTGTACAAGCGTATTATCTAAATCCTGCCATGCTGTATTATTTATATCTTTTTGTGTCTTAATACGGTTTTCTTTTTCAATACATTCTTCCCTTTTTTTATCACAACGTTTTTCATAATTTTCTATTTCTTTTCCATATTCTGCTGCTTGTCCTTCAAGTTTGTTTTCTTCTGCTTTTAACCTTGTAGCATCATTATTACTTAAAGAGTCCCTCTCTTTTTCTAAAACAGCATATTCCTGTTTTAAATTATCATACAATTTCTTTTCTTTTTCTAATTCTTCTTTATTTCTTGTAACTCCTTCCTCAATAGATTCTAATTCTTTCCGTTGTATATTAAATTCTTTTACAGTTTTAAGGTATGATTCCGCCCTGCTTAAAAGAACTACTTTATTATACTGGTCATATACCTTTTCAATCTGTTTTGCTGCTTTTATACTTTCAGAAAGGTTATCCAGGTTAGTTTTAAGCGTATCCATATTTTCAATAGCTTCTGACATAGGACGCAGGTCATCTTCTGATAATGTCTGCAAAGATTTGCTTAATATATCATTAATTACAGAAGGCTTGAAATCTTTAGAAAGCTTTGGTGTACGCAGCTGTATTAATAAATCCAGCATTTCTTTATATTCTTCCATTGTTTCAAAACCAAATATTAAAGAATTAACACAGCTTGCATATTCACTTTGTGAATCCATCACCCTGCCACCGTCACCAATACGGTTTCTTAATTCTGTTTTAGAATATGCAATTTTATTCTGTACATCTTTATAAAGCCAGAAATCTATACCAATCCTTCTACCATCTGTAATACAGAAATACCATGTTTCAAGCTTTTTATTCTTCCTGGCACGCAGGCCCATTCCAATTGTTATATATGTATCTGACTCCTGGCGTTTAAATTCCATATAAAGATATCCTGTGCGTTCTTCCCTGCTGTCATCTTCTTCAAGCAGGTAGTTTTCCATTTTCCTTGCCCTTGAACCAAACGGGTCAAGACGCTCAGGACGCATATTCCCATCTAATAAAAGTGGTATAAAGCTCTGCATTGTAACAGATTTTCCAGAACCATTAGAACCGCGCAGAAGCATCCTTCCATCCAGAAATGAAAATTCCTGATGGTCATAATACCAGAAATCAATTAATCCTGCCTTGTTAATAATCCAGCTGCTGTTATTCATCTTTTTCCCCTTTCTGGAGTTTAAAATTATCTGGATAGACACCTTTCATTTTGCCAAGTGCCGGCTGGATATAGATATCTGTACCATTTGTGCCTGCCAGTTCCATTTCTTCCATATATTGTTTTACTGATGTTACAAATTCATTCATTGTCATTTCCCTGTATTTTTTAGGAAAACCTTCCTGGTATTTTTCTTTACAATTTTCCAGAATCCTTATAAACTTCTGTACAGGCATAACTATCCTCTCATCTACAGGGCAAGTTATCTCCCCGCTTTCAAGCATTTCACGTATAATCCCACCGCATAACAGCGTAATATCTGACAATGTATTTTCCTCTGGAAAACATCTCCCCATACGGCAGTCTTCACCTAAAATAAGAAATGCACTGTTCTTATGTATATGCAGGTTACAGTCTGCCAGTCCTGAAAGTTCCCCCTGTATTATATTCCTGTAATTCTTTATATAAAGAAAATCCTCTTCTGTATCCTCTGTTTTATAAACTCCCATAGTCATAAGAAGTTTGCGGTAAACCCTCTGCCTGCGGATAATCCCTCTGTCTTCATCCATCCCAATCCACTCGTTATTCCCAAAATCTGACGGACTTGTAAAGCCTGAAATATCCATTGCAAAATTACGCATAAAATACCTGGATATTCCTGTATTTTCATATAGCACCTCAGCTTCATTATCCTTTGAAAAGTTCTCTTCGTTTCCATCATCTACTTTTAACATTCCACAATTTACACAAAACTTTAATACCTTTACAAAACACCTGCGGTTACGGTAAACAGTCCAGTCAATTTCTTCTTCTCTCCACTGGCTCTGTACATATTCTGTTAAATCTGAAAGCACAAATTGTTCTTCTGCTTCTTTATCTTCAAGAAACATTAACACAAGACATAAAAATATATATTCTATTTTTTCTTTAAACTCTAATATGCCCATCCAGTTTTCTGGCTGGGCTGGCACTTTTTCAAGTTTAATAAGGTTTGGCGTTATAACAATATGGTATCCAAGTTTTTCATTAAGGAAATTCCTGTATTCACCTAACTGGTCTTTTACCTGGTAATACAATTCTTTTTCCCTGCTTTTTACAATCCAGCGTTTACTTAACAATATCTCTAATGCGTTCATTAATCCTGTCCTTTTGTAGTTATAATTTTATTTAAAACATATTATATATGCAGGCATTATAAATTTCCCGTCTGTACATTCTACAACACAGGTCTGCCCTTCACGTTCTTCAATAAAATAATTTCTTCCATCTTCTGTCTTTGCACTTCTGTCCTTTCTTTCAAGTGCTTTTGAAAGCCATGTTAAAAAAGTATCCCTGACAGATGGCTCAAGTACTGGAAGCCCTGCAAAATCCAGCCTGTCATCTTTTATATAACTATCTAAAAGTTTACGTTCCATTTCAATTCTTTCAATAGCAGCACGCTTTGCTGCTTCTTTCTCCTTTGTCCTGTCAATAATCCCCGTCCTCTGGGCTTTATCCCTGTATGTCCTGGTTCTTGGAGTAATTTCTACTATATGTGGTCTTTCTTCATACACACCACTGTTAATGCTCTCCGTTTCTCTTTCAATTTCACCTTTTAAATGCAGACAGCTTTCAATTCCAAAAACATTAGAAGAAAGCCTGTGTGCCTCATTAATATTATTACAATTATTAAACATCTGGGCAACCTTATAATATTCTTCCCTGCGGTTTGCGCCCGCATTTATCATTTCACTAATTCTTGTTGCATAACGTGTAATCTTACGGATAACATCATTTGTAACATCAAAAACCCTGCCTGCTTCTGCTTCTCTTCCATTACTGCTGGTAAACCATTCTTTAATGCTTTGCCAGCGGCCTTCAAGTTTTTCTTTAATAAGCTTTTCATCTGCTTCCCCGTCCATCCTTGGAATTGACATTTCATATGCCAGTACTTTTTCTATTATTTTTGAAATATTTTCTTCTGGGGTTTTCTTTATATAATGCCCGATTATATCTACATTCTGTTGCAGGCCTTTTACAAAATTCCTTAAATATTCAATTAAACTGTCTTTAAATACAAGAAATTCCCTTGTCTTCATTATTTCTTCTGCTTTTACACTGTCAAGTGTCCTCATATAATCATGGTAATTTTTATTAAGCCTGATAAAATCATTATTTAAATCATTCCACCAGCTGTAAATCTTTTCTTCTGGTTCTTCTAAAATATTTTCCAGACGGTGTGCATTATGCCTGATACGCTCTAAAAGGCTTGGTTCCAGTGAAGCCCCTTCAACAAAAAGATTTTCAAGGTGTATAACCATCCTTTCAATTTCTATAGCATATGCTGAAAGCTGGTACCTGAATTTTTTATTTTTAAATTCTTCTAGTGTTGTTACTTTTCTTGTATCCTGCATTGTATCAAGATTACCCCATGAAACAAGGGTTGCTAAGTCCTGCTGGCACTGTTCTATAGTATACTGTGCAAAATAAGAATCCTCTTTCAGCTCTTCATAAACTTCTTCCAGATACATCCAGTATTTAAGCTTCTCATAATTAATATAAAAAAGCCGTAAAACGGGTCTGTATCTGTCTGTATTTTCTACATTAAGATACCTTGCCTCTTTTAACGGCTTTAACAATTTCCCAGTTACCAGCATGGTAAATCCTCCTACAGTAAATATCTTCTGGATACTATGGCATATCTGAAAATTAAAAGATGCAAGGTGCATAAAGTTATTGGCTCTGGCAATTCCAAAGTTTTACCAACAGCAGCCGCTCCCGCTTGGATGGGATACGCAGTGGTGCATAAAATCTGAAAGAACCAGATTTAAGCACCAGCGTCCCCAAACAGCTGCTTTATGGTAAAACATTTGGAACTTGCCAGAGTAATATAATCTTTGTGCAATCTGACAGTTTAAAAGCAATTTCAAATACGCCCTAGACAAAATACTAACTTATTCTGATGCTTTAAAATTATATACAGGTTTCATAATATCAATTATATCTACAGATTCCCTTATTACATCAATAATATCCTCTAATGATTTATAAGCCATTGGTGCTTCATCAAGTGTTGCTTCATTAACAGATGTTGTATAAATTCCTTCCATTGTATGTTTATATTCTTCCATACTTAATGATTCTTTAGCTTTGGTACGTGACATAAGCCTTCCTGCTCCATGTGGTGCGGAATAATTCCAGTCTGGATTGCCTTTTCCCATTGCAAGTATGCTTCCATCCCTCATATTAACTGGAATTAATATTTTCTCATCTTTATAAGCGGATATTGCACCTTTTCTTAAAATCATATTCTGGGTATCAATATAGTTATGGATTGTATGGAATGATTCACCTGCTGCCATTCCTGTACGTTCTATAAGTATTTCTGCAATCTTTTCACGGTTTCTCTTTGCAAACTGCTGGCAAATCTCAACATCATGCAGATAATATTCAAAATATTTGCCATAAACATAGCATAAATCATCTGGTATAAGACTGTCTTTTCTCTCCCATGCAAGCTCTTTTAACGCCTTCTGTATTTCTTTCCTGCGTCCTGTTGCCTTATATTCTACTATAAGTGCATCCCTCTTTTTAAAATATTCCTCTTTGCCAGAATGTAACTCCACAGCAAGTTCCTGGTATAATTCTGCAACCTGTTTGCCAAGGTTGCGGCTTCCTGTATGTATAACAAGATAATTTGTACCATCTGATGACCTGTCTATCTCAATAAAGTGGTTGCCGCCGCCCAGGGTGCCAAGGCTTCTCTCAAGGTATTTTGTATTCTTAAGGGTACGGTAACACTGCAAGTCCTGAAGGTTAAAACGCTCCTGCCGCCCTTCCCACACATGCATGCCTGAAGGGATAAAATGTGCTGCTTCATCTACTTTTTCAAAATCAATATCTGCCTTGCCAAGTTCTACTGTATACATGCCACATCCAATATCAACACCAACTACATTAGGTACTGCTTTATCTTTTATTGTCATAGTAGTACCAATAGTACAACCCTTTCCTGCATGTACATCAGGCATAATGCGTATACTGCTGCCATCTGTAAAATCATAATCACACATCCTGCGTATCTGTTCCACAGCTTCTTCCTCTATAATATTTGCATAACATAATGCTGTACCAATTTTTCCCTTGATTTCTAACATAACGGCCTCCTTTCCTGCAATTTTATATCTAAACCTGCATCCACAGGTACTATAAACTGCCTGTATTATAAACAGAACCAACGTCTGCCATTTCTTGTAATATTATACCTGTTTCCATTATATTAGAAAATAAGGTTATGTCAAGTTTTATTACATGTATTTAAACTATAACAACTATAATATTTATGTTATAATGCGATTATATAACATAAAATTATTACTTCAGATATTATTAAATCTTTATTTCTGCAAGAGCCAGATACCCATATCCATGAAGCAAAGAAACCAAACCATGACTTGTTGCTCTTCTATGTGGTATCTGGCTTAATGGAAATAATAGGAATAGAGGCAAGAATATATGAAAGATGAAGTATTTGGAGAATTAAGCTATGGAGATTATGACAGCTGGGAAGGAAAACATACATTAGATTTTGGTGGTAATACATATACTATAGACTTATCAATACGTGTATTTGAAGATGAAGAAGAGATTACCCAAAGACAAAAAGTGGCATTTAGGCATTTTATAGAAAAATGGCATGACATACAAGAAAAACTAATTAAATCACTAATTCAATACTATAATGAAGAAGTACGTTTCAGTTATGGTCCAGATGATGAAGAAGAATACGCAGAATATTGGCCAGAAATTAACACTAAAGAGGCTCTCTTACAGGCAGTAACATTGGAAGATATTGTTGTTGGATATGATTTCCATCAAAAAGACCCTATATGTATATATTTGCTTTTCTCAAGAGCATGGGGTGGTGAAGATTATGACGATAATGGAATTGGGGTCTGCTTCATAAATGAAGAAATAGATGAAATTGCATATAAAGATATTGCGTATTAGGTTAAGACAGTAATAGGGAATAAGATGAATACCGATAACGCTGAATAAATATATGTAACTGCCATACCGCATGGAAATTGTATTGTAAAGTTACTCTATCTTAAAATTATAACATTTGAATTTCCCCATTTTTTAAATTATCCAAAGATTATATTACTCTGGCGGATTCCAAATGTTTTACCAAAAGGCAGCTGTTTGGGGGCGCTGGTGCTTAAATCTGGTGTTTTCAGATTTTATGCACCACTGCGCATCCCATCCAAGCGAAAGCGGCTGCCGGTGGTAAAACTTTGGAATTGCCAGAGGCAAAATACCTGTGTATTAAAAAAATGGGGAAACTCAAACTATTATCACATTATTGAAACAAAGAAAATGTTCTGGTATAATACCATATATAAAATAGATTTTGGGATGAATATTTAGCGTCCACAGGCACTCCCGTATGATACAAGCAAACTTGTGCATTTTTATTTTGCCTTTGTGGAAATAAATAATTACCAAAATTATAAAAGATAAGGAATTTAATTATGAAAGAAACAAGCAGACAACGTTTATTTTACATATTTCCATTATTATATATAATATCTGTATATATGGCATTTATATCTTTTTTTACAGAAGCCAGGATTCCATTTATGCACTATTTTGTATTTCCTCCATTTATTTTTGGCATATTAAATATTATTATAGCTGCCCGCTGCTGCAAACCAGAATACTATAATATTATGTTTACTTCTTGTATTCTTGTAAAATACTGCCTGGTTCCATTTTTTATTGCAGGAGGGTTTCTTGTAGCTGGCAGTTTTATTTCAGGAATACTATTTCCAATGCCACCTATGCTTATAGTTGGATTTGCACAAGCGGCTATTTTATGTATTGCAGGATGGCTGGTACTTGCCTTTGGGTCGCCTTATACAATTTCATATCTGGTATTGTCCCAGAAATCAGGCAGAAGGCCTAAAAGCATGGCTGTTTTACATTCTATACTACAGTTCTTCTTTACAGCTGATGTTATAGATATAATATTTCTTTCTTTTAGAGACCATAGATGTGTAAAAACATCTATTATATTTATAATACTGCTTGCAATTTCTATAATTGCTTTAGTACTTATTATTTTATTCGCACTATTTCAAATAATAGTTTAAAACTTGAGAATAAACACCCATAACTTATTGATATAAATAATGGGTGTTTATTTTTTCATCCAGCGTCCACTGTAAAGGCGTACCATAAAAATCATTCCACGGAAACACAATTCTATACACATTGCAATCCATACACCTTTTAAAGCAAAGCTGCCAACTAAAAGCAATGCAAGCGTAATCCTTACAAACCATATACTTCCAAAATTCATCATACTAGGAACAAGTGTATCCCCTGCCCCACGGAATGCCCCAGAGGCTACAATCGAAGCGCCATACATTGGTTCTGCAAAGGCTTCTATCCTTAATATTGAAACGCCAAGCGCCTGTATCGCCAGGTCTGGTGTAAGAAGTGACATCATAAAAGGTGCTGCAAAAAACATTGCTGCACCAGTAACTGACATACTGGCAATTCCAGACCACACTGACAGCCTTGCAAACCTGTGTGCAAGCTCTTTCCTTCCTGCCCCTATGCTTTGCCCTGAAAGTGTTGCTGCTGCCTCGGCAATCCCATAACCTGGCATATAACAAAGGCTTTCTGCTGTAACAGCAAAAGAATTAGCAGCGATTGGAACAGACCCTAATGGTGCAACAATACGTGTAGAAACAACCATAGCACCACACATCATTAAATTCTCCCAGCCTATTGGAAGTGCAAGCTTTACAGCTCTTAATATACAATCCTTTTTAAGTTTCCAGCTTTCTCCACGTTTTATTTTAAAAATACCTGATTTAAAACATAGGAAATACATCATTAAAACAGCTATAACAAGCTGTGCAAGTGCTGTTCCAAGTGCTGCTCCTGCAACCCCAAGACCTGCACCAGGAACCTTTAATATAATTCCTGCTGCTGTTACTTCCCTTGATGGAAAAATTAGAATAAAATTAAAAATTACATCCAGTATACACATTAAAGTATTAAGTATCCCTGGTACTTTCATATTTCCGCTGCACTGCAAAAGCCCTCCTGCAAGACGGCTTGCCTGGACAGCGGGCAGTGATAAAACATATATTAAAAAATAATACCTTGCATCTTTCTGTATCTCTAAAGCCCCTCCAAGCCACACTGGCAGGTTAATGCTAGTTATAACCCCCACTGCTGCCAGAACCATGCTTGAAATAAATGCAGCAATAACAGCTTGGCGCATAACACTTCTTGCTTCTTTTATCCTGCCGCCTCCAATACTTTGTGCTGCCTGTATAGAGAAGCCAGAAGACACTGCACCACATACACCTCCAAATAACCATGTAGAACTTGAAACCAGGCCTATTGATGCAGAAGCCTCTGCACCAAGGCTTCCTACCATAGATGCATCAATATACTGCATAACAACAGAAGTAACTTGTGCCATTACAGCAGGAATACTAAGAAAAAACACAAGCTGGAACTGCTGTTTTAAAGTCATCTTTGTTCCATTCCTGATATCTGACAACAGCTTTTCACTTAACATAACCAATAACCCCCAGAAATAATTTCCAGATAATATTATATAAGTTTACTCTGTTACTGTCAAAAACATTTCTAAATAATGGACTTTTATACATAAATATGGTAGAATTTTCTTAATTATAAAGTATAAAAATACAAGGACTGGTCTGGTATCCCTGCCAAAACCAAGTAGGTCTTTGCAAAACAGGCATGCTTATTAAAAGATGTACATCTTACAGGACTTACCTGGTAAGTTAAAAATCAAAATATAAATAAAAAATGGAGGATAATATTCATTATGGAAGATAATTTTACTAATATAGAAACTGTCAGTTTAGATTCAGAATTATGGGATATATACAGAGGTGCTTATGGAAATATATTAGAAGACCTTGAAGGTTTATTAATACCTGAGCCTTATGTACCAGAAAGTGAAAAGTCTTTTGACGTATCTGGTGACAGTGATTATATGGTTGCTTTTGATAATATATGGCAACAGCTTAGCCACCAGATGTCTTTTTATCCTGCACTTTATCTTGCCCTGCCTTATTTAACAAAGATATATAGTTACTGGCGTGAAAAAGATGATTTTAAAATGCAGATATTAATTTTAACTAATGCAGGAATGGCTCTTTCATCAGATATTCCATATAACCATTATGATGGTGAAGATAAAGTCCCAGAGGATATTATAGATAATTACCAGAAAAGCATATTATTTTTTAAAAAAGAAGCAGAATATATTTTCCTTAATAAACTTGACAAGCTTAAAGAATATAAAAATAGAGACCTGCCTTATATATGTGCTGCCCTTTTAGCATTTTTAGGAAAAAGAGAAGAATCTTTTATATTTATTCTGGGTAACTGGAGCCAGTGTTTTCCTTATTGTAAAGCTTGTGGCTATCTTGATGAAAACATAGAACTTGAATATGATATTAATGATAATTGTGAAGCAAGTGAAGGATTAAATTCAGTGGTTACACCTGCTGCCTCTGTTATAGGGCAATGGGATAACAAGTCACTTGATAATACATATGTTTTTTTAAGCAATATACTGCATATCCTTGGCGATGAAAAAAGTGTAAAGAAACTACAGTATTATTATGGAACTTATAAATGTCCTGAATGTGGCAGTACCGGCAGTCCAGTAATGGATTTAGCTATACTTGGGCTTACAGAAGGATAAAAACATAGATATACAATATAAAATATTATTATGCAATTATATACCAAAGTGATATAAACTATTAAAACCATAAAAAATAGTTTATATCACTTTTTAATTTTATTATTAGTAATTATTCACCTAACAGTTTTTCTACAGAAGCCAGTTTTACACAAATAACAAACATCTTTGCTGCCTCTGCCATCTCTTCTGGTGTAGGGAAAGTAGGTGCAATACGGATGTTGGAATCATCAGGGTCTTTTCCATATGGATACGTTGCCCCTGCACCTGTAAGAACCAGTCCAAGTTCCTTGCATTTGGCAACAATAGCTTTTGCACAGCCGGGCATTGAATCAAATGAAATAAAATATCCGCCTCTTGGCTTTGTCCAGCTTCCAATTCCAAGCCCTGTAAGTTCTGATTCCAGGATATTAAGAACTGCTTCAAATTTTGGACGTATTAAATCTGCATGTTTCTTCATATGTGCATTCAGTCCATCTATATCTTTAAAGAACCTCACATGGCGCAGCTGGTTTATCTTATCATGCCCGATAATCTGGGTTGTCATAAATTTCTTAATATATTCCATATTTTCAAGTGATGTCGCAATAGCTGATACACCAGAACCTGGAAAACTTACTTTTGAAGTAGATGCAAATACATAAACCATATTTGGATTTCCTGCTTTTTCACATTCTTCTAATATATTTAAAATCTTATCCTGTGTTTCTTCAAAAATATAATGGATACAATATGCATTATCCCAAAAAATCCTGAAATCTTCTGCTTTTGGCTTTAAATTTGCAAAACGTCTTACTACTTCATCCGAATAAGTAATTCCTGTTGGATTTGAATATTTTGGAACACACCATATTCCTTTAACTGCTTCATCATTATTGACATACTGTTCTACCATGTCCATATCTGGACCGTCTTCCCTAAGAGGTACTGGTATCATATCAATTCCAAATAATTCCGTGATTTTAAAATGCCTGTCATATCCAGGAACTGGACATAAAAACTTCACCTTATCTAACTTGCACCACGGTGTCATGCCATTTACTCCCATTGCCATAGAGCGCATAACAGTATCATACATAATATTTAAACTGGAGTTTCCACATACTATTACATTTGCTTTCTTTACTTCCATCATATCGGCCATTAACTGCCTGCACTCGCCAATACCATCCCAGTCACCATAATTCCTGGTATCATTGCCCAGCAAAGTATTCATATCTGAATCTTTATTCACTACATCTAACATAGGCATGGAAATAGCCAGCTGTGAAACTCCTGGCTTACCTCTTGCCATATTAAGGGAAAGCCCTTTTGCCTGTTCTGTCTTAAACTTTTCTTCTAAACTTGCTTTTAGTGATAATAACTCATTATGGTCCATATCTGCATATGCTTTCATATGTAACCTCTCCCTTCCACATCTTACTTCTTGTTCTTTTCTGTCTGCTTTGGTACTAAAGAGAATAACTTAAATCCAGACAGTTTTTGTAAGCCTCTTAATAATTATGCCAGTTTCTGTTAGAAGCAAACCACACTACCAGCAATTTTACTTTATTTTTATCAATATTTCAAGAGAAAATTTAAGTATAATTTACATTTTTGATGATTCCATCTTCTTTGCAAAATCACTCATGGCTTCAGATATCTTTATTTGCTGTGGACAGACTGCTTCACAACTGCGGCAGCCAATACATGCAGATGGATGTTTTTCTTCTGGTACAGACATAAGTGCCATTGGTGCAATAAAACCACCATCACTAAAATTATGTTCATTATAAAGTCCAATAAGCATAGGGATATCAAGTTCTTTAGGACAATGGCTTGTACAGTAATGGCATGCTGTACATGGAAGTACACCTTTTAACATTCCATCCACAATTCCAAGAAGTGTATCCATCTCTTCACTAGATAATGGTTTATCTGTTTCAAATGTTTTGATATTCTCTTTTAACTGTTCAAATGATGACATTCCAGAAAGAATCATTGTAACATTTGGTATAGCCTGTAAGAAACGGAATGCCCATGCTGGTGTTTTCTCACCAGGACGAAGGTTTTTAAGCTTTGTTTCTGCTTCTTCTGGAAGTTTTGCCAGCTTCCCGCCACGCAATGGTTCCATTACCCACAGAGGAATATTGTATTCTTCCAGTAACCCAGCTTTTTCTTTAGCTTCCTGGAATGACCAGTCAATATAGTTTACTTGTAACTGGCCAAATTCCATATCCTTACCATATGCCTCAAGAAAACGTTTCATTACGTTATAATCCCCATGTGCAGAAAATCCAAGATGGCGTATACGGCCATTCTTTTTCTGTTCCATAAGGTATTTATATATACCATATTCTTCATTAAGATAAGCGTCAATATTCATTTCACATACATTGTGGAATAAATAAAAATCAAAGTATTCTGTATTACATTTCTCTAACTGTTTTTCAAAAATCTCTTCTACTTTATCCATATTAGAAAGGTCATATCCAGGGAATTTTGTAGCAAGATAATAACTGTCACGTGGATAACCACTAAGAACCTTTCCCATTATAATTTCTGAATTCCCACTATGGTATCCCCATGCTGTATCATAATAATTAATGCCATTTTCCATAGCATAAGCAACCATTTCTTTTGTCTTTTCTTCATCAATCTTTGAATCATCACCATCTATAACAGGCAGACGCATTGTGCCAAGCCCCAGTGCAGATAATTCTAAATCTTGGAATTTTTTTGTAACCATTTAATTATCTCCTTCCTTCACTATATAATTACAGGCAGATAATACTGTAACACAGCATCTGCCTGTAATCTTATTTTAAATTTATTATATAAAAACTGTATGCAGGAATTGTTTATATCCATCCTGCTGTCAACGTTATCTTATTCATAAAGAGGATACTTATCTGTCAATGATTTAACAATCTCTGTTGCTTTTGCTTTATTGCCTTCTGGGTCATTAATAACCATTGCTATTGCTTCTGCAACTTTATCCGTATCATCTGTCTTAAACCCTCTTGTTGTAATAGCTGCTGTTCCAAGACGTATCCCGCTTGTAACAAATGGTGACTGTGGGTCATTTGGAATAGTATTCTTATTACATGTAATATGTGCTTCATCAAGCCATTTTTCAACTTCTTTGCCAGTAAGCCCTTTATCAGCAAGGTCAACAAGCATAAGATGGTTATCTGTCCCCCCTGAAACTATCTTAATTCCACGCTCCATTAAACCTTTGCAAAGAGCCTGTGCATTGTCAATAATATTTTTGCCATACTCTTTAAATGAAGGGTCCAGTGCTTCTTTAAAACATACAGCTTTTGCCGCAATAACATGCATAAGAGGGCCACCCTGTATTCCAGGGAATAAAGATTTATTAAGCTTGTGCTCTTCTGCAAATTCTTTGCTTGAAAGTATCATTCCTCCACGAGGCCCACGGAGTGTCTTATGTGTAGTAGTTGTTGTTACATGCGCATAAGGAATTGGGCTTTCATGGTACCCTGATGCAACAAGGCCTGCAATATGAGCCATATCAACCATAAGGTAAGCCCCAACAGAATCTGCAATTTCACGGAAACGTTTAAAGTCAATTTTACGTGCATATGCACTTGCACCTGCTATAATTACCTTTGGTTTGCATTCTTTTGCAATTCGCTCTACATCATTATAATCAATAAATCCTTCATTATTGACACCATAAGGTACACATTTAAAATATTTGCCAGAAAGGTTTACAGGGCTTCCATGTGTAAGATGTCCGCCATGGTCAAGGTTCATTCCCATAAATGTATCTCCTGGCTCCATAAGTGCAAAGAATACAGTCATATTTGCCTGTGCCCCTGAATGAGGCTGTACATTAGCATATGTGCAGCCAAAAAGCTCCATAGCCCTGTCCCTCGCCAGGTCTTCAGCAATATCCACATACTGGCATCCGCCATAATACCTTTTGCCTGGATAACCCTCTGCATATTTATTGGTAAGAGTGCTTCCCATTGCTGCCATAACAGCCTTGCTTACAAGGTTCTCAGACGCAATAAGTTCAATATTATCCCTCTGCCTTCCTGTTTCCTGCTCTATAGCTTTTGCTATTTCTGGGTCAAAATTCTTTACCTCATCAAATGAATACATATCTTTCCTCCTTAATAATGATGTCTTTTAAAAGATTATATTTTATCAATAGATTTTCCAATATCACTGCGCATATATTTATTCTCAAATTCTACCCATTCTGTTGCTTTATATGCATTTGCCCTTGCTTCTTTAAGGTCTTTACCTTTGGCTGTAATTCCAAGAACCCTGCCGCCATTGGTAACTATGCCTTCATCTGTCTTCTTAGTCCCTGCATGGAACACATAATAGCCATCTTTGCCTTCAAAGTTCTCAAGTCCTGTTATAAGCTTGCCTTTGTCATAATGCTCAGGATATCCGTCTGAAGCAAGTACAACACATACAGCAGCATTATCTTCAAATTCTAAATCTATCTGGCCAAGCCTGCCATCTATACATGCATCAATTACATCCAGTATATCATTCTTCATACGTGGAAGGACTACCTGTGCCTCCGGGTCACCAAACCTTGCATTATACTCAAGTACACGTGGCCCTTCTTCTGTAAGCATAAGCCCTACAAAAAGTATGCCTGTAAAGTCCCTTCCCTCAGCTTTCATTGCGTCCATTGTTGGCTGGTAAATCTTCTCTTCACAGAACTTCTTTATATCTTCTGTATAGAACGGGCTTGGTGAAAATGTACCCATACCACCTGTATTAAGCCCCTGGTCACCATCTTTAGCACGTTTATGGTCCTGTGCACTTGTCATAGGTTTTATATGTGTACCATCACAGAAACAAAGTACAGAAGCTTCTGGTCCTGTTATAAAATCTTCTATTACTATTGTGTCACCTGCATCACCAAACTGTTTGTCAAGCATAAGTGTTGTAACCCCGGCTTCTGCCTCCTGCAGGTTATTACATATAAGCACACCTTTCCCAAGTGCAAGCCCGTCTGCCTTTAATACAACTGGAAAAGTGGCATTTTCAAGATATAAAATAGCTTCTTCTGGTGATGTAAATGTTTCATAGTGGCATGTTGGTATACCATATTTTTTCATAAGGTCTTTTGAAAAACTCTTAGAGCCTTCAATTATAGCAGCATTTTTACGTGGACCAAATACTCTTAAGCCTCTTTCTTCAAAAACATCTACAATACCACCTACAAGCGGGTCATCCATTCCGATTATTGTAAGGTCTATTTCATTTTCCTGTGCAAAATCTGCAAGTTTTTCAAACTCCATTGCAGAAATATTAACACACTCTGCAATTCCAGCTATACCACCATTGCCAGGTGCACAATAAATTTTATCTGCCCTTTTACTTTGTGAAACACTCCATGCAATAGCATGTTCACGCCCGCCACTTCCAACTATTAAAACTTTCATACTGATACTAAGCCTCCTCTGCAAGGGGTATGCAACAGGCATCTGCCTTATATGCTGCACGCCCTCCTGTATAATAGTTATTTAATATGTGCAATATTATCTTTTATATATACTCTTCCTTCGCCAATTAAATTAACCGCTTCTGGCAGTATTTTCCATTCTGCCTGCTCCATTACACGTTTCTGAAGGATTTCTGGAGTATCACCTTCACAGACATCTACAGCCTTCTGCAGTATAATTGGCCCATGGTCAGCCTTTTCATCTACAAAATGTACTGTAGCACCTGTAACTTTATTGCCTGCTGCAAGCACGCTTTCATGTACTTTAAGCCCATAGTACCCCATACCACAGTGGGCAGGGATAAGTGACGGGTGTATATTTATAATACGGTTCTTGTACTCTCTTGTAAGTTTTTCTGGAACTACTACAAGATATCCTGCAAATACTACTAAATCTATATTGTACTTTTTAAGGGTATCCACCATCGCATCAGCAAACTGGTCTCTGTCCCCATATTCCTTAGGGCTTATGCACAAGGCAGGAATACCTGCCTTTTCTGCACGGCCAAGGGCAGCAGCATCTTTTTTATTGCTTATAACCACAGATATTTCTGTATTTTTTATTATACCATCTGCTATACTGTCAATAATTGCCTGTAAGTTTGTCCCGCCACCGGAAACACATACAGCAACTTTCTGCATAATATCCCTCTTTTCTTTTATCTTTATTTCCGCACAGCCAAAGTAAGGCTGCGCAAGCCTGCCTGCATCATCCAGACAACCCTGCGCAGAGCCCGGTACCATACAGCACAGCTGCAAGGTATCTTTTTTATGCTAATGTAATACCTTTCTCACCTTCTACTGCTTCACCAATAATAAATCCTTCATGTCCTGAAACTTTAATAAGATTTACTGCTTTGTCTGCATCTGCTTCATCAACTGCTATTACCATTCCAATACCCATATTGTAGGTATTATACATTACATCCCTTGATATATCCCCATCCTTGGCAAGCATGCCAAAAACAGGCGGAACTTCATAACTGTCTGTCTTTATATATGCATGTACACCATCATGCAGCATACGTGGTATGTTTTCATAAAAACCACCACCTGTAATATGGCTGCATCCCTTAATGGTTACGCCGCCTTCTTTAATTGTACGCAATGTTTTCACATATATAACGGTAGGAGCCAGGATGGTTTCCCCAAGGCTTTTTCCTCCAAGTGATTCATAAGTCTTATTAAGTCCTTCTTTACTAATATCAAATACTTTGCGCACAAGTGAGAAGCCATTGCTGTGCAACCCTGATGAGGCAATTCCTACAAGTACATCACCTGGTTTTATCTGGCTTCCAGTAATCATATTCTTCTGGTCAGCAATACCAACTGCAAAACCTGCAAGGTCATATTCATTTTCAGGATAAAATCCTGGCATCTCAGCTGTTTCACCACCTATAAGCGCAGCACCTGCCTGCCTGCACCCTTCTGCAACACCGCTTACAATGCTTGCAATTTTTTCAGGTTCATTTTTCCCACATGCTATATAGTCAAGGAAAAATAAAGGTTCCCCTCCAGAACATGCAATATCATTTACACACATTGCAACGCAGTCAATTCCAACAGTGTCATGTTTGTCCATCTCAAAAGCAATTTTTAACTTAGTTCCAACACCATCTGTTCCTGATACAAGTGCTGGCTGTTCCATTTTCTTAAATTCTTTTAATGAAAATGCTCCTGAAAAACCGCCAATGCCTGTAAGGACTTCATCACGCATCGTACTTGCTATATGCTTTTTCATAAGTTCAACTGCTTTATAGCCTGCTTCAATATCAACACCTGCATTTTTGTAATCCATTATTGCCTCCAATTCCGCCTGTATGAGCGCATTTGAAAATCCACCCTCTAGCCTGGTACAGCAATAAATATTCCCAAACATGCTCAAAGACAATTAATATATTTTTCCAAAATCTACTTCATTGTACCATAAAGAAATCTATTTGTCATTGAAAAATTCTATATTTTGCCTTATTATAATTACTATACAGTATATGGCAGTATAACGCAGGTTCCATGACCTGTTTAAATATTTTCCATACAGGGGCACGCTTGCGCTGCGTTAGAAACGCAACAGTGCATAGAATCTGTAAATACCAGATTCAAGCACTGGCGTTTCTAAAAGCGCCCCATTAATGGAAAAATATTTAAACAGGATATGGAACTGCTGTATATAATATATCTGTACAATAAAATTTCCAGACATACTATAGCACTTTATCCTAACAATTTCTAAGTCCTGGAAAAGCCTGTTTATTATTATACAGGCTATTTCTATTTAGTAATATAAAAAACATGCATTATAAAAGGCTGGTTTCTGTCTGGATTTAGTACACACAATTTTTATACAACGGATATAGGTAAATAATTAAAAACACTTGTTTATGAAAATGGAGGGTTATTATGGATGAAAATAAAAAATACATACAAAATGTAAAAATTGACGATGTGCCATGGGACAGGCTGTCTACAGCATATGGAATGGCAGCAAAAATTCCAGGATATTTAAATGATATATGGAATATGAAAAATATGGGTACTGTAAAAACAGCACTTAGTTTTATTGAAGAAAATATTGAACACCAGGCTACCTTATGGCACTCTACCCCGTTTGCAATGATATTCCTTACACGTATTTTTGACCATATGGCACCACTGGCAGAGCAAAATAAAATTGCTGGTTATATTGCCCATGAACTACTGGATTTCTTTATAATGATTGTAGAAAGCTGCAATTTCTATAGTGATATAGGAGAATCAGAAAAAATCCCGTTTAAGCACCTTCCACTTTTTTCTGATATGCTGGATGAACAGTATTTATACCCTGAAGATGAAGAAAATGAAGATGAATTCTGGGATATGTATAATGATTTCCCAGATGAATTTTTAGACAGCTTTTATTTTTATTCACTCTTTACATTACAATATTATAAGGATATATCTGTTAGTAATTTTCCTTCTTTTATGGAACCAGAAATAACAAAACTGAAAAGTTTGCTTTAACTTAACACTTTATATCTTTTATAATATTCCAAAATAAGTTATATACAAAATGCGTGTTGAAAAAGGGTATTTGACAATACTGCTGAAAAAATAAAATTTATAATTATATGGGACTACCACATTAAGAAAGTATTATACAATATTAATAGAAACTTTTATTTTACTAAAATACTATATCCTGTATTTTTATTCTTAGTGCGGCAGCCCACATTACCAAAAATATCCTGTATATTTACAATCCTTTACATTTAAAAATTGTCAAGAGGATATTCTCAATCTGCAATGCCTGCAAGCAGGAATTGCCAGAGATACATAACTTATGAATATTTAATTTTCAAATACTATCTGGTATATTAATTCTTGTAGTTTTTTATGGTGATATTTTGCCCATCGCTTAGTACTGTTACTGCTCCTGCATCCTTAGTAGCAACCCATCTGCTGCCAGAATTTTCTATTCTCTCAAGCAGTTCTTTATGGGGATGCCCATAAGTATTATTTTCTCCACAGGATATTATTGATATATCTGGTGATACTCTTTTTAAAAATTCATCTGATGAAGAGTTTTTAGAACCGTGGTGTGCCACTTTTAAAACATTATAATGTACAGGAAGTGTTTTATCTGCAACCAGCCTTTCTAAAAGTGCACTTTCACCGTTCCCCTCAATATCACCTGTAAATAAAAATGAATTATCACCATATGTAACACTTAATACAGCCGAATAAGCATTGGCAGAACCTGCATTAAAACCTTCCTGTGGATGCAGGCATTCCATGCGGAAACTTTTTCCGCTTAATAATATATCTCCTGTCTTTATATATCTTGTGTTTACATTGTTTTGTGAAGCAAGGTTTATTATATTATAATATGCCTTATCTTTACATCTGTCTGCTGGGTCTGGCACAAACAGGCATGACACTTTAATCCCGTCTATGCTTTGTTCTAGTATTTCTTTAAGCCCAGAAATATGGTCTTCATCAGGATGTGTCATAATCATATAGTCAATTTTGCTTATACCATTATATTTAAGAAAAGGTATTATCCTGTACCTGCCTGTATCTTTTATATTGCTGCTTCCGCCATCAATAAGATAAACAACTCCTTCTTTATCTTGTATAAATACAGCATCACCCTGCCCTGTATCAAGAAATGATACATTAAGCCCGTTATATTTTTTTGTATAAATAACTAAAAGAAATAATAAAGATATAATTACTGCCACAAAACCAGAATCTTTATAATCCTTGTATATAATAATATAAATTATAAAAAATAATATTGCAAAATATATAACTATCTGCCAGGTTTCTGGCCTGCCTGTAATTATTATATTATGTGGAAGCTTTGCTGCTGTTTTGCATACAGCTTCATAAATATTTAAAAGTGTATATGTACTTCCAAGCACAAATTTTGCCAGTGGCATGCAGGCTAAACCAGCCAGACCTCCTAAAGCTGCAGTAATTACAAGAAGTGATACAAGTGGAAGTATAATAATATTTATAAATATACCATATAGAGGAAATTCATAGTAAAAATATAATATAACTGGAAATGTTATAATCTGGATAGAAAGACTTGATAGAAATAAGTCTGTAATTTTTTCAAAAGTTATATAAAATAAATATTTAAGATACATTAAAAGATATTTGTAGAAATTATTTTTATTAATTCTAGTTTTAACAGAATGTCTGGTTTTAAGAAACTTTTCAAACCTTTGTATATAGTTTATACGCAAGTTGTACCCGTTAATATCTTCTGGCCTGCCTTTATAAAGTGATTTTAATACTGGATATACAACAGCAATTCCCGCAACTGCCCCAAATGAAAGAAGAAAACTACATGAATACACTGCGAATGGCTTTTGTAATAATATAATAACAGCACTGGCGGCCATTGCAGAAACCATATCATAACTTCTGTTTATAATTGGCGCCAAAAGCATAAGAACCATCATTATAACAGCCCTGCTTGTAGATATGCTAAAACCTGTTATAATCCCATATAAATATAAAAAAATTACAGTTATAAATACTGGTATGGTTTGTACTGCCTTTGCCATTACAGATACCATATTTATATATTTTAATGTAACAGGTTCCCTTCCAGTAAGTTCTAAATTTCCTGTAACTATACTGTTATATAAAACTTTATATATATACTGGATTATATTACAAAACAGGATAAGCAAAACACGTATAAATTTATATATGGCTATACAAAGTATAGAAATATGAAGACCACTTATTGCAAGAAGATGCCCTATGCCGCTTTGCTGGTAAAGACTCCGTATATCCATGTCAAGAAGTGCTTTATTACCAAGTACCATTGCAGATACAATTCCACATTCTTTTCCAGGCAATGCCATACTATATACATCTTCAAGTTTTTTCCTGGATTTATGCAGTTCCTCTAAAAACGTACTGTATCCAGCGCCATCCTGTACAACAGTTCCAGCATATGCCATATAATAAACATTCTTTTCTTTAAAATATTCTTTCTGGTTAAATTGTCCAGGATTTGAAGGTGTGTCAAATTTACATATATCTCCACAAATTTTTAACTTGCTTCCCATTTTAAAAAATGGCTCTTCTTTTATATATACAAGCAGCCTGGATAAATTATACCCTTTTTCTTTATCTTTAAGCAATACATATATATCTTTTAGATATACTGCATAACTATTCTCTTTTTCTTCATAATTATATACTGTCCCTGTTATATATGCCTCTGCCTTTTTATCAAAATCCCCGTCCATTACATAATACCTGGCATCATCTATATCACTAAAAAAATACCTGTATATGCAAAATAATACAACAAGTGCAGTAAGAATCCATAATGCTGGTCTTTTTATTTAACCCCCTCCTTTTACTCCATAACCTGTACCCTTGAAACCACAAGGTCAAGATTTCTTTCAAATGGCTCACCAAAGCCAGTAGAATCACTATATTCAAGAACCTGTCCGCCATCAATGCTAAACTGGACTTTATTAATTGCAGGAAGTTCAACAAGTGTATTTACAACAGAATATATTGCAACATCAGAAGTAACTGACTTGCGTTTATTTAAAAAATCAGATGAAAAGTCCACATAACAAGTATTTTCCTTTACTGTAACCTTATTAAGCCTTGTTCCGTCAGGTATTGTAGGAAGCACACTTTTTTTATTTATGCCCTCTATAGAATAAGGTCCTTTCATAAGCTGTTCAATAGCAAGCTGTTCTAAAGGAATTGTAGCATCATAAGTAATTTCTACAGGAACCTCTACAAGTGCTGTCCCTTTATAATCAGAAAAGTACATATTAAGGGTAGCGTTCTGTTTATAACTTGTTTCACCACCCGTATTATCAATAAACTGGCTGGCTGTCATAATACCTACTGCCTCCATATTAGAAGTAGTAAGAGGCTGTCCAGCAACATAAAACTGCACATCCTCTACACCTGGAACCTGGCACAGTGTCTTGACAATAGCCGCCCGCCTTAAAATCTCTGGCACTCCTGTATAATTGCCATATGAAGAATTAAAGTAAATTGAAAGGCTTCCTTCTTCTGATATTACATAATTATCTATAATAACATCATCTGGCACCGCCTTTTTCATATAAACATCTTCTGGTTTATCTGACATCTTATTTAAAAATTCTTCTACAAGTTCTTCTGTATCTTTTGACACAGGAGTATACTTTTCATAAGTAACCTTTGTTTCATTAGCATCAAGACCAAATATATAATATCCTTTGTAATCCTCATCACTGTTCTTCTGGCATCCTGTACACAATATAAACCCTGCTGCCAGAAGGCTTGTAAACCAAAATGGACGTATTTTCATTTAAGAACAGCTCCTTTTGTTAGAATCATATGGTTCTGGCAATTCCAGACACTTCCTAAGGTATATAATTAAGCGGTATCCTCACGGTAAATGTAGTCCCTTCTTTCTCTTTGCTGTAAAGCTTTATAGAACCCCTGTGTAAAAGAACTGCATTTCTTGTAAGTGACAAACCAAGCCCTGTACCACCAGTTTCCCTTGACCTTGCCTTATCAACCCTGTAAAACCTTTCAAATACATTATCCTGTACATCCTCTGGAATACCAACCCCGGAATCTTGTATAGTCACAAAGAAGAACTTATGGTCAGCATTTAATGTAACCCTGACCCATCCATCATCATAATTATATTTAATTGCATTTTCTATAATATTGTTTAATGCTATTGATATCTTAACTTCATCAACATCTGCCATAACAGGCCTGTAACTTTCAAATACCAGTTCTATATTGCGCTTTGCCGCAATAGGCCTTAAACGTTTAAGAAGCTGTTCAAGCAATTCATTAATGCTTATATTGGCAACCTGCATATTCGCACTGTTCTTATCCATCTTAACCATTGAGAGCAAGTCATTTATTATCTGTGTCATTCTCTCAATCTCAGTAGTTATATCCCCAAGAAATTCCCTGTATATCTCTTCTGGCATACCTTCCTGGGATAAAAGGGAATCTGAAAGCACTTTCATAGACGCAAGCGGGGTCTTTAACTCATGGGATACATTTGAAACAAACTCCTGCCTTGAGTTTTCCTGTTTCCTGATAACTTCTGTCATCTGGTTAAATGATTCTGAAATCTTTACAAGTTCTGTATAACCATGCATTTCAAGCTTTGTATCCATATCACCTTTAGATATATCATTAATTGATTCTGTCACCTTATTAAGTGAAGACGCAATAAACAGAGAAAATATAAATGACAATATTACTATAATAAGTGCAATGCCAAGCAGCAGGAACAATATCCTGTTAGATACTTCATGTGTAACCAGCCCCAAATTCTTGGTAGAGTAGCTTATTACAATTACACCACAAACTTCATTAAGCTGGGGGTCAGTTATAGGCATTGTAAGCTGCCTGTAATCTCCCAGGCTGTTTACATACCTTTTACCACTGCCCCCGCTGAAACACTTTACAACTTCCGTGGAAATCAGGGTCTTTCCCTCTTCAAGCCCATAAGTGTCTTTTAAAATCTTTAAATCTTTGTCAACAATTATTATACGTCCTTGGTAAATATTAGCTATTTCTTCTGTTTCACTGTCAAGTTCTGCAGAATTATGGCCAGAAAGATATCCTGATGACACAACAAGGTTAGAAATAACTGTACCATATGAATACAGCTCATCAGTCTTTTGTGAAACCATCTGTGTATCATATGTATTAGTAATTACACTAAATAAAAACACTATAGGTATAAGGCCTACACATAACAGAATTCCAAAGACCTGGACACGCATGCTTTTAAGGTTATATAGCAGGTTATTCCATACATTTTTCAAAATGCTTCCTCCATTATACCAGATGAAATAATAAATTATTTCTGGAAATAATAACCAACACCCCATTTAGTATGGATGTAAGAAGGATTACTTGGGGATTCCTCAATCTTCTCCCTTAAGCGGCGGATATGTACATCCACAGTCCTTACATCACCAGGGTAATCATAGCCCCACACAGTATTAAGCAGTTCCTCGCGCCCATAAACTTTATTAGGATGGAGCATAAGAAGTTCAAGCAGGTCAAATTCTTTTGCAGTAAGGTTTACTTCTGTATCGTTTATATACCCTCTCCTGCTGTCTATATCAATCCTTAAACCACCATATGAGTATACTTTCTGTGGCTCCTTTGTTTCTGCCTGGCTGCTTCTTCTTATAATTGCCTTAATCCTTGCCTTTACTTCCAGGATATTAAATGGTTTTGTAATATAATCATCTGCCCCATATTCAAGACCAAGGATTTTATCCATATCATCACCTTTAGCGGTAAGCATTATAATGGGTACATTGGAAAATTCACGTATCTGCTGGCACACTTCAAAACCATTAAGCTTTGGAAGCATTATATCAAGAAGAATAACATCATATTTATTATTATTAATGAAATCTAACGCTTCCTGCCCGTCATACGCACAGTCAACCTCCATTCCATCCTGTTCAAGGCTGAAACGGATTCCTTTAACAATTAATTTCTCATCATCAACCACTAAAACTTTCCTAGCCATTATAATTCCATCCTTCCATTTATACAGTAATCTGGTTCTTTATCTGGTTAAATACACCATCTTTA
The DNA here is from genome assembly GCA_948794795.1 of uncultured Lachnospiraceae bacterium. Lineage (GTDB taxonomy): Bacteria > Bacillota > Clostridia > Lachnospirales > Lachnospiraceae > Butyribacter. The sequence continues at coordinate 49,801 of CAQGLR010000001.1, read as the reverse complement.
ATACCAGTAACATTTTTTATATCTTCAATAGCCTTAAAACTATTTGATAAACGGTACTCTATAACTGCATCTGCCTTACTGGCACCAATGCCAGGAAGTGACATTAGTTCTTCCTTTGATGCAGTATTTATATTTACAAGCCCGTCTGTATTTGTGCTGGCAGTGCCCCCTGCCTCTGCACTATCTCCTTTAGACGTCTTGTTATATGAAGCCGCCTGTTTCTTTGTTGGTATAATTACCTGCTCACCATCACTAAGAGACCTTGCAAGATTTACAGACAAACGTGCTGCTGTTTTCTTAAAACCTCCAGCAGCATTTACAGCATCACATAATCTCTGTCCGCTTTCCAGGCTGTATACCCCTGGATGTTTCACTGCACCACAAATATATACTGTAATTATTTCTGGCGGCATATGTGTGCTCTCTGCCTGTTTCCCTTTAATGCTGCCACTTTCTGGCATACTGGTGCTTTCTGTTTGTATACTGTTAGTAATACCAGCATCTGTTCCATCCACACCTGGCTTAATATAGAAAATACCCGAAAATACTATAAATACAAGACAAATGGCAATTACTGCCATTTTATTTTTTCCCATAGAGAACCCCCTTCATAAAAATATATGAAAGGTTATGCCATCTTGGTTATAAGCTGTAACTATTAACCATAATAACCAATATAAAAAATTATTACAATAGGTACAATTAACAAATTTATTACAATTTAATTAAAATTTATTACAACATATGCTATACAGGCATTACTGCCTTAAATCTTTCCATTTAAAAATTATAATTCCTGCTGCCATTAATACAACACCTAGAAGTTTTGTCCAGTGGAACTGGCTCTTTTCTACGCCAAACAGCCCAAGAAGTTCAATAAGGTATGCCGAAATAATTTGTGCAGTTATTATAAAAATTACTGATTGTGCAGGTCCAAGTGTATTCATTCCAATAATTACGGTGTATGTTATAAATGCACCTATTATTCCTCCAGATAAAATATAAACAGGCCTTGCCTGGACTACTTCACCAAAACCGCTTTCCCTGCCTGTTACAAACCATGCCACCATACATACAATAAAAGCTGTAACCTGTACAAATGCAGCAGCAATCCATACGCCTGTCTGCTTTGTTACTTCTGAATTAAATACTCCCTGTATACTCATTAGAATACCTGATATTACTGAAATAATTATTCCCCACATAATTAACCTCTTTTCTGTAATTTGTAATAATGCTAGAAAATTTCCTGTCAGATAACAAAAAAGCCAGCTGTTACTCTGGCTCTTTTGTATATTACAGAATATTTCCAAAACAGGTTTAATTATTCAGTTATTACTTAAAATCTGTTATCCGGCAGGTTTAAAATTTCCAAAAACCTTATCTAATATATTGTACATTGTATCTATATGTTCTTTTTCTATTATTAAAGGAGGCACAAACCTTATAATATTACTTCCTGCTGGAATTAATATTAAATTATTTTCAAGTGCTTCTGTAACAACCTGGCTGGCTGGCATATCAAGTTCAATACCATACATAAGCCCCATGCCACGTACATCTTTTATAATACTGCCGTACCTGCTTTGCAGTGTTTCAAGTTTCTCTTTAAGATAAGGAGAAATTTCATTAACATGGTTTACAATATCTTTATCTTTATATATTTCAAATACTTTGCACACAGCAGCTGTTGCAAGCGGGTTGCCGCCATAAGTAGTTCCATGGTCGCCTGGACACATTGCTTCTGCTACTCTTTCACTTGCAGCAAATGCACCTACAGGCACACCGCATCCAAGTGCTTTTGCCATTGTAAGTATATCTGGCTTTATACCATAATACTGGTATGTAAACATTTTTCCTGTACGGCCCATTCCACACTGTATTTCATCTAATATTAATAAAATATCATTCTCATCACAAAGTTTCCTTAAACCAGTTATAAATTCTGGTGATGCAGGATGAATCCCGCCCTCTCCCTGCAGCGTTTCAAGTATTATTGCACATGTATCCTCTGTAACAAGTTCTTTTACACTTTCAAGATTATTGTATTCTGCAAATGACACACCACCGATTAATGGTTCAAAAGGCTCCCTGTAATGCTTTGTACCAGTAACAGAAAGTGCCCCCATGCTTCTTCCATGGAAAGAATGTTCCATTGCAATTATGCTGCCTTTGCTGTCTTTATTCTTTAAATATGCATATTTACGTGCAAGTTTAATAGCGCCTTCAATAGCTTCTGTACCACTATTAGTAAAAAATACCCTGTCAAGCCCTGAGGCTTCTGAAATATAACCTGCCGCTTTAATTGCAGGCTCATTAAAATAAAGGTTTGATGTATGTATAAGCTTATCAATCTGGTCTTTAAGCCCTTGTTTATATTCCTCGTTACTGTAACCAAGCGCAGAAACTGCAATTCCCGCACCCATATCAAGATACTTGTTTCCTTCTGTATCATAAAGATATACATCTTCACCTTTAGCAAAAACCCTGTTCCTGTTATATACATGTATAAAATGTTTTGAAGCTTCTTCTATATCCATAATAATCCTCCATTTATAAGCAAAGCATATGAAAATAATGCAGGTATCCGTTTAATTTAATTTTCATTAAAATAACGTCCGCTGTCATCTCCAATTATAGCTGTACCAATACCTTTCTTTGTAAAGAACTCAAGCAAAAGGCAGTGTTCCCTCCTGCCATCAAGGATATGCACCCTGTTTACACCTGAATTAACAGCATTTATACAGTTAGTAACTTTCGGAAGCATTCCACCACTTATTATACCACCCTCTATAAGTTTATTGGCTTCATTCAGGTCAAGCACTGATATAAGTGAATTCTTATCATCAGGATTCATGCATACGCCCTCTACATCTGTAAGAAATGCAAGCTTTTCAGCAAATATTGCACTTGCTATTGCACATGCTGCATCATCAGCATTAATATTATAAGTATCACCATTTTCATCCATGCCTATTGGTGCAATAACTGGTATAAAATCATTTTCAATAAGTGTATCAATAATTTCTGTATTAACTGACTGTATATCACCAACATAACCTATATCTTTGCCATCTGGCATTTTCTTAACTGCTTTTAACATACCACCATCCTTGCCGCATATCCCCACAGCCTTTACACCAAGGCTTTCTACCATCTGGACAAGGTTTTTATTAACACGGTTAAGTACCATTTCTGCTATTTCCATTGTATCTTTATCTGTTACACGCAGGCCATTCTCAAATTCTGTTTCCTTGCCAGTCTTGTCAAGCCACCTGCTTATTTCCTTGCCACCGCCATGTACAATAACTGGCTTCATTCCAATAAGCTTTAATAATGCAACATCCTTAATTACACTTTCTTCGAGATGCTTGTCAAGCATAGCACTTCCGCCATATTTAACAACAACCTTTTTATTATTGAAATCACGTATATATGGCAGTGCCTCAATAAGGGTTTCTGCCTTCTGTGTAATTAAATCAAAATACTCTTTCTTTTCTTCATCACTCATAACTTTTATCCTTTCAGCAAAAAATTTATACTTAATTCTTATAAAATTTTTATGGGAACAGAGGAACCATCTGAAGCCCTGTATTTTCTTCAAATCCAAACATAATATTCATATTCTGTACTGCCTGTCCGGCCGCACCTTTAACAACATTATCAATAGCTCCCATCATAATAATACGTCCTGTGCGGTTGTCAATTTTAAAGTTTACATCCACAAAATTACTTCCTTCTACCCATCTTGTTTCTGGAAATACATTTTCTTCAAGTACACGCACAAAATATTCATCCTTATAATACTTGTCATAAACTTCCTTTACTTCCTTATATGAAAGCTTCCCATACATTTTTGCATATGAAGTGGCAAGTATGCCCCTGTTCATAGGTACAAGGTGTGGTGTAAAGTTAATAACTGTTTCTTTGCCAGAAGCATAAGAAAGCTGGTCTTCAATCTCTGGTGTATGACGGTGTACTGCTACTCCATATGGTTTAATACTTTCATTAACTTCACAATACAGGTTGGCAGTTTTGGCCCCGCGCCCTGCACCGGATACACCTGATTTTGCATCAACAATAATTGTATCCATATCAACCAGCCCTTCCTTTGCCAGCGGATATATTGAAAGAACTGTACATGTCGGGAAACACCCTGGATTGGCTATAAGCCTTGCATCTTTTATAGATGCCCTGTTTACTTCACAAAGCCCATATACTGCCTCTTCTATAAATCCAGGACTCTGATGCTTGATACCATACCATTCTTCATACCTGGATACATCTTTAATCCTGAAATCAGCACTAAGGTCTATTATCTTTGTCTTGCTTAATACTTTTTCATTGACAAGTGAACTGCACAGTCCTTGTGGAGTAGCTGTAAAAATAACATCTGCCTGGTCTGCAAGTTCTTCTATATTTTCACCCATACATGTATCATCTGCAATCTGGAACATATTTCCAAATACTTCACTATATTTCTTATCTATATATGATTTTGAACCATACCATACAATCTCCACACCAGGATGTTGTAAGAGTATGCGTACAAGCTCCTGGCCTGCATAACCTGTAGAACCAATAATACCTGCTTTTACCATTATTACACAATTCCTTTCATCTACTGCTATATTTATCTATTAATTTAAAAATATACAAATTTACTGGCTCTGGTAATTCCAAAGTTTTACCCCTGGCAGCCGCTTCCGCTTGGATGCAATGTCATTTAGTTAAGCAACCCTTCTGTAAATAGCAAGGTTATGGATGTTTGAAAATTAAATATTCATAAGTTATGTGCCTCTGGCAAGTCCAAAATTTTACCACCAGCAGCCGCTTCCGCTTGGATGGGATGCGCAGTGGTGCATAAAATCTGAAAGAACCAGATTTAAGCACCAGCGCCCCCAAACAGCTGCTTTATGGTAAAACATTTGGAACTTGCCAGAGTAATATAATCTTTGTATAAATTTAATTTTCAAACATTCATAAGCCCTTTATTTATTAGGCTTTGCTTAACTAAATGACATTGTGCCTGGATGGGATGCACTGTGGTGTATAAAGCCCTGATGTTTCACAGAAACATTAAATACGAGGCTTAAGCACCAGTACCCCAAAAACAGCTGCCTTTGGGTAAAACATTTGGAACTTGCCAGAACAATATAATGTTTGTATATTTAATAGTTTTAAAACTGTCTGCTTTAACAATTTTCTGGATATCCCTTAACGCAATGCCTATTATACAGCTAGATTTATATTTATGCAATAGTAAATTTGCTTTTTTTGTAAAAATATCCATATTTTATTGTAACTTATTTGAATTGTATGAATATTTATTCATAATAATGTATATTTATTAAATAATTGTATAATAACTGGGATATAATGAAAGAATATAAATATAAAATAAATTTTACAGAGATAAAAAACATAATCTTTCCAATAGCTTTTACATATCCAGATTTATCTCCAGCCGGCATTTCATATTCTTTTTTCCATGTATTGGTGAAGTATTTCCCCTAAGAAGAACTATTGAAAAAATACAGATGATAACAGAACAAAACTACATAATTACACTAAAAGCAATCATACTATTTATCCCTTCTTTGTAATACTATTTTATTTAAAATTATATTATTATTATGCTTATTCTTCATCAGAAATAATTTGTTTCAATTGACCCCGCTATACTTTTAATGTATAATTAATAAAGCAATAGTTTAAATTAAAAATCTTTATAGAAATAAAATTTACAGGAGGCGGCTTATGAAAAAAACAAATATAAAACCATTATTATCCATTTTATTAGTAATGATATTATTGTATGAAACCACAAATACAGTTTATGCATATACTACTTTAGGATATAAATGGAAAAGTAGTACAATAAAATATTATTATGAAAATTTTAATTCTGCACGTGCAAAAACTTTTATAAATACAGGAGCTAATGGCTGGAGTGCTACAGATGTAAACTTTTCTAGTGGTAACGCTGGTAATTATAATGTATATTGTTCAGAAGTAAATAATTCTAACGTATCATGGGATGGGCTTACTACTTCATACTATTCTGGTGCTTATTTTACCAGCCAGAATTTACAGTTAAACCGTGCAATAACATCCACATGGAATAGTGACGGGGCTTTAAAATCAGTTGCTATACATGAATTTGGCCATTGTCTGGGTCTTGACCATTCAAATGGCAGAGTAATTATGAATCCATATACATGGGGCAATAATAGCAGGTATGGCAGTTATAATATTTCTACCATACAACTAGATGATAAGAATGGTGCAAATGCACTTTATTAAGGAGGTGTATCAAAATGTTAAAAAATAAAAAAATAATTTCTTCTATTATTATTTTACTGGCAATAGTGCTTTGTACAGGTTCTTTTGTATATTTTAATAATAAAAAAGATAATAAAAAGGAAACCACATACTTGTCTGCCAGCTGGGCATACAATTATAGTGATATTGAAGAAATATCACAAGCCAGTGATTTAATCGCACTGGTAACTGTAAAGGGCGTTGAGAATACTACTGTAGAAAATAATATTCCATACACAACATTTTCTGCTGAAGTAAATACACCTGTTTATAATTCAAATGAAGGTGAAAAGCTTTCTATTTATATGACTGGTGGTGAAACAACAGATAGCATTACAGAACTTAAGGATGACCCTCTATTACAAAAAGGTGATGAAATCCTGGTTTTTTGTAAAAAGAATACAGATGGGACATACCAGATTATCAGCGGTCCACAGGGAAGGCTTGTATATACAAACGGCAAGTTAAACTCATTAAATGTTATAAATACAAGGGTAAAACAAGAGAACCCTTATTCTAACATTAAAATACAAAATGCTGATGCTGCTGCTTTAATTTCTGAAATCAAAGGATATGTAAACAACAATTAACATTACTTAAAAGACTTCTATAAAGGTTTTTATCTATTGTACCTTTCAATAAATGACATTCTGCTACAATGGTACTATAACGGGATAATATAAAGAAACTGCCCTTGTTCTCTTCATAGCCAATAAAGAGAATAAGGGCAATTATATTTATAAATAATTATATTGTTTATTATATCTGTATATTAAGCATACTGCTAATACAGATGTAAGCAGTTCCGCAACTGGAACAGCCAGCCATACCCCTGTTATTTTTAAGAATTCTGGCAGGATTAAGAGTACAACTACAATAAATCCAAATGTACGCAGGAAAGATATTATTGCTGATAATTTTCCATTAGATAGTGCCGTAAACAGGGCAGAAGTAAAGATATTGCATCCAGAAAACAGAAAGCTAAATGAATATATTGTAAATCCTGTTTTAGTAATTTCATAAACATTTTTATTATTTGCTGCAAATAATTTTGCAATATTTTTTCCATTAAATAAAGAAAACAAAAATATGGAAATTGAAATACTTATTATGAAGCAGAAACAAATATGTAACACTTTCTTTAATTGTTTTATATTTCCTGCCCCATAATTATAACTGATAACTGGAGCTACCCCCATAGAAAAACCAATATAAATGGATGTTAAAAGAAATCCAGAATATATAATAACTGTAATGGCAGCCACCCCATCCTCTCCTGCCAGTTTCATCATTGTTATATTAAACAGAAATGTAGCCATAGCAGCTGACAACTGGCTTATCATTTCAGACACACCATTTGAACAGCTTTTTATTAAAACATGTATATCCATCTTAGGTTTACAAAAATGCAGCCCTTTTCTGCCAGCCAGAAAAAATATTGTACCAGTAATTGCTGGTATAATATATCCAGTCCCTGTACCAAGGGCAGCACCTGTTACTCCCATCCGCAGACAGACTATAAAGATATAGTCAAAAACAATATTGGCTATACCAGCAGAAATAGAAAGAATTAACCCTAAACCTGGCCTCCCTGCTGTTACAAAAAGGTTTTGGTATAAAACCTGCATAATATCCAGGACAGCAAAAATAAGCTGTATCTCCAGATAATCTTTACAATATGGAAATAAAATCTTACTTGCACCTAATCCCCAGATAATTTTATCAATAAATAAAAGTCCAATAACTGTAATAACTAGTCCAGTAACTATTCCCGTTATAATAATAAGAGTGAAGTTACTTCTGGCTTCATCCATATTCCCGCTTCCCATTTTCTTTGCAATAACTGCACTCCCGCCTGCTCCAAACATTGTTCCCAGCCCAACAATAATATTAATTACAGGACAGACAATATTAATAGATGACAAGGCATTGCTATCAACAAAACGTGCTACAAAAATAGTATCTGTTATTGTATATAATCCCATAAATAACATCATAACCATACTTGGAAAAGCGAATTTAATAAGAGATATAGTATTAAAACTCTTAGATAAAGGATTTTCCATACCCTATATGCCTCCTTTTTCTGGATTAAAGACAAAACGCTGTACAGGATAGCCATATTCCACAAGCAGTTCCCTTTCCTCAAACCCAAGGCGGCAATATTTTTCACGGTAGCCTGTGTCTGCCTTATCACCTGCACGGAATGTTGTTAAAGTAATCTCTCTGCTATAAAGTAATCCGTCTAAAAGTTTTTTAATAAACAGCTTTTCAATTCCCATGTGTCTGTATTGTGGATGTACAGCAAGAAAATCTATATTTCCTGTACCAGCTGAAAATCCCATAATTCCAGAAACAATATCTCCATCCCGTAGAATTAAAGTCCTTTTCAGATTAATATACTGGTGCAGTTTATTAATATATACTGCCTGGTCAAGTCCTGGATATCCATCAGCCGCCAGGCTGACAAGTTCCATCCAGTCCTCTACATCAGCATATGTTGCAAATACTATATCAGCTTTTTTTAAATCCATACTGTAAGGTGGATTTTTTAACCGGAGTTCAAGTTGTAAAGGATAAAACTTTCCTGCTTTACGGAATTCTGCTGGTGAAGTTTTGTACATGGCTTTAAAAATATCTGTAAATGCCTGCTGGCTTTTATATCCACTTATAATGGCAATTTCAATAACTGTTTTTTTAGAAAATACTAGAAGTTTTGCTGCTTCTGTAAGCTGCCTTCTTTTTATATAATTGTGGATAGTTAGTCCAGCAGTTTTTGTAAAAATCCGGCACAGATAATATTTAGAATAATGTAACGCACCTGATACAATATCTAAATCCAGGTTATTATGCAGATTATCTTCAATATAACGGATAGCCTGTGAAACAATATATACTGCCTGGTTTTGCATTATCTTCCCTCCTTCCTGGTATTACTAAGGCAATTAAAACTGCCTTAATAATATAATTATAACATAAAATATTTTTACCTTTTCATTATTCTTGCTATATTTACAACATACTTATTTTGTAAATATATCCTTAATTAAAATTTATATATTGAACTTTACAAGTAACAATAGTATAATAAAGTGCTCTCTTTTAAGAGCAAACTGAATATTTTACCTTCGGTATCTGCTGGCAAAATCCAGCAGGACCAGACCGGCTTGGCAAGATATGCAAATATAACTACCAGGAGGAAGCAAGAATGATTACGATGGAACATGTATGCAAATCGTACAAGATTGCAAAAAGGAATGCAGGTTTTGGTGAAGCCTGCAAAGCGTTTTTTCACCGTGAATATGAAGTAATCCATGCACTGGATGATGTAAGCTTTACTATTAATAATGGAGAAATGGTTGGCTACATTGGCCCAAACGGAGCTGGAAAAAGCTCTACTATCAAAATTCTAAGCGGAATATTAACACCAGACAGCGGGACTGTGCTTGTAGATGGAAGGATACCTTATAAGAACAGGATAAAGCATGTAAAAAAAATTGGCGTTGTATTTGGACAACGTTCACAGTTATGGTGGGATGTTCCAGTCATAGACTCCTTTGAATTATTAAAGGATATCTATTCTGTTCCAGACAAACAATATAAACAAACCCTTGAAGAACTTACAGGACTGCTTGGACTGGCAGAACTGCTCCGTTCTCCTGCAAGGCAGCTGTCACTTGGACAAAGGATGAGATGTGAAATTGCAGCATCGTTGCTGCACCGCCCTCATATTTTATTTCTTGATGAACCTACAATAGGCCTTGATGCTGTATCAAAACTTGCTGTAAGGGATTTTATATTAAAACAAAACCAGGCACATGGCACTACTGTAATACTTACTACACATGATATGCAGGATATAGAAGCACTTGCAGACAGGATTATCCTTATTGGCAAGGGAAAAATACTTATGGATGGTACACTGGATTCTATTAAAAATGGAAATGGCAGCATAGACGAAAATATAGCCAGTTTATACCATACATATAATATTTAAAAGGAGGCTGTATATGAAAAAATATCTTGCCTTCTTCAAGCTAAGGTTTGCTATGGGACTCCAGTACAGGGCAGCGGCTTTAGCTGGAATTGCTACACAATTTGCATGGGGCTTTATAGAAATTATGGCTATGCATGTATTTTACACAGAAAATACAAATGAATTTCCTATGGATTTTGCGGCAACAGCATCTTACATATGGTTACAACAGGCATTACTTGCCCTTTTTGCTGCCTGGATGATGGAAAATGAAATTTTTGATTCAATAATTAACGGAAATATAACATACGAATTATGCCGCCCTGTAAGCATTTACAATATGTGGTTCTCAAGAAGCCTTGCAAACCGCCTTTCACGTGTAGTATTAAGATGTTTCCCTATAATTGTAATTGCATTATTCCTGCCACATCCATATGGATTAAGCGCACCAGCAGGTTTACAATACTTTTTACTTTTCTTAATTACACTTGCATTAGGGCTTGCTGTAACAGTATCATTTTGTATGCTGGTTTATGTACTTACATTTTTCACTATTTCCCCACAAGGACTGCGTATATTATTTACTTGTTCTATAGAACTTTTTACTGGGGAAATTATACCACTTCCTTTCTTTCCAGAAAGTTTACAGAAAATTATGGAACTTCTGCCATTTGCATCTATGCAGAATGTTGCCCTGCGTATTTACAGCGGCAGTATGGATAATGCACATATACAAAAAGCTATTATATTACAGCTGGCATGGCTGGTGGTTATTACTTTAACTGGCAAAATTTTATGTTACCTTGCAGAAAAAAAGATTACCATACAAGGCGGCTGATAGACTATAACTTTGTCTGGGAAACCAGTTACAATAAAACGGAGGGATACTTTATGCAAAAAATTTACAGGATTTTCAAACTTTATATACATTATATATCAATAAATGCAAGAAGTATGATGCAATACAAAACTTCCTTTTTTCTTTCATCAGCTGGACAGTTTCTTGGTTCATTTAATGTATTCCTTGGAATATTTTTTATGTTCCAGAGATTTCCCAGCATACATGGGTTTACTTATAGCGAAGTGTTATTATGTTTCTCTTTTATACTTTTAGAATTTTCCCTTGCGGAATTATTTGCCAGGGGCTTTGATGATTTCTCTGGAATTGTAAAAAATGGGGAATTTGACAGAATATTAGTACGCCCACAAAATGAAATTATACAAGTATTAGGAAGTAAATTTGAACTTACACGCATTGGGAAAATATTACAGGCTATTGTAATGTTTATTTATGGAATTACAAAAAGCAATGTTATATGGACTTTTTCTAAAATTGCTGCTGTTATATTTACACTAATTGGTGGTACTGTTGTTTTCACTGCACTATTTATGATTTATGCAGCACTATGTTTCTTTACATTAGACGGGCTTGAATTTATGAATATATTTACAGATGGTGCACGGGAATTTGGAAAATATCCTGCTGGGGCATATGGTAAAAAAGCATTGCTGTTCACTACATTCTTTATTCCATATGCTTTAATACAATATTACCCTGTCCTTTATATACTTGGACATGATGTACCATTTACATATATATTTTTACCACTAGCTGCATGCTGGTTCTTTATACCAGCATTCCTGCTTTGGAAATACGGGGTAAGACATTATAAATCCAGTGGTTCATAATATTTAACAGGATATTATTATTTGTTATAAATATAACACAAAACAAGTAAATAATATTTTTATAAAAATATTATTTACTTGTTTTTAAATATACATTATTTTAATATAGCGGTTAAATATTAATATTTTTATCTATCTAAATCCATCCCATATTTAACCATATTAGTAATAAAAACATAAAAAAATAAATAGAAATTTAAGAAAATCTTTTTATCATTCTAAACCGTGTACCTACGTCATCCATAATTGAATATCCCAGTTTCCTGTATAAATTAAATGCCCGGTTGTTTGATTTTTCAACATGAAAAACTATTATAGAAATATCTATTTCTTCCGCAAATTTTTCTGCAGTTTTGATTAATTCCGTTCCAATTCCATTACTCCGGTATTTTCTAGAAACAGATAAATCATCAAGATAAATAAAATTCTCTTGTTCATGGTGTACTTCGATTGAAAGATACGCAGCAACAGAATTATTTACTTCTGCAACACATATCCAGTCCTCATGCCCATCAAAAAATTTATCAAGATATCCCTCTTCATATCCATCAACATTCTTATTAGAATATATGGCCTGAAGCATTTCTATAAATAATTCTCTTATTTTTGTTTCATCTTCTTTTACTGCTTTTCTTATTTTAAATTCCATAAATCACCGCCTCTTTGTAAATCCTGCCATCTAACATAATTTTTATATCTTTCATTGTAGTCACCAAAGTTAATTTTATATTTAACAACATTGTTATTATATTCTTTATATTATATAAATTCAACCTAAATTTACAAAAAAACACATTATATATATGAACATAATGCAAATATAAGACCATTTTTATTATTATAATCCATTATCCAAAATCTCTTATCCATACACTTCTTTAATACAAAAGCAAAAATTATATAAATGAATTATCCCATATATATATCATTACTTCCCTTATAATTTCATATTATATCTGGTATCCTAATCCAGACATAATATCATTTAATTAAGTAAACATAGATAAATAAAGCATTTATATATCTTTGAAAATAAAAAATTACATAAAGATTATATTACCCTGGCATCTCATCCAGGTGCAATGTCATTTAGTTAAGCAAAACCTAATAAATAAAGGGCTTATTGATATTTGAAAATTAAATTTACACAAAGATTATATTACTCTGGCAAGTTCCAAATGTTTTACCAAAAGGCAGCTGTTTGGGGACGCTGGTGCTTAAATCTGGTTCTTTCAGATTTTATGCACCACTGCGCATCCCATCCAAGCGCAAGCGGCTGCCATTGGTAAAACTTTGGAATTGCCAGAGCCAATAACTTGTAGATTATTTAATTTTCAAACACCCATAAGCCCTTTATTTATTGTTGTATTTTTAACTGAATGACACTGGGCACCTGTTACCTTGCACTAACCTGGTATTTGCAGTATTTCTTCTTTCCAATAAAGAAAAATACTAACCCAGTTATAATATATATTATTATCGCCAACTGCCAGAGTGTAAACTTAATGCCAAATATATTCCACAAACGTACATCAAACATTCCCTGGTCACTTTTTAACAGGTTAATTGGAAGCATATTCCATACTTTAGCAATAAATTTAAAATCTGCTGGCACATATACTAAACGTGCAAGGAAAAAGAAAACTGCAATTACTATAGCCATTACACCCACATTACTATTTATAAGCTCTGACAATACCATTGTAATTATGCAAAGAACTATAGATGACAGTAAAAGCAATCCTGACATTACCAGTGCTGCCTGTCCTATTGTAAGAGTACCAGAATAAACTGGGTCACATGTTACCTGTACCATTGCTGAAAAGTTTCCTATACCATATATTGCTACAAAGCATATAAATGTAGATATCCAGAAAATTAATGTCATACATATTGTAATTGTACATCCTGCAATTATTTTAGCAATATAACTTTGCTTTCTTCCATATTTTGTGCATAAAACCAGCTGGTCTGTTTTTCTTAGATGTTCTTCTGTAAATATACTTGTTATACAAATAGCAATAAAAAATGTTATAAACATACAAATATAATAGCATCCACTCATATCAACAAGCTTTTCATATGCACCACCATATTTATATGTAAAAGTATCTGGAAGCTGGCTCTCTTTGTCACGCCAGTATTCTTTCTCATCATCTGTAAGGTTATGTGCATCCCATCTCTCTTCTGCACCTGCAAGCCTGGTACTATACAATACCTTACTTGTAACAGAAGTATATGCATCCCCTGTACCTGCATAAAGCATTATTTGCACAATATATCTTAATGGTTCATATGGACGGACTTTTTTCTGGTAATTATCTGATGAAAGATATTTATAACTGGCTGCTTCTTCTATTGAATCTGGTATATACTTATTACTTTCTTCAAATTCAGAAAGAAGGCTGTCATCAATCTTTCTTCCTGACAATGCTTCTGCGTTTTTCCTGTCTGTTTTAAACCAGTCTGCGTTAGTTTCTAAAAACTTCCCATCTATATACCTTGATGAAAATAAATATGCAAAACTTATAAGCATAAGCTGGAATATAAAAAATATTATAAATGTTATCCATACTATTTTCTTTTGTAATATTTTCTTTAATTCAAATCCTATAATACTTTTCATAAAAATCCTCCCGTACTGCTTCTGGCTGTTTAAATATTATTGTCCAACTTAATACATACCAGGCAGTATTCTATTGTTTTAGATATATTTTTAATACTATTTTTAATTTTTCCAAAAACATTTTAAATGCCTTCTATCCCATCTTCAAATTCACTTAGATAAAATTCCTCTAAATCTCCTTCTATATTTTTCCTTGGCTGGTTAAATATAATTCTTCCACTTTTCATCATAAGTATATAATCTGCTATATGTTCAACATCTGATACAATATGTGTAGACAAAATAACTATGCTATCTTTTCCAATGCTTTCTATTACATTGCGGAAACGCACTCTTTCTTTAGGGTCAAGTCCTGCTGTAGGTTCATCCATAACAAGTATTTTAGGATAATTTAAAAGTGCCTGTGCAATTCCAAGCCTCTGTTTCATTCCGCCTGAATAAGTTTTTATTTTCTTCTTAGAAACATCAGAAAGTGAAACAAAATCTAAAAGCTCTGTTATTCTTTTTTTTGCACTTTTCTTATCGAAACCTTTTAACGCTGACATATACAAAAGAAAATCCCAGGCAGTAAAATTAGGATAGTATCCAAAATCCTGCGGAAGGTATCCTAGAACATTTCTGTACTCCTCTTCCCCTGCATCAATACCATTAAAAGAAATACTTCCGCTTGTAGGTGCAAGTATACCACAGACCATACGCATAAAAGTAGTTTTCCCTGCGCCATTAGCACCAAGCAGCCCGTATACCCCATTGTTAAACTCTGCTGATACCCTGTCAACTGCAATTTTATTTTTATATTGTTTTGAAAGCCTGTCTATAACTAACTTCATATTTCCCCCATTTCTGTGCTGCTTTTTGTACATTCCAAGTTTGTGGATGCAGCGCTTTCTTCCATCTTCTTATATTAGTACACCATTTACTTTACAGCATATATATTACTGCTAATAGAATCTGCCATCTTACAGCTTTCATAGCTGGCAACAGCAAACATTAATAAAGCAGCAGCTATCCATATTCCAGTATACCTTGTTTCATATATAAAGCTGTAGCCAGTAGCCAGTTTTATATCTATAATACTTATAATCCCACTAAATACACAGCTTAAATATACACCTTCCTTTGCAGGGAACTTCCTTAATATTACAAATCCTCCTATTGCAGATGACAAATATGGTACAAGCATATATATTATATTTCTCCACATATTGTTTCCAGCTAAAAATACTGCAATAAAAAGTAAAAACATATTTCCTGCACCAAGTATAATAACCCTTGACATAATAATACTTTTTAGTGTAAACCTTGATGACATTTCAAATTCCTGCATTCCATATATAACAGAACGCATACTTTCTGATAATGAAAATGTTACAATAAATGGCATTGCTCCAGACAGAAACCATATTATTTCCTCTGCAATATACCTGCTTGTGATAAAACCGCAGATGAATAATAACGCAGATACAATCCATATCCATTTTGAAATAAAAGAAAACTGCACCCATAACATATACCAGAGGCTTATTCTGTTTCCAGATATATTCTCCTGGCACACTTTATTTATAAAAGTGCTCTTTTCCTGTGGTTCTGGAGCTTCAAAATATTTTCTTATTTCTACCATATGCTTTTTAATTTTTCTGCCCATTATGAAAGCCTCCTTTCCAGTTTTTTAAGAATCTTTTTAACTTCCCTGTATACCGCAAATCTTGAGATACCATATATTTTCCCAATATCTTCTACAGGCACTTCATTAACTACCCTTAAAAGTATTATTTCACGCTCCCTTTCTGACAGCCCGTCAAGTGCCATATGCACTGCAACTATATCAGTTATCTTATCCACTGTATCTTGTGCTGGCATTTCCTTAGGCATTTCTACCGTTTCCTTTTTACGGTATTCATCTATACACAGATTTCTTGCAACAGTATATAGAAATGCCAAAGGGTTCTTTATTTCTTTATACCTGCTGTTTTCAAATAACCGTAAAAATGCTTCCTGTGTGATATCTTCTGCCAGATGTGCATTATGTAGTTTAAAATAACAATAGTTGTACAACTGGCTATATTTTTCTTCAATACCAGCAAGCATAATTAACCTCCCTTCGTTCCTTATATATTATATAACGTTTTACCTTGTAAAAATGTGCGCTGTATTTTGTAACTTTTTAAAAATTATTTCATAGAATAATATATACTGCTGTACTGTGGCATATTTAAATCTTATGCCACACTGGTTTTTATTTATTTCTAACTTATTGTAAAGGATGTGGTAAATTGGATATAGCAGCATGTATTTTAATTCCATTGGCAGGTACTATGGCAGGTGCTGCAATGGTTTTTCTTATGGGAAACAAACTTGATGGCAGAATTGAAAAACTGCTGCTTGGTTTTGCATCAGGTGTAATGGTTGCGGCATCTGTATGGTCACTTCTGATACCTGCTATTGACTTGTCAGAAAATATGAATATTTATAAATGGTTTCCAGCAGCGGCTGGTTTTATGGCAGGTATTTTATTCCTTGTTGGTTTAGATATGTTAATGCCACACTTAAGGCTTGACAATGACCAGCCAGAAGGACTAAAGCTTAAAATTAAGAAATCAACAATGCTTGCACTTGCAGTTACATTCCACAATATTCCAGAAGGAATGGCTGTCGGGGTAGCTCTAGCAGGTGCATTAATTGGTGATACTGGAATTACAATGGCAGGTGCATTTACACTTGCAACTGGAATTGCAATACAGAACTTTCCTGAAGGTGCAATTATTTCTATGCCTCTTAAAAATGATGGTATATCTAAACCAAAAGCATTTATATATGGCGCATTATCTGGTATAGTTGAACCTGTATTTGCTGCTATAACAATAGCTATTGCCAGCCTTATTGTACTGGTACTGCCATATCTGCTTGCATTTGCAGCAGGTGCAATGGTTTACGTAGTAGTAGAGGAACTTATACCTGCAGCACAGTCAGGCGAAAACTTTAATCTTGGGACAACAGGGGTCGCCCTTGGATTTGTTGTAATGATGATACTTGATGTAAGTTTTGGATAAATACAATATAAATAGTGCATAAAACCCAGCTTATATTCCAGGCTTTATGCACTATATGCTTTTTATTAACAAAGTTCCTTTATTTATTGTAGATTGTGGAGTGGTCTGTGCCAGGAATAAACACATTTACTTTTTATGCTTTTGAAGCTCCATCTACAGATAAAATCTCTCCTGTAACATAACTTGCCATATCACTTGCAAGATAAAGAAATGCATCTGCTACTTCTTCTGGCTCTCCTGCCCTTCCAAGCGGTATTCTTGCAGAAATTGCCTGTACTGTCTGCTCTGGAAGTGCTGCAACCATATCTGTCTTTGTAACCCCTGGTGCTACTGCATTTACACGTATATTATCTTTGCCAAGTTCTCTTGCAAGTGAAATTGTAATACCATTTACTGCAAACTTACTTGCTGGGTATCCAACACCTGCAGGCTGTCCAGATATGCTTACCATAGAACTTGTGTTAATTATACAGCCGCCTCCTTGTTCTTTCATAATTTTTGCTGCAGGGAGGATTGCATAAAATACTGCTTTTACATTTAAATCTATAACTTTGTCAAATTCTTCTGCTGTATAATTATAAAGCGGGGTATTCTGTGAAATACCTGCGTTATTTACCAGTATATCAAGCCTTCCATATTTTTCTTTTACTTTGTTTACAGCTTCCTCAACTTCTTTTGCATCTGTAAGCTTAGGGCACATGCCTTCTGCTTCCCATGACTGGTTCTCTTCCTTAAGTTTATTAAGTGCATTATCAACTGTTTCCTGCCTTGAACCAAATAATATAACCTTTGCACCATTGGAAAGATATTTACGTACAACCTCAAATCCAATGCCTCTTGTACCACCTGTAACTATTGCTACTTTTCCTTTTAACATAAAATTCCTCCTGTTTTTTTATTTTATTGTACTGCAAAATACTGCTGTTAGTCAATTTATTGTTATATTTTCTGGTGTACAGGCAACATATCCTGGTGTAACTATAAATTATTTATAACAGCTGCCCGCTGCATTTCCTGCAATATACCCGCTTGTCCATGCCCATTGCAGGTTATACCCGCCACATATACCATCAACATCTATTACCTCACCTGCAAAATAAAGACCTGGACAAATCTTTGACTCCATTGTTTCTGCATTTATTTCAGAAGCTGGTACCCCTCCTCCTGTCACTTGTGCCTTTTCAAACCCTCCTGTATCCTTTACTTCAAGACGCCAGTTTTTCATTACTGCTGCAATATGTGAAGCTTCATCCTCTGTAAGCCCTGTGGCCTGGCGTTTTATAGATATACCACAGAATTTAAGCAATGCTGCTGCCAGTTTATTATGAAGCATACCTGTAAATATATCCCCTATACTGCCATTCTTTTTCTTACGGCACAATAAACCGGCAGTAATTTCTTCTTCACTATATAAAGGCATAATGTCTATTATTAAATATGGTTTTCTGCCCTTTACAATTTCTTCTGATATATATCTGCTTACCTGGAATACAGGTATTCCTGATATACCTTGTGCTACAAACTGCAATTCCCCTGTATCTTCACCAAGCATCCTTCCGTTACTATTATAAGCCCTTACGGTTCCTTTTGTCCTTACACCAGCCCAGTCTTTAGTATACTTCCCACAGATTATACACGAAGTAAGCGCAGCAAATGGAGTAATTACAGAGTGCCCAAGACATTTGGCAAAGCTGTATCCAGAACCATCAGAGCCATGTACTGCACCTGCCTTTCCACCAGTTGCAATAATTAGTTTCTGGGTAAAATATTTGTTATTTCCAGTTATTACAATAAAACCATCCTGTTTTCCACTTTTTCTATGTATTGATACATCTGTTATTTTTTCTTCTTTATTAATTATAACTTTTGTACTTTTTAGTTCCCTTTCCAGAATATCCCTTACACATGAAGCCTGTCCTGGCAATGGATACACATAACCATCCCTGTCATATGGGATAATTCCATATGATTTGAATAAACTTATAGTTTCTTTATATCCAAACTTTTGTAATGCCTTCCATGCAAATGAAACATCATTTCCCCTGTAACATTCTTTTGTCTGGTAATAATTTGTATAATTACATTTTCCATTTCCAGTTGCAAGTATTTTCTTGCCAAGCTGCCCCATTTTCTCAATTATAAATATTTTCCCTTTGCCATTTTCTGCTGCTGCAAGTGCCGCCATTATTCCTGCTGCACCGCCTCCTGCAACCAATATATCTGTATTTTCCATTACTTTCCCCTTATATAAATTTCCATTAGTTATACAACAAAAGACCTGCCTGGATAATATCCAGGCAGTAATCTGTATTTAAAAATATATTTATGATGAATAATTCTCTAATATACTGTATAACTCGTCCTCATCCCTTACCTCTATTCCCTTTTTAAGTGCACGTCTCTCACTTGGATGAAGCCTTGATGTTTCTATACCTGTATATTCATACACTGTTTTTTTATCACCATAATAAACAACAACCTCTCCATCAACTGCAATCAGGTAATATTTATACTCAACCTTTGAACTGTCATATATTTTCTTAACCACAAGCCTTTCATTTGAAAAACTTGTAATACCCATACTCTGTAAGCCTTTCAGGAACTCTTCCGCAGGCAGGTTTTTCATATAATTCTTACAGTATTCATCAGCAAGTTCCCTTGTAAGCCCTATAAGTTCTTCAGGCAATGTCTCATATTCAACAACTGTGGTATCCTTTAGTGAATCATAACTCTCAATCTGGTAGACAGTCTGTACCCCAAGTTTATCATACTCACTTGTACCAGCAGAAATATTATCCTCCGTAACCTGGTCATGTTTTTCTTCCAATTCTTTATACTTAGAATCTACCTTTTCTGAAACATAAGCTTCAAATTCCTCATATGTTTTCTTTTCACTGCTTATCTGCATCTGTTCAAAATGCCTGAGTGCTGATTTATAAAAAATATAGTTACTAACTGCAAATATTGCAATAATAACACATATTCCACAAAAATATTTTGTTCCTCTTCTCATATAACCACCGGACCTTTCTTTTACCCAATAAGAAAATACTGTAATCTTTTTCCTATGTATTATTGCCCGGTTAAAACACAAATATTCAGTACACTATGGCATGTTTTAAAATCTAAAAATACACAAAGTTAATGGCTCTGGTTATAATTCACGCCAGCTTCCATTTTCCAGGAAAAACTGTGCTAATTCTTCTGCACGTGAAGTAATAGTTTTATCATAACCTATCATATTCAAAAGTTTAATTGCGTTGCGTGTCTTTGTATTTCCTTTTCTAAGTTTATAGTCAAAAATAACATCATTTTCTTTGACTGTTTCTTCAAAATGGTAATTATCAAAATAATTAACCAGTATCTTAGCAAGTTCAAGGTCATGTGTTGCAGCAAAACACAATGACTTCAGGGTTGCTATCTGTTTAAGTATCTGTGAAGAAGATGCTATACGTTCAAGTGTATTTGTTCCTCTTAAAACTTCATCTATAAAGCATAATACTGGCACACCCTGTTCTTCTGCCTTATCCAGAATTCTTTTTAATGATTTTATCTCTACTATATAATAACTTTCATTACTGAAAATATCATCCCTTAATGCCATTGATGAATATACACGGAAAAAACATGAACTGTAACTTTCTGCAAGCACTGTATGGATTGTCTGTGCAAATATTGCGTTAATTGCTACAGTTTTAATAAATACTGATTTTCCTGATGCATTTGAGCCTGTGATAAGTATGCTTTTCTCTGTTTTAATAGAATTTTTCACAGGGTTTTCTATAAGCGGGTGGTATAAATCTGTAAATTCCATAGTTATGTTTTTCCTGCTGTCTGTATATTTAAGCGCTGGCACGCACCAGCTGCCTGTACCTGCCCTGAACGATGCAATAGAAACCATGCTGTCTATATATCCAGTTATATTATAAATATCTGCCAGTTCATTTTCATGCTTTTTCAGCTCATTTACCATATCACATACTTTCATTAAATCTATATGGAAAAGTATTCTTATATAATCCATAAATGAGTCTAATATATCACCACTCATATTACCACCCGAAACAAGCCAGCTGTTCTTGCCGAATTTCTTAAGTCCTGCTGTACATGAAACAAGTCTTTCCTGGTATTCTTCAATACCAGCAATCCCAGCCTTGGCAACATCTTCTGACTGGCTTATAGTCCTTGCTATAAATGCAAAAACTTGTATATATGGGTCAATTTCTGCTTTATTTTTATAATAAGTAATTACATTATATATAATTATTAAAGCTGTAACCAGTACCATTATTGCTGGTTTTACAAAACAAAGCCCTGCAGAAACCAGAAGTGCCGCTGCACAAAATATATGGTAAAGCTTATTGCCACTATCCATATTTTTTATATCACTAATATAGCTATATACTGAAATCCTGTTCAGTTTACCCATGCCAGCAAGTGCCATCTGCAGTTTTATACGCCCTTCCCCATCTGCTTCTATACAGTTAATTACCCGTTCCCTTTCCTCAAGGACTGCAATGTCTGTACATGGTGTCCGTAATAGTGCATATAAATATTCTTCACCTATTGATGTCATTGTATGGTTAATACTTTTGTATACCGCATCCATATTAAGGTCATTATATGTTATATCATCTATATCATTATCACCTTTATTATTGTTATAATAATATTTTACAGCATCCATAAGCTGCTGCGGGTACTCCTGCCTTGACGGTTTTCCCCAGGAATTCTTAAGACGCAGGTAAAGCCTTTGCTTGTACTTCTTTTCATCATAAATCCCTTTAATAATAAGAAATAAGACAATTATAATAACAACTGCTGCAATTTTATAAGATAAGTCCATAGATGCCTCCATACTTTTTTACTTAGGAAATAAGTTATTTCTGGATTTTCCTTATAT
Organism: uncultured Lachnospiraceae bacterium; assembly: GCA_948794795.1. Taxonomy (GTDB): domain Bacteria; phylum Bacillota; class Clostridia; order Lachnospirales; family Lachnospiraceae; genus Butyribacter. The sequence continues at coordinate 27,233 of CAQGLR010000001.1, read as the reverse complement.
AATCCTAACACAAAAGAATTATTTATTCAATTATCTTTAATTAATTATAAAACAATACTATCATATATTTAATTCTCCCTATTTTTTAAATTACACAAAGATTATATTACCCTGGCAAATCCCAAATATCATATAATATACATAAACACCAAATAAGGCAGATAATATTGTGCGCAACTTTTTTGAAATGATTAATGGCATAAAATGGTATATATTATTTACAGGCACAGGGGAAACCCTTAAAGCCTGTAACCCTGCTGTGGTAGCTCAGACGGCAGAGCTCCATAATTCATATACGGGGCTTGCAAAAGTCCCTTACAGCAACAAATATATGATAATCCCGATGGTTGTCATGGGTTCAACTCCCATCCCAGCAGGGTTTATGGAAGGGTGGCCAAATGGTAAAGGCGCATATATTGGATGATTAAAGTGGTTTGGCAAAACCATTTACAGCAAACTATCTCAACCACAGGCATATGTATTTGTGTGTTCGATTCACACCCCTTCCATTTTATATTTAACTATAGTAACTAAACATTATATTACATATTTTGTAAGATTTAGAAATGGGGGATTGTTATGGGTTTTATGGACAGTCTTAAAAATGTACTTGATGAGCGTAAAGCTGTTACAGAAAATGGGGCATATGGCTATGCCACAACTGGCAAAGCACTTGTTGACCTGAATTTCGCTGTATCATCCATGCGTAATGAAAGTGAAGAAGAAATTACAAAAAGATTTACAAAAGCATACTATGAAGACAAAGTGCTTGCCGTTAAATGGCTTTTCTTCTTAAGGGATATACGTGGCGGGCTTGGCGAAAGGCGTTCATTCCGCATAATTTTCCGTCATCTTGCTTCAGGTAGAAAGGAAATGATGGAAAGGCTGGTACTGCTTACCGCAGAATATGGACGCTTTGATGACTTATTATGCCTTTTCGGTACTCCTTTAGAGAAAAATGTCCTGGAACTTTATAAAAACCAGCTGCAGTCTGATATGGATGCAATGCTTGAAGGAAAACCAGTTTCACTTTGTGCAAAATGGATGCCAAGTATAAATGCATCTTCTGGAAATACTAGAAACATGGCAAAAAAGATTGCTGCTTATCTCGGAACTACTGCAAAAGAATACCGCCATATGCTTGCAGAATTAAGGGAATACATTAAGGTTACAGAAGTATTTGCAAGTTCTGGGCGGTGGCAGGAAATCATATATGAAAGAGTACCATCCAAGGCTAACCTCCGTTTCCGTTCTGCATTTATAAAACATGATGAAGAACGCAGGCAAGCCTATCTTGAAAGCCTTGCAAAAGGACAGACAAAGATAAATGCAGGTGTACTTATGCCGCATGATATAGTAGCTTCATATGTAAGCCAGCATGGCTGGAGACTAAATTTAAAGGAATACGATGCCACTCTTGAAGAACTTTGGAAAAACCTTGATGACACTATACATGGTGCAGAAAATGTACTTTGTGTTGTTGATGGTTCTGGAAGCATGCTCTGTCCTGTTGGCAACAGCAATATTACAGCACTCCATGTGTCCAATGCGCTTGGCATATATTTTGCTGGACACCTGGAAGGAGCATACCATAACCGCTTTATTACATTTTCAAGCCAGCCAGAATATGTAGACTTAAATAATTGCAGGTCGTTAAGGGAAAAACTTGAACTGGCATTTTCACATAATGACTGCAGCAACACAAACATCAAATCAACATTCAGCCTGGTATTACAGACTGCACTACAGAACCATCTGGCACAGGAAGAACTTCCAGGTACAATACTTGTAATATCTGATATGGAATTTGATACTGCTGTTACATGTGGCAATATGCAGGCTTTATTTGAAAATATAGCAGCAGATTTTGAAAAACATGGCTATAAAATGCCAAAACTTGTATTCTGGAACTGTAACAGCAGGACTAATGTTATTCCTGTCCGTGAAAACCAGCTTGGTGTAGGGCTTGTAAGCGGATTTTCAGTAAATGTATGCAATATGGTACTCAGTGGCAGCCTTGACCCATATGAATGTCTTAAAGAACAACTTGACAGTGAAAGATATGCACCAGTTGGTGCTGCTGTAACAATTTAAAAGAGGATACAACAGGAATTACTTTAAGGTTACAGTAATTCCTGTTAAATAAAGGCACTGCCGCAATAAGAAAAAAAATACAAGATATAGTATTTTGATAAAATAAAATTTTCTATATCTTGTATAGTATTTTCTTAATGCGGCAGCCTTTTTCTATTTAAAGTAATATTATAATACTCTTTTTATTTATACCATAACAAACAAAAAGAACACTGCCAGATATCCAGACACGCATACACAGACATACTACATACAGATAATGCAAATTTGTATATCTGTACCACGCCTGTGTATAAAAAACAAGTAGCCGTTGTCCTTTAACATTTTCTGCTGTATGCAGTTTTTGCAAACTGCTTCTAACGTATCATAAATATCTGGCGGTTCTTATATACCATGCTGAGGCAGGATTCGGACCTGCAAATACCAATTTTCTATTGCTGGAAGTGGTTTTGCCAAACCACATCTTTTCTACAGCAAGGCACAAGCTTCCAGGTTTCCCTTTCTGCCTGCCAGTATTATATAACTTCCTGCTATACTTGTAATTTAAAAAAAGGTGCGCACTTATACCAGTTTCATCCAGACAGGCTTTGAATTTCCCCATTTTTTTAATACATAAGTATTTTGCCTCTGGCAATTCCAAAATTTTACCACCAGCAGCACGCTCGCGCTTGGATGGGATACGCAGTGGTGCATAAAGCCCCGTATTAAATGTTTCACAGAAACATTTAATACGGGGCTTAAGCACCAGCGTCCCCATACAGCTGCTTTATGGTAAAACATTTGGAACTTGCCAGAGTAATATAGTCTTTGTGTAATTTGAAAAATGGGGAAACTCAAAAGACAGGCATATTGACGTTATAATTTTGTTGTAGTAGTATAATTTTAGAAAGGAGGGAATTAATAAGAATTTAATATATACAAATATTTTAAAATTAAGGAGGGATTATTAATGAAAAAACGTTCTTATCGTTTAATGTCACTATTGTTAATTTTGTCACTGGTTATATTACCATTCTCTGGAACTGTTTCTGCCACAAAAGCGGTTGCTGCTTCTCTTGGAGAAAACCTATCTTATACTTTTACATCAACAGATGATGAAATGGTTTCTACAACAGTTACACCAGGACAGCCAACAGTAATTATTTTGGGAGCTACAACATGTGGCAATACTAAGGGTACTCTGCAAGATATAGCTAAAAGTGACTGGATAGGCAGTGGAAAGGTACGTGTTATCTTTGGAGAACTTGGTGGAAAGACTTTAGAGGAAACTAAAACATTTAAACAGACATATGGATGTGACCAGATGATTTTCTGTTATGACACTGTCTTCGGAATTAGCAGTGCATGGAATGAGTATTCAAACAAAGCTAATGTTGGGGCATTGCCAACTATTGTAATAATTGACGGCAATAACCAGATAATTGATATTTTATCAGGACGCCAGACTGCAAGTACTATTATTAACATAATTAATGGAAACAGCACTGATGATACACCTGGAGATGTAACAGGTACTGCTGCCAGTGTAACAGTAGATGGCACAGAGAATTATGGCTTTGCTAATGATGTACTGGCTCTTGTAAACCAGACACGTGCTGAAAAGGGCGTTGCACCAGTTAAACTTGATGAAAGCCTGTTAGAAACTGCTATGCAGCGTGCAGCAGAACTTTCACTGTACTACAGCCACACCAGGCCAGATGGCAGCAGCTGTTTTACTGCTTCTTCACATACTGCAACACGCCGTTCCGAAAATATTGCTATAGGTTACAACACTCCAGATAAAGTAATGAATGGGTGGATTAATTCACCAGGCCATTATGCAAATATTATGGATGCAGATGTAACAAGTATTGGAATTGGATGTTTTATAAATAGTGAAGGCACTTATAACTGGGTACAGTTTTTCGATAATGGTACAGCTACAGAACCTTCTGTTTCAGGTGAAAACCAGGTAACCCGTAAAATTTCTATACAGAAAGAAAAACTGCATCTCTTTACAGAAGCAAAACAGGATTTTCCTTCTACAGATGTAAACAAAGAAGTTAAAATGGATATCTACAATCTCAATGAAGAATTTAATGACAGTAAAACAAAACTGCCTTCATCTAATTTTAATTTCACATGTACCGGTTCTGCTGTATCAGCAGTTAGCGAAGATGGTACAATTACATTAGGAGAATCTGGTTATGCTAAAGTAACAGCTTCATTAAAATCAGATAATTCTATAAGTATAACAAAGACAGTTACAATAGACGGGGCATCTGTTCCAGATGAAGAACCAGTTCCAGGCACTCCAGAACCAGGTACAACTACAAACCCTAAACCATTTATACCATATCCTTATATACCTGAAGTGGTTACTCCAGTACCTGCTACCCCGGCACCTGCTACTCCAGAGCCTGCTACTGCTACACCTGCACCAACAACTGCACCAACACCTGCAGTTACTCCAGCAGTTACACCAGCAGTTACACCAGCAGTTACACCTGGACCTGCTGTCCCTACACAGGCTCCAGCAGAAACTACACCAGAACCAGAAACAAAAGAACCTGTTGTTCCAGATGTTACTGGAATAAAAGCAAGTACAGGTACAAATAATGTTAAATTAACATGGGACGAAGCACCTGGTGTTAATGGATATATTGTATACCAGTATAACAGTACAGAAAAAACATGGAATAATATAGAAACAACTGAAGCAGGTACTGTTTCATATAATATTAAAAAGTTAAATGCTGCTGCTTCTTACCGTTTTGCTGTTAAGGCATATATAGTACAGAATGGAAAAGAATACACAAGTAAATCTTATACTTCTGTATATACAGCTACAAACCCTAAAAAAGTAAACTTCCGTGTAACCTCCGGAAAGAAAAAAGCAGTAATTAAATGGGATAAAGTAAAAGGCGCTGATGGATATACGGTATATTATAAAAATAATAAGAAAGATTCCTGGAAAAAGCTTAAAGCTACAAAAAATACCAGCTATATTGCTAAAAAATTAAAAACAGGTAAAACTTATTTCTTCACTGTAAAAGCATATAAAAATTACAAAGGTAAGACTTATACTGGCAGCGGCTCTTCCAAAAAGATTAAAATCAAATAATCTTCTGGTACAACATATAAAGCTTCCTGCCTGTCTATTTTATATTATATTTACAAACAGGAGGAAGAATCTGTGTCAGAGTTTAAAGAATTAATAAAGTCATTTGCAAAAAGCCGTGAATATATACGTGATTTCTTTATATATGGATTTAAAACAAGGGAAGATTTTAAAAGCAAAAGCAGCCGTACATATGATAATGAACGAAGACGTATTGAAAGCTGGCTGTGGAAATACATCAAGACGGAATATACTCCAAAAGGAAAAAATATTTCACTTGCAATAGACAGCAGCCTTCTTGATACTAACCCATTATTCCGTGTATGGAAGACAAAAAGTTTTACTGTTAATGATATAAAACTTCACTTTTATTTACTTGATTACCTTGATACTGTAAACGGAAAGACTGTGGAAGAAATTACTGACGGGATACTCAGAAACTATAGATACCTGCCTGATGTACAATTAGTACGCCGCAAATGTAACGAATATGAAAAAGAAGGTCTTCTTAAGAAAACCAGAAATAAGAAAAACATTATTTATACAAAAGAACCTTCTTTTAATAATTTATTCATGGATATTCCATTAATGGCAGATGCATTGTGTTTCTTTAAAATGGTTTCTCCTTTAGGTATTGCAGGTGACACAATTTTAGATACGGTTTCCAGGAGTAATTCCATTTTCCGTGCAAAACATTGTTTCTTTGTACATACACTTGAAGATGAAATCCTGCTGGCAGTCCTTGGGGCAATGCATAACAAACAGTCAGTAACACTACTGGTAAAAGACAATAAAAATAATATAAAACAAAGTATGGATATTATTCCTTTAAGGATTTTTACTAGTACACGCACTGGCAGGCGTTATCTTTGTATTTATAGTACCAAGTCAAGAAGATTTTTCTGTATACGCATGGATTTTATTAAAAAAGCAGTGCCAGGAGAGATATCACCAGTTTATGACAAAGTGAGGGAACAGCTTTCACAGAACCAGCATAAATCATGGGGTGTATCTTTCCAGAATAAAACACGGATACATATGCACTATTTAAAAATGACTTTATACATTGATACAGAAAAAGAGCCTTATGTACTGAACAGGCTGTACAGGGAAGGCAAAGGCGGTAAAGTCATCCAGACAAATGAAAACCTTTTTATATATGAAACACAGGTATTTGATGCTAATGAAATGCTTCCCTGGATACGTACATTTACAGGACGTATAGAAAAACTTGAATCCAGCCATCCAGGGCTAAAAAGCTTATTTGAACGTGATATGGCTGCTATGTATAAAATGTATGGTATCACCACTAAAGTATTATAATACCTGGTTTATACTAAGGAGCTGCCGCATTAAGAAAAACTATAGCAATATATTGTTGGTATGAGTCTTAACAGACACCATATATTGTATGCTTTCTGCTTAGTGCAACAGCTCCTTTTTAATTTTACCGTATAAGCCTTATTTTATATTTGACATTAATATGAAACTAAACATATAATATTAACTAGTTTTAAAGATATCAAAATTAATTTAGGAGGCTTCTTATGTTACAAAAAAAAGAATATTCTGGCAAAAAATCTTCTAAAAGTATCAGCAAAAGAATTATTGCCAGGCTTGTCATTATTATTGCTGCCATGTTTTCTTTAATTGTAGCCATATCAGGCAATATCTCCATGAATTCCCTGAGAGTTGTTACAGAAGACAAACTGGTGTCTGTTGCTTATGAAAATACGTTTTTAATTGAAAACATGATTGAAAGTGCCTATGGACAAGTAAGGGGATTTGCAAACTCATTAAAGAATATTTCAGCACTTCCTCCAGGCAAGCAAAGAGATGCCATTGATAATGCACTTGCTGGTGTACTGCTTGGAGATAAAAACTTTACTACTGTATTTGCTTATTTTGAACAAAACGCCATTGCTGATGCCAATGGACAGCCATACAGAATACATAAAAGGGATATTGCTTATGAAGCAATAGCATATCTGGACGAAAACGGAACAGATGTAGCATTTGAAAAACACGAAGATGCATTTGATAATTTTGACAAAGAATATTATAAAAAGATAAAATCATCAGGTGAAGTATATGTATATGAACCATATGTATATGAATTAAAGGGTGAAAATATTATGATGATAAGCATTATTGCACCTGTTTATGATGCAAATGGTGATTTTTTAGGAGTAGCCGGATGTGATGTGGCCCTTGCAGACATGCAGACACAACAATATGCAGGAACAGGTTATAATTCTACACATATGGTAGCCCTTGCAGAGGATGGCACAGTTCTTCTTGACTCACATGATTCTGGTTATGTTGGTAAAAAAGCAAACAGGTCAGACTACAAAGCTATACTGTCAGATGCAGAAAAATTAAAAACTATGCAGGATGGTGAATATATTAACAGTCTTTCTGTAATTAACTATGATATTACTAACCTGGCAACAATGAAAGATGGAGTTTCAATTACAGTACCTCTCAAGTTAAAAAGTGGTAACTACTGGACATTGTACCTCGCAATTGATGACAGTGAATTTAACGGCTCTATTATAAAAGACACAAGAAAACTTATGTGGGTTGTGGTAATTATTGGAATAACACTTCTTGCTATTATTTACTTTATAATAAAGAAATCGCTGTCACCAGTTAAAAATATTATGGAAGGTGCTGCAAAACTAGAAGAAGGTAATCTTAAAATTAATATTCCAGTAAAATCCGATGATGAACTTGGCCGTCTTGCCAGTGCTATTAACCATATAAGTATTACAATAGATAACTATGTCAATGATATTTCACAGCAGCTTTCAAAAATGGCAGAAAACAACATGGATATTACAATTAACCAGCAATATATTGGCGATTTTATACCAATCCAGACATCTATTGAGAAAATAGCAGGCTCCTTGAACCACACATTGCGCCAGCTTACAATTTCAGCGGATAATGTTGCTTCTGGTTCTTCTAATGTATCTGCTGGTGCACAGGTGCTTTCCAGCGGCGCAACAGAACAGGCTGCTGCTATAGACGGACTAGCTGCTTCACTGGCAAGTTTATCTAAAGATGTTACTGCTAATGCAGATGATGCACATAGTATGAATACATCTGTTATTGAAATAGGCAAAAACATAACAAAAAGCAATGAAGAAATGGGTAAACTTACAGATGCAATGACAGAAATACGTGAATCCTCTGCTGGTATTGAGAAAATAATTAAAACAATAGAAGATATCTCTACACAGACAAACCTGCTGTCTTTAAATGCCTCTGTTGAAGCTTCAAGAGCTGGTGAATCTGGAAAAGGCTTTGCAGTAGTTGCAACTGAAATACGTGAACTGGCTATAAAAAGTGCTGAATCATTAAAACAGACAACGGAATTAATTGACCGTTCACTTGCTGCTGTAAGGAACGGAACTGCTATTGCAGATGATACTGCTAAAGCACTTACGGCAGTTGTAGAAGGTGCACAAGAAATTTCTGGATCTGCAAATAAAATAAATACTGCTTCACAGAACCAGAAGGAAACACTTAACGAAATTACAAGAAATGTAGATTTAATTGAAAAAGTGGTACAGTCTAATACTTCTGCTGTACAAGAAAGTGCTGCTACAAGTGCGGAACTTTCACAGCAGTCAGCACACTTGCATAAACTTGTAAACCAGTTTATTTTAAAAGCATAATTTTTTATTAACAAAAATTACTTTAATATAATTATAGTCAAGCGGATATTCACAATCCGCCTGACTAATTATAATATACTTAAAATAATAACATAATACATCCTGCTGGAATTTTTTATAGTACTGTTAATAAAAATCCAGTTTAATACCTTTTTTAATTAATCACCTTTTACTGCCAAACATTCTTTTTTATAAAAGCAAATTCCATATTTTGTTATATCTGTATACCCCTCATTTAACAAACTGCTGTCATAATGCATCTTTTCTATTTGTCCAAGTGCTTCTGTACACCCCTTTTCCATACCATTTATATTTCCTGCAACCTTTAACTCAATAATTAACATATACTATCTTTATGTCTATACTCGTCCTGGAAAATAACATAAATTAAGCCAGCAATGCCATTTCACATAGCATTGCTGGCTTAATAATTCCAGATATAATACTTTTATCTTCCTCCAAACACTGTATGCCCGCCATAACCTCCAAGACCACCAAGTTCTTCTTGTATCCTTAACAGCCTGTTATATTTGGCAACTCTTTCACTCCTGCTTGGTGCACCTGTCTTAATCTGTCCTGAATTAAGCGCTACTGCAAGGTCAGCTATTGTTGTATCCTCTGTTTCACCTGAACGGTGTGACACTATTGAAGTATAGCCATATTTCTTTGCAAGTTTGATAGCTTCTATTGTCTCTGAAAGTGTGCCAATCTGGTTAAGCTTAATAAGTATTGAATTGCCACATCCTGTATCTATTCCCTTTTTAAGCCTCTTTGTATTGGTTACAAATAAATCATCCCCAACAAGCTGCACACTTCCGCCAAGCTCCTGTGTAATCTGTTTCCAGCCGTCCCAGTCCTCTTCGTCAAGAGGGTCTTCAATAGACTTTATTGGATACTGGCTGCAAAGCTTCTTCCAGTGTTCTATAAGTTCACTTGTTGACAATGTCCTGCCACTTTTAGGCAGATGGTACTCACCTGTTTTGCTGCCTTTCCACTCACTTGATGCAGCATCAAGTGCAAGCACAAAATCATCACCTGGCTTATATCCAGCCTTTGATATTGCCTCCAGTATAAGTTCTATAGTTTCTTCATCACTTGCAAGGTCAGGTGCAAAACCTCCCTCATCACCTACAGCTGTAGCAAGGTTTTTTGATTTTAATATACCTTTAAGCTCATGGTAAACTTCACAGCACTGTCTTAAGCCTTCTGCAAAACAACAAGCTCCAACAGGCATTACCATAAACTCTTGTGTATCAACAGTATTTGTTGCATGTGCACCACCATTTAATATATTCATCATAGGGACAGGAAGTGTATTGCCACTAATACCACCAAGAAACCTGTATAATGGCATTTTATAAGCAGCAGCAGCCGCTTTTGCACACGCAATAGATACAGCAAGCATTGCATTGGCACCAAGTTTACTTTTATTAGCAGTTCCATCTTCTTCAATCATCTTCTTGTCAATATTATAAATATCCGAAGCATCCATTCCTTTTAACCTGAATGCAACAAGCTTATTTACATTGTCAACTGCATTTTTAACGCCATTGCCGCCATAACGGCTTTTGTCACCATCCCTGAGCTCATGGGCTTCATAAATTCCCGTTGATGCACCACTTGGCGCTGCTGCCCTTCCTGATACACCGCAATTAAGCACTACTTCTGCTTCAACTGTAGGATTACCTCTTGAGTCAACAATTTCCCTTGCTTTAACTTCATTAATTTTCAAACAATCCATTACACTTAACCTCCTATAAACTGGACAGCAAATAATCTTGCTGTATTTGCATTTATAGGATATAGTTTTGTGTATTTATTACTAAATTATACAGAAATCTTACAGAAACCAGCAAGCTTATATTAAAATATCTTATAATATACCATTTATGCCTGTTTCATCCTTGTAATACTTTCATTTGCTTTTGCATAAACTTCTTCTGCATCAGTACCAATATTAAACTTGCCATCCTCATAAAGAATTTTCCCGGCAACCATTGTCATTTTCACATTCTGCTTGCTTCCACTATAAACAATATTTTTACTAATATTATTTACTGGCTGCATATTAGGCTGGTGCATGTCAATCATTATTAAATCTGCACATTTACCTTTTTCAAGAGTATCACAGTCTGTAAGGCCCATTGACAACGCACCACCCACAGTTGCCATATGAAGTACATCATTAGCATCCACAGCTGCCGCATCAGGAATTGAAACTTTCTGTAATGCTGTTACAAGGAACATCTCCCTGAACATATCAAGGCAGTTATTGCTTGCAGGCCCGTCTGTACCTATTGCAAGACCTATACCCATATCAAGCATTTTCTTAACAGGTGCAATACCACTTGCAAGTTTTACATTTGAAGCTGGGTTAGTTACTACCCATATATTTTTTTCTTTACAGATATTTAAGTCCTCATCTGTCATATGCACACAATGGAAACCCCCGCCGCCATAATTAAACATGCCAATGCTGTCAAGAAATGCTGTAGGTGTCTTACCATACCTTTCCACACAACCTTCCACTTCTGCCTTTGTTTCTGAGTTATGTGTATATACAGGTGCTTTATACTTCTGCGCAAGCCCTGCCATTCCTTCAAGAGTCTCTCTTTTAGTAGTATATTCTGCATGGAATCCAAGCTGGTATGATATAAGGCTGCTGCCATAATTATTAAAATGCTTATACTCTTCTTCTATTTCTTCAATAGTCCCGCCAAAGTCATTAATACTGCCACATAAAACAGTCCTGAAACCTGTATCAGCAGAAGCTTTTGCATTAGATTCATTCTTCATATACATATCAAAATTAGCTGTAATGCCACTTGTCAGGTATTCCATAATAGCAAGCTTTGAACACCACAATACATCTTCTTCTGTAAGCTTTGCTTCCATAGGAAATACCCTGTTATAAAGCCATTCCTGCAAAGGAAGGTCATCTGCATATGAACGGAGGAAAGTCATTGCAGAATGTGTATGGGCATCTTTAAAACCAGGCATTACTACATTGCCACAAGCATCAATCTCCCTGTCCCACACAATTCCATCCTTTATTTTTCCCGCTTCTTCTGCTGTTCCCACAAAAGAAATACATTCATCTTCAATATGTATTTCCCCTTCTATGATATCTGTACCATTTACCATTGTAATAATCTTTGCATTATATATCCTGGTTTTCATTTATCTTTTTCCTTTCTTATATAACCTTACCACCATACTATAAAAACACGCCATCTAGCACTTTCCAGCCTTATACCTGCACTAAAAATTTCACAGAACAAAAACATAAGAATATTTCCAGATTAAAATATAAAAATTATTGTCCTATAATTATCTTACAGCCTGTGTCCTGTAATTTTTATTAACCTTTGTACTATTACATTTTGGAAATGCGCTATAATTCCATATATGTGTAGCATACATTTCCTGGTCTGTTTTTAAGAAGAAATCCATAAAAACATGTTTATTATTAAAACTGCCATTTACCACAGGGTCGTCATATGTACAGTCAATATGGTACCATTTATTTTTTATCTTTACCATATTCCATGCGTGCTGTCCTCCTGTAACCATAATACATGGTATCCTATAATGTTGCATTATAATAATAAATGCTTTGGAATATCCATCACATACTGCTATTCCCCTGTTAAAGACTCCCCCAGCTGTATGGCTTATATATGGAACTGTCCCTGTTTTATAAAGTGTTTTATCATATTTTACATTCTTTATAAGCCATGCATGTGCTGCATAGATTTTTTCATAATCTGTCATTTCTCTTTTTACATATTTAGAATAAATTACTTTAAGACAATTCTTTTTATTTCTCTTAAAAACCCTTACTTTACATTCCAGGGTTTTACCACCTGTACTTGCCATAACCTTTGTTGTTCCTGCCTTTAAAGCAGTAACCTTACCATTATTATCCACTTTGGCAACTTTTCTATTAAGGCTCTTCCACTTTACTGCTGAAGGTGCATTATATACAAAAATTCTCTCCTTATGCCCCTTTATATCCCTTATATTTTTTACCAAAAGCCTTGTCTTTGTTGTATCTGTAACTAAAAAGTTATTTTTTACAGCAAACTTTCCAGCCTTTGAGCCATCAGGAGTTACTATTGTAAGCTTGTCTTTTCCACAATTATAAAAAACATTAATCCCAAATTTCCTTACATTTTCCGAAATAACCACCTGGTATAATGAACTACAAAAAGCAAATGCACCATCACCTATTTTCTGTACAGAATCTGGTATTGTAATTCTTTTTAAAGATTCACATGCCACAAAACATTCTGATGGCACTACTTTTAACTTATTTCCCTTAAAAGTAACATCCTCTATCCGGTTACAATATGCAAATGCCCTGCTTCCTATAGTTTCTATATTACTTCCAATAACCAGGCTTCTGGCAGTATCATTTTCCCTGAATACATTATCTGCTATTGAAACAACACTATAACCATTGTATATATCTGGAATAACAATATCACTGCCATTTCCTTCATATGAAACAATACCACATGTACCAGAATTATTATCTATCCTGTATACAATCCCTGCGTCATCTTTAATTATATCACTACCTGCAGAAACAACATCCTGTCCAATAGCCGCTGCACAACATACAACAGCTGGGTTAATAAAAAATACAATTATTATATTTATAAATAAAATACAATAATCTATTTTACCATTTTTTATTTTAAACTTATCCATATTTTTATACTATCATTATTAATAATCTGCTATTTTACACAAATATTATATTTATCTTTTACAAAAGCAGAATTTAATACTTTTTAATTTTATAAGGGTATACTGTTTCCAATAGATACCAGACTTCCAAATGTAAAAAGCAAGGCATTATTCCATATGCACTTTACACTATTAACATAGCACAAAGTCATTTAGTCCAACAAAACCCAATAAATAAAGGTCTTATTGATATTTGAAAATTAAAATTACACAAAGACTATATTACTCTGGCAAATTCCAAATATTTTACCAAAAGGCAGCTGTTATGGGGGCTTTATGCACCACTGCGCATCCCATCCAAGCGCAATGCGGGCAAAGCCATGTTTCACATGGCTTTTTGTTGGTAAAATTTTGGAATTGCCAGAGCCATATAATTTGTAAGTTATTTAATTTTCAAACACCCATAACCCTGCCATTTACAAAGGTTCTGCTTAACTCAGTCCTGTAATTACCCCATTGTCATCCACATCAATCTTCTCGGCAGCAGGATGTAGCGGAAGCCCTGGCATTGTCATAACAGTCCCTGTAATAGCAACAACAAAACCTGCACCAGCAGATACATATACCTCACGTATATTTACAGTAAACCCAGAAGGCCTGCCAAGTTTTGTTGCATCATCAGAAAGTGAATACTGGTTCTTTGCCATACATACAGGAAGATTACCATAACCAAGCTTCTCTAACCTTTCTATTGCCTTTGAAGCTGCGGCATCATATGTCACCCCATCTGCACCATATATTTCCTTTGCAATAGTACTTATCTTTTCCTTTATTGGAAGTTCTGTATTATAAATAGGTGCATAACCACTTTCCTTAGTTCCAAGAGTATTTAAAATCTTCTCTGCAAGCTCTATGCCGCCATCACCACCATGCTCCCATACTTCTGAAAGTGCAAATTCACATCCCCTTGTTTCACAATATTCCTTAACAAAAGCAAGCTCTGCTTCTGTATCAGATACAAAACGGTTAAGTGCAACAACACATGGAATATTAAATTTAGCTATATTTTCAATATGCTTGCCAAGGTTTGCAATACCCTCTTTTAATGCATCAAGGTTTTCTTCACCCAGATTGTCTTTAGGCACTCCCCCATTATATTTAAGGGCACGCACTGTAGCAACAAGCACTGCTGCATCTGGTTTAAGCCCTGCAACACGGCACTTAATATCTAAGAATTTCTCTGCCCCAAGGTCTGCCCCAAACCCTGCCTCAGTAATAACATAGTCTGCAAGCTTAAGTGCAGTTTTTGTAGCACGCACACTGTTACATCCATGTGCTATATTAGCAAATGGGCCACCATGTACAAATACTGGTGTATTTTCTACAGTCTGTATAAGGTTAGGCTTAATTGCATCTTTAAGCAGTGCTGCCATTGCGCCAACTGCATTTAACTGTCCTGCAGTAACTGGCTCACCATCATAATTATATGCAACAATAATCCTTGAAAGCCTTTCTTTTAAATCTTTAATATTTTCTGCAAGACATAAAATAGCCATAATCTCTGATGCAACTGTAATAATAAAGTGGTCTTCACGCACAACACCGTCAACAGGCCTTCCAATGCCTGCCACAATATTCCTGAGTACCCTGTCATTCATATCAACACAACGCTTCCAGACCACTTGGTTTGTATCAATCTTAAGTGCATTGCCATGCTGTATATGGTTGTCAAGCATTGCTGCAAGAAGGTTATTAGCTGATGTTATTGCATGGAAGTCACCTGTAAAATGAAGGTTTAAATCCTCCATAGGGACTGCCTGTGCATAACCGCCGCCTGCGGCACCACCTTTAATACCAAAACAAGGCCCAAGCGATGGCTCACGCAATGCTATTGCTGCTTTTTTGCCAAGCTTTGCCATAGCCTCGCCAATACCAACTGTTGTAGTAGTCTTGCCTTCACCTGCTGGTGTAGGGTTTACTGCTGTTACAAGCACAAGCTTTCCATCTTTATTGTCTTTAACTTCTTCCCATAAACTGTCTGCCAGCTTTGCTTTATATTTGCCATAATACTCAAGCCCATCCTCTGTTATGCCAAGCTTTGCTGCTACATCACATATATGGAGCATCTTTGCTTCCTGTGCAATTTCAATATCAGTCTTCATATACAACCTCCTATATAAGTTTGCTAATCCACTGTACATAGTCCTTTACAATGTCATAGTCTGTACATTCATAAAGCATACGTGAACCTGCCATCTCCTCAATTTCATTAAATACCAGGCTTCCATCCTTTGCCAGTATAAAATCAATCCCTGCCATTCCAATTTTGCTTCCACCCAGTGCTTCCACAAATTTCATAACATAACTTTTCTGGTAATCATCAAGCTTGTATTCTTCTGCCCTTCCACCCAGTGAATGATTTGAACGGAAATCATTTTCACCCTGCCTTAATACAGCAGCATATATTTTACCACCAATAATATATACCCGTATATCAGAACTGTCACTGTCAATCCTCTCCTGTACAACACAGTCATGTCCAGATAATTTTTCTAATATTTCCCTGCGCTTTCCAAGGTTATTAACACCATTTTCCAGTAAAAATACTTCAGAGCCTCCATGGCCATCTACAGATTTAATAACAACATCATTATCCGCAGAACCAGTCAGGTTGCTTATAAGCCTGCCCATATACTCATCATCAATAAATGAATTTAATTCAGTTTTACCTATAAACCATGTGTTAGCTATCCATTTATTATCTTTAACTTCATATGATAAATGTTCTGAAAGATATCCTGTTGCCTCATATTTATTATTGCCAATATGTATAAGATATGCCGGGTTAAAAACTGCTATACCATTATTTTCATAATACCTGCTTACCCTGTAATCCCTTGTCCTGTTTATTACCAGGTCAGGCTCTTCATACCTTCTGTATTCTTCATATGGAACATACTGGAAACCAATATCATACTTTGTGCCTTCATTCTGGAACTTTTCAATAAAACTGCTATTCTTCTTAGCTTCCTCCTCATTGTAAATAATATACCCTTTCATATGTAACCTCCATTCAATAAGTGCTTGTTTTTAGTTTATTCCCACAGAGACAAAGTCCGGATGTGCAAGTTTGCTTGTATCATCCGGGTGGGTCTGCGATGGCTAGATACCCTGTCTGCCCAGGCGTACCTGGCTTATAATATAATCTATTATCTTATCTGCAACATTTATCCCTGTGCAGTCAGATATACTTTTAAAATGGGCATTAGAATTAACTTCACATACAATCCCTGCCCTGCCATTATTGTCTGGAAAAAGTAAATCTACACTGCCAAAATCAAGGCCTAATATCCCCGCAGTCTTTATTGCAAGCATACATTCACTATCAGACGGCTTATATGGCTTGGTATGTGCCCCTGTTGTCACATTAGCCCTGAAATCACCATTAGAGGAATACCTGTACATTGCAGCAGCCACTTTTCCACCAACTATCTGCAGCCTTACATCCCTGCCACTGCTCTCTTTAATGAATTTCTGGTATATATGTGGCGTCCCGCCAAGCTTTAATACAATTTCTTCAAGCTGTTGGCGGTTTTCTGCAAGATATACCTGCATCCCGAATGAGCCAAAACATTCTTTTACTACTATTGGAAATGAGAACTCTTCTGTTATTTTATCAAGAAAACTTAAATCTGTATACCCAATATTTGAATATGTCATTGGTGCTGTTATTGTTGGCACAAGAGGAATCCTTAAAGATTCCTCTTTTCCCTGGTTCCATTCCCACAATTTCTGGTATGTCAGGGACTTATCGTCACATACAGCTACCGTTTCTATAGAATTAAAGAAAAGTATGCCCCTCTGCCTGCAGAGTGCTTCTAACTGCCTTCCAAGCCTTATATCCTTGTCCCAGTATAATATAAATGAATCACCATCAATAGCAGAAGAAAGATTTTCTTCCCAGCTTGATGAATAAGAACATAGGATATCTGCATTTTCTAAGACCTCCAGTCCTGCGCTATATTTTAACGCAGAAGCTTTTAGCCATTCATAATGTTCTGTATATTTCTTTGTATTAAGAAATGAGTTAGTAATAATATGTCCTTTAATATTGTCCATCCGGAGCCCCCTCTATACTACCTGCTTCTGCATAATTCTGCATTGTTTCTTCTATTTCACTTTCAGTAACAGGTGGTACATTGCCTAAAAGAAGGTCAAAGTCATTCATTGTCATAAGTATTTTACGTGGCTTTGTACCTTCTGCTGGTCCTACAACACCTGCTTTATGAAGCTGGTCTATAATTCTTCCTGCACGGTTAAACCCTATAGAGAAACGTCTCTGTAGCTGTCCTGCTGCTGCTCTTTCTGACTCAATTACAAATCTTCCTGCTTCTTCAAAATATTCGTCCCTGTCTGGTTTTGATTCTTTCTGTTCTGGTGCACTTGATGCCTCCTGGCTCTCCACCATTTCAGTAACGTTTTCGTTATATTCTGGCTCTTCATTATTATTGCGCAGGAATTCTACTACATCACTTACTTCTTTATCAGATACAAATGCACCCTGTACACGTACAGGTTCTGAATAACCTGATGGGAAGAAAAGCATATCACCCTTTCCAATAAGTTTCTCAGCCCCGCCTTTGTCAAGGATTGTGCGTGAATCTATTGCAGATGATACAGAAAATGCTATCCTTGATGGTATATTTGCCTTTATAATACCTGTAATTACATTGACAGACGGACGCTGTGTAGCAAGTACAAGATGTATTCCAGCAGCCCTTGCAAGCTGTGCAATCCTGCATACTGAATCTTCAACTTCTTTTGAAGCAACCATCATAAGGTCTGCAAACTCATCTACTATTATTATAAGTAAAGGCATTTTAGCATAACCTGCCTTCTCTGCATCTGGAACTGTTTTTATCTTTTCATTATAACCCGAAATATTACGTACACCAAGCTCTGTAAACTTATTGTACCTGTCCATCATCTCACGTACAGCCCAGTTAAGTGCAGCAGACGCCTCTTTAGGGTCTGTTACAACAGGGCAGAACAGATGTGGTATCCCATTGTATACACTAAGTTCTACTACCTTAGGGTCAATCATTATAAGCTTGACATCATCTGGATTTGCTTTATACAAAACACTCATAATAAGTGTATTAATACAAACTGATTTACCAGAACCAGTTGCACCAGCTATAAGAAGATGTGGCATCTTAGCAATATCTGTCATTATAGTATTGCCACCAATATCTTTTCCAACCGCAAATGTAACAGGTGACTTTGCTTTCTTGAAAGCTTCACCCTCAAGAAGTTCCCTGAACGCAACTGAACCAGGTTCAGGATTTGGTATTTCAATACCAACTGCAGACTTGCCTGGTATTGGCGCTTCAATCCTTATGCTTGATGCAGCAAGGTTTAATTTAAGGTCATCTGCAAGATTTGTAATTTTATTAACCCTTACACCCTGTTCTGGGAAAAGCTCATACCTCGTAACTGTAGGCCCGCATGTTACTGCACCCATATTTACATTTACATTAAAACTTTTAAGAGTATCCTGCAGCTTAAGTGCAGTATTCCTTAGTTCATCATCTGTCATGCCATGTGAAGTTTCCTTTGGCAAAGCAAGCAAGTCTACTGGAGGGAAAATATATTCTTTCTTTTGTACAATTTCCTCTGCTTCTTCTTTACTGTTATTTAATGCATTAAATGTACTGGAGGCAGAAACATAACTATCCCCGCCTATCCTTTTATGGTCTGCTGTACCAGATGGCACAGGCTTTGCCAGGCTGGCAGGTTTTCCTACATTACCATCTGTTTCTATAGATGGATATCCCCCGCTTTCCGCAATATCTTCTGCTCTCTCTATAATATCTTCTGTATTATTTCCTGCAGGATATACACTTTCTACAACTTCTGTATCCAAAGTATCTGTTGTATTATCTGTAATATACTGGCTTTCTGTATATTCTGCATCTTTTATGCTTTCTTCATTATAACTCTCTATAATATCTGGACTTCCTGTACTAGCAGGATTTTCTGTAATATAACTTTCTGTACTGTCTGGGCTTTCTTTAATATTTATAAGACTACTGTTTCCAGTGTTCTCTGTACTTTCCCCAATATCTATTATATTACTGCTGCCTGTTTCATTTATACCAGATTTGCTGGCTGTTTCTTCCACATTTTCTATATGTCCATAACTGTAACCACTATCTTCTTTTATATTATTTATAGTTTCTTCTACAGTACCAGGTACAATTCTTTCCATAAATGGTATATCTGTTTTTTCCTTTTCTGCTACATCCTGCACTGGAATATCTTTAATAGGAAATAAAGGCTTCATTCCTTGTGCACCATCTGGTGTTTTTCCAAATTTCTTATTTAACTCATCCCTGAATACAGGAATACTCTCCAGGTTTCTTCTCCGTCTTTCCTCATCAGTTTCCTGGCTTGGTATATTATCCTTATGTTGCAAAGGCTTGTCCTTTTTATTTACTGCCTGTCCTCTGGAAGCATAATCTGTCTTAAGCCCCTCTGTCCAGTTATCTTGTATTCCACTTATACTTTGTACATCACTTTTCTTACTCTTATTGCCATCTGTACCCTTACTGTTTCTATTATCTATATCTTTTGTGCCCTTTAGGGGGGACACATTATCCAAAGTTATTTCTTCCATCCTGCTTCTGTTAATAGCATTTTTACGTTCAGTTTCCTCTATACCGTCAAGAGTCTGGTTCATTTCCTTAAGATTTACTGACTGCATTACAGAAGCACCCTGTATATGCTGGCGCTTTGCAGCAGATGGGACAGCTACACGGTATGAAGGTTCCTTGTAATCCCCGCCACTCTTTATTTCAGCATATGTATTTTCCATCTCCTGTTTATATGCGTTTCTCTTGCGGAGCACTGCCATAAGTTCCATTCCATTAAAGACAAACAGGCTTAATATAAGCAATGCAAGCATTATTACCACTGCACCCGTTTCACCAATAACCTTTGAAAAAATACTGCTTATAAGCCTTCCTGCCATGCCCGCATTAGCTTTCCCCTTACTAAGGACATCACCTAATGTAAGGTTTACACACTCAAAATATTTAGGATGCATAACATGGTTGCTTGTATAATATTCAGACATTATCTCCTGCTTAAATAAAAGGTCTGTAATGCCAAGAAGCAGCCATACTGCTGCTATAAAACTTATAAGCTTCCTTAACACACGCCGGTCACCCTGGTTGACAAGTGTAAATACATACCCAACTATAATTCCAGCTGGAAGAATCCAGGCACTCCACCCAAAAAGCCCAAAAAACAGGCCGCCAAATATTTTCCCTACTATCCCTCCAAGCCCAAAATAACTTAAATAGAGGAATAATGCAAGGATAAGCATTACAATAAGGGTTATTGCTGTTTCAAATGCCATTTTGTCTTTATATTCATTAACATCTTCAATTTTACTCTGGTATATCTTTTCCTTTTCTGCTTTCTTATTGGAAGAAGATGCACCTTTAGTATTACGCGTTCTGCTGCTACTGCCGCTTTTTGCTGTACCAGGCTTTTTGCTGGCAGCTGGACGGGCAGTTTTAACTCTGCTTTTTCCTTCTGTACCAGTAGAACTATTTGCTGCTGCCATTTTGACAACTCCCCTTTTCTTACTAATCTCTATGCCACATTCCTATGGCATAAATAACAGCCAGAATATAATGGCGGCTGGCCAGTTTTAATTTAGCGATAATATCAAAACCTGCCATGCCAGAACTGTAATAATTACTGGCATTATTTATGCTTCAAAACCATTATAAACCTGTTATATTACCCCAGAAAATTATATCCAATTGCCACTCCGCCCATTATTATACAATATATTGCAAAATATTTATATTTCTTGCCACGTACCAGTGACATCATAAAACATATTGACAAGTATCCCACTATTGCTGCAATAAATGTTGCAACAATACATCCAGGAATATCTTCTTTCATTATTGTATCAGCTGTAAAATCCTTTACCTGTAGTACAACAGCACCAAGAACCGCAGGTATTGACATTATAAATGAATATTTAACAGCAAATTTCTTGTCAAAACCGCATAAAAGACATGCTGTTATTGTTGTACCAGAACGTGATATGCCAGGCATCGTTGACAATCCCTGTGCAACCCCAATAGTACACGCATTGCCATAAGAAACTTCTTTTGGCGTCTTACTGCCAATATCAATAAAATCAGCAATAAACAGGAATGCCGCTGTAATAAACAGGCATATTCCTGGCACCATTACCATATCATTAGCTGCTTCAACTATATCTGATAATAAAAGCCCTATTACTGCTGTAGGTATAGTAGATACAATAATAAGTACAACAAATTTACGATATGAACTTTTTACAACATGCCTGTATTCTTTGCCATGTTTTGTTATCCTTGTAAAGAATATCCCGGTATTAGCAATTATATCTGCAAATATATGTAAACCTTCTATTACCAGTTTCCCTATATCCTTATGGAATGCTATAAATATAGCTACAAGAGTACCCATATGCAGCATTACATCAAAAAACATACCACCACTTTCCAGGTCTACCCCAAGTATATTTTTTATAATAACCAGATGCCCTGAACTGCTGATTGGCAGAAATTCCGCAAGACCTTGTACCAGGCCAAGTATCACGGCTTTCCATAATGGCATAAATAACTCCCCTTACTTGTTGTTTAATTTAACCAGAAAATGGCGCTTATTCTATAATATGCATAAAATCTGCAAAAATGCCACTTACTGGTAATCATGCTTACTTATTATAACTTTTATTTGTGTGAAAGTAAAGCAAGAAAAGTAAAAAGCCAGGACAAACTCATGAGTAAATAAAATATAAACATTTTGTTAATAAACAATAAATTAAATGTTTTCAGAAGCAATTATGAAGTAAAAAATTTGATAAAATCAAAATAGCATACTAAAAAAGCTCTTATAGAAGCGGTTTGTTTACAAATTGTCCATTCATGTGTTTGCACTGGCAAAAAGCACTATTGTATTATAAAATAAATAAAAACTGGGTTTATAAAGCAATTAAAAACTACATAAGATATTTTGAGTTTCTCTATTTTTTAAATTATACAAAAACTATATTACTCTGGCAAAATACTTGTATATTAAAAAAATGGGTAAACTGAAAATAAGATATAACTTAAAAATTTTAGAAAAGTATATTTGTAATATGTATTTCTATATACCAAAAATATATTATAACATTTAAATAGAAGGATTTTAGCTATTTTCTTGCTAAATCCTTCTATTATATTATTGATATATAATTTAATTATGTTTTTGTAGCATTTCATTTAACTTTGCAACTGCATCTGATATTCCTCCAACAGCCTGGAATACACCTCTGTCAACTGCCTCCTGTCCAACCAGAATAGTCCCTAAATCACGTGTCAGGATACCAGGCGCTACCATCCACTTCTCTATATCCTCCTTGGCAGCGTCTGAATGGCTTGAAATAAATGTTGTAATCCTCTCTTGTATAAGTTTAAAATATTCATAAGTCTGTGGTGCTCCAAGTACCATGCCATTCATTCTCACTGGATGGATAATCACTGTAGCAGATGGTGCAATAAATGTATAATCAGAAGCTACAGAAAGCGGAACACCTATAGAATGGCTGTCTCCCATAACAAGAGCTACTGTAGGTTTGGACATTGATGCAATAAGTTCTGCAAGTGCAAGGCCACATGATACATCCCCGCCAATTGTATTAATCATAAAAAGAATACCATCAACAGATGTATCATACTCAAGAGCAGCAAGTAAAGGAAGCATATGCTCATATTTAGTAGTCTTCGTATTGTTCCCTGCACATTCATGTCCCTCTATTTCACCTATTATAGATATAAGCTGTATTACTTTTCCAGTTTCTTTATTTTCAAGCCTTTTACACCCAAATTCCTTAATATCATCTTCCATTAATTTCCTCCATAAACTAAATACATATTTTTAAATTATATAAACTTTAATAACCTGTAATAAAATTCTTAAATATTATCTATATATGGATTTTTTACTTTTCTTTTTGACAGTAAAAAATCTAAGCCTTATTATGATTGCCAAAAATTTATAAAATACAATAAACATTTAAAATAAGCCGCAAATCTAATATTTAATTAAAAAACAAAGTAATGTAAATTACACTATATTATAGCAGCCAGGCTTCTTATAAATACTATCCGCAATATATTTATAATTATTCATTACCATTTAAAATTGTATTGAATAAAAGCGGAATCTGTATAAAAATACAACTAAAACTTTAATTCTCATGTGTATAGAACCTTGTTTATATTTTCAACATTATTAAACATGAGATTATGAATTTAATTTATTTGCCATCTTTCAATTTTTTTCATTATATAATCACTAAATAATCATACATTAAAAATTTAATTTCATTAAGCCAGCCTTTTAAAATACATGCTTCTTAAATGGTGGGTTTGATTTATAAGGGCTTACTTAGTCTGGCAGGAGTCCATGCTCCTGCCAGACTGCCGCACAATGCCTGCAAGCAGGCAATGCAGATTGTAAATATCCTCTTGACTATATAAATATTTTATTAATATTAGGTATAATAATTATAATACCTCTTTATATACAAGCTTCTCTTTTTATTATATGATTTACCAATTTATATACTTATTACTATCTATGTAATTATTTACCTTCCAATCTTTAATGCTTATTCCTCCTCTTTCAAATGGAATTAAATATCTTTTTTTTATTAAAATCTCCAAATCATCTGGTAAACAATTTACCATTTTTGTTATCTTCTTTGGATTAGACACAAAACCATTATCATCTGCCCTCATCCCCAAATGAAAATATAAACATTGTGCTTCTACTGGCATCTCAATAAAATCATCTGTATCTACTACATCAAGGCTAAACATTCTTCTTTTCATCATTTCTTCATACTCCTATTTTTATTTTTGTTATACTTTCTCTTACATTTATAATATTTTTACTCATACATTTCTTATTCAGAAATGTAACAATGTGTTTTATCAGCAATCATTATAACAATAAATTTTCTACTCTCAGTTTTCACAATACCATGAAGACTGTCAAACTATATTTTTAACCACATTCTTTCATCATCCATTATTTTTCTGTTTACTATATTTTATGTTTTGAATTATTACTGTGAAACAAAACTTTTCGGGTAGCCAAAAAAGCGCAGACTACCCCTATCAAGTTTTTAAAGATTTTTTTGAACTTCGCTGATAGGCTCAGGTGGCAACTACCAAGGCTCCCCAGCCAAGTACTTTTAACTTTTTCAGGTACGCATTGATCTTGCGTTCCTTATTGAACTGATTATAATAACCAGCCCCAAGATCCTTGAAAACAACACCGTCCTTAAGGATGTGATATACCGCTATGGGCATGGAGTGGGCAACTGCAACATATGCGCACTTTGATCCACGGTGGGCGCTGATCCTCATAAACTGTGCATAGAAATATGATTTTTTGTTCTTTACAGCAACATGTGCACAAGTGACCAGCGTAGTCCGCAGAAGGACATTCCCTTTCCGGGTTTTGCCGAATTTCCGCTTTTTGGCACTTTCATTATCATCGGGACATAATCCCGCCCAGGAAGAAATATGCCTGTCAGTAGGAAAACGGCCCATGTCTGTCTCGGTAATGGAAATGATGGCCTGTGCGCTGGTATTGCCAATGCCTGTTACATCCTGGATTGCGTTTGAAGCCTGTTTTTCTTCCGGCTTCATAAAATATCAATCTCATCATCCAGGTTCCGGATATGGACGCCCAGTTCATCCAGATGGGCAAGGAGTTCTTTCATCATCCTGCGCTGGAGAGGGCTCATGACACCGTTCAGGTCATCAATGATCTGCTCTTTTGTAGCTTTAAGATTATGTGCGGTGACTTGCTGCTCATACATTTCATCATATTTTGCGCTGTCGATGGATTTCCCTGTAAGCAGGTATTCCAAAATGCTCCTGGCGCTTTTGCCATTGATATCTGACACCGTGCCGGATAGCTTGATATTAGCGCCCTCAAGCATTTTCTGGAGACGGTTCAGCTCCCTGGTGCATCCGCCCACAAGGCTCTTGCGGTAACGGACAAGTCCCCTCAGCTCACGCTGGTCCCTGTTATATAGCTTGATTGGAGCAGCCATGCTGGAGAAGTCCAGCAATCCATTCCGCATCTTTCACATCTGTCTTTCGGCCAGGAACCGCCTTCATATGGCGGGCATTGACCACCATGACATCCAGGCCAGAAGATTCAAGGATGTTGTACAGGGGCTTCCAATAGAAGGCAATGCTCTCCATGGCAGCCATCTTACAGTTGCCTGCTTTGAGCCAGTCAGCTCAAGAAGTTCTCTGGTTGTTGCGCCAGACTCTCGTACTTCCTGCTTATTGCCTTTTCTGAAGAAGGCTACTATGAGTTTTTTGTGTACATCAATACCACAACAATTGTCGTAAATTTTATCCATAATGACACCTCCGTGGATGAATTTACAGCATGGTATCCTGTCTGTTATTATTTTACTGTACGTCCTTCTGCCGCAAGCGGCTGGACAGATGGTGGTGCAAATGAGGATACCTGGAATCAGTTTAGTTAGCGGGCTGCAGACCCAAAATAAACACGATCTTTGCCGTTAGGTACAGTATAGATAATGGCAAGAATAAATTCAATACCCTGTCGTCCCCACAGTTTCATTTATGGTGGTGCCAGGTGGACGGGCATGGGGGTTTAGTTCCTAAATCATTTATGCCTCCTCTCGTTTAGACTTTATATCATGATAACTATATAGAGAACTGCTGTCAAGATGTTTACTTTTAAATATACAAAACAGGCTGTAATAATAATTATTCTTACTTACAATTATTAAGCAACCTATATGGAAGTATGCAATTCCTCCCACCACCTAATTTCTACTCACACACCCCTCGCGTGGTGCAACTGAAAAGTGAGAACCCTGCCAGTGCATTATCCCTATTTCTACTCACACACCCCTCGCGGGGTGCAACAATGCACAGAGGAACAGCTTGAAGAAAGCGGACATTTCTACTCACACACCCCTCGCGGGGTGCAACAGATTATTAATGAATTAGAATTCCAAACAGATGATTTCTACTCACACACCCCTCGCGGGGTGCAACGACTATGCAAAGAGGTGTGACATGGATAATCTTATATTTCTACTCACACACCCCTCGCGGGGTGCAACTTTGTGACATGACCAGCCATACACACGCCAACGCATTTCTACTCACACACCCCTCGCGGGGTGCAACCTGCTGCCAGGCATACAGGCGGCATACAGCAGATTTCTACTCACACACCCCTCGCGGGGTGCAACCATTTGAAAGTTATCATCCAATTGAATTAAAACATTTCTACTCACACACCCCTCGCGGGGTGCAACATGTTTTGTAACCACGCATCTTATATTGTTCTTCATTTCTACTCACACACCCCTCGCGGGGTGCAACACTTCAAACCCTTTCCTGTTTTTTATCCTTGCCAATTTCTACTCACACACCCCTCGCGGGGTGCAACCATCCATCCTGCTGCCATCTTTTTAACCACCCAAATTTCTACTCACACACCCCTCGCGGGGTGCAACGAACATTTTTCACCGTCAA